>CAZGJF010000035.1:0-28868 GCA_964526595.1 uncultured Akkermansia sp. | reverse complement strand
TCAGGACGCCAGGTTTTCATCCTGGAAACAGGAGTTCGATTCTCCTATGGGCTGCTTTAAAAAACAATAAAAAAAGAAAAACATGGCGAATCACAAATCGGCACAAAAAAGAATCAGAACGAATGAAGCACGCAAGCTTCGAAACAAGTATCAGCACAAAACGACACGCAATGCTGTACGTAAATTGCGTGCAATGACGGATAAAAAAGAAGCAGAAAGTCTTTTTCCTAAAGTAGTTGCAATGCTTGATAAACTAGCAAAAAGAGCAGTTATTCACAAAAACAAAGCGGCAAACTTAAAGTCAGGATTACAACTGAAAATTAACAAGTTGTAAAATCTGTATCAGATAATCTTTTAGGGGCATTTGCCCCTTTTTTTATACCTTCACTTTTTTTTGATGCGCCTTTGTTTATTCGGTATACTATTATGTATTTGTTTTAATATCAAAGCTCAGTTTTTTTTGTGTACAGCTATTGATACTCTGAAAGCAACATATCGAATTGGAGGCAGATTGGATTCGCTGGATGCTCAACTCGGACAATTGTCATCTACTATTCCCGGAGGTACGTTTGATTTAATCAATAATTTGATCACTCCTTCTTTCATTTTTAAATTGCCGGGGGGGCAACGGTTTTATGGATTTGATGAATTTAAAAAACCGGTTTTTGCAGGCATTCCGCATTTAGGATTTTCCTATTCGTTTGGATCCAATGGTAATCAATACCTTCGAACTGAATACCGGCAATCATTTAAACCAAATGTATTGTTGAATGTTGAATATCAGAATTCAAAGTCAGCAGGCATAACTCGTTCCTCTGCTTTTTCACATCACTTTCTAACCTTACAATTGTTGAAGTCTGGAAAATACGTTTCCTTTGACTTTAAAGCAAAAATGGAAACCAGCAACGTCAATCAGTGTGGTGGCATTATTTCAGATTCGTTACTCAACTTATATTCATTGGATTTGATTCCGGTCAAGAAGCCTAATGCAGTAGTTAAGACAAAAAGATTTAAACTGCTGCATACCAATTACCTTAACTTATTTGTAGATAGTAATAAGTCAATGGGAATATTTAGCAATCATGAACTCTTCATCAAGAAATACAATTACCGAGAATCTGACTCTTTAGTTGGGTTAGCCGGCAGTTATTCACTCATTAATTATGACTCCAGTTTTACAGTGGATCAACATCAATGGTCCCAGTTTTCAAATGGAATGGGTTTGTTTTCTCTTTCGAAGCAAATGGCTTTTAAATCCGGAATACAAGTTAATTATTGGACTTTTCAAAATAAGGGAAATACTCATGATACGCTTGAACTGCTTCTATGGGAAACATTTCGGATAAACAAAAGTCGTTTTTCAATAGATAATCAATTTACAATGAATCTGATAGGAGCTAAACATGAACTTTCAAACAGATTCATTGCTACGCGTATATTTACAGGATTCAATGCAAATCTGGATATCAATTATGAGAACAAACTCCCTGATTTTTATCAACGTTATGCTTACGGAAATAACTACGTTGCAAACCCTGCTAACATTCAAAAACAGCAACGATTCAATGCTTTAATCAGTATTAACAGAACAATTGGAAAAATTCCTATTTGGACAAAATATGGGTATTATAAAGCCAAAAATAATTACTTTTTTAGTGCAGATCGTTGGCGAAATGACGTGCTTCCAATGTTAATTTTTCATCAATTCATTTTTCGAACAGAATTGTCTTTGAAATCATTTCATTTTCAACCTTCCTATCAATTGACTATTTCAGAAAAATCAACTGCAATTATTCCCAGACATGTATTTCTTTCAAGAATATTTCTCAAAAAAGCACTTTTTAAAGCACGAAAAATGGAGAGTTATCTTGGTTTCGAATGGTTGATTTGTTCATCATATCAGCGTATTGGTTACACTCCAATAGTTTCAGCATTTGATTTTGTTAATTTTTCTGCTGTGCAAACAGGTTATACCAATGCGCATCTGTTTGCCGGATTTCAAATTGATGAGTTTAGATTTTTTCTCAGGCTAGAAAATTTAGGATATTTTTGGAACAAGCCACAAATTAATTTATTGAGTGCTTATCCGATTGTTCCGTTACAATTCAAGGTAGGATTAACTTGGGATTTTTTCAATTAGAAAAATGTTGGTGGTTTTCGGATGTCAATTTTGGCATCTCTAAATAGTTTTGAAGTGTTTCGTATAGACAGTAAAAAACTCTTATTTCCACCAATGGGTGTCCAATAGAACGAAAGAGCCCAACAATGAAGGTTTCTTGTAAGTGTATATCGGGCATTCGTCAGTCGAAAATCTTTCACATCAAAATTCATCGTAGCCGCTAACTTCCAGCGTTTTGTGAAACTTAAATCTCCGTTGGCTACCAACGTTTGAATTTGATTGTATTTAGTGGTATTCAACGATGTGATATTTTGATTGGTAATGATTGAGTAAACGTGAGATAGTGAGAGCTTCCATGGAATGTCGAAGTCCAATAAAAATTCAGGATGAAGGCTAAAGTAGTTATAATCGGCATTCCAATTTAAGGAAGATAGCTGTTGTTGTGTCTCCTGAATTTTTGTTCTGCTTGACTTAGAAGTGATTGTTAAGGTTGTTGCCACATCTGATGATAGAAAGCGTCCCACCTTTTGTCCCGAGTTGTAAGCAAATTGTTTGATTTTTGCTCCGGTGTTTGTATTCCAACCATACGGACTCAATGTCGCATTTGAAACAATGTTAAACCATTGAATAGGGTTGATTCTCAGATTGATCGATAAATCGGATAAATTCATAGAATCTTTCATGAAATCATAACTTCCATTGATTGAAAGCGCATCAATGATACGGATTTTCTGAAAGCCGGTTGAGGAGTCTTTTTCCGAAATTCGTTTCAATTCAAAGGTGTTATTGACACCAAAAGATAGCAGTGCAGCAGTTTTATTTGTACTACCGGCATACAAACTGCGTTCAAAAGGAGAGTAGCTGATTTCGCTTTGATTGATCCCGGCGTTTGCATACAATGGTGAATTAAGCTGAGGAACATAGCGCAATCCAACGCTTGGGGTCAGAACGTGTCTCAAAAGTGGCTTTTTCTTTCCTATGAATTTGTAATAACTGTAAACCAAGGTTGTGAATTGTATGTTGAGTGCCAACTCATGGTACATACCACTATTTTGAATGGTGTCAACAAGCGTATTATTCAAATCGGCATTGTATGATTTTACAATTTGTTGAAAATTCAGCTTATTGCCATAAGTAATCGAAGGGTTGATTTTTAGTGTATTACGAAATAAAGCAGCGGTTGTCTGTATTAAAACAGTTTGATTAAAGCCATTCATGAACTGTTTGCCAATTGAGGGAGCTCTGAAAGGATTTAAGAGTGAATCCCTAAAAAGGGAACGATTTTGCCCCTCCAATGAATAGGTAATCCCGATTTGCTTCATTGTTTTGGCAAAGACTCCATTTTGTTGGAATGCATTTTTGAATGGAAAAAATCGCGAAACATTTAAGTTAAATATTGGTGAGACTAAAGAGATGTTCTTGGTTGTTGTACTTTGTTTTACTGAAATTTTGAGTCCGCCGGTAATTGGTTTTCCGGGAAAAAATCGGTTAATGTTGATGTCAGAATTAAAGCTGTTGTTAAAATATTGAGAATTTAGCGGATCAAGGCTGTTTTTTGAGTTGTTGTCCGAAATGAAGTTGACATTGGAAGTGAAGTTCCAATACGGATTTGACTTAAGGGCTTTTCGGTGAATCCAACTGACTGTTAATTTATTCGAATTTCGATTTTCGGGAAATCCACTTTTGAATTGTTGAAAACCTAGTGTAAAATTACCTGTAAATTGATACAATCGATTGTATTCAAGCTCATTTCGAATTCCCCAACTCCCTCGAGAGTACAAATTGGCGTATGTTGTAGTTTGTATTTGATTGCTGATCGGCCAATAATAACCCAAGTCCTGAAACCCAAAGCCATAATTAGAGAAAGGAATGAGTTGTGGGAAAAGAAGGCCATGATTTCGCTCTTTTTGTTGCGGAATAATGCTGAAAGGTAATCCTAACGGAGTAGGAACACCTTTAATCCACAAGTTCATGGGACCTGTTACAATCCGTTTTTCGGGAATCATAATGGCTTTGGATAATTGAAAATGATAATGTGGTTCAGGTAAGTCACAAGTTGTAAATCGACCGAACGTAAAATGAATTTCTTCGTTCGACTGTCGTTTGGCAGTTCCCATGTAAAGATAAGCTTCATCCTGCTTGAGTGCCAACTCTTCAATGAACCCTTTTTTAGTATTGAAATTGTACCTTATGGCGTTTGCTACCACGGTTTCTGATCCATCATTGAATGTAGGTTGTTCAATTTTAAGACTATCTGTACCCAAGGCATATTTTGCATAAACCTCATTGTTGGATAAATCTATCATAAGATAACCCGCAGTCAGTTTGATCTCTCCATTTTGGAGGTATGCGTTTCCATAAAGATGAACTTGTTTCCGAATAATATCGCTGACAATAGAATCCCGAGCATTGTAATTGACAATTTCATCCAATGAGTTATCATTTATCACCAACGTGTCTCGGGTGCTTCCATCCTGAGCGTAACAATTCACCCCACCTTTGATTATTAACAATGAGTAGAAGATAAGTAATAGTATCGCCGGATTTTTAATCAAGGATGAAATGTATTTTTGTATGTATGGCACAAACAAACTGAATGCAAAACTATTAAAATTGCTCGTTGGGATGACAAAAATGTTTAGATATAACACATTAAACCTTTATTTATTGTTGATCATTTTGGGTTGGCAATCCTTCATTAGTGCCCAATCCAATCATTCTGATAAATCAGTATTGAAAACGATTGTAATTGATGCAGGTCATGGCGGAAAAGATCCCGGGTGTCATGGTGCCTCCGCTCATGAAAAACATGTTTGTCTTTCAATAGCCTTGAAATTAGGTGAAATGATAAAAAAAAAATACCCTTCGGTAAAAGTTGTTTATACGCGTGATAAAGATGAGTTCGTTGAACTGGATGAGCGGGCAAATATTGCCAATAAAGCAAAAGCTGATTTATTCATTTGTATTCATGCCAATTCTGCTTCTCCGGCGGCCTACGGTACAGAGACCTACGTTTTAGGACTCCATCGCACAGAATCACAACAAAAAGTAGCTGAACGTGAGAACTCAACCATTTATTTAGAAGAAGACAAGGGTGCAAAATATGATGATATTGACATGTCACCTGATGCCATCATAGCCCTTCAGTTGCAATTAGCCGTATTTTTAGACCATTCTATCAACTTTGCAGATAAACTCCAAAAAGAATTCAGTAAAATTGGTCGTTATGATCGTGGGGTCAAACAAGCCGGATTTTTGGTGCTTTACAAGACAACGATGCCAAGTGTTTTGATTGAAACCGGTTTTTTGACGAATCCTTCTGAAGAACAATTTCTTGCAGATACAGACGGGCAGCAAAAAATGGCTCAATGCATGTTCACCGCATTTGAAAAATACAAAGCTGAATTAGAAGGCAAGACGATCA
The DNA here is from genome assembly GCA_964526595.1 of uncultured Akkermansia sp. GTDB lineage: Bacteria > Bacteroidota > Bacteroidia > Flavobacteriales_D > Crocinitomicaceae > M0103. The sequence continues at coordinate 23,325 of CAZGJF010000035.1, read as the reverse complement.
TAGTTGATGAAACACCAATAGAAAATATTGAAATCAAAGAAAATGATTCTAAGACTCTAGGCGTTCGACCAACTTCCGACCAATTTGATTCAACTACTGATAAAATTGTTTTTCGAGTTCAAATCGAAACTTCAGAAACCAAAGTTCCCTTGAATTCAGCCCGATTCAAAGGTTTAAATGTTTTTGAATATTATCAGGATAATGTATATAAATATACGGTTGGATATTTTGAAAATGATTTTGAAAAAGCAAATACATATAAAAATGACCTGCGAAAAAACGGATTTCAACACGCATTTGTCGTAGCATTCCAAAAAGAGCAGCGAATAAATTTGGAAAAAGCTATTAAATTAGCACAAAAATAAGCCATTGAAAATCTCTAAAGAAATAAAAACAGGTGTTATTGCAATATTGGCTATAGCACTATTGATAGCAGGGATTAATTTTCTGAAGGGTAACAGTTTTTTAGGAGGAGACAGGGTATATTACGCTTATTTTCCAAGTTCAGGGGGTGTTGCTACGGCCAATTCGGTCATTGTCAATGGAGTCATTGTTGGAAAAGTAACTAAGATTTCATTGACAAACAATCCTGATTCGCTTAAAAGGGTTTTAATCAAGTTCAACATTCAAGACAAGGCTCTAAAAATTCCGCATGGTTCAGTAATTGAAGCCGGTGCGATTGATTTATTCAATAAAGGGTTGATTTTAAAGTTGAACAGTGATCTGTCAAAAGGGTATTATGAAGATGGTTCAACGATACGTGGTGTTGTTTCTATTGATATTACATCTCAGGTAAGGGCATATGCAGACCCACTCGTCCAGAAAGTTCAGTCTGCTTTAAGCTCGGTTGATAAAATGGTAAAATCGCTCTCTTCATTTTGGGATACCACAGCTACGTCTGAGATCAAGGGAAGTATGCATGAGCTAAAAACAGCAATTCATAAATTAGGAGGGGTTGCCGGACAACTGGAGTACTTGGTTGCAAATGAGCGTCAAAAATTCAGTAAAATCATGTCAAATATCGAAAGTATTTCAACCAATTTAAAGAAAAGCAATGATCAGGTAACAGCGATCATTGGTAATACTAAAAAAATATCTGATGACTTGTTAACCTCTGATTTTAAATCTGTTATATCAAATGCTTCAACGGTCATTAAGAGCTTAAATGAGATTTTAGATGATTCCAAAAATGGAGAAGGCACTTTGGGGAAACTCATCAAAGATGAACAATTGTATTTATCTCTTGTTCATACCAGTGAGGAGATGCAACATTTGGTAAATGACTTGCGAGTTCATCCCGAACGATATGTCCATTTTTCTCTTTTGGGCGGAAAAATCAAAGAGTATAATTCAACCAAGCTGGAAGAACAAGAACTAAAAAAACAGTCCGATACAATTCCAAATCATTAGTTATGATAGCAGTTATTCTATTTTGTTTAGTATTAATCGTTGGTTTTGGTTGGTTCATCATCAACATGTTAAGGATCAGGTCTAATATTTTGTTGGGAAAGGAAATTAATCGCTCCGGAAATGCATCTGAGAGGCTTAAAGTGATGATTTTAGTTGCGTTGGGGCAAAAAAAGATGTTCTCCAGACCAATACCGGCAATTTTACATTTGGCACTTTATGGGGCATTTATTATTACGCAAATAGAATTAATTGAAATTATCGTTGATGGTTTAACCGGAAGTCACCGTTTTTTTGAACCAATGCTCGGAGGAGTATATACCTTCATCATCAGTTTCATCGAAATTCTATCCGTTGCAGCTTTTATTGGTACAATTGCCTTTCTTGCAAGAAGAAACATGCTGAAACTCCCTCGTTTAAATATGCAAGAACTTAAGGGATGGCCATTGAAAGATGCGAATCTTATTCTAATCATGGAAATAATACTAATTGGGTTTATTTTCACCATGAACGGAGCTGATGAAATGATTCAACATAATGGTTTTATTGTATCGTCATGGATTGGTCCACTCTTTTTTGGAAATCTTTCACTTGAATCGCTCCACGTGCTTGAGCAAATAGGGTGGTGGGGGCACATCCTCATGGTGTTTGTCTTCATGAATTATTTACCGTATTCGAAACATTTACATATTTTCTTTGCCTTTCCAAACACCTATTATTCAAACTTGGAAAAAAAAGGGAAATTTTCTAACATGGAATCGGTAACAAATGAAGTGAAATTAATGCTTGATCCTAATGCAGACCCTTATGCGGCACAACCTGTTGATGTTATTCCTCAGCGATTTGGCGCTAAAGATGTGACTGATTTGACATGGAAAAATTTATTGGATGCCTATTCTTGTACAGAATGTGGACGATGCACTTCATCTTGTCCCGCCAACCTGACAGGCAAAAAGTTGTCCCCTCGCAAAATTATGATGGATACCCGCGACCGATTAACTGAAGTAGGTTCTAATATCAGAGCCCATGGCAAGGATTATCAAGATGGAAAAAGTTTGTTGGGGGATTATATCACGGAGGAAGAGGTTTGGGCTTGTACTTCTTGCAATGCATGTGTTCAAGAATGTCCGGTTAACATTGATCCTTTGTCCATTATCATTGATTTACGCAGGTATCTTGTTATGGAAGAATCAAAAGTACCAAGTGAATTAACCGGTATGTTGACCAACATTGAAAATAATGGCGCTCCTTGGCAATTTTCGTCAGGAGATCGTTTTAACTGGGCTTCTGAAGATTAATAACTAATAGAATTTGCTTTAATCATGGATATAAAAGTTCCAACAATGGCGGAAATGATCGCACAAGGTGAGAGTCCCGATGTGTTGTTCTGGGTAGGATGTTCAGGTAGCTTTGATGACCGTGCTAAGAAAATTACGAAAGCCGTCATTAAAATATTGAATCAATGTAAGGTTAAGTTTGCAGTGCTGGGTACCGAAGAAAGTTGCACCGGAGACCCGGCAAAAAGGGCAGGAAATGAATTTACATTTCAAATGCAAGCTATGATGAATATTCAGGTCTTAAATGGCTATGAAGTCAAAAAAATCGTTACGGCATGCCCTCATTGTTTTAATACGTTGAAAAATGAATATCCTGAATTAGGTGGTGAATATGAGGTTATTCATCACACTCAATTGATTCAAGATTTAATCAACACCGGTAAATTAATACTTGAGGGAAATAAAGCATTTAACGGGAAAAAAATCACGTTTCATGACCCATGCTATTTGGGACGTGCAAATGATATATATGAAGCACCGAGAGCGTTAATCGAAAAATTGGATGCAGAATTGGTAGAAATGAAACGATGTAAGACGACCGGTTTATGTTGTGGAGCCGGTGGAGCACAAATGTTTAAAGAAGCTGAAAAAGGAAACAAAGAAATCAACATTGAACGTACGGAGGACGCTTTGGAAACAAATGCACATGTGATTGCCACAGGTTGCCCGTTTTGCAATACCATGATGACCGATGGTGTCAAAAATTTTAATAAAGAAAACGAAATACAAGTATTAGATATCGCTGAATTAATTGCCAATGCAGCAGATTTATAGGCACATATTTGAAACATTTCCGCCTAAAAGCCCGGTGTGGATTTTTGGTGCAGATCGATTGTTGAACGATGATGAGTTATTGCTTATTCGCCAAAAACTAACTCAATTTATAGATGGATGGAATGCTCATGGAACAAAATTAATGGCAGATTTTGAAATAGTAGAGCACACATTTATAGTCGTAATTGCAAATGAATCGTATTTCAAGGCTTCCGGCTGTTCAATCGATTCATTAGTTCGTTTTGTCAAGCAACTGGGAAAAACTATTTCGGTCGATTTTTTCAATCGTTTATCACTTTTGATCAAGCAAGATGAACAGTCGAAACGAATTCATTTCTCAGAATTGGACACTTACTTGGATTGGGATGTTTTTGATACTTCCGTATCTGATATAGACTTATTTCGTGAAAAATTTCGGGTGAAAGTTTCAGAAAGCCCCTTACTTAGTACTTAATATATCCGATATTATAGCATGATTGACTACTGGAAAAGCCTTTCGTTGGTAAATAAAATAAAGTTTGCTTTTAGCTTGTTTCTCGGTGTTATCGGAGTTGTATTTGCTACATTAAATTGGAACTCGCATGAAGTTCATTTACTTTATGCCAAGAAGAACATTCCACTTTCATTGCTTATTATTTTCTCTTTGATTGCAGGTTACGCTATTGCTTCCGTAACTAATTACCGCAAGTTTCGGGCAAAGGATAGAGAGATCGAAAAATTAACCGGTGAGTTGAAGAAATTCAAGCCAAAAGATGAGCATTAATTCATAATCTGTTGTTCGAATTCTACTTGAAAACGTTTTGGAACGAAAAAGTAATCTCCCTCCTCAAGCTGTTTCCCCTTTTCTTTAATAAACTTAAAGTTCGAAATTCCATATTGGGTGTATCCCAGAGATTCAAAATACGAAAGCATCTCAGTTAAGTTCTGTTCACCAATTTCGAGTTGGATGTATGGCTGATGGTGCATAATTACCCCTTTTATTTCTTGAAATACAGTTAGTTCAAATCCTTCAATGTCACACTTTATATAATCAATTTTTGATAAATTTTGAAACAACTCACTGCCTTTCCGTAGTTCAACTTCTTGTTTTTTTTCTTTAGAATTCAACTCATCTGAATTTGCAATGTGCGGTAGTCCTGTACGAATCATCCCGTTGGAAGTAGGCATAATCATAGTGATCTTGCCATTTTCTGATCCCAATGCTACATTATATTGTTTACAATGAGTATATTTTTTCATGAAAAATCGCAAAGTATCATAAAAAACCGGAACGGGCTCAATGGAGATCACCACCCCATTGTTATTCGTCAGACGCGCAAAATTTTTTGAAAAATACCCCAGATTAGCCCCTATGTCAACGACGGTGAAGTCTTTTTTGATCACATGCTGTATCATATAATGATATTTAAATCGCTTGTCTTTTTTCAAAAAACCTAAATCGTACAACAAATAAAAACCAAGGTGTAAAATTTTTAAATAGTTTTTTTCACTTAAGAGTTTGTAAAGCAATTTCTTGATATAGTACATTTCAGGAAATAAATTAAAACCCGAAAATACTACTTTTTAGAGCATAATTTGAAATAAACAACATGCTGTTAACACATTCGATCTAAATTCACAGTTGAAACACTTAAAACAACTAAATTCAAAATATGAAAAAATGGTTGTTTTTATGCTTTGTTGTATCATTATCAGGTTTTGTTTCAGGTCAAATAGCAGCATTTGATAAGTTGGAGATGCTATACGCCCAAAAGCACTACAAAATGGTTTATCGAAAGGCAAATCGATTGTTGGATAATCCTGAGTTTGATTTTTCGCAAGTACCTGCATATTATCGAGCCATCAGTACGTTTCAACTTTCCCAAAATGTGTTTTGGTTCAAACGTCATCAACATTCATTTGATGATGCCGTTCATTTGTTTAAAGCGATAAAGCAAGATGTAAGAGGGAAGGATTTATTGAAAGCACATTCACGTGAATTAGAAGCTTTGAAGCTACAATTACACATTTCTTCAGATCAAATAAAAACCGGAAATGATTCTTTACTGGCTAAACGATTCAATGATGTAATCGGTGAATTATTTGATTTGAAAGGTGTTGAGTCTAATTTGACTAAGGATACGAAAAAAAATACCCATTCTGAAAAGGCAGTTGAACGTTTGACGATGATCGAAGTAGCCAAAAAATACATTGGTACTCCTTATATGATTTCAGGAACTGATCCAAATGGTTTTGATTGCAGCGGATTCACCTGTTTTGTGATGCAAAAAGCAGGAAAAACAGTTCCCAGAACAGCAGCAGAACAATTCGAATCCAGCCATAAACTGTCGAAAGAAAATGTTCGTCCAGGCGATTTGGTTTTTTTTGATAATGGACAAGGTATTTCACATGTAGGAATGATTATTTCTGAACCCGGAGAACCACTGATTATGATTCATTCAAGCTCATCCAAAGGAGTAGTAATCACAGAACTAGAAAAATCTGAATATTGGTTGAAACGCTTATCAGGCTTTGGTACCTATTTTCGTTGATTTCACGTTTTTCAGGTAATTGCCGATTAGCAAGCTCGTAATTGATATAGCTGAAATCCCCAACAATCCATTCAGGATGTAAAAATAGCTTAGGGGTAAATAACTGAACAACAATGCGAATTCAAACATGATTCCAAATATGATCAATGAAATTCGTCCTGAGATGGATAAAAAACCACCGATGTTAGACAAAAAGACGCTAAGTGAAACAATAATCAGTAAAAGTACAATGCCCACAGAAAAATGCCACAATACATCCAGTAAGACAGGGGATAAAAAACAGATAAATAACATTAAACAATTAATCCAGTTAAAATATGTTAATAGATTGTATAACATTAAATTATTGAATTTTGTTATGATCAATGAGCCTGTACTTCCGATCGCTAATAAGCATAAAAGTAATAGGAGACCAAACGGATAAATGTGTACTAAAAAAAACAACTGAAAAATGCCGTAAAAACAAAGAAGCAGGGACACAATCAATATGCCTATGTTTATTTTACGAATCATTTTTTGCTTTGATATTTATTGCTGCAATCTACGATTTTTTTCAACAGCACACACTAAATTCCATAAAGCTCTTGCTCCCACGTTGGCATCCCAATCATTGTCAGAACCTGGAGCAACTTCATTTAAGTCAAATCCGATGATTTTTTTACCTGAATGAGAAAGTTCAAACAGCAAATAATTAATTTCTTCGAGTTTCATTCCCCCGGCTACAGGAGTTCCTGTATTAGGGCAAAGCTCAGGGGATAATCCGTCTATATCAAATGAGATATATACATGTTCAGGAAGTGACTCAATAATTCTTTCTACTTGCATTGACCAACTTTCTCCATTGAACTGTTGCTCTTTCAGATCCCAGTCAAAAAATGTTTTGACCCGTGAGTTTTGCTCTTCAATCAGATTGACTTCAAACTCTGCAATATCACGAATACCTACTTGAACCAAACGTATCAAATTGTGACAGGATTTCAGGCAGTTAAACATGATACTAGCATGTGATTGTTCAAATCCTTCATATGCATCACGCAGATCAGCGTGAGCATCGATTTGCAATATGCCAAAGGGTTTGTTTAAAGTGTCAATGGCTTGTATCAGTCCAAGCGGGGTTGAATGTTCTCCACCCAAAACCCCAACCAGTTTACCCTGATTTATCAATCCCAGGCAACGTTCTTTTAATTGTTCTTTCAGAGCAATTTGAGCTTCATTGACAGTATTTACAGTGTCTATAAATTCACTGTCCTTTGTGATGACCCCTCCATTTTCTAAAAAATGGATGTAGTCAATCGAACGGATGCATAATTCATTATTTATGCTTTTCCATTCGTTTGAAATAGGAGTCATAAAAACTTTCGTTTGAAAGGCTTTATCGAGTTTGGGATGATAAAAATCGAGTTGCGTCGAAGCATCCAGAATGGCTTGTGGTCCATCACTGGTTCCTTTTCCATACGATGCTGTCGCATCCCAAGGAACAGGTATGATTACGATGTCGGCTTCAGACTCATTGACGGGAAAGCCAAAAATGTTCCCATTTGCAATACCTACACCATTTGGATCAAATTCCATTGCGAATAAAAATCGACTAATTAATGTATAAGTGTTTTTACAAAGTTGGGAGTAGCAAAACTTCCTTTGTGAATGTCGGAATTGTAATATCTCAAACCATGAGTTTCAACAAATGCATCTATGACCGATTCGTTTTCAACCTTTTTCGGATTACAAGTTCCTTTGATTCCATACTGAAAACTCCACATACCCGTAGGGTAGGTCGGCACAAAAAACAAAGAAACGGGAGCATTGTCTTTTCCAAAAATAGATTGAAGCGTTTTATTGAGCTCAGAGAATGCTTTTTCATTGAATTTTGGAGATTCGCCCTGAGCGACCAAGATTCCGTCATTTTTTAGAGCTTTGTAACAATTGGTGTAAAATTCGACAGAAAAAAGTCCTTCTGCCGGCCCGACGGGATCAGAACCATCAATAATGATGATATCATATGTTTCAGGGACTGCATTTTTGATGTAGGCAATGCCATCATCCACAATCAACTTTAATTTTGGATGTTCGAAAGACGCAGCAATTTGTGGTAAATGTTCCTTACATGCTTTAATCACTTCTCCGTCTATTTCAACCATGGTTACCTCTTCAACGGAATCGTGACGAAGTATTTCACGAACTGTTCCACCATCACCACCTCCAATAACAAGAATTTTTTTTGCATTTCCATGGGTAAAAATGGATGGGTGAGCAATCATTTCATGGTAATGAAATTCATCATTCACAGTGGTCATTACCATGTCGTCTAAGGCCAACATCTTACCGTATTTGTACGATTCAATGATACGAACTCTTTGGTATGGCGATTGAACATCGTAAAATACTTCACCCGTAAAACGCAAGGACAAAGCTTGATTTTCATCTTTATCAGTGAACCATACGTTACGCGTAAAGAAATCAGGGTTTCTCCATTCACTTGCTTTTTGGCGCATCGTAGCCATGTCAAAATCGTTTCTGGTTAACAAATTAACCGAACCGCGTTTCATCTCGATGGCCGAATATGACTGTGACTTGAAACATGCTTTCAGATGATCGAACGAAATCCAAGCATCCATTTCTCCGCAAGTAAAGAGATCTACTGCGGCATACCCATATTCAGGCCAGGTATGGATTGCCAAATGGCTTTCTTGAATGACAACAACACCTGAGACTCCCCATGGAGAAAAGTGATGAAATGTCGAATTAATGACTGTTGCACCCGCTTTTTGTGCGGCCGCAACCATATCGCGTTCAATCGCGGCAACATCATTCATGATGTGCGGTTCACAATTCATAAATTCAACAAGAATGTGGTTTCCCAGGGCTGTACTCATTTTTTTCGATGCTTAATTAGGGCGCAAAGTTAACTTTTTACTGAGTATTTTGAATCATTGTAAATGATTTTTTGATCTAGCAGCAACTCCTTCAATGCTAAAACAACGTGCTCTTTATCAGCATCAGAATGCTCGGTAATTTCATCCAAGCTCATTGAAGTTGATAGTAATTGGATGATTTGCAACTTTAAATCGCTCAAAGGTGTTTTGTTGTTTTGCTCGGATAAACAAACATCACATTTTCGGCATTTTGTGACTTTCTGCCCAAAATAGCGCAATAATTGAACCGAACGACACTCTTCGATTTGTAAAAAATGAATGACTGAATCAAGTTTATCAGAAGCGACTTTTTTTCTGCTTCCATAGATGTCATGAGCTATGAAGAAATAGGAGTCTGGAACACGCTCCTTTAAAAAAGTAACAGTAGGTAATGAGCTGCTCCAGGAGATTTCCAAGATGCCATATTTTTCTAAATGGATCAACTGATTTTTTAATTCTTGAGAATTGATTTTTAAACGTTTGGAAAATTCATTTTCGTGAATTTCAACATAATTATCAAAAATACCGGGGTAGGAACGTACAAGTAATGTCGTTAAGGGGACTAATTTCGGATGATTGATCTGAAAATTATACAAGGCTAGATTTCCAACGACCAATTTGAGTTTAGTAGGGTGGAAGACACCTTCTGAAAAGGTCAAATCTCCATTCAACTCCATCATTTTGAATGAACTATATAACTCCACTGGTTTAAATTGAAAATTTTCGCTCAACTTTTGCAGATCAAAATGGTATGTTTCATCTTTTCCGGATCCGATGGCAATTTTTAAATAGTTACATAGCGCTAAATATGCTCTCTTTATTGTTTCAATGGAAACAAATTTTTGCTCATGATTGATTTTCAGTTGTTTGATGTCCTTGTCCTCCCAAAATGCCACTGCTTCTGCAGGCCCCTCATCTCTTCCTGCTCTTCCTGCTTCCTGAAAATACGCTTCAAGTGTTGCCGGAACCTCATAATGGATCACAAAACGGACATTTGGCTTGTCAATTCCCATGCCGAATGCATTCGTTGCTACCATGATGTTTATTTTATCCGAGAGCCAATCTTGTAACATTTGATGACGTTCATTTTTAGTCATTCCCCCATGATAAATACCTGTTTTGTATTGGTTCACATGAATGATCTTGGCAATTTCCTTAACGCTTCTTCGGGTTTGACAATAAACAATGCCACACTTCCCTTGTTGAGAGGATAAATAATCGAGTAATTCATTGACCTTATTGGTTGTATGAAATATCTTGTAAATTATGTTTTTTCGTTCGAAACTGGCAATGTGTATTGCCGGTTTTTTCAATTGAAGCTGCTTGGCAATATCTAGCCTTACATGATCTGTTGCTGTCGCGGTCAATGCAATGACAGGAACATCCGGATGATGTGCTCTCAAGCGAACGATTTCTCTGTAGGCAGGTCGGAAGTCATGACCCCACTCAGAAATACAATGAGCTTCGTCAACAACCAATAAGCCAATTTTCATTTGTTTAAAACGTTCGATAAACAACGTTGACTGGATGCGTTCAGGCGAAGTATATAAAAAGTCAATTCCACCATATTTCGCGTTATCGAGTGTAATGTCAATTTCGCGATAGCTCATACCACTTACAATCGCTTTAGCTCGTATGCCTTTTTTAAGAAGGTTATTAACTTGATCTTGCATCAATGCTATGAGTGGAGAAATAACAATTGTGATGCCTTCACGCAAGATTCCTGGAACCTGAAAACAGATTGATTTTCCGCCACCTGTAGGAAGCAATGCAAGCGTGTCATGACCGTATAGAACATCCTTGATGATCTCCTCTTGTTCGGGTCTGAAATGATCGAATCCCCAGTATTTTTTTAGTATTTCTCTGCTTTTATCCATCAGAAACAATCCAACAAAGATACAGATTTGCCTACCACCGGTATTGAAAACTAAAAGTATAATGTATTTGATGTAAAATCAAATTGTGTGACACCTTGAATGAGTTCAAATCAAAATCAATCAGTGAGCACATAGTGTTGATCAAAGTTTCAAAACGATTACGAACTTGTGATACCGAAGTGTCCGAATGCTTATGGTTTTCCTTTCATATTATTTATTCGTTTCGCATCACTTATTATCACTTGTACTAATGCATTTTGTAATTCATAGATGATTTTTTCTTAAGAATTTTATGATTGTCTAAATACAGAAGTGTATGTTTGGAAATATGGAAATGATGGCTCTCCAAGTTATATTTTTAAAACTGAACAATTTTATATAAGACCTGTAAGATCTTTCTAAATTTTAGTAACTATTTGAAAAATAAACAATAAAATGTAAATCTGTAAGAAAAAACCGATTTAATTCAAAACTTCGTTTTACAGCTGTTCCACCTCATCGATAGCCAAAACGCCAAAGTTATCGTTGTTCCAAATTTTTATATCCTGATTTTTATCGAATAGAAGAAATGTAGGAAACTTGTAGTTTGCCAGAATAGCCAATTTCTTGCCGGCAGATTGCTTCTCTACCTTAAATGAATTTTCGGCCTCTGTTTTAGATTTCAGTAAATCGTTCTCATTATCTGTGCAAACCAAAAATTGGATTTCCAATGACGGGTTTCGTCTATGTATAATTTTTAATTTTTGGATGGATTCAAAACAATAAGGACAATTGGGAATCGTAATAACTACCAGTTTTCTGTTTCCACCGGATGGTAGAATATCCTTGTTTTTGGAACGTTGGAAACTATTCGAAAAATCACCTTCATAAATAGGATAAAAGGTAAAGTAAATGAGGAATGGCAAAACAATAAATGGAATAGACAACCAGTGTTGAAGTCTATTTCCTTTGAGTAATCTTCTCAGAAGGATAAAGAGGAAAGCTCCAAATAAAAGTGCAAGCAGGTAGGGTAAAAGTTTAGATAAAAACCAAGTTAAACCGAGTTCAAGAAAGGAAATTTCAATATTGTTCATGGTGTCGAAGAAAACAGGTCAACTCGTTTAACAACTTTAGGGATAAAAAAAAGGGAGCTAAGCAGCTCCCTCACAGAAGTATCAAAAATGTTACTTAATTGCACAAGTGATGCCGGCAGCTGAGTTGCTTCCTTTTTCACAAGTTGTTTTCGCATCGTTTTTCTTGTCTTTAATAGTCGTAGTTACGGTTGTAGATACTCCCAATACTGTCGAAGTACAAGCGCACGTGTAATCCTTTTTGCATGATGCCAAACCAAGTACGGCAAATACTCCTAAAAATAATACTTTTTTCATGGTTAAATAGTTGATTAGTTAAATTGTTTATCACCCTACTCTTATGGATTTTCAGTTCCTCCCCGTTTCATGTTTACGGCTAACGGGGATCAAATTTAGTAGTTTTTATGACTTATGCCCTATAAAAAACATAAAATATACAATAAAAACATAAAATATACACTTTGCTTCCTTCAAGTCCTGATTTTACTGAATAAGTTTTGCTGATTTTAAAAGCAAGCCCCATTTTCGTTTGATTTGCTTGTGTATTCCTGTGAGTAGCAGATTGATTGTAAGGATAAACTTCAGTGGAGAGTTTTGTTTGAGTTGTTTGAACACCTTGTTTTTTAGCAACTAAACTGCTGCTTTTTGTAATTGATTGACAGCTTATCCCTTTCAGAATTTGATCAAATGAGGTTCAATCAAATGAGATTTTTCAAGTGGGGATGGGTAAAATATGTAAAATATATTTATTACACATATATTATATCCTGAATGCATATATTATGATTTATTATGACTTGTTGTTTGGATTATTTAATTGAATTTTGCTTATTATATAATAAAATTCACTAGCTAAAATTAAATTAAGGTTTACCAACAAGTTATGAATTTAAAACAGAATGATTTTTAATATGACCAGTTTGAATTTTTTAAATAAAAGGAATTCAACATTTTAAATAGCATCTATTAAACCAAAATAAACTATAAATCATGAAAAAACTAATCATTTCACTTTTAACTGTTACTACGTTAACAACCGGCAGCAATGCACAACAATTTGAGCAAGGCAGAAATTTTGTTTCTGCAGGGTACGGAGTTGGAATAGGCTATGGAGCTATTCTAAGAGCATACGAGAGTTATGCGGGTTATGACTTTTCCGGATTTGGCCCTGTATTATTTAATTACGAGCATGCCGTCACAGATAATTTTGGAGTAGGATTGTGTATAGGCTACTCAACCTATGGAGCTACTTGGAATTATAGTAGTTTAGGTCTTGGATCTTATGATTACAAGTATTCATGGAATACACTATCCATCATGGCTAGAGGCGCATACCATTTTGATATGAGCCGAAGAAGTAAATTTGACCCGTATGTAGGAATTGGCTTAGGATATAGAAACTATTCATTTAAATGGACATCTAATGATCCTGATTTCTCTGAGGCAAATTATAATATCTCACTGGGTATCCCTTTTGGCTTTCAACTTTTTGGTGGAGCAAGATACATGTTCAATGACAACGTTGGTGCGTATGCTGAAGTTGGTTATGGTATCTCTGTTGCAAATGCAGGGTTGACTTTATCGTTTTAAACACATAAAATAATTACTTCATTAAAGGCTGTATCATCAGTGGTATGGCCTTTTATTTGTAAAAAAACAATTGGCTATGAAAAAAATATTGTCCATATTATTTGTCCTTTTATGTCAATTTGTATTCTCACAAATACCATCAACAGAATGGATAAAATGTATTGGTGGGTCATATGAAGATGGTACTTTTTCTAAAAATTGTATTCAATCAAATGATAGTTGTTATGTGATTTTGGGATCTAGTGAATCCAATAATGGGGATATGATGGGGACAAATGGAGGGTCTGATATTGTTTTAACTAAAATTGATCAGCAAGGTAATATAGTTTGGTTGAGAAATTTTGGCGGAAGTAGTGCAGAAGAAGAAGGAAGTTTAATAAAAACAACTGATGGTGGTTACCTAATTATTGGTACTACAATTTCAAATGATTATGATATTTCTGGTAATCATGGATTCAGAGATATTTGGGTTGTAAAAGTAAATAGCTCTGGAATTATACAATGGCAAAAATGTTTTGGTGGTAGTGGGGATGATAATGGACGTTCCATAAAACAAACTTCTGATGGAGGATTTATCTTAATAGGATATACATCTTCAAATGATTATGATGTTTCTGGTAATCATGGATTTCATGATATTTGGGTGGTTAAACTTTCAAATATAGGTTTAATACAATGGCAAAAATGTTTTGGTGGTAGTGGGGATGATTATGGTGATCAACTTATTGAATCAAGTGATGGTAACTATTATGTTGGGGGGGTAACACATTCTTATGATGGTGATGGAAATGGTAATCATGGAGTTTATGATATTTTTGTGGCAAAATTGTCTAGTTTAGGATTAGTAGAATGGCAAAAATGCTTAGGTAGTTCTGAAACTGAAAGTTTTGGCTCGATTTTAATGAGTTCAGATGGTTCAATTATAATTGGTGGTACTTCAGGAATAAATAATGGTGATGTAACTACAAATTATGGTGGCACTGACGGTTGGATGATTAAATTAAATTCAACTGGAATTATACAATGGCAAAAATGTTTTGGGGGTAGTGGAAATGATAACATTTCTAACTTAATTGAAACATCAGATGGCGGATTTGTTCTTTTGGGGGGTATATCAGCTAATAGAATTACTAAAATATCAAATTTAGGGATAATTGAATGGCAAAAAAATATATCATCAAGTTCTCATAGCCTAATATCAATTATTCAAACATCTGATGGTGGATATTTTGCAGCTGGTTCTACAACTTCTTACAATAATGAATTCATTAATAATCATGGTGGCGCTGATATTATTGCAGTAAAATTAAATGTTACTACATGTGAAAACTACATTGTAACCTCTAATACCAATCCAACGTTGACTGTTAATTATGGTGAAACAGTAACATTACCAGCTATTACTACTAATTCTACAAATCAAAGCACTACTTTTTCATGGGGTTATTTATACTCACCTTTCACATTAAATCCATCTAATTTTAGTGGTATAAATCCTAACCAATTAACTATTACTAATGTTGTTGGTTCAATGGATAATAACCAAAACACATTTGTTGGTTATATTGACTATGGGAATGGATGTGGTGATACTGTTTTTTATAACATTGATATATGTACTGGTATAAGTTCACAACCTGCCAATTTATCTGTTGCTACGGGGAATGATGCAGCGTTTCATGTTACAGTGAATGACCCAAGTGCAACCTATCAGTGGTACTCAAACTTTGGAATACTCTCAAATACAGGTCAATATTCAGGAACAAATACTGATTCTTTAGTTGTATCTAATGTTAATATTTCAAATGATAATCAATACTTTTATTGCATAATTTCTTCCCAATGTGATAACCTTCAGTATTCTGATACAGCATGGTTAAATGGAACTCAAAATGTGCCTTGTGAAGGAAATCATATTATTAATAACAACACTTATTACCTGACTACCACAGTTGGCAACGACATTTCATACTCAATTATAACAGACTCTAGTGAGTTAACTTTTCAATGGTATGCAAACAATACTCCTTTAAATAATGGTTCAAATTACTGGGGTGTAAATACAAACCAGCTTTACATAAACAACTTTGGATTCTCTTATCCAAATAGTTACTATTGTATTATTACAGATAATAATAATTGCAAAGACACATTTTACCTGTATGTAAATATTAATTCAGCATGTAGTGGATATTTAATTTATGATGATCATTATCGGGAAACTACCATTTTACCCGGATCCTCGGTTTCAATTGATGTAGGACATTATTATGCATACTCACCTACTGATACTACTATAGGTTTTATACCTGCTTTTCAATGGTATTCAGATAATGGATGGGGATGGACTCCACTTACTGATGGATCCGATTACAATGGTGTAAATAATGATACAATGTCTATTCACAATCTTAATAATTCATCCATTAATTTTTACTATTGTGTTGTAACAAATACAGTTAATAATTGTCAAGATACTATTCATTGGACAGTACATGTTTGTGATACTCTTACACAACCTTATGATATTGATACAGTATATGGAGCTACGGTGCAATTTATAGTACACATTAATGACTCCAGCGCAACTTTTCAGTGGTATAGTGACCAAGGATTCGGATTCCACTCTCTGTCGGATGCAGGTCAATACACCGGGGCTAAAAATGATACGTTGACAATTACTGATATTTGTACTGTTAATAATCATCAAATTTTTTACTGCGTTGTTCATTCACAATGTTATTGGCATACTGACACTGTTGTATTGACTATTGGTAATACCAATTCACTGAATATGATGCAGGGTATGAAGTCTGTAAACTTTTTTCCAAATCCAGTGACATCAATTTTACACATAGAATTGAATGAAGATTATATCGGTAGAATTTACCACATCAGTGACAACTTGGGTAGAATAGTGAAAAGTGGCACTTTCTATACCGGTAAAGAACAAGTTAATATTGAGCAGTTTGAAAATGGGATATACTTCCTAAATATTCTTGAAGTTGACGGTTCAATTAAAATCATTAAAAATTAAGAGCATGAAAAAGTTACAACTATCAATTATTGCATCACTAATGTGTTTTAGTTTCTTTGGGCAACTCACTTATGTTCCTGATGATGCTTTTGAGGCATGGATTGAAGATCATCATCCATCTGCTGATAACGGAATTGTAAATGATAATTATGTATTCACTTCAGGTATTGATAGTGTTGATATGATTGTCATTGATGTCTCTTTAACAAGTTACCTAATACATGATTTCACTGGAATTGAAGACTTTCCACTTTTACAAGTTATCCAATTAGTGGGTAATCCGGCATCTATAATAGATTTAAGTCAGGTAAACCTTCAAAATTTATTAACTATTGACATTAAAAACTCATCTTTACAAACTTTGAAATTACCTAATGCTCCTATCCAAGTGCTTTCCCTCTATGGATGCCCTCAATTGACAAATATTATAAGTAATACAAATACCAGTTTTTCAGGTTCAAATTTGGCAATTGGAATTAGCAGTTGCAATAGTTTGCAAGTATTCGATATATCAAATGTAGTATGTAATGCAATTACTGGAATTATAGGTATTCAACTTTGCAACAATCTGAATTGTGTAAAAATAAACAATGGATCTTGCTCAATATACACTCAAGTTGGATTTCAGTTTTGCCCTTTGTTAAATTGTGTATCTGTTGATAATCCAAATTATTCTTCCAACTCTGCTACATGGATGTGGTTAAATAATGGCATCAATGAAATTAATAATTATACAACAAGTTGTTCCTGTTCAGCAGCCATAAACGAAACAGAATTAAAAACAGTATCCATTTCACCCAATCCAACATCTTCATCTGTTTCTATTCAGGTTCCAACAGAGTTAGTTGGTAAAAGTTGGAGTTTATATGACCAGACAGGAAGATTACAACAATCAGGTGTATACACTGGAACAGAATCTGAAATAATTCTGGAATCATATAATCCCGGAATTTATATTATGCGTTCAGATGAAGCTTTTCCATTTAAAATCATTAAGGAATAAAAACCAATGAAAGCGCTCTCAAATGAGTGCTTTTTTTATTTTGAGAAATGGAGGAGAGATATGAGATGGATTGTCTTTTTAAAAATAAGTTTTGACAGCAAATTCAAATTGATTGATGAAAATGCGTTTGAACGGAAAAATAGTGTTTTGCTCATAAAAAATTAGCATTGCTTTTTTATAGTCAATTGAATCCACGGTTCTAAATGAAAGTGGGCAATAGTTTTCATTCATCAGAATTGCATTGCTGATAATTCTTGCAGTCCGTTTATTTCCGTCTTCAAAAGGTTGAATAAATGAAATGAGTAAAAGCACCAATAAGGCTTTTTCGAGTACATTAGTTTTACTGTTTACTAAATCACACATCACTTGCAATGCTTCCCGTATTTGGAATTCATTATCCAATGGTTTATAGTTCGTTCCGGAAATACCAACACGTCGCTTACGTATATTTCGACCAATTTTTAAGTCTTTAGTAAGTATACTGTGTAAGTCTTCAATCCTTGCTATTGATAGTGGGTTTACAAATTCGCGATGTAAGAGTATAAAATCTAAAGCTTCTTTATGGTTTAGTAACATCGTTGCTTCATCTTTTGTTTTTCCTGAAGCTGTTTGTTGCTCTTTTAACAGTCTTTCAGTTTCAAGAAGTGTATAGGTATTGCCTTCTATTTGAGATGATTTCCAACTTAAATCTATTGCAAGTCGCTCAAACTCTCGATTGAATTCATCGTTGTTTAGTAAAGCAGTATTTTGGTTGAATTCAAATTGCAAGGCTTCTAGTTTTTCTAATTCATCTTTCGTAAATAGATTTAGGTGTAACAAATCGTGTTCAATCAAGTGCAGATTGAATTCAGATTGAATATTTCGTTCATCAATTTCAAGTTGAAAATAATCGTCTATATCTATTGGAGCGATAATAAAATAGGTCGGTGATACTTTATACTTGGTGCCTTTCCCTTTTCCTGTGGTTGAAATCAATGCTTCATCCATCAGGTGTTGCAATAATCGCTTCAAAGTAGAATATCCTACTATTTCGCCGATTCCATGATGAATTTCACTTGAAGAAATTCCAGGATTCGCTATTAAATATTGAAGAATTATACGATTAATTTCTTTGGATTCAGCCATTTCACACTTATTTAAAGCTCACAATAATACAAAATAAGGCTCAAAAGCAGATGATTTTGAGCTAAAAATAAACTATATTGAGCTTTATTTTGTCTTAATGCTTAATCAATTGATACATGGAATTGGATAGATTTATCAACTAACCCTGAACTTTGTCATTACTCTACTAATTGCTCCTGTTCAGCAGGTATAAATGAAACAGAATTTAAAACATTAAGCATTTCACCTAACCCCACATCTTCATCTGTTTCTATTCAGGTCCCAACAGAGTTAGTTGGTAAATGCTGGAGTTTATATGACCAAACGGGAAGATTCCAACAATCAGGAGTAAATTCAAGCACTGACTCTGAAATAAATCTGGAATCATATAATCCCGGAATCTATATCATGCGTTCAGATGAAACTGTTCCTATTAAAATCATTAAGGAATAAAAACCAATGAAAGCGCTCTCAAATGGCTGCTTTTGTATAGCTTCATTATATCAAAAAGTGTAGCGCATTTGAATTGTCAGATCAGATTTTGTAGAACCCTTGATGAGTTCCGGCCCCGATCCAATTGATGTGCGATTGTTGTAGATGAATGTCCCGTATCTAATCCAGTAATCCAAGTGATTGAACAGCGTACCGTGAATCATGGCGTACGCTCTGTTGCCTTGATAATAGTAAGAAGGAATTGAAAATAGATACTGTGCATTGGTTTCATAGGTGTAAATGCGAGTGTTGTAATTGTCAGTATCAAATAGCGAGTACCGAAATGCAAGGTCAAAGGGGAGGTTTTTAGGTTTGTAATATAAATCTTGAGTGAAAATCAATCCTTCTTGCTTTTTGTTACCGGGTTGGCTGATGGAAACATGTTCAATTCTGCTTCTTATCGAGATTGCCTCACTGACCAGATACGTAATGTTAAATCGCAAATTTTGTTGTTTTACCTCCACGAGGTCTGTGATGTATTCGTAATTGAGTGCATTGTTTTTCTCATGCAACTGAATCCTGACCCTTCCATACATCTCCAATTGTTTGCTTGGCTTGTAGCTTACTTGAAACAACATTTCTTGTCCATGTGATGGTGCATTAACCTGATATTTTAACCAAGGGAATCTAAAAAGATCGAAATAAGCATTGATTGTCCAAGCATTGGACATTTTTAGTTTAATACCGCTATAGATCCCATTTTCGTTTTGAGTTTTTCCGGCGTCTGAAAAGCCCCTGTTGTAGAACGTATAATATGCTCGTTGATAGCTTCTGTAAAGAATACTCAAACTCAGCCTCTGATCTAATGAAATCAACAGACCATGAAGGTTCGCCAAAGCATTTGAAAATGAGGAGCGAGAAATTTCTCCAAAAAAGTGAACATTTCGAAAAACCCAACTGTAGTCAGAACTGATTGAGTTCAATGCTTGTCCGCTGAAATTGAATTGATTGTAAACCTGATTTCCTGTGATAATCGACTTGTTATATTGTTGGTAAATTCCTGCCAAGCCGCATCTGAAATTTCGATTCCTCCATTGAAGGTATGAACCAATGATTTGTTCGGTAATTGTATGCTTTTTATTCATTTCTGCGTGTGTACGGTGTAAACCACCCAAGCTAATTCCGGAAGAAAAATCGTTCGGGTTGATGGTCGAATCACTTAATACGGAAGCATCAATATTTTTCTTTGATACAAAAGTGCACAAGCTTAATTTTCCTAATCCAAACTCTACGGCTGTTCCGCGCATGAATCGTGTTTCATCAATGGAGGTGTAAGGTCGTATGGTATTGGCCGTTTTCTTTACATTGATAACATCAGCAGTTTTGGCAAAAGCATAGCCCGACCAAAGATTGAGTCCTTGGCCGATTTGCAATTGATAATCGCCTAGTGCAACGGTTCGAATGTACTTACCTCCCTTATAAAAGATGTGAGCTGAATAGAAGTCAAAGCCATTTTTTTGACTCCCTCTGAAAAACTCTTCACCGGCATCTTTTTCACCTGTAATACCGATACTTAAGTTGGTTCGATAGTGAAAGCGAAATCGGGTATAATACTCATCTTTATTTCCCAAATAATAGTTATTATCGGCGGAATCAAGTTGCTTATCAGTTCCGGCATATCCATTTTTGTGTTCCAAGATGGATTGATAACGCAGGTATAATTCGTAACTCCCATTGCGAAAAGCATCACCAATCGAAACTTGCAGTTTATCTAATCGATCATCAACCCTCACAAATGGAAGAACTTGCTGGATCGTCTTCATATCCCAGTATTGGAGACTTTGTAATTCATAGATTGAAATCAACTTGCCGAAAAGTGAGCGATGTAGAATCAACTCACTGATTTGTGATGGGCTTAGCAAATTTAATTCTTCTAGTTCTTCCGATGTTGCAAGATTAAGATTGAGTGGATTTTCGAAATAATAATTGAGTTGATCGATGATGTTTGTCAAATCAGGTTGCTCAGTGTCTAATTGTTCAGCAATAAATTCAATTCGTTGTTGGATAATTTCGTTTTTATCCTGTGCATACAAAGGCTGTAACACAGGATAGATTCCGCACAAAAACAAGTATGCAATTATTTTGTTCACTTAGCGCCATAAAAAGTGAATGAAACGTGTGGCGACCAACCAAGAACCTGTTGGTAAGTACTTCCGATATCCAATTGGAGGTATTTTGATTTGTATCCGATACCAAAACTGGGTTCCACAGGTTGCATCGACATTCCTCCCCGAATAAAAAAATGATTGGAAAACTGGTACTCTATACCGGATTTAAACTGAATGGGGTAACGATCATTTTTTTCAAATTCGATGGCCAGTAAAAGATTTTTTGAAAATATGTAATTTGATCCCAAGCGCATGGTGCTGATAATACGCTCGGAACCATTTGTAGTCAGTTTGGCTCGTCCGATGTTAAAAAGGCTGAATCCAAGTTTCCATTGATCGGAAATACTTGCTAAAATACCGCATTCCGCGGTTAAGATATTTTTTGAACCATAATTTTCATTGAAGGAGATTCCTTGATAATTTAACTGAACCCCTGCAGCCAATTTTTTGCTGAGCCACATGCTGTAACCTGCCCCAATGCGACACCTATGAAATTGACTAAAGCCAAACAATTGTCCGCCAACTGACAAGACCCCTGTTTTGATCGGATGTACATAGACGATCGCTTGTGATTGTAATTCCTTGATTAAAAACCTGTTTTCATAAGAGATACCAAAGGAACGCTTAGTTACACCTGCCAAAGCTCCCGGATTATGATGGAAAGACCAAGCATCACTGAAAGCAACAGATGCATTGGATAATGAATTCGACCTGCCTCCTGCAGGCAGGAATGATTGTGAGAATGAAGCTGATGTCCAACTGATAAAGAGGAACGTGGTTAAGCGTAGCATTTGCTAAAAATAGAAAAAATTTAATAACCTGTTCATTTTATTGTTGTATTTGAAAAATATAAGCTGTTTTGTTTTTTTGTTAGTGATAAATATTATTACAAAGATTAGTTCAAATTATTGTATTCTGATTAGCTGATTCTTTCAACGCACAAATAAAAGCATTCCGAGCACATTTTAAAGGTGTAAGAAATGTTGAATTTTTCCTTTTTCGATTAGCTAAAATTTATGCACACTCCCCAACTTTTTGATTTGATTCATGCTTTATCCATACACTATCTGGGGAGCATCTATCCAGTGCTTGAATGCAAAGTTTGTTTTTAGAGGTTGTATTTTTTATTGGATGGAATTGATGCTAAAGTAAATGGATAAAATCCCCACAAATACTTTGTACAATATTCGCAGGTAAATTCAATTCATTCGCTAGGTCTTTCCAATACGCTAAAGCATCTTGAATTTCCTGAATAACTTTTTTCGCGTTTTTAATGGTGTATGTATCGGCAATGGTGAGTACATCTTCCAACGTAATATCGATGCGTTTACCATTTATTGACAGAGCTCTGCTGGTTCTAGTGTAGTTCAACAAAGGATTCAAGGAATACGTGATGTCGTAAGCCGGTGAAATATTCCATTTGTCATAATCTTCATTATAGATGAACGAGTGATTTTTCAAATGATCGTCTGAATTAAAAAAGACAACATTAAAAACCATGCGTTTAAATAGTTCTTCCATGTCTCGGTGAGGAACCTTAAGAAACAAAGCCAGTTCGAATAGATTTTCGTAGCTGGAATCCTTTGGACTTTGATAATCCCAACCAGTTAATCCGGTTGCAGTCAAAACATGTTTCTTTTGTCCATTTTGACGATCGAAACGTAAGGTGGCAAAATGTTTTTGTTCAATCAATTTAGACGGCATCATAGTAATTCCAAGATGTTTCGCCGTTAGGTAATAACAGTATTCAATAACTTCCCTGCTAAAACCTAATTCATCATCCAAATGCAGTTTGATTAAATAGTGGTTGTATTCGGAAGAGTGATTCAAATCACCTGGAATAATTTCACCTGAAGTTTTGTGTTCTGAAATAAGAATTTTAGGCCTGGCTCCTCCTGCCGAAGAACCAATCTTAAAAATGTTCAACAAGGCCTCATGATTGAGCGCTGACTCATGTTGTTCATCTTTAGCTTGTAAAACTTCTTTCAAAACATTAATAATTTCACCAAGGTCTATCGACGAGGACTGAGGAAGTTCTTTGCTTGGACGATACTCCAAAGCACCCATTCCACGGTTTGCCACA
>CAZGJF010000034.1:0-29094 GCA_964526595.1 uncultured Akkermansia sp. | reverse complement strand
TTAAGCCTGCTTGCGCTGATGGTACTGCCCTTTTGAGGGTGGGAGAGTAAGTCGATGCCAATTTTCTAAACCCTGATTATTTTAAATAGTCAGGGTTTTTTAATTTTACCTTGTATCAACGCTATATTTCTTTTTTAAGCAATCATTTTAATACAATTTGTTTTTTTATAGCAGGAGAACATAATTTATTTTTGCTGTTTTATAAAGATCATGAGTGTAATTTGTAGTTGATTTTTTGTGATAAATGAATTTTATTTGTAATTTTGCAGCCAATATTTATTCGTAAAAATATAGTATATGAAAAGAGAACACACCAAGTATGTAATGGGTTTATTATCAATGGCAATATCTCTTGTAAGTTGCGATGTTCTAAAAGATTTAGAATACAAAGTAGCTACGAATCCACTAGAGTTGCATGGTGATTCTGTGAGTGTTAAAGTGGATGTTGTTTTTCCTAAAAAAGGAATCCACAAAAAAGCAAAAGTTGAGGTGACTCCTGTTTTGGGTGCTGTAGAATTGAATACAGTTACTGTCCTAGGGCAAAAAGCAACGGGAAATGGAACAGTTATTCAATATAAATCTGGAGGAAAGTTTTCTTATGAGGATAAGGTAAAGTATATTCCTGAATTTGAAAATGCAGACTTGAAACTTACAGGTAAGGTTTATAAGGGAGCTAAGGAAATTGACAGTGAATTTAAAGAAACTAAAATTGCTGATGCAACAATTATCACTCCTTTAATGGTAAACAAGGACTTCAAAGTAGTTTTTGCAAAAGATGAAATAAAGCGAGTCAATGAAAATACTTTTTTTGCTCAAATCAATTATGAGAAAGGAAAATCTATAGTTAGACCTAATGAGCTAAAAGATAAAGACATCACAGATTTCTCAAAGTGGCTTGTTGCTGCTCAATCAAATCCTAAAATAACAATCAAGTCTGTTAATGTTACCGGTTATGCATCACCTGAAGGTGAAGAGGATTTGAATAATACGCTTTCAACAGATAGAGCTAATGCAGGTAAATCGGTTGCTTTAAATATGGCTAAAAAAGCAAATAATCAAAAAGCGCAAACTGAAATTTATAATCTTTCCGGAAGGGGAGAAGATTACGAAGGATTCAAGAGAGAATTACAAGCGTCTAATAGTATCAATAATGATGAGAAGAACTTGGTGATTAGAGTACTTGAAATGCACAGAGATCCTGCTACTCGCGAAAAGGAAATGCAAAATATGGGCAAAACGTTTACAGATTTGGATAAGAATATTTTTCCAAAATTGAGACGATCTGAAATTTCCGTGGTTTATGATTTAGCTGGGCCAAATGATCAAGAACTTCAATCAATGACAGTATCTCAGCCTGATTCATTGTCAATAGAGGAACTTTTATTTGCGGCTACTCTTACAAAAGATTTAAATGAAAAATTAAGGATTTATAATTTGGCTGTTAAAAATTATCCGAACGACTACAGAGGTCATAACAATGCCGGATCTGTTTTGTATTTGCAAGGAAAATTTGAAGACGCACGTACAAGTTTCGAAAAAGCGAACAATTTGAAAGATAATCCGATCTCTAAGAATAATTTAGCTGCAGTTTTTGGTAAAAGCGGAGATCGTGAAAAAGCTAAAAAACTATTAGCACAAGCCAAAAGTGCCGGATCAGAGGCTTCTTACAATCTTGGAATTATCAATATTCAGGATGGGAAGTACAATGAAGCAGTATCCAATTTGGGTTCAGAGAACACTTTCAACAAAGCATTGGCTCAAATTCTTAATGGATCCCCGGAAAATGCAATTAAAACTATAGATGGTTCTGCTGATAAGGAATCTGCTCAAGGGTTTTATCTAAAAGCAATAGCTTCCGCCAGAATGGATAAAATTGATGGTATTCTCAAGAATTTGGGCAGTGCAATTCAAAAAGATTCTTCTATGAAAGAAAAAGCATTAAAAGATCGTGAATATTTGAAGTACAGTGAAAGTATAAAATCTCTTTAATACCTATTGAAGAGTATTCTCAAAATAAACAGTTAAAATCCCGTTGAATACGGGATTTTTTATCTCTTTTTTTTAGTAAAGTGTAATTCATAAAGATATTCTTGCTCTCGCTGACCCTTGGTTGGAATCAAGTAAGAATTTGTTTTAAGTTCATGAATATCCATTAGAGTTGAGTATCCGGATCTTGAAATGATGTTTTTTGATTTTAAAAAAAGCTCATCGCAGGTAGGCCAATTATCGGATACTTGTAACACTGCATTATCCGGATTTGAAATTTCTTTTAGGACCTCATTTGAGGCGATAACTATACTATTCATCTTAGACATACTTAACTGTAAGTACTTTAATAATTCACTTCCATAAATGTTCGGGCCACTGACAACAATCAAATTATCAATCGATTTAATGGTCGACTTTTCATATAAGCTAAAACGAGAAATTGGACCAATATAATTTGTGTTGAATTTATCATTATTGACACTTAATTTACCTGCAAAGTCTGAATTTGGGGTATCAGGAATCCAAATCTGAAAAAAAGACCTTATAAGTTTATGATGAGCCTTTTGAATCCAGATTTCATGCCATTTTAAGGGTAAATTAAGTTGATGAGTCAAAAAGAAAGATGGAATTTTATTGGAATAAAAGCCATATCTGTGATCAGAAATAATGATGTCAATTTGATATTCTTTTACATATTTTGATACCTCGTTTATTTCATCAGTATATCTTTTATAATGTGATCTTGTTCTTAAAAAGATGTCCCATTCAAAATTCCCCTTTTTGCTGAATCGAAAAGGATAGCCATCATGCTTAATGTAAAAAACATCTGAAAAATATTGTCGAAAAACCAATTCTTGGTATTGATCCGAGGCTATAAAAACGATATTATCGTTCTCCCTAAGTTGATTGATGATTGGAATACACCTTGAAACATGTCCCCAACCCCAATTTAAAGGTGAAATAAGAATCCGGCTGTTTTTTATTTCTGACGGTAACACTTAACGAATATAACGGAAATCGCGAATGAATATTGTAAGTTGGTCATTAAAAGCGCTGAATTTTTAAGATTTTATAGTGTATAATCCCAACTTTGCCTTTATCTTTATCGTTTAAAAATAAACAAACTGACGGACTATGTTTGATAAAAATGAATTTAAAAAATATGCTACCAAACATTTGGGGATTAGTAGCATTTACATGGATCATTATATTGAGTCTTCATTAACGCCATACATTATAGAAGAACGTTCTTTGAACATGACTCAAATGGACGTTTTTTCTCGTTTGATGATGGATCGAATTATCTTTCTTGGAACTGGGATTGACGATTATGTTGCTAATATCATAAATGCTCAGCTCTTATTTTTGGAATCTGTAGATCCCAAAAAAGATATTCAAATTTATCTTAATTCTCCCGGAGGCTCGGTTTATGCCGGTTTAGGTATCTATGATACCATGCAGTACATAAAGCCGGATGTAGCAACAATCTGTACCGGAATGGCTGCTTCTATGGGTGCTGTTTTGATGTGTGCCGGTGCTGAGGGGAAACGTTCAGCGCTAAAACATGCACGTGTAATGATACATCAACCTTTGGGAGGCGCTCAAGGTCAAGCCTCTGATATCGAAATAACGGCACGTGAAATCCAAAAGCTCAAAAAAGAGTTGTATGACATCATTGCATATCATTCAAAGCAAACGTATGACAAAGTGTGGGCAGATTCGGATCGCGATTACTGGATGACTTCGGAAGAAGCGAAAGAATATGGAATGGTTGATGAAGTTTTAGCCAGAAATCCCAAATAAATTAATAAGATACCATGTCGAAAAAAGAGAGTGGTTGCTCATTCTGTGGCAGATCCCGAAATGAAGTTGGTATTTTGATTGCCGGATTGTCAGGTCATATTTGTGATAATTGTATACAGCAGGCTCATTCCATAGTAAAGGATGAGGAAATAACTGAAAAAAAAGAACAAATTTCCGAATCAATCAATGTTTTGAAGCCGATTGAAATAAAATCTGTTTTGGATGAATATGTCATTGGTCAAGATGATGCAAAAAAGGTGCTCTCTGTAGCGGTTTACAATCATTATAAACGGTTAAAACAACCAAAAACCAAGGATGAAATTGAGATTGAAAAGTCCAATATTATTCTTGTCGGAAGGACAGGTACAGGGAAAACATTGTTAGCAAAGACAATTGCAAACATGTTACATGTTCCATTTTGCATTGCTGATGCAACCGTACTGACAGAAGCCGGTTACGTGGGAGAGGATGTTGAAAGCATCTTATCCAGATTACTTCAGGCAGCCGATTACAACGTAAATGCAGCTCAACATGGCATTGTTTTTATTGATGAAATCGATAAGATTGCTCGTAAAAGTGATAATCCCTCTATAACACGAGATGTCTCTGGTGAAGGTGTTCAACAAGCACTTTTGAAATTGCTGGAGGGAGCCATTGTGAATGTTCCACCTCAGGGAGGTCGAAAACATCCGGAGCAAAAAATGATTCAAATTGATACCAAAAATATACTTTTTATCTGCGGTGGAGCTTTTGACGGCATAGAAAAAATCATTGCAAATCGAGTGAATCGTCAAACGATTGGTTTTTCGGCATCAGAAGAAGAACAAATTGACAAAGACAGTTTGCTGAAGTATATTAATCCTTTAGATATAAAGACATTCGGATTGATTCCCGAACTGATTGGAAGATTTCCGGTCTTAACCTATCTCGAACCACTTGATAAAGCTTCCTTAAGGCGAATTTTGACAGAACCTAAAAATGCATTGGTTAAACAGTATATGCGATTATTTGAGATTGACGGAGTGAAGCTTTCTTTTGATTCTGACGTATTGGATTTTATCGTTTCGAAAGCGATTGAATTCAAATTGGGCGCCAGAGGACTTCGCTCTATTTGTGAAGCTATTTTGACCGATATAATGTATGAGTTACCTTCCAAAAAAGAAACTGAATTCAGAGTGAGCTTGGATTATGCTGAACGTCAGTTTTCCAAGTCAAAAATTGCACGACTTAAGGTCGCGTAGGTTTCTAAGAGAAAATCAGTTGACTATACATAGTTAGATTAGTCTCATGTTATTTTGAATTTCAGATATTTGATTGTATTTCCTTTTC
The DNA here is from genome assembly GCA_964526595.1 of uncultured Akkermansia sp. Classification (GTDB taxonomy): domain Bacteria; phylum Bacteroidota; class Bacteroidia; order Flavobacteriales_D; family Crocinitomicaceae; genus M0103. Next base: position 23,973 of record CAZGJF010000034.1, on the reverse strand, counting down.
GAGAAAATAGTTTTTCGTAATGTGTTTGAATTTTGAGTATTTCTTGCATTGATGAATTTTCTACTTGATCAATTTCAGTATATAAATTTTGAGTTGAAAATAATAGTTGGTATCCATGATTGTTGATTTCTTCCAAGGTATATTCAAATAAGAGGTCAGAATCTGTTTTTAAATGAATGATTCCTGTTTTTTTGAGGATTGTTTTGTAACGCTCAATGAATGGTGGGGAACTCAGTCTTTTATTTGGCTTCTTTGGTTGTGGATCAGAAAAAGTGAGCCAAATTTCATCAATTTCATTATTTCCAAAACAATCAGCGATAAAATCTATTTTAGTACGCAAAAATGCGACATTAGTTCTGCTCGCTTTCAAGGCATCTGTCGCACCAACATACATACGGGAACCTTTGATATCAATACCAATAAAATTACATGAAGGAAAATGCTCGGCCAACCCAAGGGTATATTCACCCTTACCACAACCCAGCTCCAAAACAATAGGATTTTGATTGTGAAAATATTCACGATTCCAATTCTCTTTCAGATAAAATGGATTCCCGATAAGTGGCTCGAACACATTTGGGTAGGATTTGATTGCTTCAAATCTTCGTAATTTGTCTTTTCCCATAGTTCAAAATTAACTTTAAATTTAGTTCTGATTACAAAACAAATCAATGTCGAAAATTATGCTTTGAAAACGTATTGGAATCATAATTCATAAGGTGAAATTGAGTTTTTATAGCAGTTTGTATCATTAAAATCTGTAACTAGACGATCTTTTTTGTGTGGAATTGATTTACGAAGTTAACCTTGACTTTTGTTTTTAATTTTTGTCCCAAATTGTGCTAATTTTGTGCTCATAAGTACTATGAAAAAAGAGATCACTTTCATCTTAAATAAGTCAGAAATAACGGCAGGTTCACGTGGCTCATCGTTAGGTCCTGAAGCTATAATCAGCGTCGCCCGAACCAGAAGCAATCAATTGTTTTCAACCTATCCACTCAAATTGGTTCCTGACAGCAATCATTTATTGGACCATGCAACAGAACACATTTATGCGAAGCGTATAGATGGTCTGATTAAAGTTTACGAGCATGTTTCTGAAATGATTGCTAAAGAGTTGCAAAGCAAGCGATTCCCATTTGTCTTGGCAGGAGATCATGGTTCTGCAGGAGGTACCATTGCGGGAATAAAACAAGCTTTTCCTGATAAGCGGTTGGGGGTGATCTGGATAGATGCTCATGGGGATTTACATACGCCTTTCACCACTCCATCCGGTAATTTACATGGGATGCCCCTAGCTACAGCTATCAATGAGGACAATTTGGATTGTCAGATAAATAAGGTGCCGGAGCAAACTGCTATTCGATGGGAAAAACTGAAGAATGTTGGTTTTCAAGGTGCCAAAGTACTCCCTAAAGATATTGTTTACATTGCTGTTCGTGATGTCGAAAAGGAAGAACAATATTTGATTAACCATCATCAAATTACAGTCATATCGGTAGATCAAGTCAGGAGGATAGGAACCAATCAGACTATTCAAAATGTATTGGATCAATTGTCAGGATGTGATCTGATTTATATTTCATTTGATGTGGACTCCATGGATCCATCGATGACATCCTACGGTACCGGAACCCCTGTTGATGGAGGTCTATCTCCTGAAGAAGCACGTGATTTATTGAATGGATTTGCACAATCTCCTAAATTAGTTTGTATTGAATTAGTAGAAGTAAATCCATGCTTAGATGAACAAAAAAACAAAATGGCCGAAGTGGCTTTTGAATTGGTAAACAGCCTTGTTTCCACTTTAACATATTAGTCATGGAGAACAAAATCAAAAAAACGATCATTGAAAATTCAAACCAACTTTTTGGTTTAATGATTGATGAAAATCTAATTCAGTTCCAAAAAACGAGAAAAGAAATTATCGGTGACATTACATTAGTAACGTTTCCTTTTGCGAAAATTGTTGGAGCTACCCCTCAAGTGGCAGCTGAAAAGATAGGCCAATTTCTTGTAGCGGAATTAACAGAAATACATTCATATAAAGTCATCAATGGCTTTTTGAATTTAATTCTATCTGCTGGATATTGGAAAGGGCAAATCAATGAAATAAAAAAAAATGACCTTTACGGCTTTGAAGAACCGAATACGAAGCCAACTGTCATGGTTGAATATTCATCTCCGAATACGAATAAACCCTTACACTTGGGTCATTTACGCAATAATTTTTTGGGGTATGCTGTTGCAGAAATTTTAAAAGCAAATGGACATAGAGTTATTAAAACACAGGTGATTAATGATCGGGGAATTCACATATGTAAAAGTATGTTAGCTTGGAAAAAGTATTCTCCACTTAATGACAAAGGTGAACGTGAAACCCCTGAAAATACCGGTTTGAAGGGAGATAAGCTTGTTGGGAAATATTATGTTGCTTTTGATCAGTACTTGAATGCCGAGGCTAATAGAATTATTGATCGTTGGAATGTTTTCGATTTCACAACTGATTCTTCTGACGTAATGAACGAATTCATGCGTTTGCATGAAGCTAAGTCAGGTAAAGGTCCTAAAGAGATTTCAGATATTGATGATAAGATCAAGGAATTAGCCAAAAGTCAAACCTCATTATTACGTGAAGCAAAAGAAATGTTGGTTAAATGGGAGGCTAGAGATCCGGAAATTTATCTTTTGTGGACAACAATGAATGGATGGGTTTATCAGGGATTTGATGTGACTTATCATTCAATGGGAGTTGATTTCGACAAACTTTACTATGAATCTGATACCTTTTTGTTGGGCAAGGACATTGTAATGGAAGGGCTTAAAAAAGGAATCTTCTTTAAAAAAAGTGATGGATCGGTTTGGGTTGATTTAACATCGGATGGTTTGGATGAAAAATTACTTTTACGTGCTGATGGAACGTCTGTTTACATGACACAAGATATTGGCACCGCCGTTGACCGCTTTTCAGACTATCCGGATTTGCAAGGGATTATTTATACCGTTGGAAATGAACAAGATTACCACTTCAAAGTGTTGTTTTTGATTTTAGAAAAAATGGGATACTCATGGGCAAACAACTGTTTTCACTTGTCATATGGAATGGTTGATTTACCTTCTGGAAAAATGAAATCACGAGAGGGAACTGTAGTTGATGCGGACGATTTGATGGCTGATGTTATTGCCGAAGCAACGGCTATGACCAAGGAAAGAGGTCATTTGGACGGTTTAAGTTCAGATGAAAAACAAACATTATTCAACATGATTGGTATGGGGGGGTTGAAATATTACCTTTTAAAAGTTGATCCCAAAAAGCGAATGTTGTTTGACCCTGAAGAATCCATCGAATTGAACGGGAATACAGGCCCTTTTATTCAATATGCACACGCACGTATTCAATCATTATTGGCAAAAGCTGATTTAGAAATTAATCAGTCTGTTGAAACTGAAGAATTTTGCAGAGAAGAACTCGATATTTTACAACTCTTAGCTCAGTTTCCATCCATTGTTAAACAAGCTTCCTTCGAATATTCTCCTGCCATCATTGCCAACTATGCCTATGAGTTGGTCAAAGCATATAATCATTTTTATCAAACCATTCCAATTTTGGTGGAACCCGACCATGCGATAAAGTACATGCGATTAGTGTTGAGCGAACAAGTAGCCAAAGTTATTAAGTCAGCCATGAAACTTTTAGGAATAAAAGTTCCTGATAGAATGTGATGTTTCATGAACCAATTGTAACGCATTGGGAAGATCAAAATTTTCTAAACATAGAAAGTCACACCTAGTTTATCTTTCCATTTCTTGTTTTTTCTATTCATTTCCATAATTACTTCACCCCAATCAAATTCCTTCAAAATTGTTTTTAGATTTAAAAAATTAATGATTATTGGAGTTTTTGTAGCTATGATGACTGATTTTACAGTTATGCTTCCTGTAATTTTCATATCTCATTTTGGATCGTAATCATAGATATCTTGCGGAGCGGGTGTTAATGTTTGTATAGTAGTTATGTCAATAACTTGGATTCATTTACATTTACGCAGTAAAATGAAAAAATAAGATGTATATATCAATTACAGGTTTAAAGCCAAAAGGCATTTTGGCATATTTCAAATTCTGGAAACTTGCGATACCTTCATTTCAACAAGCAATAACTGCTAATGGAAATTTACATTGTAAAGTCAAAAAAATCAATGGTTATCAGTGCACACTAACTGCTTGGGAAGATCGTGAAAAAATGATGGATTTTATTAGAAGTGGAACACATCTTAAAGCGATGAAAGTATTTCATAAAATTGCGACCGGAAAAACGTATGGATTTGAATCAAATCAAATCCCAAGTTGGGACAAAGCGTTTATTATACTTCAAGAGAAAGGTAAAAATTATTAAGCTTTACTTACCTTATTAAAGGGTAGATTCTATCCATTTTTTAATTGTAAAAAAAGTAGGGTAAATAAGTTTAATAATTAGTAACTAAAATGAGCTGTTTCTTAAGGTGGTTTTTAATAAAGTGATTTGTACAAAAAAATCACCCATGAAAAAAAAGAATTTGAGTAAACATTCAAATAATGATAGTAACAATTCGGAATTTTTAATTTAAGTTTGAATGAATTTTAAAACTAAAATTATGATTAAATCTTTTACACTATTCTCACTTTTATTTTGTTCTATTTTCCAAAGTGCATTTTCACAAAGTGATGCTTTTTCATTTAATGGCTCTGCTGATTATGTTGAAGTAGTTAATGCAGATCAGTTGAATATTATTAACAACCTTACGGCGGAAGCTTGGGTTCAGCTTAATAAAATTAATGGATATTATATTATTCTAAGCAAAGCATTTTGCGGTATTTCAGAGTATGCTTACACTTTTTATATTGCTGACGGGAAGTTACGTTGGGTGTGGAACAATGACGGAAATTGCAATTATTCATCCTATGTAGAATCGACAAATGTTATTTTTAATGCTGGAGAATGTCACCATCTAGCTGTTACTCATACGAATACAACAGTAAAACTGTATGTTGATGGTGTAGAAATCCCATTCACTCTTGTTCAAGGATCTTATTCAAATATAGCGCCAAGTACCGAACCCTTTAGAGTAGGAGTTTACAAAGGATTGTCTGGTAGCTTTACGTACTTCATGGATGGAAAAATTGACGAGGTTAAAATTTGGGACACCGTACGCACACAGCAACAAATTAGTTATTCTATGAATAATGTTTTGGTAGGAAATGAAAACAACTTGGTTTTGTATTATGATTTTGAAAATTTAATTCCAGGATCATATATTAATATTCCAAATAAAGCAATCGGTTCTGGAAGTTCTTTAGACGCAACAAGTAGCGCAACATCTCCTTTGATAGCAACATCTTGCGCAATTTTAAATAATTTAAGTGTTTCTGAAAATTCAATAAAACTAAATGATAATCAAGTGAATGTATTTCCTAATCCAACAAATTCTACTTTAATGATTGCATTCGAAAAAGAAGTTAATAATGAATTAATTTTACTTCATGATACTTTTGGAAATATTGTTAATGAGTTGAATTATAGTGGTTTACATGCTAATATAGATATCACTGAATTATCTGAAGGAATTTACTATTTAAAAGTTGGTAATCAGATAACCAAAATCGTTAAGAATTTATAAATTCGTTCGTTTTAAAAGACAAATTTTACTCTCTATATTATTTAGACAGACAGGTTAAAAAATTTGACCTGTCTTTTTTATGATTAGTTCTTCATAAATTTCGTTTTTAGAAAGGTGTTCTTGATATCACTAAATAATTGTAATTCACAGTATATATCCATATATTCTGCTGTAATATTCATCGCAATAAGTTCTAGGTTTCCTAGCTTTGGCTTGCGTATTTATTGAAACTCATCAATAGAAATGTTCAATGATTTTAGGTGTTTCAAAATAAATTCAGAGTTTTGAATAAAGTTATTCATAATATCTAAAAATTACACAATCAATCAAATATACGAATTATTTATGATTCAATGAGCAATTTTATCGAGCTTCTTTAGAAAATGAACAACGGGTTAATTTTTTAAAATTTTCAATACATCATGATCAATTACATAATAGCAAATTAAACAAGAACTTTATCGGAGCTTTTTTGTTATTTCAGTAGTTGTTCTTCTTAATAAAAATACATTAAGTAAGAGGAAATTCAAACCTAAACAGTTGAAGCCTTCACAGAAAATAAATGAAGTGATTTAATATGAAAAATCAATTCGACTCACTAAAACTCATTTTGGGTGACCAGCTTAACATCAATCACCCATGGTTTAAAAAAGTCGATGAACGTGTTACTTATGTTATGATGGAAGTTCGTAGTGAAACAGACTATGTCCGACATCATATTCAAAAAGTTGTAGCCATTTTTGATGCCATGCGAAAATTCGCAGATCGTTTAGTTTTACTGGGGCATAGGGTACACTACATTCATATTTCAGATCCTGATAACAAACAAACTATATCAGGTAATCTACTTTATTTAATGAAACTTTTCAATGCAGAAACGATTCACTATCAACTCCCGGACGAATTCAGGGTTGACCAAGAACTTCAATCGCTTTCATCCCTGTTGAATATTCCTGTTTATGCTCACGATACCTTCCATTTTTTGACTGAACGAAACGAGCTTAAACAAATTTTTGAAGGGAAAAAAACATATTTGATGGAGTCGTTTTATCGAAAAATGCGCTTGAAGTATGATATCTTAATAGAAAATTCAACACAACCAATTGGTGGAAAATGGAATTTCGATCAGGAAAATCGAAAAAAAGTACCTAAAAATCACAAAATCATAACGACTGAATTAAGTTGTCAAGATTGTAGCGATTTGGTGAATGAAATTAATCAGGCCGGTATTCAAACAATCGGAAATATTGAATCTTCAAAATTCAGCTGGACAACAACCAGACTGGACGCATTAAAACTACTTGATGATTTTATAGAAAATGCATTGCCATTATTCGGTTCATTACAGGATGCCATGACTGAAAAACACTGGTATGTCTATCACTCCAGACTTTCTTTTGCACTTAATGTGAAACTGATTAGTCCACTTGAAGTAATTAAAAAAGTGGAAAGGGTGTTTTTTGATCACCCGGAAAAGTATGCACTCAACCAAGTTGAAGGATTTATCAGACAAATTTTAGGTTGGAGGGAATATATGCGTGGAATCTATTGGGCACACATGCCTGATTTTGCAGTAATGAATTACTTTGAGAATAAAAATCCACTTCCAACGTGGTTTTGGAACGGTGAAACAAAGATGAATTGTCTAAAACATGCCATTAAACAATCATTGGATTTTTCGTATGCCCATCATATTCAACGTCTTATGATTACAGGGAATTTTATGCTTCTTGCCGGTATTCATCCCAATGAAGTTGATAATTGGTATTTAGGGATTTATATAGATGCTTTTGAATGGGTTGAAATTACAAACACACGCGGCATGAGTCAATTTGCAGATGGTGGAATTGTTGGTTCAAAACCATATCTAAGTTCTGCAGCATACATCCGTAAAATGAGTGATTATTGTGATAAATGCCAATATCAGTATGACAAGAAAATAGGAGAAAATTCATGTCCTTTCAATTCACTGTATTGGAATTTTTATGATAAGAATTTTGAGAAATTATCTAAAAACCATCGCTTAGGAATGATGCTAACTACTTGGAGAAAGAAAGATACTGAGGAGAAAAATCAACTTCTAAAACAAGCAGCGTATTATTTAAATCACATTGAAGAATTATGACAATAAAAACAATCTAAATGTTGTAATGATAGCATTAATCAGCATATTGAAACATAACTAGACATGAAGAAAATAGGCTTAGTCTTATTTACATCTGATTTAAGGCTACATGATAATGAAACACTTGTAAGAGCTTTTCAAGAAAATGATGCCATAATTCCATTATTTTGTATGGATGATGTACAACATCGTAGTTTGCAATTTGGTTTCCAACGTATGGGGAATCTGCGTAAAACATTCTTATCCAAAGTACTCTCCGATTTAAATGAGCAATTTCAAGCGTTGAATGGTTATCTTCTGATAAAAAAAGGAAATCAATTAGATATAATTTCTTCGTTAATTCAAGATGTAACAATTTCAAAGGTCTACACTAAAAAACAAGTTGGGTTTGAAGAAAAACAAGCCAATAAAGCTTTAAGTGAATTTCTCCTCCATAAACAAATTGACTTCGAAGAATTCAGTACAAGTACTGTTTACCATCCCTCTGATTTACCATTTTCAGTAACATCTATCCCGGATGTCTTTACAAAGTTTCGTAAAATTGTTGAAAAAGAAGCACTTGTTCGAAATCCTCTACCCATACCGGAAAATATTACGTGTTATCCCTTACCCAATGAACTTTTTGAAAAATCGATAGTGCAGGTTACAGAAATAGTAGCTGATACTCGAAGTTCGTTGCCAACTTTAGGAGGAGAACGAATGGCATTAAATCACCTTCATAATTATCTGTTTCAACACCAAGCAATTTTACATTATAAAGAATCACGAAATGAGCTCTCGGGCATTGATTTTTCATCTAAGTTTTCTCCTTGGTTGGCCTTGGGTTGTTTGTCTCCCAAATTCATATATCATGAAATCAAACGTTTTGAAATAGAATTCCAATCAAATAATTCTACTTATTGGTTGGTGTTTGAATTATTATGGCGCGACTTTTTTAGATTTTCATTCAAAAAACACCCCATTTCCTATTATACTACACTTCATGGCATTTCAGGGAAATCAGAGCTTCAAACAAATATGAATCAATCAATTATTAATTCTTGGGTTAATGGTAATACGGAAAATTCGTTTGTGAATGCTGCTATGAACGAATTAAAAACCACAGGATTTATTTCAAATCGAATGCGTCAAATTGTAGCAAGTTATTTTATTCATGAATTACAGCAAGATTGGCGCGTAGGAGCAGCTTATTTTGAATCACAACTAATTGATTATGATGTTTCTTCTAATTGGGGTAATTGGGCTTATATCGCCGGAGTTGGAAATGATCCAAAATCAGGAAGAAAATTCAATACCGCAAAACAAGAAGAACAATATGATAAAGATAAACGTTATCAAAAATTATGGAACACGATTTGATTTGTCACTATAGTGGCCTTCCTTCTCCGTTAGCATATCTAAAAGTTAAAAATACGTCAGGAGAAAAATTAACAGCCATTGAAATTGACCGAATCATTGAAATGGCTTGGGAAGACAGAACGCCATTTGATGCAATTGAACACCAATTTGGCTTGAATGAACAAGCTGTCAGAAACCTCATGAAGAAAGAACTAAAACCAAATTCATATCGTAGATGGCGCGAACGAGTTGAAGCTTGTCAGACGAAGCATCTGAAGTTGCGTTCTACAGAAATAAATCGTTTTAAGTGTTCTCGTCAGCAACTAATTTCAAACAATAGGATTGCAAAGCGATGATTCAAATTGATAGTAAAACAATTGGCACATTAGGAAAAATACAAAGATTGAATTTGATAAATTCCTGCATGGGATATAAATCTGCTAATTTAATTGGGACTGTTTCAAAGGATGGAATTTACAATTTAGCAGTTTTTTCAAGCGTTACTCATCTTGGAAGTAATCCTGCGTTGTTGGGATTTATTATACGTCCAACCACTGTTCCACGCCATACCTACACGAATATAAAAGAAACTGGTTTATTTACTGTTAACGCAATTTCTGAAGACATGATTGAAAAGGCACATCAAACTTCAGCATATTACGAAGAAGAAATCAATGAATTTGAAGTGACAGGAATTGAAGCTGAAATTAAACCGAACATTATTTGTCCGTTTGTCAAAAATAGTCCGGTTCAATTACTCTGTAAATACATGAACGAATACACGATTACAGAAAATAATACAATCCAAATTATTGCCTCAATCGAATCAATATTTGTTAAAGATTCATTAATTAAAGATGACTATTGGATTCAATTGGACAAAGGTAAAATCGTTTCTATAAACGGATTTGATGGGTATGCAAAAACAAGTCTCATTAAAAGATTTTCGTATGCAAGACCTGGTCAATCCCTTAAAATCATTGAGTAAGTAATTTAAAACAGTATCTCTCTAAAATCTCATTTCAATCAACATGAATAAACAAGTCGAACAAATCAAAGAACTCATTGAGCCTCTGAGACAAGAAATAATCAATCACAAAGTCTATGAAGCTATTCGAGATATTGATGACTTAAAAGTGTTTATGGAATTTCATGTGTATGCTGTTTGGGATTTTATGTCTTTACTCAAAACACTTCAAAATTCTTTAACATGCACCTCGGTACCTTGGTATCCTCATGGATCAGCTGAAACACGATTTTTCATAAATGAAATAGTAGTTGGAGAAGAATCCGATGTTGATTTAAACGGAACTAGAAAAAGTCATTTTGAATTGTATTTAGATTCTATGAAACAATGTGGTGCAGATACGCTACAAATAGAATCATTTATTACTTTGATGAAAGAAACGGGAGATTTTAATCTTTCATTTGAACAATCAAAAACACCAAGGGAAGCTGCTGAATTTGTTGATTTTACATTCAAGATTATCAATAGCAAAAAGTCGTATTTACAAGCTGCTATTTTCACGTTTGGTCGCGAAGACCTTATTCCTGATATGTTTATTTCAATTGTAGAAGATATACATAAGAAATTTCCTACTAGTATTTCAAATTTTAAATATTATTTAGAACGACATATTGAGATTGATGGCGACCATCATAGCCATTTAGCTTTACAAATGACAGCTAATCTATGTAGTAAAAATCAGCAATTATGGGAGGAAGCGCAAGCAGCAAGTGTTGAATCTTTACAAAAACGAATTGCACTATGGGATGGTGCGTATTTTAAAATCATGGAAAAGCAATCTCAAAAAACAATGAAAGTAGATTAGTAGCCATACAGAGTCAATTGTGAGTATTGATTTGAATTAATTATTAAATAATGAAACGTAACCTCAGTTTTTTGATTGTCGCTTTGGTAATGAGTTTTACGAGTTGCACTCAAAAAAACAAAAATAAAATAGAATCACTTAATATTTCAGAAACAATGAAACGAACAGAAGAAGAATGGAAAGCAAAATTATCACCTGAACAATACTATATCATCAGAGATAAGGGGACTGAAAAGCCTTTTTCAGGTGAATTTCTTTTTACAAAAGATAAAGGCATATATCATTGTGCAGCTTGTGGAGAAGCATTATTTACTGATGAGATGAAATTTGATTCACATTGTGGATGGCCAAGTTTTGACAGAGAGATGGAAGGAGGGAAAATAATTCAGACAGAAGATTACAGTCACGGCATGCACAGAATTGAAATTACGTGTGCAAACTGTGGAGGGCATTTGGGACATCTTTTTGATGATGGACCTACGGAAACGGGGAAACGCTATTGTGTTAATTCCATTTCTCTATCTTTTGAACCCAAACAAGCAAAAGTTAATTCAGCGCAATTACAAACCATAACACTTGGTGGAGGTTGTTTCTGGTGTATCGAAGCGATATTTGAAGACTTGAAAGGTGTGCAACAAGTAGAATCTGGATACAGTGGTGGAAAAACAGAAAATCCAACATATCAAGAAGTTTGCAATGGGAATACGGGGCATGCAGAGGTCGTACAAATTACTTTCAACCCGCACATTGTTACCTTAAATGAATTGTTGGAAGTCTTTTTTACTCTCCACGATCCAACTACACTCAATAGGCAGGGAGCAGATATTGGTACACAATACCGTTCTGTTATTTTTTATCACAATGAAGAACAAAAATCGATTGCTCAAAAAATCATAGCTACACTCAATCAAAATAAGGTATTTGATAAACCCATTGTTACAAAAATTGAATCATTTTCAACATTTTACAAAGCTGAAAATTACCATCAAGAATACTATAAATTAAATAAAGAACAATCCTATTGCAAAGCTGTTATAAAACCAAAAATGGATAAGTTACACAAGGTATTTCACGATAAATTAAAGTGAACATACTTTGTATTTAATTGTTTTTTATATAAAAAATGATGATGAATAAAATGATGATGAATAAAATGATTATGTGGGTTATCTTTTCTTTAGTTGCGCTTATTTTAATTGGATTTATTATTGTGTCATTTACCTCAAAAAATATTGAAACACCAGACTATACAATCATTCAAGAGATTGAAGAGGTCGAAATTCGTTTGTATCCAAAAATGATAATAGCAAAAACAAACCTAACGGATAACTCTTTCGATAAGCAAGCGAGTTATGGATTTCGTACGATTGCCAACTACATCTTTGGCGGAAATGATAAAAACCAAAAAATTGCGATGACTGCTCCCGTTGTGATGAACATTGGGGATAGCGCATCCATGTATTTTGTGATGCCCAAGGGATACGACAAGTCAACGCTTCCGATTCCTAATTCCGGTAAAGTAGAAATTTCAGAAGAATCAAAAAGGACACTAGCTGTGATTCGGTATAATGGCTATTCTTCAGACCACAAAATTGATCTGCATGCAAAACGATTAGCACATATTTTACACAAGCATGAGATACAAACTAAAGGAGATTTTCTTTACATGGGTTACAATGCTCCTTGGGACATCTTTAATCGACGCAATGAAGTAGCAATTGAAGTTTTGTGGTAGGATTTAAGTAAAAAACAATTATTACTTAAATCATTCAATTTAAATATGTTATTGTTAAACTGAAAAGCGGAAAACCAATCAATGTTGATCAGTTTCCCGCTTGAGTGACCCCGGAGGGATTCTAACCCCCAACCGCTGGAGCCGAAATCCAGTGCTCTATACAATTGAGCTACGGAGCCTTTTGAGGAAATCAACTAAAATAGTCCGAATGACAGTTAAACAATGTTTCCTTGTTTGTTGAAGTCCTAATTTATGTTTATGTCACCTTTTATCCAATTCAAGATGACCAATTTTAAAACACAAACGACAACAAAGATACTACATATTCATTTGTTTCATGCGTGACAGTTTACAAAATCTTATTTTTACTGTTTATCAATGATTTCTTAAGCCAGAATAGATTTAATAGTAAAGTTGACTCTAAGATATTTAACTTTACGTTTGAAATTTGTCTTGTCGTTTTGACTTCTTAGTGAATGTTGTATTTATTTGTAACTATTCAAATAATATTGAGTAGGTTGCGTTGTAAGTGTGAAAAGTTTCTATGAAAATAAAATATATATTGTCGATCACAGTATTTTGGCATGCTTTTTCTTTCTGTCAAATCGGAACAGGTCAGTGGAGGCTTCATATTCCAAACAGAAAAGCAATAGATGTTTTAAAGGTTGACCAATCCGTTTTTTGTGCCTTCGAAGATGGACTGTTAGAATACGATACGGAATCGAGTGAAAAAAGTTTATGGTCTTGCGTTAATGGTTTATCTGACATTAATTTATCTGCATTGGGAAGCTATAACAATGCTTTGTTCATTGGCTATGAAAATGGGAACATTGATGTAATTAAAAACAATAAAGTCATCAATATTCCGGCCATCAAATTGGCTCAAATACAAGGTAATAAACGTATTAACAAATTTATTGAGAAGGATGGTTTTTTATATTTGGCTACTGGCTTTTCCATTGTTAAACTTGATCCTAATAAAAATGAAATTAAAGAAACGTTTTATCCAACAATAGAAAATGAGTCCATATTAGATTTAGCGTTTAGTGGTGATACTATCTTTGCTATGACAGCTTCTAAATTGATTAAGGGTATTTTAAATAATCCAATTATAGCAGATCCTTCAGTTTGGACAATAGATAACCGTCTGAACATTTTATCTTCTGAAAATGAGGCTTATAAAGAAGTTGAAGTGATAGATAATGAAATTTATATTCTTAAGTGTAACACTGATTATGGCAAGGATTGTGTTTATGGAATCGAAAATTCAGGCACTGCAATCACGATATCAGATACTGAGAATTTAGAAATCCATTCGATGAATAATACCGGTGGAAAATTATGTGTAAATATCGATGGTGAAATACGAATATTAAATGCTGATTTTACCATTTATAAAAATTACTTACCTTTTAAGTTGGGAACTTTTATAGCAGTAAATCAAAGTTTTACTCAATCCGGTATTACATGGATTGCAGATAATATTAGGGGATTTATGAAGATTTCAGGGGATTATTCTCTAGAAAAGATACCCTTTGAAGGTCCACCGAATAACTCATTTTACGCTATGGATTGGTCATCGGGTAAATTAGCAGTGGCAGGTGGAGGTTTGTCTGGTATCATGTATACATTCAATCAATCCGGTATTTATCAATTTGAAGATGAGCAATGGAAGTTTTTCGATGTTAGCAACATCGACTCTTGGAAAGGCAAATTCTTTTGGGATGTAGTTTCTGTTTCTGTCAATCCAACAAATCCATCATTGATTGCTGCCGGATCATACAGCCAAATTCCGCTGACCATTATAAATTCTGAAAATAATCAAGTTCAAAATTTTACAGTTTCTGATTCATCTGTAATCCGGAATACTTCACTTGGCAATGGCTGGGCATTTATTTCATCGCTAAAATACGATGATAGTGGAAACTTGTGGATGATAAACGGTTACACCAATGCTCCATTGAAGGTTTATACAGCTGGGGGGAAATGGTACGAATTTGAATGTGGTATTCAATCTAAAAATAAGTTTACCAAAAAAATGATAATTGATTACTCAGGAAATAAGTGGTTTGTTGTAAGAGATCTTGGAATAATTGGGTATAAGGATAATGGAACCATCGAAACAAGTTCAGATGATAAAATCGTATCTCTGAATTCAGGACAGACAAGCGGCGCCTTACCTTCTGATAACGTGACCGCCTTGGCAGTTGACTTTGATAATAATATATGGATTGGAACTGACAATGGTTTTGCAATTCTATATAATGCTGACAATGCTTTTGATGCCGGACCTGGCGAATACAACGCTCAACGCCTTAAAATTGAGTATGAGGGAAATGTGGAATATGTGTTAGGCAATACATCTATTAATGATATTGAAGTGGATGGAGCCAATCGAAAATGGATAGCGACTGCAAATGCAGGATTGATACTGTTATCTGCAGATGGGTCATCCATCATTTCACAATTTACAATCGAAAATTCACCCCTTATTTCGAATAACATCATAGATTTGACTCTCGATCAGTCAACAGGTGAATTATACATCATAACTGATAGGGGATTGCTGTCTTATCGAACTGATGCAACTTATGGGGATTCGGATTATGAAAATGTTACTGTTTTTCCTAATCCGGTAAGACCTGATTTTGATGGACCGATAACCATGCAGGGCATTCGTTATGATTCTGATGTTAAAATAACGGATGTTGCAGGTAATTTGGTGTATAAGACAACTTCGAATGGCGGAACCGCAACTTGGAATGGAAAAACGCTGACAGGTGAACGTGCTGCAACCGGCGTTTACTTAATTTGGACAACACCCAATGAGGGTAAAGGAAGAAAAGTAGGAAAAGTACTTGTTATTCGTTAATCAATTTGAAAAATAATGATTTAGCTATTTTACTGCATCGAATTAACTATAGTGACCGTAGTTTGATAGTCACGTTCTTTACTGAAAATAGTGGTGTGCAGAAATTTTATTACCAGGTAGCTAAAAAGAAAACTGCCGGTCTCCTTCCATTTACTGTATATGAGATTGAATATTACAAGCGCCCTGATAGTGACTTGGGCAAACTGACTTTGCTTCAACCCAAACAAGGTTTGTCTTTCCAGATTCAATTGAATCCGGTAAAAAACAGTATTGCTTTTTTACTTACCGAAATTATGAGGAAATGTCTTCATACTGATCAGTCTGAACCTGAACTGTTCAAATTCATTCGTCAAACCATTTTGACCCTACAGGAATCAGAAGATACTTCATTTTTTATGATTCAATTCTTGATAGATTTCGCTAATAAGTTAGGCATTCAACCCGAAATATCGACTCAAAACGAGTTGTATTTTAATCTGCAAGATGGTGAATTTACGTCAGTTTATACATCTGATACAATCCTGAAAAAAGGAATAGCTGTTTCTTTGATTCAGGCAATTATGCGTAACGACCCCCTCAATATATATGCAAAAAAAGATAGAGTTGAGGCCTTCGAAATCTTGATTACCTATTATAAGCTTCACATACCCGGATTCGATGTGCAAAGATCTTTAGACATTGTCCGTGATGTTATTTATCATTGATTGGACAAACTTGATTTGTTAATTGTATTTCAAAGCTAAATCCGAGATAAAAAAAAGAGGTCACTTTCAAGTGACCTCTAGAAGATAATCTATTTGATAATTTTATTTAATCACGATATTTTTGATACTCTTCACCCCGTTAGATGAAACATTAACTACATAACTTCCTTTAGCTAAGTTGCTCACATCAAAAGAAACATATTGACTTCCATTTAAAGAAGTTAAGCACTTTGTTGTAATGATTCTACCCTGCAAATCCATAATAGAAATCGTGTATTCATCATTTGTGGCATTGAAGTTAACAGTTAATTCATCCGATGCAGGGTTTGGATACACTACGAAATCGGTCGTTTCATTTAGTTGATTCAAACCAGCTTTAGAAAGCCATACTTTGTTAGCGTTAACTATTTCACCCGTTGTTTGATCCACAAGAACTGCAACTGCATACATTTTAGCTATGTTACTTGTTGAAGGTACAGTATATGTGAATGTGTGTGAAGCAATTGTTCCGTCAGTTATTGATGTAGGAACAGTACTTGCTAATCCGTTATATCCACCAAGTAAAGCACGACCAACGTGATTGTAATGCATGTCAGCAGCTGGAACCGGATTGGCTAAACTTTCGAAACCTCCCATAACTCCATTTGAACCACCTGAATAATAATTTGTTTGATTATATCCGCTAGCAGTACCCGTAACATCGTCCTCAATAATGATTACACCTAATCGAAAATCAGCATTTGCAAAAACTGTTTTAAAATTTGCTGTAACATCCAATGATACATTAGCTCCTGTTGAGCTTGACATGGCAATATCTACTGCTGCCGGAGAAATTAAATTTTTACGAGCATTATAATAACTAACCATGTTTGCTTGACTAACTGTTTGATCTAATAGAACTCTGTCAACATTACATCCCGGAAAACCTGAGAAATTAGCCCCAGCATCATATTCTGTAACTGTCATTGGATCACCGTTGTGAACAGCAACACCAATGAAATCGTTTGGATAAGTTGCTTCCATGTAATCCATAGAAACTGCCCCTCTTGGACACCAACCACACCAAGTTCCTGTACCTTCTTCAATTATCACTTTTTTAGCAGGAATTTGACTTAGAGTATTAAATAGTTTGTTTGAATCCCCATTATTAGTAGGATTAACATCAATATTTCCGTTCACGTTTGTAATTGTCACATCGATTACTTTTTCAACAATTGTTGCATAATTTACAGGAATTGGATGCGTTACTGTTGCTGTTGCACCGGAGGCAATGGATGTTGTAATTACCGAGCTGTGATCTGTACCATCATTCCAATTTACTGTAAGATTGTTAATTGCATTATAACCATCATTTTTAACCGTCATTACTATGTTATTATTAGAGTTAACTAATGCATATCTGCTCAGTGTAGACGATTCTAAAATAGCGTCATCAGCATCAAGTTTTCGCACTTGAAAATTATCAACGTATAACAAGAATTTGTCGTTCGAATTGTTGCGCACAGCTACATAAATAGTCTGTCCGGCATATTGACTCAAATTGATTTGATGTAATGTATATGCTTCGGGTGCTGCAGCAACTGTTAAGGCTGGTGTTGTAAAATCAGCAACTTGGTTCCCATTTGTTGAAATGTAAACAATAAAACCATCTGGAAAGCTTGCATCTGGAGCCATGGCTTCAAATTCAAGCGCATAATTGTCAGTTGCAGGAATTGAGATAGCTGGAGTAACCAACCAGTCATTGGAGACACCAACGGGTGTGTACCATGATGTAGAAACTGCATGATTACCGGTACCGAGAGATGCAGGCCTTGACCTTACAATCCAAGCATCTGTACCAAAATTTAAAGAAGATAAAGATGAAGATACAGTTAAACCGTCTTGGTTATACTGAGTCCAACCAGTTGGCAATAATGTGTCGGAATCAAAATTTTCAGACCAAATGATCTGAGAAAATGAAGATCCGGAAAATAAAATCACCACAAAAGAAAGTAATAGTTTTTTCATATAAATAACTTTTTTAGTTTAATAATTTGGTGAAAATAATACTTTTTTAGAAATCAAAAATAGGAAGTCAAAAAAAGTTAAAAATAAAGCACAATAAATCCTTGTATCACAAATGCTGAGATGCTTAAAAGAACATAATTTCTTTGAATAACAAAGGTTGTCTTACTTTTTCTTTAGCTCATTTTTAATAAAAAGTTCAATTGCTCCGGTCATTGATGGGGCATTTGGCTGAGGTGCGTGAACGTCTAGTCTGAGATTATGTTTTATGACTGCGTTGGCAGTGGTTGGTCCGAATGCAGCAATTTTGGTGTTATTTTGTTTAAAGTCAGGGAAATTTTTAAATAAAGATTCAATCCCCCCGGGACTGAAAAATACTAGCATATCATAATACACATCTTCCAAATCCGACAAGTCTGATGCAACTGTCTTATATAGTATGGCTTTAGTAAAATTAAACTTATGTTCTTCCAAAGTTATTGGAATTTTGTCTCTTAAGATGTCTGTACAAGGCAGTAAGAACTTTTCGTTCTTATGTTTTCTCATTACCTCTACCAATTCCTCTATTGTTTGTTTGCCAAAAAAGATTTTTCTCTTCCGATAGGTAACATATTTCTGCAGGTAATATGCAACAGCTTCCGAAATACAAAAATATTTCATTGTATCAGGAACATCGTAACGTATTTCTTCTGCAATACGAAAGAAATGATCTACTGCATTTTTTGAGGTGAGAATCAAAGCTGTGTGGTCAGAAATATTTATTTTTTGCTGACGAAACTCTTGTGACGAAACCCCTTCAACGTGTATGAAAGGTCGGAAGTCAATTTTCAACTTATACTTCTCTGCTAAATCATGATAAGGTGACTTGTCACCCTCAGGCTTTGGTTGAGAAACCAATATTGTTTTGATAGCCAACGTGGTAAGAAATTATTTCAACACTCAAATCAACTAGAAATACTTCCAATATGCCATGAAGACAATAAATATTGGTAAAATTTCAAGTGTGCAAAGATACAAAATTAAATAATACCACGGTACACCATTGGATAAAACTATCATTGAATTTTTTATGAATCTGGTCAGATAATTTAGTGAAAAGATTGCAATGAGTGGGTACACTATATTTTTTCCAATATTAGGATTAGTAATCCAAAATAAATTTAGAAAAGTCAAAAAAATACCGCTTAAGTGAAAACCAATGATTGTATATCTGATTGCAGGTTGAATTTTTTTCGATTCGTTAGTCAGCCATTGGATAAAATATAATGCCACAACTTCCAAAAGAAAGATACAAAAGGGTAATGCAAAGGAGATTAAAAAGGATTTGTTCCATGAAAAATTCTGAATGGCTCTGCAGTAGTTGTAAGTTGCAATTATTGAAGATAAAAAAAAGGTAGTCATTAATAATGTGTTGCTTATAGAATCCGTTCTGGAAGTGAGTTTAGATCCTTTTTCATTCACAGGTATTTGAATTAGTTGTAAAATGGAAACTGATTGTTGGTCTGATATCTTGGCAATTGCTATTAAAATGAAGCAAATAAAAACCATGACGAGCAAAAAAAATGAAGCTTGTGTACTGGTTTTTAAGCTGAGATATTCAGGAATATCAATCATTAATTGGTGTTTTTTTAGTTTAATACTTGGCTACAGCAAGTTGCCAAATGTTTTAGCAAAGTTAACAAGCCCTGAGATAAAAATCTTATCGGCAATAAAATATATTTAACTTTGTGGCTTTATCAAATTCTTCAAAATGAAAACTGACTTATATGCTCATCCTGATTATTATGCAATGGATGATCTTTTATCTGATGAACACAAACTAGTTCGTGATGCTGCAAGAGCTTGGGTGAAGAAAGAGGTGTCGCCTATTATTGACGAGCACTATGAGAAGGCAACATTTCCGATGCATTTAATCAAAGGATTGGGAGAAATAGGTGCTTTTGGTCCATACATTCCGGAGGAATATGGAGGCCCGGGTTTAGATCAAATTTCGTACGGGTTGATTATGCAAGAGTTGGAGCGTTGCGATTCAGGTCTGAGATCTACAGCTTCTGTTCAGTCATCATTGGTTATGTATCCCATCTGGAAATATGGTAGCGAAGAGCAAAAAATCAAGTATTTGCCAAAATTGGCAACCGGAGAAATGATGGGTTGTTTTGGCTTGACTGAACCTGATTTTGGTTCTAATCCGGGTGGTATGATTTCCAATTTTAAGGACGCAGGAGATCATGTTATCCTTAATGGAGCAAAAATGTGGATATCGAATGCCCCTTTTGCTGATATTGCAGTTGTTTGGGCGAAAGATGAATCAGGCAGAATTCATGGTTTGATTGTTGAACGTGGAATGGAAGGATTTGCTACCCCTGAAATGCATGGTAAATTGTCTCTCAGAGCTTCCGCTACAGGGGAGTTAATTTTTGTTGATGTGAAAGTGCCAAAATCGAATATTCTTCCGGGAAGAACGGGTTTAGGTGCTCCGTTAAGTTGTCTCGATTCGGCTCGATTTGGTATCGCTTGGGGGGCTTTGGGCGCAGCTATGGATTGTTATGATCAAGCCCTCAGATATTCTAAAGAACGAATCCAGTTTGACGTTCCAATTGGCTCGTTTCAATTGATTCAAAAAAAGTTGGCAGAGATGATCACTGAAATTACGAAGGCACAATTGTTAACTTTTCGATTGGGTCAGTTACGTAACGAAGGACGAGCAACATCCGCACAGATATCCATGGCTAAAAGAAACAATGTTGAAATTGCTTTAAATATAGCGCGAGAAGCGCGCCAAATTCACGGGGGAATGGGTATAACCAGTGAGTATTCAATGATGCGACACATGGCTAATCTGGAATCTGTTATCACTTACGAGGGAACCCACGATATTCATCTGTTGATTACAGGAATGGATGTTACAGGAATACCGGCATTCACCAGAGAAAATCCTGAAATGAAATAGCGTTAATTTAGGGTAAGGTACGCCAGTTTCCTTTTTTCTATTACTTTAGGGCAAAATTACATGTCATGAAGTGCTGCTGCTATTATTCTAAAATTACCTTGTTTTTTCTTAGTTTTTGGTTATGGAACAATATTCTGGCTCAGGGTATTAAACAATTTGAAAAATCAAACCTGAGCGTATCTGAACCTTGTTTGTTTGATTTTATATTAGCTAAAAGGAGACAAGATAGTTTGTTTCGAAAAATGGAAGTTGAGCATAATTTGAAAATGGCTCAAAAAACGAAACAACCAATCCTAAAAACAATTTGTCAGATTCCGGTTGTTGTTCATGTCTTTCATTTGGGAGAATCAATCGGTAGTGGTACCAATATTTCCGACTCCCAGATTCAAAGTGCCATTGATAATTTGAATAATGTGTGGAGAAACACCGCAAATAATTCAAATACGGTTGATTTAGGTGTTGAATTCCATCTGGCAGTAAGAGATCCGGATTGTAATAGTACGACAGGTATCGTGAGAGTGAATGCTTCAAGTGTATCTGGTTATTCCCAATATGGAGTTAATTATAGTTTGACAAGTGGTGCAGATGAGCAGACATTAAAAGATTTAAGTAAATGGCCTACTGATCAATACATGAATATTTGGATTGTTTCAGAGATTGATGATAACAACGGAAATTGTGGAACAACGGGATATGCAAATCTACCGGTTGGTATAGATCAGTACAATGGTATCATAATGATGGCAGGTCAATTTGGTTATGATCCTGATGGTACATTGGGATATGTGTTTGGTCAGTGTGGGGGAGATAACTCCACATTAATCCATGAAGTCGGCCATTTTTTTGATTTGTATCACACGTTTGAGGGAGGAGGAACCGGAATTTGTCCTTCTTCTGAAACTGATTGCTTAACCGAGAATGACATGGTCTGTGATACTCCTCCGCACATGAACTATCTTGATAATACGACCCTTTATTTCAATTGTCCAACAGGTCATCTTAATGAATGTTCCTCTGGTAATATGGATCAAGTCATTCATAATCATATGAATTACACCGGTTGTCCTGACCGATTTACATTGGGTCAGAAAGCGAGAGTTCAGGCATGCGTTAACAGTTCAAGAATGAGCTTAACCACTTCATTGGGTTTAACCCCTCCCAACGGAGTGTACACACAACCTCTTGCTTCTTGTAGTTCAAATACAACAGGTTTGGGACTAAACGGGGCTTATGCAGGAATAACTCAAGTTAATTTTAATAACTTGAACGTTGTGTCAGCTAATACTTCTTCAGATAATCCCGTAAATGGTTATATGGACTTTACAACTTCATGTTTGTATGTGGCAAATCTTGAAGTTAATCAAATGTATGATTTGAAAGTAACTACTTTTTTTAACACTCAGATCGTAAAGGCATGGATTGATTACAATAATGATGGTGATTTTGCAGATACTGATGAGGAGATCACGCCGGCAGTTGATGGATTGACGAGCTTTAATGGAGAAGAAGTTATTCAAAGTGTTTTAGTTCCTTCGAATCCTACTTTGAATACCTATTTGAGAATGAGAATTATTTCTGATATTGGTAATGTAAGTGATTATTGCCATACCTCAACATATGGCCAGACAGAAGATTATGCGGTTTACATCACTAACACATCTGGCAATTCAGCATCTGTTTCAATTTCGACGGATGCCATAGGAAATACAATTTGTGAGGGTTCAACTGTCACATTTATGGCAGATGCATTAAATGGAGGTGTTGCTCCAACATATCAATGGAAACTAAATGGGATTGACATTGTGGGGGCGACAGACTCTGTATATACTACAAATTCCTTGTCAGATGCAGATACCATTTCGTGTGTCATGACCTCAAATATGCCTGGAGTAGCTAATAATCCTGCTGTATCAGATGTCATCGTGACTGTAATTTCGACACTTCCTCCGACAGGAAATCCAACTCAGAGTTTTTGTGGATCAGCAAATGTTGCTGATCTGTCAGCAAATGGAAGCAATATTCAATGGTTTGCAAATTCATCAGATAGTATTCCATTGTCAAACTCAGAATCTATCACGAATGGCGCTGATTATTTTGCCAGTCAAACAGTTTCAGGATGTAGCAGTCAATCTTATCTGGTTGTTACTGCCGTAATCAATGCTTTACCAATGGTTACGATGGGTCAATTGCCTACCATTTGTATTAATGATGCTCCGTTCACATTAACACAGGGGCAACCGACAGGTGGGACATATTCTGGTTCAGCAGTCAGTGGAAATAGCTTTGACCCGTCTTTGGTTTCCGCAGGAAATTATACTATTACATATTCTTATTCAGACTTGAATTCATGTTCCGGCTTTGCTACCGGTTCGATTAATGTGGATGATTGTGCCGGTTTAATAGAGTTCCAACCTACAAGCTACTTTATCTATCCTAATCCTGCATCTGATCAGGTTTTAATCAAATCAAAGAATCAACCAATTACATTGTTAAGACTATTTGATAATAGCGGAAGATTAGTTCTTGTCCTTGAAAATCTCAATGATTTAGATATTCATTTGGAGTTGAATCCTTATGCACAAGGGATGTACACCATACAGTTGAACTCGGTTGATTCTGTATTTAATTATCGTTTAGTTATCAAAAAATAGTTTGTTCTTTAGTTGGTTAGGTTTAGGCATGATGAATTGAATAGATTATGTTAACGTGAGTTCGGGATAAGGATTGTTAGTAAATATGTTATTAACAAATTGATA
>CAZGJF010000033.1:20317-29251 GCA_964526595.1 uncultured Akkermansia sp. | reverse complement strand
AAACTCCTTCTAGCAATATACCTTCTATCGGTACACTTTATGCTGACGATTTACACGCTACCATTTTTGGAAAATGAACATTTTTGGTAAACTTCCCCGTTTTGGGAGGCTTCACGTTCGCTCGTAGAGCATTGAATTAATACGTTCTTGCAACGTTCGTGTGCTCCATTTCTCCATACGGCACATTTCGATATAAAAACTTCGTTTCAATTCGTCATCCATGTACATTACTGTTCGTAAATGCGTACATGTCAATTCTCTACTCAGTGCGTAGAATATTTCTTTACTTTGAAAAGACTCCGCAATGCGTAGACAATGACGAATATGTTTCTCACCCCAACCATTACCGAAATGAGTAACCAAAAATCCACTAACTTTCTTTATTATTTGCTTACCGTATTCGGCTCTTGTTTCCTTTAATATTTCGATGTTAATGCGATTACCAATTGTTTAACAGAAAGGAACAAAGCAAATATAAAGTTAGAAGATATGATCTCTCGGTGAATTTCAGAACTTTTTATATCGATTTAACACTACTGCTTTTGTTGCATATGCTCATCCTCCTCCTTATCGGGTGGGAACAACTTAGGTAAGTCAGTCTTATTTTGCAACCTGTCCATTAAATCCTCAATTTGTGAAATGGATAATTGTTTGGCAATAATTTTCTTGTCTTTATCCAATACATACACTTTAGGTGTAGAAAAAATATCATAGGTTGTTTGGTAATTCAAGGATTCCAACGTGGTAAACTTCAGGAAAGGTCTTGCATCTTCCATCGCTGCTTTGTAAAGCGGTTGAGTAACAGCCACATTGATAAATGTTAGATTGTTATCCCGAATAAACTTCTTCCATTTTTCAAAATCATCCCCTACCGCTTTACCTACGGCAAAAACTTCGATATTTCTATCTTTCAATTTTTGCTTATACAATGATTCAAGCTTTGGAGTGGTTTTTTTGCAATGGCCACATTCAGGATCCCAAAAATAGAGAATGGTATATTCGGATGTCAAGCTGTAAAAATCTTTCCATTTGGAATCTGTTGTGTCCCTAAGAATGATATTAGGTGGTTGCACACCTATTACCAATTTTTTCTGTACAGGAATTTTTTCACACAACTCTTCGAATTTTTCAGGTTTAACCCAAAAAGCAGGGTATTTACCTTCTGCATTTTTAGTGCAATAATAGCGATCAACCATATATATGTAAACTTTGTCCATTCCCATGATTTCACTTTTACCATAAGTGGATGTAATCCAAGACACACAATATTCAAACATAGTTGATTTTGGATTCAATCGATCACAAAAATCAAAGGCATATTTGATGATAGTATCCCAATGTTGCAACATCATGTTTTTTCCGAAATAAAACTCGAGCTTACTATGAAACACAGCGGAATTAACCAATCTATCATCATTTAAATCAATATTGTCCCAATAATGAGACCTGAAATAGTTAAACCTAAAATTTGAATCCAATATCTTTCCTGTTTCATCTTTAGGTGGCTCAGGAATGTCTATGTCTAAAGACATTTTGATTATTTTAGAGACTAACAAATTACTGTTGGTTTGAATTAAATTCTTTTGATAAGCAAGCACTTCGTCATTGACCTTTTCCAATTGATCATTGATTTCAGTATATTTCGCATCTGTTTTTTGGTACTGATTACGTTCGTTAGTTAACGTATTAGCTAAGGTCTTCTTTTCTGAAATGAAATGAATGTAATCAATAAAAACCTTGTTCTCTTCTGATTTTTTGACTTTCATGGCCCCAACCAAATCGGGAAGGGTTGTTTCAATTTGAATCTCCTCCTTATTGTAGATAAATTCAAAGAATTTTTGACCGGATAAATACACTCCCAATATACCGGGTTTCTGTTTTGATCCGTCAAATTCAACATTTCCATCCTTTATTTTAGCTGTATCAGCATAATAAAGTTTTTCGCCATAATACTTGATCAAAAAAACTGTAGTGTCTTTTTGACCATTAATTTTAAATTTGAGTTTTTGTCCGAAGCTTACAGCAGATAACAATAAAAATAAAGCAATTAAATTCTTTTTCATAGATTGTTCGATTTTTACCGTGTTAAATTATTCAAATGACAGCGCAAAGATAAAAAAGTACACACAATTAACATTTATTTAACCAGATTGTTTTGTTGATACATTGAAATTTAGGGACAGTTTTTTGAATGAAATTATAGTAGCTAGTAAAAGAAATTGGATTGACACTATCGATTTATTAAATGAATCATTTCACATGAAAACTTTAAGCGAACAATTTGAATATCTAAAAGAATTTGGCAGCGAACGTAATCGAAAATTTGGCAAGGTATTTTTAGTTCGGGATAGACAAAGTCAACAAGAATATGTCTTGAAAATTATTAACAAAACAAGCCAAAATCAGATTGCGCAGGAACGGCTTAAAAATGAAACAAAATTTAAATTTGATTTTCCCGGCTTACCTCTTCCGTCAGAAATAGTGGAAACAACTGAAAATTTAGTCCTGATTAAAAGATACATCCGTGGAGTTACATTGGAAGAATACTGGCAAACGATTCCCACCAGAAATCGCATGACGATTTTACATGAAATACTCAAAGAACTGTGTCCGCTATTGGATCATTTGAAGTCCTCTGAAGTTGTTCATGCCGACATTAAACCGACCAATATTATTGTCCATAAAACAGACAAATTAGAGCTTGCATTAATAGACTTCGGAATGGCAATCAAAATCAACCATGTCGAACATCGAAACATTTTATTCCCCATCGGGTATGCAGCACCTGAACTACTTTTAAATCACCTGGACATCGTAGATCATCGAACTGATTTATATGCACTCGGAATCAGTATTTGGAAATTGATGGATGGTAAACTTCCCCTATTCCACCCCAATCCCAGCATTTTCACAAATTTGCAATTGACACATCCCCTTCCAGAAAGTTCAGCAATGAACCGAAAATTGACCAAAATACTTCAAAAACTCTGTTATAAGCACTCGTTCAGAACTTCACCAAATCGTATGAAGTCCGAAGAAGTTCGTGAAAATCTTAAATCAGGAATGAACGGCCGATATGATAATTTGACTGATTTTCTAAGTGATTTCGAACAATTGCTGCCAACAAAAAAATGGTATCAGTTTTTTTAGTAAAACTCTTTTCTGAAACCAAAATTGAACGAGAACAATAATGGAGCGTATAAATTAGTCGTTTGGGCAGTTGTGTTGCTTGCAGATGATACCAGCATGTATGCAAATCCGGCATCCAAATAAAAAGTTCCGGTTCCAACTACAGTGTGTTTTAATCCACCATTCAGACCAACACCTACATTAAATATCGAGCCTTTCGGGAGTTCGGTGGAACTCAAAGCATATTTTGTTTGATCGTAATCGTCATACGTTCGTTTAACAGTATTAAAGACCAGCATAAAACTTCCACCTCCGTAAGCCCCAAATCCGGAGTCGTAACCATCTCCCAAGTAATACCTGTTTCCACCCTCAAAGATGGTATAATTCATTGAATTCAAATAATTAATTGTCTTTGTATTCGGAAAGGTTGTTTGATCTAAGGCCTGAACAAAAGTTGAACCTTTGCTGGATTCATTTTGTTTGGCAAACATAGATAAGCGAGCATACATTGATTGCTGATCACTTCTCGGCAACTCACCACCAATATGAAACCCCAAATAAGGTTTCGCGTTGCCAAACGCTTTCAAAACATCTACGCCCCCATTCAATCCAAACTGAGCATGTAAGCCGGATTCATGAGAGAAGAACAAGAAGGTTAAAACTACCGTGTAAACTATTCGAGCCATTTTGGATTAGATTTTAGTATTTTATCATTGATATTGCAATTTTCATCATGCGCTCCGGGCAAATAAGAGGTACTCACCAAAAACTCTCTTACAATTTCAGAACCAACAAATTTAAACTTCTTTTTGAAAAGCCGAACCCATTCTTCAATGGTTTTAGGATGATTCAAATCCAACCAATCTCTAAATGTACCAAATTCCTTTCGGATTTCAAGCAGCTGATTTGCATTGTAAATAACTGCGTTAATTTTCAGTTGATTTCTGACAATTCCTTTGTCTGACATCAATGCAGCTATTTTTGTTTGATTGTAATTTGTTATTTTATAAATATCAAAATTATCAAAAGCTTGTCTGAAAAAATCTTGTTTTGACAATATGGTCGACCAAGAAAGCCCCGCCTGATTGATTTCTAAAACCAATCTGCCAAACAGTTCATTATCATCAAAAATTGGAAAACCATACGAAGAATCATGATATTTTCGATGAATATCGTTTTCATCTCTCATTGAACAAAACAAACAATAACTCATGATCTTTTAACAAGGTTTTAAGCCACAAAATTAATTCAAAGCAGTTCAATTTACTTTAAAAAATATAACATTTATCGAAGTCTGAAAAGCTAAAATGAAAAAATCAAAAAATACTTTGTTGTAATCAGACAGCAGAAAACAAGACATTTTTTCAGTTATTTATTATTGGCATATCTTTTGACAAAACAATAAAACGTGAGTGTTGTAGACTTTATTCGTTTAATTTTGTTTTAACGCTCGATTACCAATGTATTTTTAAGTCTTTCAAAAGACGGTAAAATCAAACAGCATAGTTATGAACGACACATTTGATACTGATTTTTTTCATTTCAGCGACAGCATAGATGCAAATGCAGAATTGATTCCTCTTATCACTTCCGAAGAGGAGGAACACATGAACAAGGAGGATTTTCCGGACAATTTACCCATTCTACCGTTGCGAAATAATGTACTGTTTCCGGGGGTAGTTATTCCCATTACAGTTGGTCGTGATAAGTCCATCAAGCTCGTTCAAGATGCCAATAAAGGAGATAAAATTATTGGCGTAGTTTCGCAGCGTAATCAGGATGAAGAATCACCCGAATTTGAAGATTTAAACAAAATCGGAACAGTGGCACAGATTGTTCGTTTGTTGAAAATGCCGGACGGAAGTTCAACTGTAATCATTCAGGGAAAACGACGAATCGAAATAACAGAAGCCACTCAAACAGAGCCATACATGCGAGCAAATGTTAAAATGCTCAATGAGTTGCCGATTGACAAAAAAAATAAGGAGTTGGAGGTCATGTTCAAAACAGTTAAAGACTTGGCTCTTCAAATTATCAGGGAAAGTCCAAACATTCCTTCTGAGGCCTCTTTTGCAATAGGAAACATTGACAGCCCTACTTTTTTGGTGAATTTCATTTGTTCCAACATGAATGCCGATGTCGCCAAAAAACAGGAAATGTTGGAGGAACTTGACATGAAAAAACGCATCATGATGGTCATGGAACATTTGACGATGGAAGTCCAAATGCTTGAAATGCGTAACGAGATTCAATCTAAAGTACGGAAGGACATCGACAGGCAACAACGTGAATATTTCCTCCACCAACAAATGAGAACTATTCAGGATGAGTTGGGTGACAGCCCTCAGGAATCGGATGTTCGTGACTTGTCAGAACGGGCACTAACTAAAAACTGGGAAGAGAAAGTCTCGAAATTATTTTACAAGGAATTGGATAAACTGCAACGCATGAATCCTCAAGGAGCAGAATACTCTGTTCAGTTGAACTACTTGGATTTGCTGCTGGATTTACCCTGGGGAGAATACACCGTGGATGATTTAGATCTTAACAAGGCACGAAAAATATTGGAACGTGACCACTACGGATTGGAAAAAGTGAAAGAACGCATTTTAGAATATTTAGCTGTTCTAAAACTGAAAGGCAATATGAAGTCACCCATTTTATGTTTTTATGGCCCTCCCGGCGTTGGAAAAACATCACTCGGCAAATCAATTGCTGAAGCTTTGGGAAGAAAGTATGTGCGCATGTCGTTGGGAGGTTTACATGATGAATCAGAAATTCGGGGTCATCGAAAAACGTATATTGGAGCGATGCCGGGACGTGTAATTCAAAATATCAAAAAAGCTGAAACTTCCAATCCCGTTTTTGTTTTGGACGAAATAGATAAATTAGGCAGAAGCAATCATGGAGATCCCTCCTCAGCACTTTTAGAAGTGTTGGACCCCGAACAAAACAATGAGTTTTACGACAATTACATCGAAACGGAATACGATTTATCAAGGGTGATGTTCATTGCTACAGCCAACAATCTTTCCGCTATCCAAGGTCCCCTGCTTGATCGAATGGAAATCATTGAAGTGAATGGCTATACGATCGAAGAAAAAATCGAAATTGCCAAACGTCACTTATTACCAAAACAAATTGAAGAACACGGAATTACCAAAAAAGACATCGGCATTGAAAAGAAAGTGTTCGAAAAGCTGATTGAAGAGTACACAAACGAATCAGGCGTAAGAGGTTTGGATAAAATGGTTGCCAAACTGACACGAAATCGGGCGAGACAAATCGCAATGAACGAATCGTTTGACCCAATCATAACTGAAGATGATCTATTTAAAATTCTGGGTGCAGGAAGGGGAAAATCAAAATATGAGAACAATGAAGTGGCAGGTGTCGTAACCGGACTGGCATGGACCAGCGTTGGCGGAGACATATTGTTCATTGAATCTTCAATCACTAAAGGAAAAGGGAAACTCACTTTAACAGGAAATCTGGGAGAAGTGATGAAGGAATCAGCTGTCATCGCACTTGAATTCCTCAAAGCACACAGTTCATGGTTGAATTTGGAGCAAGAAGTATTTGATCATTACAACGTACATATTCACGTACCTGAAGGAGCTACACCTAAAGATGGGCCAAGTGCGGGAATCACCATGCTGACCTCCTTGGCATCATTATTTACGCAGCGTAAGGTAAAGAAAAATCTTGCCATGACAGGAGAAATTACCCTGAGAGGAGAAGTTTTACCGGTTGGAGGTATCAAAGAGAAGATACTTGCTGCAAAACGAGCAGGAATCAAGGAAATTATTTTGTGTTACAAAAATCAGAAAGACATTGATGAAATAAACGCCGATTACCTGAAAGGACTTCAATTTCACTATGTTCACCAAATGAAAGAAGTCATTGATATCGCACTGACAAACTCGAAAGTAAGCAACCCGATACCAGTTCAGTTGTAAGCTGTTTTTAGATTTTTTTCAAAGTATCAAAGGGTCGAAATCGCCTCGCTCAGATATTAATCCCTGAGGCAACGAAGAGAGAAAGCGTAAGCCTTATAGTAGTCATCGATGCTGTTGCCATCTCCTCCAGAGGCTAAGCTAAGATACCAAGCATTGGAAACTGAATACTCACTTGAACTCCACCAACTACCATAAAACCCTCGATGTTGAGAAATACCATAGAGATAGTAACCACTCGGTAGAAAATTTAATCCACTCTCATTGGTACCATTACCCCCATTGTTCCAGCCACTCATGCTTTTGAGCTTCGTACCTGCTACTAATGCACCTCCCAAATAGTTAGTAAGTAGGGTCCATTCTGCACGGGTTGGCACGTGCCAACCCGTTGGGCATACATTGCGGCTGTCATGCGCTGCATACCAGTTGTACAACTTGCCATAGGGATTTTCATACGTACTGTCGTAGTTGTACCATGCCCAACCTCCGGAAGCTGAGATAGCACCATTAATATTCGGTATCGCGTCACCATTGGCATATTTAGAAGTGCGTAAATTCTCAGCAAACCAGACTTGGCTGCCAACGGTAACCGTTTGGTAGGTGTAACCATCAATGATGGGGGGGTATTCAATTAAATGCGTAATGCTATCTATTTCATTCAGTGGAATGGAAACTACAGAGCCATCCGATTTGTAAATCTTCATAAGCCTGTTTTGGGCAAAGCTCACGGTGCTCAAAAGTGCGATGAATGGAAGGATTAGTTTTGTTTTCATGGTTGATGTATCAATGGAATGTTTGCAGACCAAAAGTACTTTTTTTTTCACACATTCAACAAAAGGCACTCATTTTCAAATCAATCTCATAGGTTACATTGATTATTTTACGCTTTGAATCCGGTTGTACATCGTCAAACTCATGTGAACTTAATTGAACTGAGTGTGTATTTCGGTTCATTTTACTCACCTAACTCCTACACATTTTTCTTTTTTCAATCTAACATTTCCTTAGATTCAACTCTTATATTTAGTGGGTAGATCTGCTTATTTTTCTTAAATTTGTTGTTTTAATTTTGAATTTCACAGGAATGATTTCAGGACTTTTAAAACAATTATTCGGAGACAAATCAACAAAAGACCGAAAGGAATACCAACCAATCATTGATCAAGCTAACGACTTTTATCAATCACTTCGCCACTTGGACGATGATGCTTTAAGAGCGAAAACGCTTCATTTCAAACAAACTATAGCAGCAGACAAAAAGAAGCTTGAAATGGAATTAGAAGCACTCAAGCACAAAGCGACAGATTCCGCTACGTCCATCCATGACAAGGAGGATTTGTTTGAACAAATTGATAAGCTTGAAAAAACCATTGATGATAAAATTGAAGAATCCCTCAAGTCAATTCTTCCAGAGGCCTTTGCCGTTGTCAAGGAAACAGCCAAACGTTGGGCTGAAAATGGAGAATTGGTTGTAACGGCTCAGGACTTTGATCGTGATTTAGCGTCACAGAAAGACGGAATTACAATCTCCGGTGACAAGGCAATCTGGCACAGTAAATGGAAAGCAGCGGGTACAGAAGTCGCTTGGAACATGGTTCATTATGATGTTCAATTGATGGGAGGTGCAGTATTACACAATGGCAACATCGCTGAAATGCAAACCGGAGAAGGTAAAACGTTGGTGGCAACATTGCCTGTATATCTGAATGCTTTGGCGGGAAAAGGCGTTCATGTTGTAACCGTCAATGACTATCTGGCAAAGAGAGATTCTGAATGGATGGGGCCTTTATACCAATTTCATGGTTTAAAAGTGGATTGCATCGACAAACACAGACCAAATTCTCCTGAG
>CAZGJF010000033.1:0-20277 GCA_964526595.1 uncultured Akkermansia sp. | reverse complement strand
TTATTTACGTGACAATATGTCAGGTGGTGTAGATGAATTGGTTCAACAGAAACACCATTATGCCATCGTTGACGAGGTGGATTCGGTATTGATAGATGATGCACGAACACCTTTGATTATTTCAGGTCCAACACCTAGAGGAGAAGAACATGAATTTTATCAGTTGAAGCCCCGGGTTGAATCCATTGTTTCCGCACAGCGGAATTATGTCAATCAATGTCTTGCTGAAGCAAAAAAATTACTGACTGTCATCAGTAGTTCGGAAGCCGCAAAAGACTCCAAACAAATGCTGGAGGATGGTGGTATTGCTTTACTTCGTGCTCACAGAGGACTTCCTAAAAACAAAGCCTTGATTAAATTCCTTTCAGAACCGGGCATCAAATCCCACCTGCAAAAAACAGAAAACTATTACATGCAGGAACAAGGGAAGCACATGAAAAAAATTGATGCTGAATTGTATTTTGTCATCGATGAGAAAAATAACACCATTGAACTTACACGTAAAGGAATTGATTTAATTTCCGGATCTGATGATCGTGATTTCTTTATCTTACCGGACATCGGTTCTGAAATTGCTCGACTCCAAAAAGAAAATTTGGATACAGAATCATATCTTGAACGCAAAGACATATTGGTTCGTGATTACAGTATCAAATCAGAACGCATTCACTCTGTCAATCAATTGTTAAAAGCATACACTCTTTTTGAAAAAGAAGTTGAATACGTGATCTTGGAAGGAAAAGTCAAAATTGTTGACGAGCAAACCGGTCGTATCATGGAAGGACGTCGCTATTCTGATGGTTTACATCAGGCAATCGAAGCGAAAGAAAATGTGCATGTGGAAGCCGCGACTCAGACATATGCAACAATTACTCTTCAAAACTACTTCCGAATGTATCATAAATTGGCCGGTATGACCGGTACAGCTGAAACGGAAGCAAAAGAATTTTGGGACATTTATAAGTTGGATGTTGTAGCAATTCCAACAAATAAGCCTGTAGTTCGAAAAGATCAAAACGATTTGGTTTATAAAACGGCGCGCGAAAAATTTGCCGCGGTGATTGATGAAACCGAAAAGTTGGTTGCACAAGGAAGACCTGTATTAGTCGGTACGACAACTGTAGAAATATCTGAGTTATTGAGCAGAATGCTTAAGATGAAAAACATTAAACATCAGGTTCTTAATGCGAAATACCATCAAAAGGAAGCGGAAATTGTTGCAGAGGCCGGAAAGGCAGGCTCAGTGACGATTGCTACAAACATGGCGGGTCGTGGTACCGACATTAAATTAGGCGAAGGAGTCAAAGAAGCAGGTGGTTTAGCCATCATTGGAACAGAAAGGCATGATTCTCGAAGGGTGGATCGACAGTTGCGTGGGAGATCGGGTCGTCAGGGAGATCCAGGATCTTCACAGTTCTTTGTTTCTCTCGAAGATGACCTAATGCGCAAATTTGGTTCTGAACGAATTGCCAAATTGATGGATCGAATGGGACTTAAGGAGGGTGAAGTGATTACTCACAGCATGGTATCCAAATCAATAGAACGTGCCCAAAAGAAAGTAGAAGAAAATAATTTCGGGATACGTAAGCGGTTGTTGGAATACGATGATGTGATGAACGCTCAACGAAAGGCAATCTATAAAAAACGAAGAAATGCTCTTTATGGTGATCGTCTGGACTTAGACATTGACAACATGTTTTATGATGTCTGCGAAGCAATTGTGTTGGGACATAACAAAGATGACTTTGAAGCATTTGAAATGGATTTAATCCGTCAAATCGGTATCGAATCTCCCGTAGATCAAAATGAATTCAAATCGATTGAAAAGCAAGAATTAGTAGAAAAGGTATATGCATCAATGGTTGAACATTACAACCGTAAAAATGAAAAAATTGCTCTTCGTGCACTTCCGCAGGTCAAGCATGTTTTTGAAACAATGGCAAGTAAATACAAGAACATCGTATTTCCAATGACTGATGGCAGGCGAGAAATGTCCATAATTATAGATCTTGAACAAGCCTATCGTAGCGAAGGAAAGGTTATCAATAAAGAGTTTGAAAAGAACGTAATTCTAGGCATGATTGACAATGAATGGAAAGAACATTTGCGAGAAATGGATGATTTGCGTTCAGCTGTTCATAATGCACAATACGAACAAAAAGATCCCTTGTTAGTCTATAAATTGGAATCGTTCGAACTGTTTAAAGCAATGCTACAACGTCTGAACAGCGAATCAGTCGAATTATTAATGAAATTAGATATCCCAACTGAACAATCTTTACAAAGTACAAACAAGGAAGTCACTCATCAACACAACTACGAAAAGGCACAAATCAATGCCGGTGGTTCAAATTCCGGTAAACCCAATCGTTTTCAAGGAAGTGAAGGGTATGATCAAGCAATTGAAAATTCAATGTCAGCACCTGAAAAAACACAACCGGTCATTGCAGAACCAAAAGTTGGAAGAAATGAGCCTTGTCCATGTGGAAGCGGCAAGAAATATAAACAATGCCACGGTAAATAATGGCTAAGGTTTACAACAACCAAGACCTTAAAATATATAATACTTTTGGAATCAGTGTTTTTTCCAAAAAGTTTGCAACATTTTCCTCAATTGAGCAACTTAAGCTCCTACTGGACGAAAATCGTGATGAACAAATACTTATTTTAGGTGGAGGCAGTAATTTACTTTTTACTACTGATTTTAATGGGCTCATCCTTAAAAATGAAATTAAGGGTTTTAACATCGTTAAAGTAAAGGATGAAGATGTCATCGTTCGTGCAGGTGCAGGTGAAATTTGGCATGAGTTTGTCATGTGGTGTATCAACAATGACTATTCCGGTCTTGAAAATTTGAGTCTGATTCCTGGAAGTGTGGGAGCAAGTCCGATTCAAAACATTGGGGCATATGGGGTTGAAATTAAGGATGTTTTTCATTCACTGGAAGCACTTCATATAAGTAGCGGTGAAATCCATACGTTTAACTTGGAGCAATGTAAATTTGGTTACCGAGAGAGTGTTTTCAAAGGGAAATATAGAGGTCAGTATGTCATTACATCGGTATCTTTTCATTTATCCAAACGAGCGAAAATTAACGCTGCTTATGGTGCGATTAAGAATGAACTAGAAAAAATAGGAATCAATAGCCCCAACATCAAAGATATCAGTAATGCCGTAATTGCTATTCGAAGATCAAAATTACCGGATCCACAACAACTTGGAAATGCAGGAAGTTTTTTCAAAAATCCGATTGTTAATTCGGAAATACTACAAAAAATAAAAACAGATTATCGTGATGTTCCCTTTTTTGAATTGGGTAACGATTTGTTTAAAATTCCTGCAGGTTGGCTCATTGAACGAGCAGGGTGGAAAGGAAAAACGATAGGCAACTGTGGCGTTCACAAATTACAAGCCTTGGTTCTTGTCAATTATGGTGGAGCAACAGGTAATGAAGTAATTGAATTGTCAGAAAAGATAATTCAAGATATTGAAAACAAATTTGGAATAACTCTCGAACGAGAAGTGAATATAGTTAAATAACAACTTTTACATTCTTTATTCCTACTAAACAAAACCTAATTTCACAAACATATTGTTGATTAATCTTAAATAAAATTCACTATAAGTATCAATAAATATGCTATTTAGAGAATCATCTTTACTGGATTTTCCATGTAATTTTTGAATGTCTGTAAAAATGCAGAACCTGAAGCACCATCAACAACTCTATGGTCACAAGATAAGGTAACTTTCATGACATTACCGGGTACAACTTTTCCATGTTTTACAACAGGAATCTCTTTAATCCCACCAACAGCCAAAATACAACTATCCGGAGGATTTATAATGGCAGTGAATTCTTCGATTCCAAACATACCCAAATTAGAAATGGTAAATGTATTTCCCTCCCAATCTGCAGGTTGTAGCTTTTTATCTTTAGCTTTTTGAGCAAAATCTTTGACTTCAGAACCTATTTGGGTCAACCCTTTCGTATCAGCAAAACGAACCACAGGAACCAGCAAACCATCCTCAACAGCTACAGCTACACCTATATGTATATGTTGATTTCTTCTGATAACATCCCCCAACCAGGAACTATTTACTGTTGGATGTTGTCTAAGAGACAGTGCAACAGCTTTAACAACCATATCATTGAATGAAACTTTAACCCCTTCTATTTGATTCAGTGAATTCCTAGCTGCAATTGCCTGATCCATATCGATATCCAACGTCAAATAAAAATGTGGGGCTGTAAATTTACTGTCTGCCAAGCGTCTTGCAATTGTTTTTCGCATTTGGCTCACAGGCTCATCAATAAATGATTCTTTTCCTGCCGGAGCGTTAACAAATGAACTTTGTGCAGGTGTATATGACTTGTAATGATCAATATCTCGTTTGATAACCCTGCCGGATTCACCTGTACCTGAAACCATAGATAAATCAATGCCTTTTTCTTCTGCAGCTTTTCTCGCAAGTGGAGACGCCAGAATACGTCCGATTGAATCGGAGGACATTACAGGAGTATGTACAAGTTGAGGTTTAGGAACCTCTCTTTGTATTTCTTTAACCGGTTCCGGTTGCGGAATTGTAGCTGGTTTTTCGACCTCATTCTGCTCTTCAACGACCGGAGATTTGGCATTGGCAAGCAAAGCTGATATATCTTCTCCCGCTTCGCCAATGATTGCTAATATCGCATTCACAGGAGCTGTTTTTCCTTTTTCCACTCCGATATGCAACAACACGCCATCGTAGAACGACTCAAACTCCATCGTAGCTTTGTCTGTCTCAATTTCTGCCAATACTTCACCGGAAGAAACTTTGTCACCAACTTTTTTAGTCCATTCGGCAACGACACCTTCCGTCATGGTATCGCTTAATTTGGGCATGTAAATTATTTCTGCCATTTTAACTCTTGATTAATATTCTTTGATGTAAGGATAATCGGTCTGAACATAAACATCTTCATACAATTCATGAGCATCCGGATAAGGTGATTTTTCAGCAAATTCTACCGATTCATCAACTTCCTTTTTAACCCACTGATCAATCTCTTCAAGCTCTTTATCTGACAACCATTTATGATTTTTGATTAATGTCATGCAATGTTCGATTGGATCATGTTTCATCCATTCATTTACTTCCTCTTTGGAACGGTACTTCTGTGGATCAGACATGGAATGACCTTTGTAACGGTATGTGCGAATATCCAACAGCGTTGGACCATCTCCTCTGCGCGCGCGGCCGGCTGCTTCTTCTATGGATTCATGAACTTCCTCAGGTGACATACCATTCACAATTTTAGAAGGCATCTCGTATGAAAGACCTATCTTTGACAGATCAGTCACATTCGTTGTTCGATCAACAGAAGTTCCCATGGCATAATTGTTATTTTCAATAATAAAAACGACCGGTAACTTCCAATTCATAGCCATATTAAAGGTTTCATGCAATGCCCCTTGTCTTACAGCTCCATCTCCCATTGAAACAAAAGCAACATTGCTTGTACCATTGTACTTCTCTGCAAAACCAACACCGGCTCCCATTGCAATTTGAGCGCCTACAATTCCATGTCCTCCCATGAAATTTTTCGACTTATCAAAGAAATGCATTGACCCCCCTTTCCCTTTTGAACAGCCTGTTTTTCGACCAAATAATTCCGCCATCAAAACACGTGGGTCCGTTCCCAATGCAATCGGATGGGCGTGATCTCGATAAGCAGTCATGTGTTTATCCCCCGGTTCGCAAGCACTTGCTGTACCGACAACAATTGCTTCTTGACCTATATACAAATGACAAAAGCCTCCAAATTTTTGTTGAATATATAACTGTCCCACTCGCTCCTCGAATTTGCGAATCAGAAGCATGTCTTTATACCATTTAACATACGTTTCTTTCGAAAACTTAGGCTTTCCGGCTAATGCTTCTTTGATGGAAGTTTTTGAAGGTTTTTTTGGAGATTTTACCGCCATTTTCACAGGTTAATTTTGGGAACAAATATAGTAAAAAGTAATCATAACATTTTTTTGAAATCTGATTTTTAAGCACGAATATCAAGCAATCTTGCCCCAATCAGGCTTACCTTTCAAGGTATTTATGAGAACATTACGCAACATTTCGTGCTCACTCATCTCAAGAATAGGATCTTCATCAAGTATTTTTCGTGCTTCATTTCTAGCCAAAACAACTAACTGACCATCTTTAGAAAGATCAGCAATTTTAAGATTCAAAGCCCCACTCTGTTGTGTTCCCATCAAGTCACCGGGGCCTCTTAACTTCAAATCAACCTCAGCAATTTCAAATCCATCATTTGTTGCTGCCATTGTTTCCATTCTCATTAATGAATCTTTTGACAACTTATCACCTGTCATCAAGATGCAATACGATTGTTCAGCTCCCCTACCTACTCTACCACGTAATTGATGTAATTGAGACAATCCAAAACGTTCGGCACTTTCGATAATCATTACGGAAGCGTTGGGAACATTGACTCCAACTTCAATAACAGTAGTTGCAACCATTATGTTTGTTTCTCCCCTTACAAATCGCTTCATTTCACTTTCCTTATCTTCTGAACGCATCTTACCGTGAACAATACTCACCTTATAATCAGGAAGAGGAAAAGCTTTTGAAACAGCCTCATATCCGCTCATCAGATTATTGAAATCAAGCGTTTCAGACTCATTTATCAGGGGATAAACGATATAAATTTGCCTGCCTTTTGCAATTTGTTCACGCATGAATTCAAATACTCTCAAACGACTTGATTCATAGCGATGAAAGGTAGAAATAGGTTTTCTTCCGGGAGGAAGCTCATCAATCACCGAAACATCCAAATCACCATAAAAAGTCATGGCTAATGTACGAGGAATCGGGGTTGCCGTCATGATAAGTACATGTGGTGTGATAATATTTTTTTTCCACATTTTGGCACGTTGGGCAACACCGAAGCGATGTTGCTCATCAATAATTACAATTCCAAGATTGTCAAATTGCACTTCATCTTCCAACAAGGCATGCGTACCGATTAATATGTGAACTGAACCATTTTTGAGTTCTTCATGAACAATTGTACGTTCCTTTTTGCGTGTTGAACCGGTCAGTAATGATACCTTAACGGGTAAATCTTTCAATAATTCAAAAATGCTTTGAGCATGTTGATTTGCTAATATTTCTGTTGGAGCCATCAGAGCAGCCTGATATCCGTTTCCGACACCCATCAACATAGTAAGTAAGGCCACCATTGTTTTACCACTACCAACATCACCTTGTAGCAAGCGATTCATGTGCACCCCACTCAAAAAATCTTTCCGAATTTCTTTGAGTACACGTTTTTGTGCATTTGTCAGAGAAAATGGTAAATATTTGTGATAAAAATCATTAAAAAACATCCCCAATTCTTTAAAAACAATTCCTTTCGATTTCTTGGCACCTATTTGTTTTCGAAGTAAAAGTTCGAGTTGAAGCAAAAACAATTCTTCAAATTTTAATCGTATTCTGGCTTGAGTGAATTCATGTTCACTTTTTGGTTGGTGTATCTGAAAAAACGCCTTTTCTCGATCGATCATACGGTATGTTATCAAGATACGATCGGGGATATTCTCTTTTATATTCTCTTTAATTTGTGGCAACAATGATGAGGTCAATTTCTCAATTCCTTTCGAGTGTAAACCCGCCCCACTCAATTTTTCTGTTGTTGAATAGATGGGCTGAAGTCCAGGTTTTATTAAATCTTCATTCCATTCAATCATTTCAGGATGGGGAATATTCCACAAATTCCCATAGACTCTGGCCCTACCGAAAACCTGATATTCATGCCCTATTTTCAATTGCGGTTTGATCCATTGCGTTCCTTTAAACCATACTAAATCAATGGTTCCTGACATATCTTGAAATTTAGCAATCAGCTTCTTTTGCCTGCCTGTACCACTCTCTATTACTTGTATGATCCTACCCCTAAGTTGTGCAAAAGAATCTAAATCAGGTAAGTCTCGTATTTGAAAGTATTGTGAACGATCGACATAACGAAACGGAAAATAATTCAGCAAATCATGGTATGTATAAACGCCAATTTCTTCTTTCAATAATTGAGCCCTTTGAGGACCTACGCCTTTCAGAAATTCAATGGGGGTTTGAAGTAAATCATTCACTGAGTTTTAAACTGAATTTAGCAAAAAAAAGGGTTATTTTTTGAATGCTTTCATTCCTTCTTCCAACCATTTTTGAAAATCATTGGAATTACCGTGATTTTCAAAATCTGCCGATCCGTTGGGGAGATCCTCTCCATTTACATCCTGCATGACATAAAATGGTTGGGCAGTCACTTTGTATTCACTGATTTGTTTATACATCCAACGGTCACCGGTGGTCTTTAAACACGACTTTTTACCTGGACTGAATTCAACTATAATCTGCCTTTCTTTTGGAAGCTCAATACGTTCATCCACGTGCAATGAAACAATGACAACATCGTTTTTGAGAATCTCAATAATTCCGGGTTCACCCCAAACACTTTGTTCCATTTTACGACAATTCACACAGTTATGGCCAGTAAAATCTACAAAAAGTGGTTTATTCACTTTTTTCGCGTATGCTAACGCTACGTCATAATCATCAAAAACGTTTAATCCTTGAGGCCCGACATGTGTTCCGGGTATAAACTCTGCTGAAGCGTTCGAAGAACTTACAACTCTATGCGAAGACTCACTATATTCTAATGGTGGCAGTAAACCACTTATCAATTTTAATGGCGCACCAAATAAACCGGGGAACATATACAATACAAAAATCAATGACAATGTTGCCAACAGCGTTCTGCCAACTGATAATTTTTCCAAAGGACTGTCATGAGGCAAACGAATAAATCCAAATAAATATAAACTCAACGCAAGGAAAATACCAATCAAAATAGCCAAAAACAATTCCCTTTCTAAGAAATGAGCCTGAACAGCTAAATCGGCATTGGAAAGAAACTTGAATGCCAATGCCAATTCTAAAAATCCTAAGACCACCTTTACAGTATTCAACCAGCCACCTGATTTAGGCAGGGAGTTCATCCAGCCGGGAAACATCGCAAACAAACCAAAAGGCAAAGCCAAGGCCAACGAAAAACCGAACATGCCGATGAAGGGTGCTATCCCACCTTTAGAAGCAGCCTGTACTAACAAGGTACCAACAATCGGTCCGGTACATGAAAACGAAACCAAGGCTAAGGCTAAGGCCATGAAAAAAATACCGATCAAACCGCCCTTATCTGCCTGTTTATCTACATTATTCACCCATTTACTAGGCATCCTAATTTCAAAAGCTCCTAAAAAAGAGATTGCAAAAACGACTATAATCAAGAAAAAAACCATGTTAAAAGTAGGATTGGTTGACATTTCATTCAGTGCTTTAGCACCAAAGACAGCAGTCACTAAAGTTCCCAATACAATATAAATAACTATGATTGATAAACTATACCATAGAGCATTTCGGATACCTTCTCTTTTTGTTTTACTTTGTTTGATAAAGAAGCTTACTGTCATCGGAACCATTGGCAATACACATGGTGTAAACAATGCAAGAAGACCACTTATAAATGACCATACAAAAATGATTAACAACGATTTATTTTCAGTTTTGGTAACTTTTGCTACCGGTTTCTTTTTGATTTCCGGAACCACATGCGCATCGTCAGAAGTCTCTTCAGAAACAACAGGTTCTTTAACGCAAGC
This sequence comes from uncultured Akkermansia sp., assembly GCA_964526595.1. Classification (GTDB taxonomy): domain Bacteria; phylum Bacteroidota; class Bacteroidia; order Flavobacteriales_D; family Crocinitomicaceae; genus M0103. The sequence continues at coordinate 10,564 of CAZGJF010000033.1, read as the reverse complement.
ACCAACTGAATCTGAAAGTACAGTACAGCCTTTCACCTTAAGTTTAAATGGAGTCGTATAATCCCTCAAACATTTCACATCGTCACAAGGCTGAAAAGAAAATTCTCCCAAAAGTTCAAAATCCTTGCTGCTTTTAATTTTAATTTTCTGTTTCAGAGTTATTGTACCTTCGTGATATGCCAACTGTTCATCTGCCAATTCATCATACTTCTGAATCGGCTTAGGTTCCAAAACATTACCAATTAATTCGAAATCACGTGTTTTTTTCAATTTCAAAGAAGTTGGAAATCCAAAACTTCCTTTAGGCATTTTTACTGCGCCAATGTGCCAATGGTCAACAACAGTTATTTTGGCTATGATAGTCGCTTCACACTCGTTTTGTTCAATTGAAAAGTTCCATTTGACCTTCTCCTCCGGTAATTCTATTTGTGAGTTTAACCGAAAGAATGTAGAAAAAACGATTAAAAATGTTAGTGTCTTTACTCTCATTGATTGCTATTTTAATTCAATTGAAAAATGGGTTTCTTCAGGTGGCAGACACATTGTATCATTACACAACATAAAAATAACACTTCCTTTAAGAATTGTCGGGGAAGAATAGTTGATTTGTTGACGAAAAAGTGCATTTTTCTCAAAAAATGACAATTCAGTTCCAAAGGTTTCGTCAAATTTCCTGATGGGTGTTGGTTCTTCAACCTTTCCAATAAATCTGACGAATTTAGTTGGTTCAAATTTTATTGATGTAGCTACAGGTCCTGAATCGGAATCAATGTATTGACTGTATAAATGCCATCCTTCAGCTAATATTGCCTCTATTTCGACTGATTTAACTGCTGAATTGTAAGAGTACATCCACTGAATGTTTTGCGACAATCCTTGACAAAACGTATATAGCGACCCCAATAAAAGCAAGAAACGCATAAGACAACCTTAAATGTTACTCAAAAATAAGCATTCAGAATAAATCGGATGTACTACTTTAAAAGATTATTTAAAGAAAAGTAGTTGCACTGTTTATTGGGAATCTTGCTGTTGCAGCTATCGTTTGATCGGCAAACAATTCCTTTTCATACATGAATTTGCCTGCTATAGCTATCATTGCAGCATTGTCAGTACAATATTCAAATTTAGGTATGAAAACTTCCCAACCAAGAGACTGCCCCTCTTCAAAGATACGCTTTCTTAAACCACTATTTGCTGAAACGCCACCGGCAATAGCAATCTGATTGATTTGTAATTCTTTTGATGCCTTAATCAGTTTTTTAATTAAAATCGAGATGATTGCATGTTGAATTGAGGCACATAAATCTTCCATGTTTTGTTCAATAAACTTGGAATTTAAGGCTGTCATTTTTTCTAAAAAGTATCTGATTGATGTTTTTAAACCACTGAAACTGAAGTCATAATTTGGCAACTTTGGTTCTGCAAAAGTAAATGCTTTCGGATTACCGGACTGAGCAAATTTATCAATCATGGGGCCTCCGGGATATTCAAAACCCAATAACTTAGCTGCTTTATCAAAGGCTTCTCCAGCCGCATCATCAATTGTTGAACCAATGACCTGCATTTTTAGATAATCTTCAACCAATACAACTTGAGTGTGTCCTCCTGAAACGGTCAGGCACAAAAAAGGAAATCTCGGTTTATTTTTATCATCATCAATAAAATGAGCCAACACATGACCTACCATGTGATTTACGTCAATCAATGGGATATTCATTGCCATTGAAAAGGCTTTTGCAAACGATGTTCCTACGACTAAAGACCCCATCAGACCCGGTCCACGTGTAAAGGCAATTGCATCCACCTGTTCTTTCGATACTCCTGCATTTTTGAGTGCCGTTTCAACAACAGGAATAATATTTTGCTGGTGTGCTCTACTGGCAAGTTCAGGAACGACCCCACCATATAAACGATGGACATCTTGTCTGGCAATAATATTAGACAATACGGTATTATTCTTTAGGACTGCTGCGCCTGTATCATCACACGAAGATTCGATACCTAAAATAATGATATCTTTTTGATTCAAGTTTGTTAAGTTTGTAATTCAGATGGTAAAATTATTGAAAATATCGGGTCGAGTTATCGGATTCATCTTCGAGTGGTTTCTGATTTTGCTGATTCTTTTCGCATTTTTCATTCGAACCAGCTTTGTTCAAACCTATTTAGCACAGCAAGCAACTCTGTTTTTATCAAAAGAATTAAAAGCTGAAATAAAAGTTGGAAAAGTATCCATTGTGTTTTTCAATCGCGTAGCTCTTGATAATGTATTGATAAAAGATAGACAAAATGACACATTAGCGTCAATCCATACAATATATGCCACACTGGATAAATTAGACCTCAAAAATCAGTGTTTAGAGTTGGATCATGCAGAGATGGAAAAGGGAACGATTCATATTTACCGATCAAAAGAAAATGGAACTTATAATTATTCATTTTTGGAAGACTATTTTTCATCCAGAAAAAGCAAAAAGGGACAAAAGCCATTTTCGCTGTTTACAGAATCAATTCAGCTCAATGATATTCATTTCAGATACGATGACTTTCGAAAAGAACCTATCCATTCTGGAATGGATTACAATCATATAGATTTAAAAAACCTTTATCTGTCTGTGAATCATTTTTCTTCTAAAGAAGGAGTTTTCAGGGGTTTCATTAATGAACTGCGTACCAAAGAAAAATGTGGGTTTATTTTAAAACAATTTCAAGCCGACGTTGAGGTCTCATCTAAGGGCGTTAAGCTTGACATGCTGATGATTGAAACAAAAAATTCAAAAATCAAACTCCCCTGGCTTTATCTGTTGACGAATGATTACACTGCATTTTTAGAATTTGAAGACCGTGTGATATTTGATGCAAAACTATCAAACAGTTCAGTGTCACTGAAAGATATTTCTTTTTTTGCCCCCCACTTAAGAGGTATGGACCAAATGATCAAAGTGAGCGCATTGGTTCGGAACAGTGTTAAAAATCTGTCTATTCAAAAACTCCATTTAAAAACCGGAAAAAAATCTTCTCTGCGCGGTTCAATTAAACTACCTGATTTCAGAAATCTTGACAGAGAATCCATTAATGAAAACATTGAATTTGCACATATTTCAATTACGGATCTTAAAACATTAAACCTTCCAAATTATTTAAAAAACAAGCACTTAAATTTTGGAAGCTACATTGAACGCCTTAAGTATGTTCAATTAAAAAACTTAAACTTTAATGGCACGATAGATCGGTTTAGCCTGCAATCAGATATAATTAACACACAAATTGGTTCGATAAAAATCTACAATCGTTTTCAATTTGTTAAAAATCCGACAACCAATTTATATTCATTTCACCAAAATGATGAATCTACGAATTATGGCTTTTCTCTTGTTAACGTTCATCTGAATCAGTTACTGGTAAATTCAGATTTTGGCGTTATTGATGGTTCATTTCACATTTCGGGCGAATTTTCTCTCGACTCCAACATTCGTGTAGATCATTTTGATGGGAAAATAGACCGTTTTTCATACTTAGGGTACACCTATCGTGAGATAAAACTAATGGATGGAAATTTCACAAATCAGAATCTATCAGCAAAAATCAATATCAAAGACGAACATTTGAATCTGAGTTGTGAAGGATCTTTTGACTTTAAAGAAAACCAACATCTTTTGCTCGATGCTGATATTACGAAAGCTTCTCTCAATAAATTATATTTGGTTCGAACGGATAGTACAAATATTAACACCAAACTAAGCATTGATATTCGTGGGAGCAGTCCAAACAATATTTATGGGAATATTGATTTGATGAATGTTTTTTTTGAACAGGGAACTAAATCGATCTTGATTCCGAATATAGCTATTGCTGCCAAAAGAAATTTTGATGAGGACAACTTTACCATTAATAGTAAATTGGCGAGCATACAACTTAGTGGGAAAATTGATTTCAATACCATCTACCATGATATCAGTAATCAAATTTTAAAAGTTTTTCCATCAATTGCCGAGTTGAGGCAACAAAAATATTCATTTTCAGAGTCAGGGAATAAATTCAAGTATTCAATTGAAGCTCAAGAACTAAACGAACTTTTAGAATTATTCATGCCCGATTTCTTTGTCGCATCAGGAACACTGCTCAAGGGTAGTTACGACGGAAGGTCAGAGCGATTTAATCTGGAATTAAAATCACCGTTGCTTTCTTACCAAAAGCTAAAACTATGGGGCATCGATTTTAATCAAGATATTAATACTAAAAAGATGAGTGCAAGCTACAAAATCAAACATTTTATGTTCAATGATTCGACCTCTTTAGATGATATTTTTTTTGAATCAAATGGAGAAAATAACCAGTTAGATTCAAGAATCAGTTGGAATCAGAATCAACAAAACCAATCCCTTATTTCATGGAATACGTTATTAATAAATTCCAACAGTATTCATTTCACACTCAATCCGTCCTTTTTAAATATCAACAACCAACGTTGGGACATCAAAAAAGAATCCCATTTCAATTTAAAAAACAACCGCTTTAGCATTTCCGATTTTAAGATTCAACGTGACAAACAGTATTTATTGTTGGATGGTAGTTTTTCTGATCGCAATGAAGATCAACTTCGCTTTCAAATCAATGAAATTGATCTGTCCGAATTGGGAGATTTTTTCGGATTATCTTATCAACTGAAAGGAAAAATGAATGGATGGGGCTATGTTGCTACCCCTTTCCAACAGTTAAATTTTCTGGGAGATGCTACGATTCAAGATTTCTACTTCAACAACAGAGAAATAGGTGATATTTACATACAATCGGAATTTGACAAACATTCAAACAGTATGCAAATAGCAGGAAATCTACTTTATAGAGGAAATCAAACATTCGATTTCGATGGGCGATATTTTTTATCCGGAAAAGATAACAAACTGGATATTAAAATGACATTTGACCATACGGATATTGCTTTTATTGATTTATTTATTGACCCTGAGGTTTTGAACTCTATACAAGGAGAACTGGATGGCACTTTAAATGTTACCGGAACCTTATACAAACCAGACTTAGATGGAAAAATTGAGTTGCTCAATGGTCAAACTAAAGTTGAAACATTGGGAGTAACATTATCAGTTTCAGGACTTATTAAAATCGAAGAATCGGGGATTTTCATCGATAACATGCCAGTTATTGATGAAGAAGGCAATGCCGGATCACTGATTGCGTCAGTTTATCATACGAATTTCAAAAATTGGAATTACGATTTACAAATTGATTTAGAGCCTCAAATATCAGAAAATTTCCCTTTTTATTCTGCGGCAAGAAATGCACCCTTAAACAAATTTCTTGTTTTGAATACAGCTTATAAAGAAAGTGAATATTATTATGGCAAAGCTTATGCAACAGGTACGGCAAATATCTTCGGATATGATGAACATGTGGAAATCTCATTGGACTTTGAAACCCAAAAGGGGACTCAAATATTCTTACCTATGTACGGTGTCGGAGAATTGAGAGAGGAAGAGAGTTTTCTAGTTTTCAAAAAGAAAAATCAATTAAAAACAGAGGAATTAGCAAAGAACAATTACAATGAACTCACATTAGATCTCAACTTTCGAGTTAATCAAGAAGCAAAAGTAAATATCATTTTTAATGAACAAACTGAAGATGAAATTGAAGCTACAGGTAGTGGAAATATTGCAATTAATATCGATAATACCGGAGATTTAAAAATGGATGGTGTCTATAGGGTAAAATCAGGGAACTACAATTTTACGCTTGGCCCCATTAAAAAGCTGTTTTATCTGGTTGAAGGCGGATCTATCATTTGGACAGGTGATCCTGAAAATGCAACCATGGATATTAAAACGTACCACAGCGTACGAGCTAACCTCAAGGAATTATCAGCAGAACAATTTCAAAACAGCTCCAATACAATTAACCAAGATGTTTTATGTTACCTGAGTCTTACAGAATCTCTTTTAAAACCAACTATTTCTTTCGATATCAAAGCCCCCAAAGCTGACGAATCTGGCAAAGCACTTGTATCGAGAGTTACATCTGATAAAGATGAATTAAATCGTCAATTTTTTTCACTTCTACTATGGAAACGTTTTCAACCATTGAAAGGTGGAACATCCGCCAGTAGTTCAGCTGCTACAGATTTAGCTGCCAATCAAATAAACTCTGTTTTGGACAAAGTGTCTAAGGACTATAAGATGAATGTGAATCTTAATGCGGATGAAGTAACGGGTGATCGAGCCATGGAATTCAACCTTTCAAAAAGGTTTTTCGAAGATCGATTGATTGTAACGGGCAGTTTTGGAATTGAAAATAACAACAATGCCAACCAATACAATAAAAATGGGTTGATTGGGGATGTCAACTTGGAATATCTACTGACTGAATCAGGCAACGTGAGAGTTAATATCTTTAATGAATCTAACGATTATACGGTGGTCCAAAGTAAAGGTCTTTTTACTCAGGGTTTTGGTATCCATTACAGTGAAGACTTTGATCAATTTGCACAATTTAAACTGGCACAGAGCGTATTTGATGTTTTCAGAAAAAACAAACGCTTTCCAAATAAAAGAAAAAAGAAACAAACCCCAGTTCCATTATCAGATTCTCTCTCTGTGAATTTGACGCCATTAAACGATAAAAATCGCATAAAAAAACAGCGAGAACAAAATTAATACATCTGATTTATTGCCTATTTTTGTTGTCATTCATCAATCTACACCATGAACAAAGTACTTGTCGCAAACCGAGGCGAAATAGCACGAAGGGTCATTCGAACCCTGAGAAAAATGAACATTGCAAGTGTGGCGATTTATTCGGATGCAGACAGAAATGCTCCACATGTGATTGAAGCAGATGAAGCAGTCTATGTTGGAAAAAGTCCATCATCTGAAAGCTATCTGAATCAAGAACTGATCATTAATCACTGCAAACAATTAAGCGTAGATGCGATTCACCCCGGATACGGTTTTTTATCTGAAAATGCTGAATTTGCGAGAAAAGTAAAGCAAGCAGGTATTAAGTTAATAGGTCCATCTCCAGAGTCGATGGAATTAATGGGTGATAAACTCAGTGCAAAACAAGCTGTCAAAACTTACAATGTACCACTTGTCCCAGGTGTTGATAGTGCCATAACAGACGTTGAAGAAGCAATCAAGATTGCAGAAGAAATTGGTTACCCTATTTTAATTAAAGCATCTGCCGGAGGTGGAGGAAAAGGAATGAGATTGGTAAACCATTCGAAAGATTTTTTAGAGCAAATGCGGCTGGCGCAAAATGAAGCACGTTCATCCTTTGGAGATGATGCGGTTTTCATTGAAAAATTTGTAACGAAACCGAGACACATCGAAATTCAAGTTTTTGCAGATAGTTTTGGAAATACTGTTTATCTTTTTGAAAGAGAATGCTCTATACAACGTCGGCATCAAAAAGTAATTGAAGAAGCACCAAGCTCATTGTTAACACCTGAACTTCGTAAAGCAATGGGTGAAGCGGCTGTTGCAGTTTGTAAAGCGTGTCATTACGAAGGCGCCGGAACAGTTGAGTTTTTGGTTGATGCGTCGATGAACTTCTATTTCCTAGAAATGAATACTCGCTTACAAGTTGAACATCCTGTTACTGAAGAAATAACAGGTCTGGATCTCGTTGAATGGCAAATTCGAGTGGCTAGAGGTGAAAAAATTCCCAAAGAACAACATGAACTACAAATCAATGGACATGCGATTGAAATCCGAGTTTATGCAGAAGACACACTGAATCATTTCGCGCCGGATATTGGTCATTTAATTCGTTATCGTGTACCTATCAAAAAAAATGTTCGAGTGGATGATGCCTTCGTTGAAGGAATGGATATTCCGATTTTCTATGACCCCATGATTGCCAAATTAGTCGTTTGGGGTAAAGACCGTAACGAGGCGATTGAAGAAGCGATTAATGCCATTGATGAATATCAGATTTCCGGATTAAAAACAACACTTGATTTTGGAAAGTATGTACTCAAACATGAGGCGTTCAGATCCGGTGATTTTGACACTAATTTCATTAAACATTATTTTGAAGATCCTCAAATTATGTATAGTGCAATGGAAGAAGAAAAAGAAGCACTATTGCATGGAATTAACTCTATTTGGGACACTCTCAAAGAACGAGATAAAAGTGAATTTGCATCCAAACAAATTCAAAGTTCATGGAAACTTAGTCGAACATAAATTAGGACAAAATAATGTTGTACTGATTTAAATTATGTTGATTTTAAGTTTACTTTTGCGCAATAAAACAAAAAAACGATGAATTTACACGAATATCAAGGAAAATCAATTTTGAAAAGCTACGGCGTAGCGGTTCAGGAAGGTATTGTGATTGATAATGTTTCACAAGCAATTGATGCCGCCAATAAACTGACTGCTGAAACCGGTACTTCTTGGTATATCGTGAAAGCTCAAATTCATGCGGGAGGTCGTGGAAAAGGAAAAATTGAAGAGACAGGCTCTAACGGAGTTGTTGTAGCAAAGGGAATCAATGAGCTCGAAGATAAGGTAATGGGAGTATTAGGCGGTCATTTACACACGGCACAAACAAATGGAAAAGGCAAAAAAGTAAATAAAGTCCTTATCGCTCAAGATGTTTATTATCCCGGAGAATCAGAACCTTCCGAATTTTATATGTCCGTACTTCTTGATCGCGAAGCAGGAAAAAATGTAATCATTTATTCGACTGAGGGTGGAATGGATATTGAACACGTTGCTGAACATACGCCTCATCTGATTTTTAAAGAAATAATCGATCCTCGAGTCGGCATACAAGGTTTTCAAGCACGTAAAATCGCTTTCAATCTCGGACTTTCTGGAGAGGCATTTAAGCAAATGACAAAGTTTGTCACTGCATTATACAATGCATACAATGGAATAGATGCTTCGATGTTTGAAATTAATCCCGTATTAAAAACATCAGACAATAAAATTATTGCTGTTGATTCCAAAGTTACGCTTGATGATAATGGCTTATTTCGCCACCCTGATTATCTTGCCATGCGCGATAAAACAGAAGAAGATGCTACTGAAGTTGAAGCAGACGAAGCAGGATTGAATTTTGTTAAGTTAGACGGAAATGTAGGATGCATGGTGAATGGTGCGGGATTAGCAATGGCAACAATGGATATCATCAAACTCTCAGGTGGAAATCCTGCCAATTTCTTAGATGTTGGTGGAACCGCTAATGCGGAACGTGTAGAAAAGGCTTTTCATATTATACTCAAAGATCCGAATGTAAAAGCAATTTTAATTAACATTTTTGGTGGAATCGTTCGTTGTGACAGAGTTGCCCAAGGAGTTGTTGATGCTTATAGAAATATGGGATCCATTCCTGTTCCAATCATTGTACGATTACAGGGTACCAATGCAGAAGAGGCAAAAAAACTAATTGACGAATCCGGATTAAATGTTCATTCTGCCGTGTTGTTGCAAGAAGCAGCAGAAAAGGTAAAAGCTGTATTAGCCTAATTACCCCCTAAATTCGTTTCATAAATTGTCAACGAACAAGACAAAAAGTTTGTGATGAATTGATATTAATTGTGATTTTTGTAAAAAAAGACATTGTAAAATCACGTTGAACTACTAAAGCTATTTCTATCGGAACTGTTGGTTGAACTGTAATGCTCCCTTAGAATATGTTTTAAGATATTAATATCAAAAGGATTTCATGATGAAACTACTGCTAAGGATTTTCCATTGATATGTAAAATCCTCTTTAAGTATCAAACGACGTCGTTAGATAGATAAGCAGAGCAGTGAAATTGTTCAGCTTTATTGGAATCTTGTAGCAAAAGGCAGCCACATGACAGAAGATTTTACGGCTTTATCAAAAGAGATCAGTCGGTTCTAAAGCATATAACTCTGGAACGATAGCTTCTTTTTATGGAGTAAAGTGCAGAACACTTCAACGGCTTAGATATAAAGTAGAGGAAATAACTCTTGATATGGTCGGCAGCATGAATCTTATTGCCAAACGGTGCTTTCCAAACGCCACTCTTGTCACAGATCGTTTCCATGTTCAAAAACTAGTAATTGAAGCTGTTCAGGAATTACGAATCAAACATAGATGGGAGGCTATAGACAATGAAAATGAAGCCATTGAAAAAGCTTGTAAAAACAAGAAAGCTTATCACCCAGTCATACTTAATAATGGTGACACAATAAAACAACATCTCGCTCGAAGTAGTTATGTACTTTATAAAAAAGAAAAAGAAATGGACTAAAGATCAAAAAAGCCGTGAGATATCCTTTTCTGTCTCTATCCAGATATTCATGCAGCGTATCAATTATAACAACAACTCAATTTGATTTTTGAAAGTACAAAATAAAAAATCTACGCATATACGAGACTTGCTCAATGGCATGAAAAGGTAACAAAATCCGGATTTAAATCTTTCAACACAATTTCTATAACCATCATGAATCATTACAAAACAATACTCAATTACTGATAATCGATAAAAAAGAAAATAGTGTTGATACGAGGTAAAATTAAAAAACCCTGACTATTTAAAATAATCAGGGTTTAGAAAATTGGC
>CAZGJF010000032.1:26316-29284 GCA_964526595.1 uncultured Akkermansia sp. | reverse complement strand
AACCCGTTGGGCACACATTGCGAGTGTCATGCACAGCATACCAATTGTACAATTTGCCATACGGGTTTTCATAAGTACTGTCGTTGTTGTACCACGCCCAACCTTCAGTAAAAGTAAATTGCCCCCAATTGTATGTAATGTTATCCCCATTGGCATACTTGGCAGTGCGTAGGTTTTCGGCAAACCATTCTTGCCCATTACCCAAAATAACGGTTTGGTAGGTATAGCCATTGAATGTTACACTGGAGAAGCCGCTTTCATCGTGTACCACACTGTCAATGGAATTCAAGGGAACATAAAGCACCTTGCCATTGTTTTGGTAAATCTTCATCATTTTAACCGTCTGAGCGAAGGTCAACGTACCAAGGAACAACGTTATGAATAGCAATACTTTTGTTTTCATGGTTTTAGCATTTAATTCTGTAAATCAAATGTACGTTTTTTTACTAAATGTTCGTCAATTTGTTTCTGTTTTTTCAAACATTTCGCAAGAAGACCGGTTTGCGGCTTGGTGCACGGACCGACAACTAATATAATTTTGATCCTTTTAGTTGTTTTGTTCGTTTATGAAATAATCAATGTTTCGAAGTTGAATTGCAGGTCTGGAGCTATACGGATGTTAGGTGCTTTTTAATTTTTGAATTTCATCTGATAGCTTTGGAATGTCTCTTTGAATTATTCCCCAAATTAATTCAGGTTCTATAGAGTCATACGCATGGGAAATAATGTTTCTTAATCCAATAATTTTCTTGGAAGATGAAATTTCAAAATCAGGGTGTAATTCAATTATTTTCCGCACAGCTTCACCTATGATCTCAAGCTCTCTTTCGATTGCCCTTTGCATGATAACATCTTTGGTGAAAACATTGAAATCATTACCTATCGTTCTTTAATGATTGTTATTTCCGAAATAACACTTTCAATATCAAGCAAGTACTTTAGAACTTTAGGCTGCATAAAGTTCAATTTTTGATCGATTGATTTCCTCCTTAAGTATTGGATTACGTAAAGAGTTTGCTGAGATAAGATCAACTTTCTTTCCTGTTATTTCTTCTAAACCTTTAAGGAAAGAAAAGTAATTATCTGCGTATTCTAAAACATCAATTTCATCCGAGAATTGAACAAGGAAATCAATATCACTTTCTACTGTCATAGTATTTCGTGCAGCTGAGCCAAATACGGAAATAGTTTTCACCTTATGTTTCTCACATAGGGAAATGATTTTATCCAACTTATTTGCCAATACTTCTAGCATAGTGAATCAAAGATAATGAATAATTGTTTGAACTTTGGCTCACCCAGGTTTATTGCACCTAACTAATTATTGATTGCATTGATCAATTCAACAAAATGAATCGCTTTGTCTTCAATCTCTTTGTTAATGGGTCTAAAATCAGCTTTCGTTTTAGCGGTATTGATGCGCTCCAACATCACATCTTGAAAATCTGCTGCTTCATCAATGATGGCATCTGCTTGGATGGTTTTTGAATCATCCCATAACTGAACGGTGAAACATTCCTCAACAATGTCAAAAATCATGTGATTGAGGTTTCTTTTTAAATGTCGCTTGCTTGCCATAACCTATTTATTTTTTTTCAAATGTAAGGATTCTGTTTCATTTTGATGCCTACAAAAAAGCACCGTTAACGGTGCTTTTCAATTATGCCTGATTAGGTTCTTCTTTTCGTTCCGGTCTTGGCAACAAAACGCGGCGAGATAATTTCCATTTTTTGGTTTTAGGATCTTTTCCGACCACCTTAAATTTCAACACATCTCCTTCTTTACAAACTTCTTCCATTTTAGCAACTTTTTCCCAAGAAAACTCTGAGATATGGATTAAGCCATCTGTGCCCGGCAAAATCTCTACAAAACAACCAAAATCCTTGACGGATTTCACTTTTCCTTCATATTCTGCTCCTTCTTCCACTTGTGGAGGAAAAGCAATCAATCGAATGCGTCGTGTCGCTTCTTTCATGTCATCGCCATTATTCGACATAATTTGAACGCGTCCTTCACCATTTTCCAATTCTTCGATGGTGATGTTTGTATTCGTTTCTTTTTGCATCGCCTGAATGATTTTACCACCCGGCCCGATGATTGCACCAATCATATCGTTAGGAACATTGAATGCTTCAATACGTGGTGTTTGTGGTTTGAAATCCGAATTTGGCTTAGCAATGGTTTCAACAATTTTATTGAGAATGTGTAAACGACCTGCTTTTGCTTGCTCTAAAGCCTGAATCAACACTTCATACGGCAATCCATCTACTTTGATGTCCATTTGACACGCTGTAATTCCTTTCGCTGTTCCGGTCACTTTAAAGTCCATGTCTCCCAAGTGATCTTCATCTCCTAAGATATCTGACAATACTGCAAATTTTCCTTCATCAGCAACCAATCCCATTGCGATCCCTGATACGGGTGCTTTGATTTGCACACCTCCATCCATCAGTGCCAATGTTCCTGCACAAACGGTAGCCATGGAAGATGAACCGTTGGACTCCAAAACATCGGATACCAAGCGAATCGTATAGGCATTGTCTTCCGGCAAAACCGGTTTAAGTGCCCTCAACGCGAGGTTTCCATGACCTATCTCTCTGCGTGAAGTACCTCGTAACGGCTTGGCTTCTCCCGTAGAAAACGGTGGGAAATTATAGTGCAACAAGAACTTCTCAGTTCCCTGAAACGTAACACCATCAATCAACTGCTCGTCCATTTTACCACCTAAGGTCAAAGTTGTTAAGGATTGAGTCTCACCACGCGTAAAAACTGCTGAACCATGAACCATCGGCAGGTAGTTCACTTCTGCCCATATCGGACGTATTTCATCAAATTTACGTCCGTCCAATCGTTTCGATTCATGTAACATGACCCAACGCACTGCTTTTTTCTTGACTTCTGAAAAGTAGGTTGATATAAAACCACCCACTTCAGCTAATTCTTCTTCAGTGTACGTTGCTTTAAGTTC
>CAZGJF010000032.1:7373-26306 GCA_964526595.1 uncultured Akkermansia sp. | reverse complement strand
TTGCATTTATCCATTGCAAATTCATACACCTTAGCTTTCACTTCTTCGTTGTGAACTTCGTGTGAATATTCTCTTTTCGGATGAGCAGTTGGCACCAATGCTCCAAAATCCAGTTGAAACTGACATTGTTCCTTGATGGCCGCATGTGCAATTTTGATGGCCTCAACCATTTCTAATTCAGAAACTTCTTTGAATTCTCCTTCGAGCATGTTGACATCTTTTGCAGTACCTGCTATCATCATGTCCACATCTGATTCCTTCATTTCAGCCATGGTAGGATTTACAATCCACTCGCCATTTACACGACCAATTCTAACCTCAGACATTGGACCATTGAAAGGAATATCAGAAACAGCAATCGCTGCTGAAGCTGCCAGTCCACACAATGCGTCCGGATTGTTGATACCATCATATGACAATAATTGAATCATCAATTGAACTTCAGCGTGATAATCGTCCGGAAAAAGTGGACGCAAAGCCCTGTCAACAAGTCGCATCACTAATATTTCAGTTTCTGAAGGTCGAGCTTCACGACGAAAGAACCCTCCCGGAAAACGACCGCCTGCAGCGTATTTTTCACGATAATCTACTGTTAACGGAAGAAAATCAACTCCTTCCTTTGCTTCCGGAGCAGCAACAACAGTTGCCAACAACATGGTGTCCCCCATTCTAACTACGACAGAACCATCTGCCTGTTTTGCCAATTTTCCCGTTTCAACGGTAATTTCTTTACCTCCCGTTGTTATTGACCTTTTGATTCCTATATTCATTCTATTTGTATTTCTAATTTAAAATTTTAACGCCTGATTAAAACAAAAAGGGACAAGCGAACCACTGTTCGAATGCCCCCTCCAATAAAATTACTACGTCTTGAATTAACGGCGTAAACCTAATTCTTTCACAATAGCACGATATCTTTCGATATCTTTTTTCTTCAAATAATCTAAAAAACTTCTGCGTTTTCCAACTAAAAGCTGCAAAGAACGCTGCGTACCGTAATCCTTACGATTTTTTTTCAAGTGCTCAGTCAAATGAGCAATTCTAAAGGTAAACAATGCAATTTGGGCTTCGGTAGAACCTGTGTTTGATTCGGAACCGCCATGTTTTGCGAAAATTCCCTTTTTAACTTCTGAGTTTAAATACATGCCAATATCACTTAAATAATTATTATGTAGCCGACTTTCGACATGCAAATATAGTATTTTTTTACTGATCTAACTTTTTTTATCAGAAATAGTGTAAATTTGCACGGGTAAGTCTTATACGACCAGCTCCCTCAGATTCCTCCAGGACGGGAACGTAGCAAAGGTGTGAGGTTGTAGCGGTGCGATATGAGTAGCTTACCCATTTTTTTTTCTTAATCGATCAACCATTTTCGGGCAAGCGGTCCTTCACAGAAAAGCAAGTCCAATATCGAAACATCAGGTACAAAAGCTGTCTGATTGAAATAGACCTGCAAATAGGGTTTAATCACGTTGCCTGCTAGACTCGAAAAATCAATTGATGTATCACTCGATTGATACTCATTTGTAAGAGCAAACTCTATTTCAATTGAGAGCCAATTCACTATTTTTTTTGTAATCAGGGTATTAAATCGAATCAGATTAGTTTCTGCGTCATAAATCAAAGCTTTTACTTCTTCAGCATAATGTTCAAAATAAGGTGCTGACGCATAGGCACTTTCAATGGCTTTCCAATGGTCTTTGCGCCAATTTGTCTCATACGTAATTTCAACTTCATCAATCGGTGTTTTGGATCCTTTGATTCGTTTTACAGGAACTGACAAACGTTGAATGCCATTCGCACTTAGGATCTCACAGCGACTACGAAAGGTTTGTTTGATGAAATGCTCCTTGGACTCAATAAGCACTGACGACTGTGCACAAAGTGCACGAAAATAAGAGATGTTTCCAAAATAGGCAGTCGGTAATACGACAGGCATTACTTAATCAGCTTGAACAATCTTTCCCATCGAACGCCAATACTTGGATCAGCACTTTTGGAGAACCAAACCAATGATGCGCGACCTACGATGTGATCTTCCGGAACAAAACCCCAAATTCGAGAATCGGCAGAATTGTAACGATTGTCTCCCATCATCCAATAATAATTCATCTGAATGGTATATTGGTTTGTCTTTTTGCCGTCAATGTAAATTCCATCTTTGCGCTCCTCTAACTTATGTCCTTCATAAGCAGTAATGATTCTCCGATACCAAGCAATGTTTTCTTTTCTAAAATCAACTACTTTCCCTTTGTATGGGACCTGAAACTTAGTGAAATCAGTGATGGTATTATTCACATACAGATCTTTCGGGAACTGTCCTAAATTATTCAAATAATCAGCCGGTGTTGGTTTGTATGAAAGCTTATCCGAATATTGATCTTGAATAATCAGTTCAAATTTTGATTGAGGAAAATCCTTTTTCAACAATTTCAATTGTGATTTGGTTAAATTCATAACATACGTTCCCCCCTGATCCATCTCATAGTAATCATTTCGACTGTCTTCCAGTCCATATTTTTCAATCATAACTTGCTTGGATGGAGGAAAGAAGTCTGTAACGGTGTATTGCAAATTCTGAAAATCAGGAACAAAAGCCGGTTTCCCATTTACGTAAAGAACTGACTTCTTGATTTCTAACCAATCGCCCGGAATACCAACACAGCGCTTGATGTAGTTTTCACGTTTATCAACCGGTCTGTAGATAATTCCGTAATGATTGATAATCTGACCATTTTGATGTGCTATTTTTTCTTCAGCAAGCATTTTTCTTGCTGCATTCTTATAACTGTCTAAGTTCTCCATCATTTTCTTGTTAATGAAGATGCCTGCTAAGCTATCAGAAAGGGCTTTATTTTTACCGACACGAGTTAAACTGTCAGCATAGAATTTTTTAGCGATTTGGTATTGATTACCTATCTCCGGGTCGTTTTGAAACAAGAAAAAGGCCTCATTATTGACTATCCCGTGATAATCATGTCCCATCAACCCATCGGGCATGCGTGGATCATACACTGCGGTATCACCCGATGGATAATTAAATACGACCACATCATTTCTATAAACATTGGACATCCCCGGTAATCTGGTATAATTTCCTGTTTCAAAAGTAGAATATGATTTAATGTTTACCCATGGAACCGTATTGTGTACCAGCGGAAAGGATAAAGGCGTAACAGGCACCTTCGGCCCATAGGCCAGCTTATTTACAAATAAAAAATCACCAACCAACAGCGTTTTCTCCATCGAACCGGTTGGAATTTGAAAAGGCTCAAACACATAGGTTCTGATAATACTGGCTGCTACCAACGCAAACAATATCGAATCCCCCCATTCTTTTACACGAGATTTAGTTCCGGGTTTTTGACGAGTCACCGCATTCAATGCTAAAGCAATGGCATGACCAATCACAGGAAGCGAAAGAAACAAAACAATGTGATCTCCCCACTTTCGATCTTCAACTTCTTTGCTGTTTGCCCAATTGGTTTCAGGCAGTATATCCTGCTTTGATGAAGCGATTTTGTGTAATAAAATATATGGAAAGAAAATTCCTTGCAAGGTATCCGTGAATGAGAAATACCCAAATCGTCGAATGTATGAAAGATTCACAACAGACCACATCACCAAATGTACCCCCGGAAAAATGAGCAGAAGCGCCCAAAAGGGTTTTTTACAAGTAACTTTGAATGCAATGAAGTAATTATAGCCGGGTATCAATGCTTTCCAAGACTGGTATCCCGCTTGTTCAAAACTTCTCCACCATTGAGCCAAATATGGGTGAACAACTAAAAACAGGTAAAAATAAAATACATTCATCGTTATTGAATATTTAATACATCTTTAATCGTGTAAACTCCTTTCTTGTTTCCTAACCATTCTGCCGCAATCACAGCCCCAAGTGCAAACCCAACTCTATTGTGTGCTTCGTGAGTGATGGTAATTGTATCAACATTTGAAGAATAAGAAACACTATGTGTTCCCGGAACATCGGGTTTTCTGAAGGAAGTAACTCCTAATTGACCATCATTGACATGAGGTTTCTGTTCTTCCCCCAATACCCATGAAACATAATCTGAATTATTTTGCAACAAATCATTTGCCAACGAAATGGCTGTACCGCTCGGAGCATCCAATTTTTGGGTATGGTGAATCTCTTCGATACAAGCCTGATAATCTGTTTTTCCGTTCATCAAGCGTGCTAAATGTTGATTTATTTCAAAAAAAATATTGACCCCCAAACTGAAATTTGAAGCATATAACAAGCTTCCATTTTGAGTTCTGACTGAATCCTTTACCTCTTCCAACTGTTCATTCCAGGCTGTTGTACCTACAACAATGGGAATTTGATGTTTAAGACAGTAATGAATATGACTGACGGCAAGTGCGGGTTTGGAAAATTCGATGGCGATGTCAGCTTGTGATAAGTCCACCATCTCAATTCTTTGCTGACTATTTACCCGAGCAACTATAGAATGCCCCCTCTGAATCGCAACTTCTTCAATCGCTTTTCCCATTTTACCGTATCCGATCAGTGCAATTCTCATTTTTTTAAATTCAATACAAAATTAACAAGGTTTGAAAATAATCATCGAAAATTAATATTCAACGAAAGACCATAGCTGTTTGATCCCAAATATGCCGGCTGAATTACCATACTCAAATCCTCAGAAACATCAAAATGTGTAAAATGTGCTTCTATTCCTGCATCAAGTATCTGCATAAAATAAACTACACAAAATCCTAAAATAAACAAATCTCTTCGAGAAGCATGTTGATCATACATGGTTAAGATTCCCTGATCGTCATATTCCGACCATAAATTATTCAATTCGCCGCCGTTCATTCGATTTTGATATTCGGCTTTGAGTGAGAGACAGGACTTATTATTTTTTATCAGAAAATATCCGGTTGTTCCCATGGCAGCATAAATCAAAGGAACCTTCCAAAATGCCCGTTTACTACCCTGTGGCATTGCCAAGTGATTATAAACCTGCCCTGCACCCGGGAGGCAAGCCGAAAACAGAAATGCTTTTCGAGGGGAATGAGCTTGAATGGTATCCTGTGAGCTAAGTTCTTCTCTCGGTAATTGGGCAGTGCAAACAAGTTGAAAACACGTAAAACAAAAAACAAGAAATAGCTTCATCAACGGCTTAAAATCTCAATAATCCTATCAAAATCGCCCTCAGATTTAAAATTAACAATGATTTTACCTTTTCCTGAAGATGATTTAATAACATCGACTTTTGTGGATAATTTATCCCCCAAATGCTCTTTGAAAGTCACATGTTTAGACCCAATTGTCTGTATGGTTGGCTTCGTTTGTTTCGCAGTTTGACCTTTTGGTTCAACATACCCTTCCCGAATCAGTGCTTCCACATCTCGTACAGAAAGATCTGTTTCAACAATTCGATTAAAAATAGCCATTTGCAAAGCTTCATCACCCACAGAAACCAAAGCGCGTGCATGCCCCATCGAGATAACGTTGTCTCTAACACTTGCTTGAATATCAGCAGGCAACTTGAGTAAACGCAGATGATTGGTAATACTGGATCTTGATTTAGCAACCTTTTGACTTAATTGATCTTGTGTTAAATTACATTCTTCAATCAATCGTGCATATGAAAGCGCCACCTCGATGGCATTGAGGTCTTCTCGCTGAATATTTTCGACCAGGGCCATTTCTAACATGGTCTGATCATTTGCAACACGAATATATGCCGGTACTTCTTTGAGACCAGCAATTTGTGATGCTCTAAATCGACGTTCACCGGAAATGAGTTGGTAATTATCGCGACCTAACTTTCGTACTGTCAAAGGTTGAATAATGCCGTGAACAGCTATTGATTTCGCCAAATCATCGAGTGCTTCACGTTCAAAGTGTGTCCTTGGGTTGAAGGGATTCGCTTCGATACTTTCAATCGGCAACATGGAAACCGAGCCTACCACACCACTCGAAGAAGCTGATTTGGAGGTTATATCTGTATCTGCATTTTCTAATAAAGCGCTCAAGCCTTTGCCTAAAGCGGAACGTTTTTTGAGGTTAGAGTTCATCGTTTATTTCTATGATTTTATCCTCATTGCCAATTTTGGTCAGATCATTTTTCTGCAGTATTTCTCTGGCGAAATTGAGGTAATTGATGGATCCTTTGCTTGCCGCATCATGCATAATAATCGTTTCACCATGACTCGGAGATTCTGCCAATTTCGTATTGCGATGAATAACTGTATCAAAAACCAATTCTTGAAAATGGGTTTTTACTTCCTCCAGCACTTGATTAGCCAATCTTAAGCGTGTATCATACATGGTTAAAAGAATTCCCTCAATTTCAAGATTTGGATTTAAGCGCGACTGAACAATTTTGATGGTATTTAACAATTTTCCCAAGCCCTCTAATGCAAAATATTCACACTGAACAGGTACGATAACAGAGTCTGCAGCTGTTAAAGAATTGACCGTAATCAATCCCAGTGAAGGCGAGCAATCAATAATAATAAAATCGTAACTGTCCTTCACTTTATCCAAAGCCAATCGCAACATGTGTTCACGATTGGGTAGATTTATCATTTCCAACTCAGCCCCAACCAAATCAATGTGTGACGGTAAAATATCCAAATTTGGATTATCCGTTTTAAGAATAATATCTGAAGGATGAGCATCATTGATTAAGCAATCGTAAATATTTTTAAGTGTTTTCGGATCAAATCCTACACCGGATGTTGCATTGGCCTGCGGATCAGCATCCACAATCAGCGTTTTATACTCTAAAACACCCAAACATCCTGCTAAATTGATTGTAGTAGTTGTTTTCCCAACCCCTCCTTTTTGATTTGCTATCGCAATAATTTTTCCCATCCGCTACTCGCTTTGAACGATAAAGATACGCTTTAAGAACGGTGTTTTGTTCAAAAAATTACATGATTTTATCAACCAAAGTTGTTAAAAACTGATATTAAGAATTTTGAGTCAACTAAAGTTATCACTTATTCAAATTCAACTGTCTCAAGCGAATTTGGCATGTCAATGGATGAATTGCTGATTTCTTCAATCTTTAGCAGTACTTCATCGAGGCCTTCTTTGAACTTCTCAAAATCTTCTTTGTACAAGAAAATCTTGTGTTTCTGGTAGTTCTCACGCCCTTCCTGATCAGTCATTTTCTTACTTTCAGTCAAAGTAATATAGTAATCATTAGATCTGGTAGATTTAATATCAAAGAAATAGGTTCTTTTGCCTGCCCTCACAACCTTTGAATAAATCTCATTGTTTTTATCATTTTCCATAAAACCTGTTTTGATACTCGAACAAACTTAATGAAATGTTTGGTCATTTACAACTTTGGCAATAAATCTGATTTAGATGACCAACGATTCATCTGAAATCATAAAAAAAGGTACATTTATCCGTTATTAATCCATACAATTCATTTGGTTTGAAATTTAATTTGATACAACGAAAGGAAATTGACTTGACCAAGTGGGATCGCTTAGTTGAAAGTGATTCGAAAAACGCCATTTACAATTTAAGTTGCTACCTAGATTGTGTCGCTGATAATTGGTGTATTTTAATTAATGAACAGTACAGTGGGGGAATTGCAATACCATACAAAATCAAAATGGGAATCAAATTCTGTTACTCGCCTTTTTTCATATCATATTTGGATTGGGTTGGAACAATGCCGAATGAATGGGATGAATGTCTAAAAATGCTACAAAAAGAATTTGTTCAGTTTCACCTTTTCATAAGACGGGGTTTTGAAACTGAAAAAATGAATCTTTATCAGACCATTGCAATTGATCAAATCTCAAAATACAGTTCTCAAGCTACTCGCATGATCAATAAATTTAATCAAACAGAGATGAGTTTGGGATTTACGGAAGATCCCTCAGAAATTCTTAAAATCATTCAGCAAGTCCTTCCAAAAAAAGTAAATTCATTATCTGCTTCTTCATTTCAAAAGCTAGGGAAATTAGTTCATCAACTGACCACTCATAACCTTTTCAAATTTATTGAAGTAAAAGATAAAAACAACATAGTAGGTGGATTGATTTTGAGTCAATTCAATGGTACTATTGTTTATCTCAAGGGAGCATTTTATTCTGAATATAAAAAGAAGGGCGCCATGTATGCCTCTATGCATTATGCGATCCAATATGCCCAAAAGGAAGGATGTTTATTTGACTTCGGCGGATCTCAAATTGATGGAGTCAGAAGATTTAACATGAATTTAGGTGGCATAGATCAATTGTACCACACTCTCGAATGGGATCGCGCACCACTTTGGTTTAAATTGATCAAAAAAATTAAAAATCTCAAACACTAAAATAATTCGCTAAAATTGGATTCATCTAAATTGAAGAACAACAGTATGGATTCAAACCATTATTTTTGCGTATGATTCAGATTAAAACGAATACACCAAGGTGGATCATCATATTGGTTGATTTAATCATCTCGCTACTATCTCTGGTTTTTGCATACTTAATCCGTTTTGATTTAAAAGCAGACAGTACCCTCATATACAATGAGTGTTCTAAATCTATCGGTATCTTTTTTTCTGTTAAACTAATTGTATTTTACCTTTTTAAGATACACAAAGGACTCATCCGCTATACATCCATGGAAGATATTCGTAGGATTTTCATAGCTGTTCTGACATGCTCCTTCATCTTTTTCACTAGTGGGATAATCAGATTTTACTTTTTCGACCTTAGTTTTCTTTTTCCAACTTCCGTGTTAATAATCGAATTTTTAACCTGCTTTACATTCATGATTGGATCAAGATTTTTCATTAAAATCATTTACTTAGAATCGATTAAAACAGAATCAAAAGAGGAAGAACTGATCTTGATTTATGGCGCCGGCATCTCAGGTTTAATAACCAAACGAACCATCGAAAAGGATGTGAAATTATCCTATAAAATCATCGGATTTGTCGATGATAATCCTAAAATCGCCGGAAATAGACTTGAGGGAATCACTATTTACCATACTTCAAAACTTAAAAAAATTATCAGCAATGAAAAAGTAACTTCGCTCATTGTTGCTATTCAAAATCCTGATGAAAATAATCGTAAGTCTGTTGTTGAAACTTGTTTACGGTTAAACGTTAAAGTACAAAAAGTACCAAGCCCCAAAAGTTGGATTAATGGAGAGTTTTCAACTAAACAGATTGCTCGTGTCAACATCGAAGACTTATTAGGAAGAAAACCCATTATTTTGGATGAAGAAAAAATATCGTCTGAACTTACTCAAAAAATCATTTTAGTTACAGGAGCTGCGGGGTCAATCGGTAGCGGAATGGTGATGCAAATTGCTAAATACAAACCAAAAAAAATCATCTTGTTAGATCAAGCTGAATCACCTTTATACGATTTTCAATATGAACTTAAAAGCAATTTCAACGATTTGAATTTTGAGGTAGTAATAGGTGATATCAGAAATTACGAGCGTATGGAACGCATTTTCAACTACTTTAGCCCTCAATATGTATTCCATGCTGCAGCGTACAAACATGTTCCATTAATGGAAAACAACCCGTCTGAAGCTGTTTTAACAAACATAAAGGGAACTAAAAACCTTGTTGATTTGTCGCTCAAATATGATGTTTCAAAATTTGTAATGATTTCCACTGACAAAGCGGTCAATCCGACAAACGTCATGGGCGCCTCTAAACGCATTGCCGAAATTTATGCTCAGTCTGCGAATAAACATGGAAAAACGAAATTTGTAACAACGCGTTTTGGCAATGTTCTGGGTTCAAACGGTTCTGTCATTCCACTTTTTGAGAAACAAATTGAGCAAGGAGGTCCGATTACCGTGACTGATGAACGTGTGACGCGTTATTTCATGACAATCCCTGAAGCATGTCAGCTAGTCCTTGAAGCCGGAACTATGGGAGAAGGGGGGGAAATTTTTGTGTTTGACATGGGCGAATCAGTTAAAATCATTGATCTTGCAAAAAAAATGATTCAATTGAGTGGCTTGGAACTGGGAAAAGACATTGAGATTAAAATTACAGGATTGCGTCCCGGAGAAAAATTATTTGAGGAATTATTAGCTAAAGAAGAAAATACGATTCCTACCCATCATCCTCAAATACTGAAAGCTAAAGTAAAAGAAGAAAAATCGACACAAGAAACACAAATCATTAAATTGATTCAATTGTTTGAAAAACAAGAAAACAATACTATTGTATCTAAAATGAAGGAAATCGTTCCGGAATTTATAAGTAACAATTCGGAATACGAAAAATTAGACAAAAAATGATTGAGCCAGCAAGAATCCAAGTACGATTTTCAGATTTAGATGTACTGGGACACGTAAATAATAACATTTACCTGAGTTATTTCGAAATGGCCAGAATTCACTATCTAAATGAATTACTGGGAAGAGAATGGAACTGGGAAAAATTTAGCTTTGTACTTGTCAAGAATGAGGTAGCATATCTGAAACCTGTACTTTTGAATCAAGAGCCCCTTGTGTACGTTTATGTTGAACATATTGGTACCAAAAGTTTCACATTGATCTATGAACTCAAAATAGATGACGAACTATACACCCATGGAAAATCAATTCAAGTATGCTATGACCCCAGCATAAAACAAACGATTCCGATTCCTAAGTTGATGGGTTCGTTACTTGAAAAAGTAAAAAAAAGCGTGAATTAAACTAGCTGCTTCAATAAAAAGCGAATCAAATCTGTCGAAGTTAGTATTCCCAATACCTTCTTGTCTTCTGCTACTATCACAGAATGAAACTCTCCTTTTGATAACAACTCAGCTGCTTCACGAATAGAGGTTGAAGGTAAAACTGTCACCGGATGCAAAGACATGATGTCTTTTACCAATATTTCCTGATATACATTTTCGCTGTCATCAAGGGTGGCATTGTGAATTTCGCGCATAAAATCAATCAGACTGACGATTCCGACTATCTGATTATTCTCTATCACCGGTATATGGTGATGAAACTGTTGTTTTTCATATATATGTTTTAAGTCAATAATCTTTTGAGTTGGGCCTACACATTCAACATCAGAAGTCATGATACTGGAAACAGGTGCTTGTATGTTCATCGTTAATATTGATAATAAACTAAAAAAGACTCAACAAAGATACACAAATGCTGATGATTATTTTTCGCTGTTTTTATTAGCCGAAGTTACTCTTCCAAAAGTCATTTTCATTGTACGATATAGTAGGTCTTCCCTACCTCTGACTTGCCCGACAAAATTGATATTTCCTTTTAATTTATTTAAAAATTTCGCTTGCTCATAAGCAGAACTTGAACGTGATAATTTAAAATGATTTTCCGTAGATTTTGCAATACCATTTAAAGTTAAATCATGTAG
Organism: uncultured Akkermansia sp.; assembly: GCA_964526595.1. GTDB lineage: Bacteria > Bacteroidota > Bacteroidia > Flavobacteriales_D > Crocinitomicaceae > M0103. The sequence goes on along the minus strand of CAZGJF010000032.1, from coordinate 14,955 downwards.
CATAGCCCTGATATGTTTTAATTTATGACGATCAACGTTGACTTTTTCGTTCACTGTAATCCCGGTTACGGTTTGCTTTCTCGATTGTTTTCTCCACCGTATTTTTTGTTCATTGATTACAAAATCGTGCTGCTGAATAATCCCTTTCAGCTCATCATAATTTCCATCCAAGGCGATATCGGAAGAAAAAGTCAGATCATCAGCATATCTTGAATATTGGATGCCATGTTGCGAACAATACTTTTGGAGAGCTTTATCCATATCGAAACAAACAAAATTTGATACTACCGGCGAAGCAGGAGAACCCTGAGGTAAATGTCCCTTAAAAGTTGTCAATAAAGCAAGTGAAGTAGCGATATGCTTGTTAAACCCAAAAGGATCATTTTCGAATACACTCTTGACTCTATTGGCATGAATACTTCCAAAAAAATTGGTCAAATCAAGATTTAAAAGATATTTTTTAGCGACATGAATCTCAGCATTTTTAACAATATTCGGCTTATTGATTGTGTTTTTAGCACCCAACACAAATCCAAAAACGACCTCAGGTTTATAACTGTCATAAACATCCTGAAGAAATTTATTAAGTTTTTTCTGAATTCTATTCAAAACAAACGAAGGCGACTCTATCATTCTGGAACCCCTGTGTTTTTTAGGCAAAATAAATTGAGTGTATTCGGGCTCATTGATTACTTTTTGAATGGTGTCAAATGAAAAACCAAGAACCTGACTCAAATCATTTGCTCCCTCCATGGTTTTAAATTGCTGAAACTGTTTTTGAAATTTGCTGATTTTGTGTTGAAATGGTTTTCCTGCAGCAACATAAACATGATTATGGTTCATAAAATCTATTTTGATTAGTATATTTTAATATAAAAAGAACCGTTGCGTCTTATCTTAGTTTTAATCACTATGCGTTCTATGCGTAACGCAGTGAGCATTGGTACGCATTGCGAAGCATCATACTCCACGCTCAAACGGATTGCTGGAACACAACCTCAAGTCCATGAATGAGACTCATAAGTTCCGACAACGGTTCTGTATATCAAAAAACGGTTTTCAATTCATCAAGCCTTGTATGACTGATTGTAAAAACATCTTCCTTCCTTTTGAAAGGTACTAATGATGTAAAAGACTCATCACGGGAAAGAAAAACTGTTCCTGTATTTCCATTCCTATTCTTAGCAAGAATAAGTTCAATCAAACAAGCATTGTTCTGACCGCCATCATCTTTTAGTATTCCGTAATATTCAGGTCTGTATAAAAAGAATACTTTATCTGCATCTTGTTCAAACGCACCGCTGTCACGCAAATCAGACAAAATCGGTTTATGATCTCCATAGCGTTGCTCTACAGCCCTGCTCAACTGACACGATGCAAAAAGACAAACATTCTCCTCTCTAACAAATGCCTTCAATAGGCGACTGACATAACTCATCTCATGCTCACGATTATGCCTATATTGCTGAGAAGTAAGTAATTGAAGATAATCCAAAAAGATAATGCGCACCCCATTTTCACGAATAAATTTCTTGCATACATCCAAAAAAAGATGAACCGAAGAAGCATGATTACTATACAGATACAAGTGGTTTTTGGCTGTGTTTTTTTTCAATGCTTCCATCGATTTCTGCTGTTCATCACTCAGTTTATTATTCAACAGACTGTCTAATGGAATCTTGGTCAACGAAGAAACCATCCGATCCGTCAATTGTCGTTCGGATAAATCCAACGAATAATACAAAGTGGGTCTGTTAATCGAAACTGACAAAGCCATATTAATCAAAAAATGTGTTTTACCCATACCCGGTCTAGCTCCGACAACAATAAACTCACTTTCCATAAAACCACCAATCAACTTATCCAGCTCAGTAATACCACTGCGATAAGTTAGAACCGGAGACGACTGAAAATCCTTTAAACAATCTGACAATTGCTTAGCTTCAATCGTTTGAACTTCTCCAACGCTTTTTTCTTCAATGATTTGTTTCAACTGCTTCAAAATCCAAGCCTCTTCCTGCATTGGCTGATTCATGATCCACTTCAATCGATATATGATATCGTGCTGCATAACTCTCTATTATTAAATTCAATTTAGGTACTCAACCGGTCGTTTGTGAAATATTTTCAAGGAAGCAAACAGATAGTCAATCAGAACTTCTCAAAAACGAAGTGTGTTAATCTTTAATAGGAAGACCACGAACCATCTGCTGTGATGACACTGCCATTGATGTATGATGAATCATTTCCGGCTAAAAAAAGTGCAACACGAGCTATGTCAATCGCTTCTCCTATATGAGGCATACTTGCTTGTCCTGTTTTGAAACGCTCAAATCCGAATAAGTCAGGATGCATTTCTTTGCCAATATTGGTATTTATTGCTCCCGGGGCAATGGCATTACACCGAATTCCTTTCTGCGCATAGATGAATCCAATATTTTTTGTTAATCCAATCAAAGCATGTTTGGAAGCTGTGTAGACAGCTCCTGCCCTACCACCAAATAAACCACCAATGGACGCAATATTAATGATGACTCCACTACCCTGCTCAAGCATCAAGGGAACAACTAAACGAGAAGCATAAAATGGTCCATAAAAATTGATTTTCATAACTCGATCCATCAGTTCGTTGCTTACCTTGTCTATTGGCATGAAATCATCCATTACACCGGCATTGTTCACTAATATATCCACGGTACCAAATTGTTCTTTCGAGAAATTAATTAAGTCTGAAACTTCATTTTCTAAAGTGACATTACAAACTTTCCCATAAATAGATCCTTGCTGATGTTTCATATTAGCGATGACATCATTGATTGATTGTTGGTTTAAGTCACTAACCACAACGTTAGCACCTTCCAATACAAAGAGTTCTGCAATAGCCTTACCGATACCCGAACTTGCACCCGTAATAACTGCTGTTTTATTTTTTAATGAATTCATCATTCAAAATGTTAGTTCTTCAGCCTTCATCATATTTTCTATCCCCTTTAACAAAGCGTCAGGATTCACTGATATACTGTTGACTCCTTGTCGAATTAAAAAAGTGGCAAATTCGGGATCATCACTGGGAGCCTGACCACATAAACCGATTGGTACACGACATCGGTTTGCAGTTCTAATAACTTGTCCAATCATTGATTTCACGGCTTGATTGTTTTCATCAAAAAGATGACTGATCTCAGAAGAATCTCTGTCAATTCCAAGAACGAGCTGTGTCAGGTCATTTGATCCGATTGAAAAACCATCAAAAATTGTAGCAAACTCTTCTGCTAAGATCACATTGCTTGGAATTTCTACCATCATATAGATTTCAAGTCCATTCTCTCCCTTTTTTAACCCGTACTTCTCCATCGCGGCAAGTACTTTTTCGCCTTCTTCAACTGTTCGACAAAAAGGAATCATCAGTTTTAGGTTCCTAAACCCCATTTCTTCTCGAACTCGCCTCATAGCCTTACATTCCAATTCAAATCCCTTCATATAACGTACATCATAATAGCGCGATGCACCACGAAAACCAATCATTGGATTCGCCTCCTGAATCTCGAACATACTACCTCCCAACAAGTTAGCATATTCATTACTCTTAAAATCACTCATTCTGACGATGACCTGCTTGGGATAAAACGCGGCAGCTATTGTTCCTACAGCCTGCGATAATTGTTCAATAAAGTACTCTCTTTTATCTGCATAATCTGACGTCAGCTTTTCTATTTTTATTTTTACAGACTCTTCTGATAGAGAGTCATAATTCACCAATGCCATCGGATGAATTCCAATTGAACCGGAGATAACAAACTCAATTCGAAGTAAACCTACACCACTATTCGGATAAAATGAAAATTTGTAAGCATTATCGGGATCTGACAAAATTAGCATGGGCTTTGTTTTGGGCATTTTCATTTCATTCAAATTGATCTTTTGCTCAGTCCAATCCAATTTCCCTTTGTAAATCAAGCCGTTTTTCCCAACAGAATTATCAACGGTAATCCATTCACCATCCTTAATGATGTTTTTTACATCAGTAACACCTACAATGGCAATGGCATTTAACTCACGGGCAACGATTGCAGCATGACTTGTTCTACCACCTTTTTCGGTGATAATTGCAGCGGCTTTTTTCATGATTGGATCCCAGTCAGGACTCGTATTTTCAGTAATCAAAATTTCGCCAACATTGAGCTTTTCAGCATCAGAAGGAGAATTTAAAATTCTGGCAATGCCAGATCGAATACCATAACCAACAGCGCTTCCTGATGCTAATTTGAAACCTCTTTCCTTTAATTGATAGATGCTTATAGCATTTAAATGCTTTCTTGAAAAAATGGTTTCCGGTCTAGCTTGAACTACAAATAATTTCTGAGTTACACCGTCTTTAGCCCACTCGATATCCATTGGATAACCGTAATGTTTTTCAATGATAATAGCCCATTTAGCAAGTTGAATGACATCAGAATCGTTCAATGAAAGTGCAAGTTGTTTGGAAGGATCCGTATCTGTATTAACCAATACTTTATTGGATTGATCAAATATGAGTGTTTTCTGTTTAGATCCGATTTTCTTCTGGATTATGGGTCTTTTTGCTTGTAAAAGCATTGGTTTAAAAACATGAAATTCATCAGGAATTAAAGCCCCCTGAACAATATTCTCCCCGAGTCCCCAGCAACTGTTGATAACAATCACATTTCGAAATCCGGAGTCGGGTTCAATTGTAAACAATACACCCGAACTTGAAGTATCAGCGGCAACCATTAGTTGAACACCAACAGAGATTGAAATATCGGTATGTTTAATTTGATTATCCATGCGGTATTTGAGAGCACGAACATTGAAAACTGAAGCATAACAACTGACAATTTTAGCTGTAATGGAATCAATTCCTTTCACATACAGAAATGAGTCATGTAGTCCTGCAAAACTTGCATTCGGCAAATCTTCAGCACTTGCACTACTTCTCACAGCAACGTAAATATCTTGACCGTATTTGTTGATCAATCGTTGAAGATTCAATTTCAGTTCCTCAATTAAAGGATCGGGCAATTTTGCATTTAAAATAAAGTCTTTGGCTTTTTTTGAAATAGCCTGAAGTTCTTTTAAGTCTGTTTCTTGAAATGAATCTAAGAGAGTTTTCAATTTTGGAGTCAATTTATTTTCATCCAAAAAAAACTTAAATGCACTACTGGTTAATGCAAATCCATCCGGAATATTAATTCCTTTAGAACTGAGTTTATTATACATCTCACCTAAAGAAGCATTCTTTCCTCCAACCTGAGTGACTTGGTGAATATCGATATCTTGAAAATTTACAATGAGTTTCTTGTCCATCGCGAGGAAGATTTATTATACATACTTAATATGCATGCAAATAAGCTTGATCTAACTCGATTGAACATTTTTATTCAATGAGACTTTCCAGAAATAAGGTGAAAACAAATCTAACTATGCAAACTAAAATACATTTAGCTTGCGAACATTTTAAGAGATAGAGCGACAGTTTCTTTTAATTTTGTCCGATCGACAATATAATCTAAAAATCCGTGTTCCAGCACAAACTCAGCGGTTTGAAAACCTTCCGGTAAATCCCTTCCTATTGTTTCTTTAACCACGCGCGGACCTGCAAAACCTATCAAGGCTCCTGGCTCGGCAATATTTAAATCACCCAACATAGCGAAAGAAGCAGTAACTCCTCCGGTTGTTGGATCAGTCAAAAAAGAAATATAGGGCAATTTATGCGAAGCTAATTGACTTAATTTACCGGATACTTTTGCCATTTGCATTAATGAATACCCTGCTTCCATCATTCTGGCACCACCTGATTTGGAAATAATCATAAATGGAGCTTTCAACTTAATAGCTTCATCGATTGCACGCGCAATTTTCTCTCCCATAACAGAACCCATCGATCCTCCGATGAATGAAAAATCCATTGCAGCAATCACAAAATTGTGTCCATTCAATTTACCTGCTGCAGTCCGAATAGCATCGTGTAAGCCTGTACTTTTCTGAGTTGCTTTGATTCGGTCTGCGTATTTTTTGGTATCCTCAAATTTCAATGGGTCTCCGGAACTTAATTCAGCATCTAATTCTTTGTACTTTCCATCATCAAATAAAATGTGAAAATACTCTTCCGAACCAATTCTTTCATGGTGTGAACAACGATCACATACATAGTTGTTTTTTGCCAAATCTTCGGCAGTAAAAAGTGTTTTACAATTAGAACACTTTGCCCAAAGACCTTCAGGAGTTTCTTTTTTCTCTTTTGTAGAGGTGGTTATCCCTTTGATATTTCTTTTAAACCAATTCATGATTTCTTTCCCAAATTTGCTGTGTAAATGAACTTAAAGCATCTGAATATTGTTCAGATCCTCAAATGCCTTAACAAGCCTGTCAATAAAAGTCAATTCTCCTTCACGAACCCACTTTCGTGGATCATAGTACTTTTTGTTCGGCTTATCTTCTCCCTCCGGATTACCAATCTGAGTGCGTAAATAATCAACTTTATTGTGCATATAATCACGGACACCTTCTGTAAAAGCGAACTGCAAATCGGTATCAATATTCATCTTCACCACTCCATAACTGATTGCCTCTCTTATTTCTTCGATGCTTGAGCCTGAGCCACCATGAAAAACGAAATCAATCGGATTTGCTTCTGTATTGAATTTTTGTTGAACGTATTCCTGAGAATTCTTTAGTATTTTTGGAGTGAGTTTAACATTTCCCGGTTTATAAACACCATGAACATTTCCAAAAGCTGCCGCAATGGTAAATCTGTCCGAAACCTTTTTTAACTCTTCGTATGCATAAGCAACCTCCTCCGGCTGTGTGTATAACTTTGAACTGTCAACATCTGAATTATCCACCCCATCTTCTTCTCCTCCGGTAATACCAAGCTCAATTTCAAGAGTCATTCCCATCTTAGACATTCGCTCAAGATATCTTTTACAGGTTTCTATATTTTCTTGGATGGGTTCCTCTGATAAGTCCAACATGTGTGAGCTATACAGAGGTCTTCCGGTGTTTTTGTAATGCTGCTCATTTGCGGTTAATAAACCATCAATCCATGGTAATAAGTTTTTAGCACAATGATCTGTATGTAAAATAACGGTTGCTCCATAAAGTTCAGCGAGTGTATGAATATGCAATGCTCCAGCCACAGATCCGGCGATTGCAGCACGTTCATTCTCATTTGACAAGCCTTTACCCGCGTTAAAATGAGCTCCACCATTAGAAAATTGAATAATTACTGGTGATTTTAATTTGGAAGCTGTTTCCAAAACACCATTTATCGTACTTGAACTCGTCACATTGACCGCGGGCAATGCAAAACCTTTTTGTTTAGCTAACTTGAAAATTGCTTGAACTTCATCTCCTGTAGCAACACCCGGCTTGATAGTATGACTCATAATTTCAATTTTAGAGGAGCAAAATTAACATTAAATCAGATGAAAAGATACATCATTGATATACTTTTTATTGGGTCTTTTCGTTATTTTTGTTAAAATAACAATTAACCTCAATTGATGCGCTCCTTTCTCAGAATATGTCTGATTGCAATTCTTTTATTTGTGTCATTTATTTC
>CAZGJF010000032.1:0-7363 GCA_964526595.1 uncultured Akkermansia sp. | reverse complement strand
CCATAAATATAACAAATGCAAGGTTACTAAGATCAAAAAAAAACAATTTGATTTCAAGTGGCAAATTGTCGTTTTCAGTCGACACACTTGTTTTTGATACCGTTTTTACAACTATCGGATCTACAACGCAACAATTTAAGATCTATAACAAGGAATCGAAACCTATTCAAATTGAATACATTGAGCTGATGGGTGGGAAAAATTCACCTTTTAGGATGAATGTTGACGGTAATGTGGGACATAAACTAGCAAACATTGAAATTGGAGCGAACGACAGTTTATTTGCATTCGTGGAAGTCACACTCCAAATCAACGGAGCAACACTTCCGATGGTTGTTGAGGATTCCATACGATTCAGAACCAATGGGGTTGATCAATACGTAAAATTGGCTGTTTGGGGTCAGGATGCATACTTTCACTACAAAGACGTCAACGAAGGAACATGGGCAAATGACAAACCTCATGTCATTTATGGCTATGCTGCTGTCGATTCGGCAAAATCTCTAACAATTCCGGCAAACACTCAAATTCACTTACATAAAAACTCACTATTGTGGGTGTATAAAGGATCCTTAAATGTACAAGGTCAACTTGGCAGTGAAGTTGTTTTTCAGGGTGATCGACTGGAAGAATTGTACGATGATGTTTCAGGACAATTTTACGGCATTTATTTTCAGCAGGCACGACCATCAAGCATCAATTATGCCATCATTAAAAATGGCACTTCTGGCATTCATTTATTCTCTGAAGACCAAGCAAATACATCGTACACCTTATCTGTCACTAATACAATCATCACAAATAATGCACGTTACGGCGTATTCATCTATTCAGGAGCAAAGGTCAAGGCAGAAAACTGTGTAATCAGTAAAAACGGTAATTACGCTTTACTTGTGCTTGAAGGTGGAGATTATTTCTTCAATCATTGTGACCTGTTGGGATACGGAAGCGGAACTGCAGGAACCCCGGCAGTTGGAATCAGTAATTATTATACTGACAACTCACAGAATGTCACAAATATTGGTTCAATCAACGAAGGAAAGATATACAACAGCGTAATTTATGGAAATCAGGAAACAGAAATTCTATTTGATACTTTGCCGAATGTTGCTGTCAATTTGAATTTCGATATTCGAAATTGTGTGATTAAACGAAAAAATCCAGCGACTGAAAACTACTACTCAACTATAAACTGGAATTCTGATCCCTTATTTAAAAGTATTGACCTGAATAATTTCTCATTTCTATCAGGTTCTCCACTCAATGGGCATGCAAATCCGAATTTTTGGTTACCTTCAGATATCATGGGTAACCCCAGAGATCCAAGCGCTCCTGATATCGGAGCTTATGAAACAAACTGATATTGTTATTTATTGACCAAAAAAAAGTCGAGATAATTATCCCGACTTTCAAGTTAATATCAACAAAATAATTACTTCATGTTATCCAATACATTCATAACCACTTTCACAGCACCGGCAGATTCTTTCAGTAAACTCATTTCTGCTTCATTCAAATCAAGTTCAATGATTTTTTCAATACCATTTTTCCCAAGTACTACAGGAACACCCAAATAAATATCTTTCATTCCGTATTCTCCTTGTAACCAAGCACAAACCGGGAAAATACGTTTTTGATCACGAATAACAGCCTCTACCATTTGGGCTGCCGCTGCTCCTGGTGCATACCACGCAGAAGTCCCAAGTAATTGAACAATTTCTCCACCACCAAACTTGGTTCGTTCAATAATTTCATTGAGTTTTTCAGTAGAAATTAATTCGGTAACAGGAATTCCGGAAACAGTTGTATATCGAGGCAGTGGAACCATGGTATCTCCGTGCCCTCCCATTAATACGGCTTGAATGTCTTTTGGAGAAACATTTAATTCCAATGCCAAGAATGAACGATAACGGGCAGTATCTAATACTCCGGCCATTCCAAAAACTCTTTTAGAATCGATTTTGGCAGTCAAATAGGCACAATAAGTCATCACATCCAGTGGATTTGAAACAATAATGATAACTGCATTTGGTGAATGTTTAATCACATTTTCCGTAACTGTTTTAACAATGCCCGCATTTGTCGCGATTAAATCGTCACGAGACATGCCGGGTTTTCTTGGAAGTCCGGATGTGATGACAACAACATCGGAATTAGCTGTTTTAGAATAATCATTGGTAGAACCAATCGTACGCGAATCATAAAGATTAATTGGAGACGTTTCCCAAATATCCAATGCCTTTCCTTCTGCAAATCCTTCTTTGATATCCAATAAAACAATTTCATTGGCGATTTCTCTGTGAGCCAACACATCAGCACACGTTGCACCAACATTTCCAGCTCCTACTACTGTAACTTTCATGGTTAATATTTTAGTTTGACACTCATTTTCAAGCCGGCGCGAATTTAATATTATTTGATTAATATATTTGTTATTTTAATATCATAATTATCAATTTTCACATCAAAATCTGAGGCAACCCCATGAACATTGATGCGTTTAAAATAAAGAGCGCGTGGATAATAAAATTCTTTTAAAAGAGCTTATTGATGGTTGCCTGCAGCATAATCGTCTGGCACAAGAAAAGTTGTTTAAACTATTGTATGGTAAGATGCTCCCTATATGCATGCGTTATATTTCAGATAAGGATGCGGCACAGGACGTTTTGCAGGAAGGATTTATCAAAGTATTTGAGAAAATTTCTGTTTTTGACCATAAAGGTTCTTTTGAAGGGTGGGTAAGACGAATCATGGTAAATACAGCGATAGACAACATCAGAAGATCAAAGAAGAATCCGTTTTTAACTGATGACGAAAATGTATTCAAATTGTTTGACAACAATCAACACAATGATGATGAATACAATGAAATTGTTGAAATCAAAGCAGAAATTGCCATGAAAGCAATTCAGCAATTATCCCCTGCCTACAGAACAGTATTCAATTTGTACGTTTTCGAGAATTATTCTCACAAGGAGATTGCCGAACTTCTTGGAATTAATGAGGGAACTTCCAAATCTAACTATGCTAAGGCGAAAATGAATCTGCAAAAAAAATTAAAAAATCAATTTTTAAAAATTGAATAAGATGATGGACCATTTTGAAAAAAGGATCAAAAAAAGCCTTGAAGAATTCGAGGTTACTTATAATTCAGAGGCTTGGAAAAGGCTCAGAAAAGAATTGGATCGGCCTCAATCGGGGGTGATAAACGGATCTCAAAAGTGGCTATTGGGAGGATCGGTGTTGTTCTTTGGAATACTAAGCGTGACACTTTTATTTTTAAATAACGAGCCAAAGAAAATAAAGACAGATATTATCAAACCTATTTCATCTGCACAGCAGAAAACAAATTTTAATGCCAAAAAAGAAAAGAAGGTCAATCCAAATGGAACCCAATCAATAGTATCAAAATCAATGGGAGAATCCCATGCAATGGATGTTGACATTAAACAAAACATTGTGAATCCTTCAAATCAGCAAACTGTTTTTTCCAACGAGGGGAACTCACGTAAAGAGACAAACGATTTTGATAACAACAAAGTTAGCAGTAATACTATCTCAACTTACTCCAATTCAAAATTCATTATTCCACAAATTTCGGATGTTTGTTTGGGGGAAAACGTCTCGATACACAATCAGAATAATGAAGGATTTCACATTCAATTTAAAAAGGAAAAACTGCTTTATGTAAGAGGAAAACAATCGCTCTCTTTTAAGCCTCAACAAGAAGGAAATTACGAAATTATTTATTCTAACAATGGAAACAGCGTTAGCGAGTCATTGTTTAAAGTCCTACAAACGCCATCATCAGCCTTCAATTTCAATGATCAAGTAACATACGAAAACGGGTTACCTACAATCAGATTAGATGCTGAGGCTTATGCAGATTCATACCAATGGAGTATTGATGGATATCCTATTTCAGAACAAGATAAAACTATTTCAATTCATTTATTCAAAAGGGGGAATTACCACGTTAACTTGAGCATTGAAAGTCAAAATGGTTGCCGTTCTAATGAAGAGAAAAACATACGAATTGATGAGGATTACAATTTGTTAGCTGTAAATGCTTTTAATCCAAACACCAATGATGCTAAAAGAAACTGTTTCATGCCATTTGCATTAACTCAGCGAACAACAGAGTTCATGTTAACCATCATTGATCCGAAAGACGGAAGTATCATCTTTGAAACTAACGACACCTCAAATCCTTGGAGAGGAATAGACCAACGAACGAATACGATGGTTAATACTAATAGCACATATATTTGGAAAGTAATTATAAGCTCACCACTTAAGGGCGAAAAGTCAATGTATCAGGGCACAATTACAAGGCTGTAAGAGAATATTCCAAGTATTCCGTTCAGTCCAATTTAACATCCGGATATTGTTTTAGTAGTATTTCTCGATTTCGCTTCGTAGTTTCTATATGTTTTTTAGCTGCTTTACTATCTAAAAACAAAAGATGATGACTTTCTGCCATTCGTTGCTTTTCAACGTGTTTACAAATTTGAATTGATTGATCTGTGCATAAAGTCTGCATCATTCGATTCCATACATAATCAATTGCCTCATCTGTCGGATGAATTCGGTCAATTTTAAAAAATCGATAGTCACGTAATTCATCTATCACAATCTCATAAGAAGGAAAATAATAACAATTTTCATTTTCAATTAATTCTCTGATAGCACTGATTAAAACTGATTTACTGTGGTTATTTTCAATTAAACCGTCTTTAGAATGCCTTACAGGACTAACCGTAAATACAATGTTTAGTGCAGCATTGATTTTTTTCAGAGTGGCTAATACATCTTTCCATTGCTCCACTATGGTATGAATTTCGCTGAGTTTTTTTTCGAACAAAGAAGCCTCCATTTTGTGGCAATTGGCAACTATAATTTCATAAAATTGGTATGCCCAAGCACTACCGAATGTCACAAACAATGTTGTACAATGTTGAAAATAATGACGCCATTTAGCACGTATTTCACTCATTTGAGCTGTTATTGAATCCGAATCGTACCCAAAGATAGAAGCACTCGCATCCCAAGAAAAAAACAAATCTTCATTCTGAATAATACGCTCCTTATGAAAACTGTCAGAAAGGGTTTCCAAAATAAAACGACCTATGACGATGGGATGAAAAATAGTTCCGAATGGGTTTGAAGTCGCTTTAAAACCATAAAACTTAGATTTCAAATACACTTCATCCGAAAAACAACTTCCTAAAAACAATAAATGATCACCATGTTTGATTTCAAACGGAAAGGACTTGATTGGAAAATGAATTTGAAAGTTGTTTGACATTAATCAAAGCATTAATGTTTTCGCGTTTTCTTTTGCGGCCTCTGTAATATTTTCACCACTCATCAATCGAGCAATTTCTTCTACCCGCTCATTCTCTGACAAGGGATAAACACTTGTTTGAGTGACTTGATGATTGTTGTTTTTTTGAACCTTAAAATGATGGACGGCTTTTGCAGCGACCTGTGGCAAATGAGAAATGGCGATTAACTGTAAATGAGTTCCCATATTTCTCAACATGACACCTAATTTTTGTGCAACATCTCCCGAAACACCGGTATCAATTTCATCAAATAAAATGGTGGGTAATGATTTTTTTTCACTCAACATTTTTTGCAAGGCCAACATGACACGTGACAATTCACCGCCGCTAACCGCTTTTTCGATTGGAATGGGTTGTATGCCTTTATTTGCAGAAAAAAGTAAAGAAACAGCAGTAGATCCATTCACATTCAGTTCATTAAGTTCGGACAATTCAAAAATCAAATTGGTATCAGGTAACTTTAATGTGGCTAAAATAACTTTCAATTCTTTTGCAATATGTTGAACAGCCCCAGTTCTGGCTTGATGTAGTTCAGAAGCATTTTGCTTTAATCTCCGATGCAATTCTGAAATAATATTCTCTAGTTCTAAAACACGGTGCTCGGCATTTTTGGATTCATTGATTTTGATTGTCAAGTCTTTTTGAACAGCTTTCAACTCCTCCTGATTTCCGACTTTATGTTTGGTTAATACACGGTTAAATTCATTTAGTGATTCAGTCAAAAACTTTATACGTTCCGTATTGACCACTACCCTATCAGACAAATCATGCGAATCACTTACGATTTCTTTTAATTCAATAATCTGTGAGTCAATGCGAGAAGAAATGAAATCTAGATCTGAATCTACTCCCTTAAGTCTGTCTAATGAGCTTTTTAGTTGACTCAACTGATCAAGTACATTTCCATCCTGTTCCATCAACTGAGTTATTAATCCGAGCATCCGAATAATCATCTCACTGTTTTCGGCTTTTTTAAGTTCCTTTTCCAACTGAATGTAATCCGTTTGGTCTAACCTTAATTCAATTAACTCATTCAGTTGAAATAAAATATAATCGTGATTAAGATCTGAATTTTGAATTTCTTCCCTCAATAAATTCAACTCTTTTTTTAATTCAACATACTTAAAATAAGAGACTTGATATGCTTTTTTTTCTAAATTCAACTGACCTAGATCGTCAATGATTTCGAGTTGAAATTCTTTGTTTTTTAACTCTAGACTATTATATTGTGAATGGATATGAATCAACTTTTCTGTTAATTCTTTGAGGATATTCAACGAAACGGGAACATCATTAATGAAAGCTCTTGATTTTCCGCCGGTATATATTTCGCGACGTATAAGTGTTTCCTGTTCGTAATCAAGATCATGCGTATCAAAAAAGTACTTCAGGTCAAAAGCACTCAATGAAATATCTGCTTCAACTACTGATTTGTCGCCATTGGAACCGATTACCGAAAAATCAGCCCGTTCACCTAAAATCATATTCAACGCACTTAGCAAAATGGATTTACCGGAACCTGTTTCCCCTGTTATAACAGTAAAACCGGAATCAAAATGCAACTCTAGTTGATTGATTAACGCAAAATTTGTAATGCGTAAACGACGTAACATCAATCTAAAATTTCTTGATATCTTGATGAATTTGCTGCATCCAACCTTTTGAGTAATGCAACAATATCCGTTTTTTCTTTGAGCTCAGCATCAACATACAGATTTTTCAATTCTTCGCGTTTTGATTGCAAAAAATTTAGCATGTTCAGTGCATTTGGTCTGGATGTAGAAAGTTTACTCAATTTATTCAATGCAGCTCCTATAGCCTTTCTTCCTTCTGTTTTATCGTCATAAAGCATGTCTATTCCTTTACGATGGTATTCATAATTGCATTCTCTCAAGGGTTCAAACAACTGTTGAAGAATATTATCAACCAAGTAAAAACGATTACGTTTACCCGCTTCATTTGATTTCCAACCTTGAGCACCGGATGCCTGAGCATTGGAAACTATTTGTTGCGCT
>CAZGJF010000031.1:0-30027 GCA_964526595.1 uncultured Akkermansia sp. | reverse complement strand
CCTGAGCCAGGATCAAACTCTCCGTTGTATAAAACTTTGAATTTTGTTGAGGCTCATTAATTTAATTCTTACGCTGTTTCCTTATTTCTCAATCTTTCAAAGAACTTCTGTAGATGAAAATCAAAAACTACCGTCTCTAATTCCCTATTGTTTTAATCCATTCTCGCTCGAACGGGAGTGCAAAGTTAATCACTTATTTCTTCCAAACAAGTCTTTTTTAAAGTTTTTTTGAAAAAATAAATAATTAGTGGAAAATAAGTAGATTAAACGAAATTATCCTTCAACCCACTTGTCATTTCGCATCTCACCTCGAATTACTACACTTTTGGTTCGCGCATAATCTTCAGCCGCTATTAGCATCTGTTCTCTTGTATCTCTCCTAACTAAAATAGCACTGCTTCCTTGTGTTTTAACTTCAATGTAAAATCCATTTCTTAATCGCGCCGGTCTTGTTGCAGGTCTTCCCATAATTGATATTTTATTTAAAATCCATACAATATAACACATTTAATTTGTATTTGTTGTGTTTTTATGAAAAATTAAGAACTTGGAATCTGAAATAAAATAATTTTCACTAGCTTAATCTTTGAGTTTGTAGTAGATCCCATCATCATTTACAACCATTTCTACAAGATTCCAGCAGATTAATAAAATCAATAGCCTATCTACCCTTTGAAGTGGTAATTTTGATTTTCTGTACAACTTACTTAATGTAATTAAATTTTCATCTCTAATAATTCGAATCAATGATAATTCATCCTGATCAAATTTTTCAGGTTTTGGGTGTTGATTTTTCTTCTCAAACCAAACTCCAGCAAGAATCTTATTTACCGCAACGGTTTTATCATTTATACGTGTATAAAACTTCCACTTATCCTTTTCGTCGATTGCTTTGTGTTTTTTATTTTCGGATGGCTTGATATCTACCTGTAATACCAGATGCATGTCTTCCTGCCACACCTTATACGAATACTTTACTTCCGGCTTACAAAACATACTGGCAGCACCTTCAACCATATACATTTCTTCCTGAGGGTTACACCCTGCGATTTTACGATTGTCTTTAACTCCTATTAACAATCTGCCCCCCTCTGTATTTGCAAAGGCACATAAAGTCCGTGCAATTTTACGCTGATCATCTATTCTGAATTTAAAATCTTGTTGAATGTGTTCACCCTGAGCAATCAAATCAATTAATGTTTGCATCACCAACAAATTAGAAACTGTAAAAGTATGAAAGTTGTTACAATGATCGATTGTTCCAAATCTCCCATGCCCTCATTGCCTGTTCTTTCAACATGGATTCACCATTTAAAATAATAGCACCTGTTTTTTCAGCATTCCTCAAGAATACGGTTTTTGAGGGATTATATATCAGATCAATAACTAAATGATCACTTGATATAAAATCGAATGGGATGCACAGGAAATCATCAATATTTGGGAACATACCAACAGGCGTACACTGAACGATGACTTTACAAGCGCTAATCATGTGTTGATTAATCGATTCAAAACTAAACTCATTCGACCATTGAGGATTTCTAACGGCATAGATTACATCAATACCCAATTTTTTAAATACGAAAGAAACGGCTTTAGCAGCTCCGCCATTCCCCAGAATTAGAGCCCTTTCGTGTAGATTAGTCAAAAAGGGTTTGATGGATTGGTGAAAACCATGGGCATCGGAATTAAATCCATATTTTTGATTTTCAGATATCTTTATGACATTGACGGCACCGATTTGTTCAGCTTCATCAGACAAAAAGTCAAGAAAAGGAATAATTGATTCTTTGTAAGGATTTGTTACCGTTAAACCTGAAAAATTATCATTAAAAACAGTTTGAATTTTTGAAATTTCGTCTATTTCAAGGTTGTAAAAGCTTGCGCTGACTGAGTTTTTCAGAAAAAAATCATCAAAAAAAGTCTTGGAAAAAGAATGGTTTAACGATTTGCCGACTAATCCATACTTAGTCATCCTAAGATTTTACTTTAGATTTAAAAAAATTCAAGATTACAGGAAGTATTGAAATGAAAATAATCCCTAAACAAACTAAATCTATATGTTCACGAATCCAAACAATATCCCCCATCAAATAACCTGCAATGGTTAAACTGAAGATCCATAAAAATCCTCCGAATAAATCGACGAGAAAGAATTTGTAGTAATTCATCCGTCCAATTCCGGCTGCAAAAGGTGCAAATGTTCGAATAAAAGGAACGAATCTTGCCATCACGATAGCTTTTGGACCATTTTTCTCAAAAAACAATTCAGTTTGTTCAAGATATTTTTTGTTCACCAATGGTTTATGCTTGATTTGAATCTGAAAAATACCTAAACCAACTTTACGTCCAATCCAATAGTTGCAATTATCTCCCAAAATAGCCGCAACATAAAGCAAAGGAAGTAAATAAACTAAATTCAGCTGTCCGGATGCAGCAAACAAACCTGAAGTAAACAAGAGTGAATCTCCCGGTAAAAAGGGCATTGCGACAAGCCCTGTTTCAATAAAAATTACTAAAAATAAAATAATGTAAATTGTTGTCCCATATTGTTCAAAAATCCATTTGAAATCAAGATGTAAAATATGTTGAAAAAGTTCAATCATTAAGTTATATGTTTTAATCGATTTCCAATGAGTCATCAACTTGCTCTTTCCATGATAAGATTCCTCCATCCAGAACATAAACTTCATCAAACCCAAATTCTGTTTGCAACAAATTTGCCAATGCTTCTGCCCTTCTACCTGAACGACACATCAAAACAATCTTCTTATTTTTAGGAAGTTCAGCGATCCTGCCACATACTTCCCCCATTGGGACATTCATTGATGAGATGTTACAAGCCCGATATTCGTAAGGTTCACGTATATCAATGATTTCGTAATCATTGAAATTTTGCTTAGCCTTGTTTAATTCTTTAGCAGAAATCAGTTGCATAGTTCAATTTTGATATAAAAATAAAGAAAGATAAATGCTAATACAATTATTACCTTTTTTGAGCTGTATATTTTTATGATACTTTACTAAATCAGTGAGATAAAAAACTAAAAAGTAGAATTAGTGTTGTAAACTCTATAAAATTAAGGAACAACTAATGAGATTTGAGTATTCTCATATCAAACAGACCCATTTTATTTTTTCAAAAAGAAATTGTATTATTTTGCAATCAAGCGATCTTCTGAAGAATGTGCAATAGCAGTCTTGTCAAACCTTAACTTTGTCCCTTCTGAACTAATAAGTACGGTGGATTCAGCTATTTCAAGTATTTTGCCGTGAACACCTCCAATAGTAACTACTTTGTCACCTACAGCCAAATTATCTCTGAATTTTTTGAGTTCTTTTTGTTTTTTCATTTGTGGTCTGATCATAAAAAAATAGAAAACTACGATCATTAAGACCAACATGATTATGTTACTTCCTCCTCCCATTATTAATTTACTTTTATTTTGATTTAATTTTTGCCTTGATAATCAGTTCAGTTACTGACGGTTCTGTATTTGCAACAATTCTAAGTGATTTTGTGATATTGCCCGATGATATATTTTCTGTGTTTACTTGGGCCTCTACAACAGCCTTCTTTCCAGGCAAAACAGGCTCTTCAGGTTTATCAACCACAGTACACGAACAAGAAGCTCGAACATCCGCTATCACCAATGGATAATTTCCTGTGTTTTCTATAACAAACGAAGCGTTTATTGTTTCACCTTTCATAACTGTTCCCGCATTGTAAACCGGATTAACATGCATCGAAGTTTTGTTACCTACTTCTACCTTGTTACTTCCGTTGCATGCATTAAATAGAATGATTGTTGTAATAAAAAAAATACTATTCTTAATTTTTGACCACATGTTAATTTATTAAAATATTGTTAGTTTTTAAAATTAAACGTATCGCTGTGCAAATATAAACGAAACAAAGACTAAAACAGTTTGTTTATGGTTACTCCTGCGTTTTTTTTTCTAAAAAACAGTGTGCGATATGCTACATTAATATGACTTTGAATGAAATAGTGCCTTTCAATATAGTTATTCAGAAACTTATAAATCAAAAGAATGAAATCGAAGTTATATATAAGTACCTGATTTATTAACCATAATTAAGACCCGACCAAAATACAATTGCTAACTTTAGAAATTTGACATTTACCAAAGTGGACTTACTTCATTTTAAATTACTCTATTCTGAGTTTAGATATCTTTTGACCAAAAAATGACCTAAATAAATGATAGGCGTTAGAGTAATTGCAATTACTAATTTTAGGAGATAATTGGTAGGCGCAATTTCATAAAACTGTGTCATATTTAATGTTCCGGGCAGGACAAATCCGATATACAAAACAACAAAAGTATCAACGAATTGAGATACAATAGTGCTACCCGTACTTCTCAACCAGATGTACTTATTACCTGTTTTACGTTTAATCCAGTGAAAAAGAGTAGCATCAGTCAACTGTGAAATTAAAAAAGCACTAATGCTCCCTAAAATGACCATTTGAGCCTGACCAAAAACTTTATTAAACTCATTATCTGTTGCAAGATTTGATCCCTGTATCACTTTAGCGGGGAAACCCAAAGCTATTGATACAATCAAAAAACAATAAGCAATGAGAACAGCTGTAATCCATGACACTTTACGAACTGCTCTTTCTCCATAAAATTCATTTAACAAATCTGTCAAAACAAAGACAATGGGCCATGGAATAACACCCACAATGGTCGTAAATGGTCCAAATTGTGCAGAACCAAAAGTAAAAACCAATGGAATTTCAATGAGTTTATTGCTTATCAACTCTGCCGTTATCGCATTGGTAATAAACAAGCCCACCAAAAAAACAAATAACCACTGTCGGCGCTCATTTAATTTTGAATCATTCAGTTTATGTTCCAATTAGTCTGATTTTACCAAGGAATTAATAACTTATTTCTTAACCCCGTAGTCAAGCCTTTTGGCTTTAACATAGCGGGGAATGAAATATTTACTGGTCTTGAAATTTTCAATGACTACACCCCTTGAAGTAGAAGAATGAATAAATAAAATAGCATCTTCTTTCACTTCTACTACCATTGCAACATGACCAATACTGTTAGAATGGATATTACTTCCCTTAAAAAACATCAAATCCCCGGGTTCTATTTCGGAAAGTTTTACTGTTTCCCCAAATTCAGAAATACCGTAACTGGAGTGAGTCAGTTGAAAACCAAAATTACCCATTACATAATTAATGAACCCCGAACAGTCAAAACCGGAAGGTGTAGTTCCTGCGTATCTATATGGAGTTCCTAAAAATGTTTTTGCAAATGAAATTAGTTCGTCAACTTTTTTGCTGTTTTTTCGTTTTAAAGTATCTGAAAAATGAGTAATTAACGATGTTAAGCTATCTTTAGTAAGTTCGTTATCAATTTTCTGTGCATAGCTATTTAAAGGCAAAAAGAATCCCAAAAAGATTAAACTACTTACAATGAAACTAAAACCTTTTTTTATCACGGGTGCAAAATTATGATTATTTTTCGGGTTAAAATGGATTATTCACGGAAAAATGATGGACAAAGAACTTACAAAATTATATTATTCGATTGGAGAAGTCGCAAACATGTTTAATGTAAACACTTCATTAATAAGATTTTGGGAGAAGGAGTTTAAACTTATACAACCTAAGAAAAACAAACAAGGTAAGAGATTGTTTACCGTGAAGGACATTGAAAATATTAACAAAATTTATCAACTTGTTAAAATAAAAGGATTTACACTGGAGGGGGCCAAAAATGCCATGAAAGAGAAAAAGAAAGATGTTTCACCTGAAAATCCCGATCAGTTGATTAATACTGAGATAATTTCAAAGTTAGAACATATTAAGTCCTTACTTATTAAGATGAAAAACTAATGTTTTTTCAACATCAGAACAACTAATTCTCATTAAATAAAATAATGAAATTCCGTACATTGTCTTTAGAGGAGTTGGGTCACCTTGAAGAAGACTTAAAACATTTTTTGATTGTCAATGGAATTGATTCAGAAACATGGTTATATTTAAATAAAAATGAATCAAATAAGGCTTTACAATTAATTCAATTGTTTAGTGATATTGTTTTGCAAAAAGTTTACGAAAAAATGTCATTTTTAGAATTCAGAAGTATCGATTCCTGTATGGTTTTCCATTGTAAAAACGATGTCATGGAATTGATCACAATACAAAAAAAAAATAAATCACTGGCTGATTTATCAACACCTCAGTCAATACATAGCGCACTCATCAACAACACGGATGAATTAACCTTTTTCCATACAAGCAAAAAATATAAAATAAATCGTGAACAAGAGATTCATCAATTAATTGAAAAAGGTTGTGTCGTTTCTACATATGATTTTTGGAATTCACTCTTAAATAGCATTGAAACATAATTTATATAAACCTTCGTTGTTACATCATTAAAAAATATAACTTAACTCTTACTTTTTATCATATGATAAACCAGCAAAAGGTTGTTCAAAAATTACTTCATCACTCAGGATTTAAATCATTTAACGACCTTCAACTGGACGTACTTGAAAAATCGACTCAATCAAACAACCTACTGATTCTTTCTAAGACGGGCTCAGGAAAAACACTGGCCTTCTTAATCCCACTGATAATTCGCTTAAAAACAAATGCTCAATATATTCAAGCACTTATCATTGTGCCTTCTCGAGAACTTGCACAACAAATCGAATCCGTATTTAGATCTTTAAAAACGGATAATAAGGTTTTGACTTGTTATGGGGGGCACTCAATACGTGTCGAAGAGCAAAGCCTCTCAGAACCTCCGACCATATTAATTGGTACACCTGGTAGAATTTGTGACCACATCACACGTGAAAACATTCAGTTATTTCGAACAAATCAGTTGGTCATTGATGAATACGACAAATGTCTTGAGATGGGCTTTGAGGATCAAATGAATTTTATATGCCAACAATTAGATTCAGTTAATCATACTACACTAGTTTCAGCAACAGAATTAGCTGATTATCCGAACTATCTACCCTTTATAAATCATGAAACAATTAATTATTTAGAAGATCACAAAAAACTTAAAATCTCTTTTTTTAATTGTCCGGTAACGACCGTGACAAAATATGAGTATACATTTGAACTAATCTGTTCATTCAAGGGGGCTCCATCGATGGTCTTTTGTAATTTTAGAGAAACGGCAGAGCAAATCTGCGATTTTCTTAGATCAAAAGGTTTAGAATCTGTCTGTTATCACGGAGGAATGGATCAAGATGAACGAGAACGTTCACTTTTAAAATTCAAAAATGGCAGTTACCATACTCTAATTTGTACGGATCTGGGAGCACGCGGGATTGACATCCCTAAGGTACAACACATTGTACATTTCCAGTACCCACAAACAAATGAAACTTTTATTCATCGAAATGGGCGGACAGCTCGTATGGAAACGAATGGTTCTGTATATTTATTAATAAACTCAGACGAAATAGTTCCTGAATTCATTAGTATTCCTGAATTTATTTATAAAATGCCCCTAATAATTCCAAAGCCAGTATCAACACAGTGGATCACATTATACATTAGTGGGGGAAAAAAAGATAAGCTTAATAAAATAGACATAGTTGGCTTTTTGATTCAAAAAGGAGGTTTGCAAAAAGAAGACATCGGACTAATCAATGTAATGGATTTCTCCTCATTTGTGGCTGTCAGACGAGAAACTATTGAGAGACTTTTATCTGCTGTTAAACTGGAAAAAATAAAAGGTAAAAAATGGAAAATCGGGATAGCTAGGTAAAAGCTTGTAACCACAATAAATGATAATCAAGCACACTATAACACTTTTAATTCAAACAGAATCTTTAACAAATGAAATTGTACACTTTATAAAATACAACTATTAAAAATTAATGCAAAAAAAATTTATAACTAACTTAATTTTAATTGTTTTACTCAATTTATTAGTCAAGCCTGCAGCAATATTCGGCATTGACGCAACAATTCAAAACAGAGTTGGCGCAGAAGAATATGGATTGTACTTTTCCCTTCTTAACCTATCATTTTTGTTTAACATTTTGCTTGATTTAGGCATCAATAACTTCACAACAAAACAGATAGCCCAATTTCCAAACATTGCCTCAGGATACATCAATAAAGTTTTTACAATTCGTTTACTACTGTTTGTAATATATGCCATTATAACATTTTTGATAGGCTTTTTCATTGGTTATAGGGGAATTGAACTAACTATTTTAATGCTCTTAATCCTTAATCAATTTCTTATCACATTAATAGCCTATTTCCGAAGTCATTTTAGTGGTTTACATTTATTTAAGACTGATGCGGCGATCTCAATTATGGATCGATTATTATTGATTGCACTTTGTATTAACCTATTATTTTTCAATAAAGAAAGTCATGTAATTGACATTGTTTGGTTCGTACAAATGCAGACAATCAGTTATGGGCTGACTTTAATAATGGCTATTCTATTATTATATCCGCACGTTGGCAAGCTAAACTTCTCATTTAACTGGTTATTTTCACTTGTCATTTTAAAGAAAAGTTATCGCTATGCTTTATTAGTATTATTGATGATGATTTACACCAGAATAGATTCTGTCATGTTGGAAAGAATCCATGTAAATGGATCTTATGAGGCCGGAATCTATGCTCAAGGATATCGCTTATTAGATGCTTTTTTTATGTTTGGAATGATCTTTGCAAATTTATTATTACCCATGTTTTCAAGAATATTAAAACATGAATCTCATACTGTTTACCCCCTACTCATTACCGCAAGAAATTTACTTATTGGGGGTGCAATCCTTATTGCAATCATCTGCTTTTCAAATGGTACAGTTATTTTCAATGTTCTCTATCATCACTATACAATGAAAAGCATATCTTCATTTTACTGGTTGATGGCAAGTTTTGTAAGTATGTGTATTATTTTAATTTATGGAACTTTACTAACGGCAAATGGAAATATGCAAACCTTGATAAAACTTTCTTTTACAGGCATTTTGATAAATATTGCTTTCAATTTGCTCTTGATACCGAAATATGGTGCGCTCGGATCATCAATTTCATTTTTCATAACACAAACGTTCATAGCATGCGCTCAAATATATTTGACTCACTTTCGATTATTCCCTTTCAAATTCTCCCGTAAACAATTCGTTAATTTTTTCGGGTACCTAACCTCGTTGTTTGTCATATCAGAAGTCTCAAAAACTCTAGAATATAAGCTATTTATTGAATTATTATGTGGAATGCTATTGATGTTTATCTTTAAAATGATTGATTTTAAAAACCTGAAAAATATTTTCAATGATAATTTATAGATATTATTTCTATTACCAAATTTCTAAAGTAACTTAGCAGTCCAAAAAATAAAAACTAGGAGATAAACAAACATTTTAATAGGAATAAACGTTAATTTATTCGAAAACGAAATCACTTATTTAAATTAATGAATCAAATTGTATAATCTTTTTCTCATGAATAAAATTCTTGTAAGCACTTTCATTTTAACATTTAGCCAATTAGTCTTTTCCCAAACTAGAAAAATTGACCTTCAAAACACACGCGAAGGTGAAAGAGTAGAATATTGTTTTCAACACAAGAAGAGATTAGAAATGATGAAGAATCCGTCTTTTGTTGAAGCTCTTGCTCAAGATGAGATCATCAGACAACATGAAAAGCTGCATGGAGATACTCCCAAAAATACTGTTTACAAGATTCCCATTGTATTTCACGTCCTACACAATAACGGAGTTGAAAATATCAGCGATGAACAAATATTAGATGGCTTAGCAATCTTAAATCGCGATTTTCGTAAATTAAACTTGGATGCTTCAAATGTTCAAGATGATTTTGATGGTTTGAATAATAGTACAGGACAAGCTACTGCATCTGAAGCTAAGCCCTCAGACGTTGAAATTGAATTTGTATTAGCGACAAAAGCACCAAATGGTTCATGTTTTAATGGAATAACAAGAACTGTCAATGCCTTAACAAATGATGGTTCTGACGGTAACGCACAAGTTGACGCCATAATCAATGGAAATGATGTTTACAATGGTCAATGGCCGGGAAACAAGTATTTAAATGTTTTTATTTGTGCTGATATAGGCGGGGCGGCTGGTTATACAATGAATCCATCAAACTGGAATGGCACAAATATGGGAAATGGCATTTTTGTTCTTCATGATTATGTGGGATCAATTGGTACTTCAAGTGAATCAACCAGTAGAACTCTAACTCATGAATCTGGACATTGGTTAAATTTAGATCACACTTGGGGAGGAAATAACAATCCGGGAAATGCATCTAGTTGCAGCACTGATGATAATGTTGATGACACTCCTGATTGTATTGGAGTAACAGTATGTGCTTTGAATTCGAATACATGCTCAGATGATAATGCGTATTGGGGCTTTGATATTAAGGATAATGTTGAGAATTATATGGATTATTCCTATTGCTCAAAAATGTTTACTCAGGGTCAAGTAGATCGTATGAGGGCTGCAATCGTATCAAGTGTAGGGGGCAGAAACAATCTTTGGCAATCTTCAAATCTGAATGCTACCGGTGCGAACGGATCGCTATACCTTTGTAAAGCAGACTTCAGTGCAGACAAAACTGTTGTTTGTGCAGGAGAAAGTGTTACTTTCCAAGATGAATCATACAATACTGTATCTTCGTGGTCTTGGAACTTTCCAAATGCAACACCATCTACCTCAACATTACAAAATCCTACTGTTATCTTCAACCAACCCGGGGACTACACTGTTACATTGAATGCATCTGATGGAGCTAACAACGATAACGAAACAAAAACTGCATTCATCAGAGTATTACCTCAACCGGCAAACTTGCCATTTCATGACGGATTTGAAAATTATAATTCGCTAACAAATAATCCTAATTGGATTATTAACAATCAAGAAAACAACAATGCCTTTACTTTAAATAACAATACTGGAAGTTCAGGAACCAAATGTGCCAGTTTGGCTAATTACGGTCAAACCGGTCCAAATATTGATGAGTTAATTTCTGCACCTGTAGATTTATCTAACACCGGAACTGTTGGTCAGGATACTGTTACATTATCATTTAGATTCTCATACAGAAAAGAACTTTCCTCTGACAATGAAATATTCAAAATATTCATCAGTAAAGATTGTGGAGAAACTTGGGTATTACGCAAAACAATTACCGGGTCTCAATTAGCCACGACAGCAGTAGCTTCTCCATGGACCCCAAGTTCTTCGTCCGGTGATTGGAATATTGTTCATTTAACAGGAAGCAGTATTTCAAGTGACTATTGGGTAGAAAACTTTAGATATAAATTTAGATTCGAGGGTAACAATGGTAATAATCTTTACATTGATGACATTAATATCTATTATGGTAAACCTTCCAATGAATTAGTCTTAGCAAATATCAACGAAAATACACTATGGAATGATTTTAAAGTTTATCCAAATCCAACTGAAAACGTTATAAGCATAGCATTTAACACTCTTTTATCTGAGAATACGTCAATTCAATTAATAGACTTATGCGGAAAAAAAATTCAGGAAAAAAACCTGAACTCTGATAGTGGGAACAACATCATCACGCTTAATACGGAACAACTTGCAGAAGGAACTTACTTTATAAAAACCACTATTCAAGGCAGTTCAAAAACTGTTAAATTTATTAAGAAGTAATCTTTGAATTATTTTTTATCGGGAATGTATTAAATGTCATCGTCAGGCTAAAAGTACACCCTTTTTTAATTGCTTAACGTTAAATTGAAACGTATCTTTGCGTTTCAAATAGCATCATGTCTGACACCAGATACAATCTTCGTGGAGTTTCAGCCGGAAAGGAAGACGTTCACAAAGCCATTAGAAATATTGACAAAGGTATTTTCCCTCATGCGTTTTGTAAAATTGTACCTGATTATCTCACTAACAATGAGAATTATTGCATCGTCATGCATGCAGATGGGGCCGGTACGAAATCTTCCCTAGCCTATACCTATTGGAAAGAAACAGGTGATGCATCTGTTTGGAAAGGAATAGCTCAAGATGCAATAATCATGAACTTGGATGATTTATTATGCGTAGGGGCGACTAATAACATATTAGTTTCATCTACCATCGGAAGAAATAAAAATCTTATTCCGGGTGAAGTTATATCTGCAGTCATAAATGGAACTGAAGAAATATTACAAGACTTAAGAAATCTTGGAATTGGTATATACTCTACCGGTGGGGAAACAGCAGATGTCGGAGACCTGGTTCGAACAATTATCGTAGATTCTACCGTGGTATGTCGAATGAAAAAATCCGAAGTTATTTCAAATGATCGGATAGAAGCTGGCGATGTCATAATTGGATTAACTTCTTATGGACAGGCATCCTACGAAAATCAGTATAATGGCGGGATGGGAAGTAATGGGCTTACGGCGGCTCGTCATGATGTTTTCGAAAAAAATCTGTCAAAAAAATATCCGGATAGTTATGATAATCAAATGCCGCCTGAACTAGTTTACTCAGGAAGCAAAAAGCTTACAGATAGTGTTGAAGACGCACCTCTTGATGCAGGTAAGTTAGTTCTTTCTCCGACAAGAACTTATGCTCCGGTTATCAAAAAAATATTGGATTCTTTCCGTCATGAAATTCACGGAATGGTTCACTGCTCGGGAGGAGGACAAACAAAAATCCTTCACTTTATAGATAATCTTCACATCATCAAGGACAACCTGTTTGAAATTCCGCCTCTATTCAAATTAATTCAAAAGGAATCACAAACTGATTGGATTGAAATGTATAAAGTTTTCAACATGGGGCATCGAATGGAACTTTATCTTAATCACTCTTTGGCCGATTCAATCATCGAAATAGCCAAATCATTTAATATTGATGCCCAAATCATTGGAAAAGTAGAGCCATACAATGGCAAGAAACTCAGTATACACTCGCCTTTTGGGTTATTTGAATACTAAGTTAGTTATTGAGAATATCACCAATTGAACTAACTACTTTACTGAAAAGGAGAACAGTTGCTCTCCTTCCAAAAACCCTTCTAATAAATCCCCAATTGAAGTTGGACCGACCCCAGCAGGTGTTCCGGTATAAATTAGATCACCTGTTTTCAATGTCATGAATCGGGAAACGTATGAAATGATTTTGTCAAAATCAAAAATCAATTGTCTCGAATTTCCTCGTTGAACTGTTAGACCATTTTTTTTTAGTTCAAAGTTGATATCATTCTTATTTAAGTCTGATAACGAAATAAATTTGGTAGAAATGGCTGCACTATTTTCAAATGATTTGGCGATTTCCCAAGGAAGACCATTTTGCTTACATCGCTCTTGTAGGTCTCTAGCTGTAAAATCTATACCCAACCCAATAGTAGAATAGTATTTTGAAGCGAACTTTTCGTGGATATTTTTCCCTGGCTTATCAATTTTGAGAACTAATTCACATTCGTAATGGAGATCGTTTGTAAAATCAGGATAGTAAAAATCAGAACCTTCTTTCAACAAAGAAATATCTGCTTTCATAAAGAAAATTGGTTCTGTTGGCACATCAGCCTTCATTTCCTGAGCATGCTCACTGTAATTTCTTCCGATACAAATTATTTTCATTGGTTATTTGAATTTGTTTTTAAGCATATCTAATTTTTCTGTCAACGCTTGTTCTTCCTCCTGTTTCTTTAAATGGGTACGTTCCAACTTGATCTTCTCCATTTCATTGCGAAGACATTTTTTTGTATAAAGAGGGAAGTCGGCATCCAGCATCCATCCATAATAGCCCGGTTCCAAGACAGCTATTTCTTTAATTGTTTTACCTTTATGCTTACCGAAATTATAGATTGATTCACCCTTTTCGTTGATGGCTAATCGACCTGCAAAATCCAATAAATCAGTATTGCTTGCCTTGGAAAATTCTGATAATTCACCAACTTCATTAGTCAAATTTTCATACCTGTCGAGTTGTGCTTTCAAAACTTCCCAAGTAACTTTAGTATCATAGAGAGCATTGTGGGCATTTTCCATCGATTTTTCACAATAAAACTGGTATGCAGCTGCTAATGTACGTTGCTCCATTTTGTGAAAAATATTTTGTACATCTACAAATTTTCTAGCCCCCATGTCAAATGTTGATTCCACACGCAATAATTCTTCCGCTAAAATCGGTATGTCAAACTTATTGGAATTGTATCCTGCCAAATCTGCATCCCCAATAAATTCGGTTATTTCTTGCGCCAGCTCTCTGAACGTTGGTGCTGTTTCCACATCTTTATCATATATTCCATGAATTTGACTGATTTCAGGGGGTATTAACCTCTCAGGGTTAATACGTTTGTAATAAGTAAATTCACTCGAATCCGGAAGTATTTTAATAATTGCTATTTCAACGATTCTGTCACTGGTGATATTGGTTCCGGTTGTTTCCAAATCAAATATGGCAAGAGGGCGTACTAAATTCAACTTCATATTCTATTTTTTGATTCATTCATGTTATGCGCGAAACTATTCAAAATACTGCTTATATTTGCACACAATCATTCATTGCTTCATGCGCACGTGGTGAAATTGGTAGACACGCCATCTTGAGGGGGTGGTGCCAACAGGTGTGCTGGTTCGAATCCAGTCGTGCGCACCAAATAAAGTATAAAAAAACACCTGCCTTCTTTAATAACATCTTTTGTAAGCAAACATGTGAATAATTAAAAAAACTATGCATTTACAATCGATTTTTATTTCTTGTAAAACGGCAATTTTACAACTTTTGCCTTAATCCCCTTGTCGCGTATATCAATAAAAAGTTCAGTGTCGATAGAAGCATATTCTGTTTGAACATAACCTAATCCAATTCCTACTTTCATACTGGGTGACATCGTTCCGGAAGTAACTTTTCCAATAACGTGACCATCTACATTCATAATTGGATAATCATGACGGGGAATACCTCGATCAATCATTTCAAATGCAATAAGTTTACGCTTGACACCTTGTTCTTTTTGTTCTTTTAAAATAGCTGCATCAATAAAGTCTTTTGTAAATTTGGTAATCCAACTCAATCCTGCCTCAATTGGTGAAGTTGTATCATCAATGTCATTTCCGTACAAGCAAAAACCCATCTCCAAACGAAGCGTATCACGAGCAGCCAAACCAATAGGTTTAATTCCATAAGAAGCGCCCGCCTCAAAAACCCTAGCCCATACCTGCTCTACTTGCGAATTCTTGCAATAAATTTCAAAGCCACCTGAACCGGTGTAACCTGTAGCCGAAATAATCGCATATTCGATTCCTGCAAAATCAGCAATTTCAAAATGATAGTATTTAATATCTGCTAGATTAATACAAGTTAACGATTGCATTGCCTCAACAGCTTTGGGCCCCTGAATAGCCAAAAGTGAATAATCATCAGACAGATTACGCATCTCTACACCGAAATTATTGTGAGATGAAATCCAATTCCAGTCCTTCTCAATATTGGATGCATTGACAACCAGCAGATATTGTTCTTCTTTGATTCGATAAATAATCAGATCATCAATAATACCACCTTGTCCATTTGGCATACACGAATATTGAGCACGACCAACTTCCATAACTGATGCATCATTAGTGGTTATTCTTTGAATCAAGTCTAAGGCATGCTTACCGGTCAACAAAAATTCACCCATGTGTGAAACATCAAACACTCCTACCCCATTCCGAACAGTCTCATGCTCAACGGTAATTCCTTCATATTGAACAGGCATGTTAAATCCGGCAAAGGGAACCATTTTGGCTCCAAGAGCAATATGTGTTTGTGTTAAAGCAGTATTTTTCATGAAATAAATTTTGACAAAAGTAGTATTTTTAAGATGAATTGATATCGTTAAAATAGATCTGCCAATTTCTTACCAACCATAGCACCAATAGCAACTCCCATCCCACCCATACGCGCCCCAATAGCAATTTTGTCATCAATCTTTTCTATTATCGGCTTTTTAGACAATCCAACCCCCATGATACCAGCCCATTCATATTCGATTGAAAAATTTTGATTCGGGAGAATTACATCCTGCAAAATACATTTAAGTTCATGGGTGATTTGTACAGTAGTTTCCATTTTAGTTGTGGTTTCTCCTTTGAAATCAATATTTCTACCACCTCCAATCAAAATACGATCTTTCAAGTCACGGAAATAATAATATCCTTGTTGAAAATGAAATGTACCTTTAATCTTTAAGTTTTCAATCGGACTTGTAACCAACACCTGTGCTCTTGCAGGTTGGATATCTATAGTTGGAAAAAATTGATGCGCAAAACCATTGGTACAAATCA
The DNA here is from genome assembly GCA_964526595.1 of uncultured Akkermansia sp. Lineage (GTDB taxonomy): Bacteria > Bacteroidota > Bacteroidia > Flavobacteriales_D > Crocinitomicaceae > M0103. The sequence continues at coordinate 13,695 of CAZGJF010000031.1, read as the reverse complement.
AGACGTTTTTCACCTTAAAAAACCCAACAGATGATTGAATACCAATATTATAGAGATTTAACTGAAAAGCATCGACATTTATTCCGAAAAGTGTGAGAACACCTTTCTCTGTAGCCATTTGATGCATTCGAGTGAGCATTTTTCCGGTGTTAACTTGTCCTTCCAAGCGATTATAAAAAGCAGTTTTTATCCCCTTAAATCCAAAACGATTCATACTGTTTTTATCTTCACGAAACACATCTTTGAAGCCTGTAATTTTTTCTATCTCCTCATTTAAGTATATAAGCTTTTCCAAGATGTGTTGTTCTGTTTGCTCTTCTTGAGACATGATCAAATCCCAAGATCCATGTTGCTCAAACTCCACATATTGTTCGCCAATTAATGATTTTAAGTACTGTAAACCATGCCAACGTTCAGAAACGGTTTCCCATACCGTTTGAATGTCGATTCTATTAAGATCATCCAATAGTTCACTTGGGCTTCCAAAACAAGCAAAACCTGCATTTTTGGTACTGGCACCTGAAGGCAGATAGCCTCGTTCAATTATTAAAATTTTAGAATTCGGGTATTTTTGCTTCAACGCAATAGCAGCACTATAACCAACTATACCGGCTCCTACGATAAGAAAATCTACATCTTCAAAATATGTTGTTCGTTCCCAGTAGCTTAATTGCTGTATGTTCAGAACCTTCATGAGTCAATGAATTATTAAACAATATTAGCCATATTTGCAAAAGATATCTAAAAAAATAAAAATGGGACTATTGTTAAATAAAGTTGTTTTAATTACCGGTGCATCAAGAGGAATAGGTAAAGCGATTGCAGAAGAATGTGTCAAACAAGGCGCTAAGGTTGCCTTTACATACTTATCTTCAGATGAAAAAGCACGTGCATTGGAAGCAGAATTAACTGCCAATGGAGGAATTGCAAAAGGATTTAAAAGTGACGCATCGAAATATGATGATGCTCACCAATTAGTTGATAATGTAGTAGATGCATTTGGCACTATTGATGTATTGGTAAATAATGCCGGAATTACACGTGACACTTTATTGATGCGTATGACCGAGGAACAGTGGGATGAAGTAATCAATACCAATTTAAAATCAGCATTCAACCTTACAAAAGCTGTTCAAAAACCCATGTTGAAAGCTCGAAGTGGATCCATAATAAACATGTCTTCTGTTGTTGGAGTCAAAGGAAATGCAGGTCAGTCAAATTATGCTGCTTCTAAAGCCGGATTGATTGGTTTTACAAAATCAGTAGCGCAGGAATTAGGCTCTAGAAACATACGGTGTAATGCAATTGCTCCGGGATTTATTGAAACGGAAATGACAGAGGTTTTAGACCCGAAAGTTGTTGAATCATGGAGAAACGCCATTCCACTAAAACGAGGAGGAACGCCCAAAGATGTGGCCGATTTAACTGTTTTTTTGGGCTCTGACATGTCATCATACATTACCGGACAGACCATTCATATCTGCGGGGGAATGTTAATGTAAACTAACTAATTTTCAATAGTTAAAATGAATAAAATTAAAGTTATACATTAAAATAATTTCCGCTTGATTAGGCATTCTCATTGAATGCGAATTGTTCTTGAAATGGATTATGAAGTCGATACTCCTTGTATGATTTTTCTGACCTTATATACGGTTCTCCCCTGCGTATTTTTTCCATACACAATCGTGCTATCAGGTAACAAATACTGGATTCGGCACCTTGATTCAAATTAACATTGAAAGACTCTAAACCATCAAAACAACCGCCTGTAGTCGGATTATAGATTATTTCTTGTAAATGATTATTACCTAAAAACCAGCTGAAAGCAGTATTCATTAATTCTCGATAATAATGATCACCGAAAACTTCATAAAAGAGCATCAACGACTGTATAGTATAAGAAACGTCTATTGGTTGTTCTCCTCCTCTGAACAAAGATTTCTCACCTTTCTTCAACCAACCACGATTTGAAATAACCTTAATCTGATTGTCAACAAAAATATGGGAGATTAAAAAATCAAATGTACGTCTGGAAATAGTCTTGTAATTCTCTTTTTTGGATGTTAAAAACGCATAAAGTAAAGCTTCAGGAAGAATACTGTTACTATATGTCATATAATCCTCAAACCATAACCAATCATTCGATTTCGAATCAAAATATCGTTCAACTAATCGATCTGCTAACTTGTTAATTAAAGATCTCACATGACTGCTCTGATGGGTCAGATTAAAAAAATACAACCCCTTAATTGCAAATGCAATAGCGCGAGGCGAACGAAATCCTGAAATAGTTGGCAAAGCAAAACTGAACAACATTTCAGCCTTCACAACAAATGATGCAGGTAAAAATTGTTGACATGAGATTACGGTTCCTAAAGCCCAAATTGCCCTACCATTAGAATCTTCTAAATTCGTGGTGTAATTTTGGGAATGATTATTACCTGCTTCGTCTAAATAATTAATAAACTGGCCATTCTCCAATTGACATCTCGCTACAAATCGTAAGTATTTATCTAACAATATGAAATTTTGGTTATTTCGATGTAATTCATAATCCATGCACACCGCGATTAGTGCTCGAGCATTATCATCCAAGGTATAACCCGAATTAAAATCCGGATGTTCCAACTCCGAAAACTGAAGGACACCTATATGCTGAGTCATTTTCACCAGATGTTTTAATGAAATGGGAGGCAAATTGTAATTCAAAATTTGATCTGATAAATAAGTTTTAAATAAGTGTGCATGCTTCAACGCACTATTATTCCAATCTCCTGACCTAGATTGATGAACAGCATTCAATTTTAAGCTATTTCGAAAATGATGGTCGCCCAATAAACGATTCAATGCTTCTGATAATTGTTCAGGTTTGTCAAAATCAATAAGAACTCCGTTTTGATTATTGATCATTTCTTTTGCATGGGGAATAGATGTCGCAATAACCGGACATCCACAACTAAAAGCATAAGCAAATGTTCCACTGACCGTTTGATTACGATCCTTAGATGTAAAAACATAAGTATCTGTTACTTGAAGATACTCCAATAACTCGTTCAATTCCAGAAAACGATTGATGAACATAACGTGATTAGATAAATCAGCGTCCAAAATCTTTTTAATCAATGAATTTCGATATGTTTCACCCTCGTTATTAATCACTTCCGGATGTGTTTTTCCAATGATTAAAAACATCGTTTCAGGATGCTCATGTATAACAGCTGGTAAGGCATCAATAGTAAGTTCTATGTTTTTATTGGAGCTGATCAAGCCAAACGTTGAAATAACTTTACGACCCTCAAGCCCATACTTCTTCCTGAGAGTCAAAACATCTGTTGTCGGAATGGTATGTGTACCATGTTGAATGTGTTTTATTTTTGTCGGGGATATTGCATAATCTTCTATCAGGATTTTTTCAGAATGTTTGGTCATCACCACAACTTTGACGGCCTTTGCTGATAGCTTTTTTACTAATGATAATCTTCGGGGATCCGGTTTTGGTAAAACGGTATGAAAAGTAATCATAAATGGCTTTTTGAGGCCCCTTAAAAACAGGTTTAAGTACTTGCCATATGCCCCTCCAAACAAACCAAATTCATGTTGTATCATTACCAATTTAATTGATTCATCGTTGTTCACAAGGGCACTTAAACGTGTGTAATCTCTCCGAGAATCCCTATTTAAAACATATTTTACTACAGTATGTTGTTCATTTTCATCAGTGTTTTTTTTTTCGATAGCACAAATCCGAACTGAAAACGAATCACTAAACCGCTTTACTAAAAAACCAAGTAAATCTTCGCTATACGTTGCTATACCACATTCTACAGGTGGATAACTCGTCACAATTAACACCTCATCTTTTCTATGTTCAGTCATTATATTCTCCTTGTAATTTAAGTTCATTTATCAAACCATTCAAATCGGTTGAGACCAAACCAATACGTTTATCTGCTGCTCCATAATAGATATACAACACGCCATCTAACACAATTGCTCCGGTTGGAAAAACAACATTATGATTCACACCTTGTTTCTCCCATTCCAATTCAGGAAAGAACATGGGTTCTTTCAGTCTTCCTATAACGATGGTAGGATTACCAAGAGATAACAAGGCAGCACCTGCGGAATACACGTAGCCCTCAGGCGTATCTGCCACACCATGATAAATCAGAATCCATCCGTCCTTGGTCTCAATTGGGGGACAACCACTACCGACATAACTAGACTCAAATGGCATCTTGCCACTCAATACGATTTTGTCTTTGATATCAAACAGGTACTGCTTCCAATATTGATAATTTAACTCAAAAACATCTGTAAAAAAAGCAATTTGCACATCCGGATAGATACGATGTAACATAGCAAATTTTCCGTTCAACTTTCGAGGAAAAAATACTACATCCTTATCCCATAAATTCATATTAAAGATTGATTCTGCACCACTTCGTTTGTGAAATAATCGCGCAAAACGTAGGTATTTCACATTCAAACCCTCAGAACTTTCAATGCAAAGCTGAAATTCTTTGTAAGTCATGACAGGAGTTACAAGTCCTTTATTTCGAAATGTCATTAAATCATCGGATACAGCCAGCGCCCCCATCGCATTTTTTCCATCATAAGCAGTATAGGTCATATAATAGGAATCATCAATTTTAACGATTCTGGGATCCTCTATCCCATGTGCTTCATACTTTTCAATTGGAATCATAATCGGATGATCCAAACGCTGTTCTACCTCGGTGGGAGATTTTAAAATGCACAAACCAATAACTGAATAGTTCGCCTTGTTTGTAGCTCGATAGAATAGATGAATTTTTCCGTTGTGAAAAATTACCCCTGGATTATACACTCCGTGATTTTCAAAATGATTTTCCGTGGGTTCCAAAATGATCCCATGTTTTTTAACGTGTATTGCCAAACCGGTATTTTTTGAGAGAAAAATCAATTATTAACAAACAAGGTTATGGTCAATCAATCACACACACAAAATTGCTCAACTATCCACCCTTTTTTTTCATTGTCTTGATTGATTTAATCAGTATGTTTTTTCTTGTGGTGGTAGTGTTGATGAATATCAATTCCTTTATTGATGAATGAATAGCACAAGAAATGCAAGTTCGAGATACTTTGGCAACTATGTTTAACCAATATCAAAAAATTATGAAAGTTAAAGATGTAATGACTGCGAAATCATTGAAGTTTTGCACACCGGAAACGAACTTGCAACATGCTGCCGAATCAATGAGAGAAGCCAATTGTGGTGCTCTGCCGGTCGTTGATAAAAACAAAAATGTGCTAGGCATCGTGACAGATCGCGATATCTGCTTATCATTGGCCAGAAACACGACTAAATCGTTTGAGACAAGGACGGTAGGTGAAATCATGACTAAAGAAGTTAAAACTGTTCATGGAACAGATGCATTGGAGGAAGCCTACAAAAAAATGCGTGAAAAAAAGATTAGTAGGTTGCCGGTAGTAGACGAACAAGGGAAGTTACAAGGGATTATTTCACTAAACAAATTATTGAATTTGACTGTTACCAAAGGTCAGCAAGAAATGGGAAGTGTTAATGAAAATGGAGAAAACCTCATAAAAACACTACATGCAATTGCCAATCGCCGAGAAGCAAAAGCACCTGCAATTATTTAAAAAGTCAGTCCTTAGCCGGGCGCATAGCATATATAGACTGTTATGCCAATTAGAAATCAAAGGAGAAAGATTTTTCTCCTTTGATTCTTAAAAAAAATCATCCCCCACAAAATGAAAAACATCGCCTTACTTCAGCAATTAATAAGTCATAAATCATCGAATTGTATAACGATAGTTATGCCTACTCATCGATTTTCTCCGGAACAGATGAAAGATGAACTGATTCTGAAAAAGGCAATCAGAACCACCAAAGAATTACTGATCAAAAAGTATGGGAAACATGGCAAAAAATCACAAAAACATCTCTTACAATCAATTGATTCATTGATTGAAACTACTGACTTCACTCATTCCAAAGAGGGATTGGGAGTATTTCTTTCCGACAATTTGTTTGAGATAATTCAATTTCCATTTCAAGTTCATCAAAAAATAAAAATTGACACCTCATTTGCTTTAATGGAGCTTTTCTACTACTTGTTTAATGATTTTGACTACTCGTTATTAAGTATACAAAAGAAAGAAATGCGTTTTTTTAACGGTGAGGGTTCAACGTTAACTGAAACAGTCAATAATGATTTTCCTTTGGTATTTAATGAATCGTACGAATACGCCAAACCGGATATCATTAGAATGCACGGTAGCACCATTCTCAAACAGTTTGAACGAGAAAAAACAGTTCTCCAAGAAAAACAAAGAATAAACTTTTTCAAACTGGCGGATGATAAACTGAAGCCTTTCATTGAAAATTCGAAGCCATTTCTGGTCGCAGGTGGCAAACAAGAACTCTCAGAATTTCTCGAAGCAACAAACAACCTACAACATATTACAGCAAAAATCAGCAAAAACAATCTTTTTAAGGATGAGTTTCATCTGGGGGAATTGGCATGGGAACAGCTTTCTGTTTACAAACAAAAAATTGAGCAATTAAAAATTCGAAATTTATCCGAATTATGGGGTCAAAATTTGCTTGCCTTTGGCATTGATGATGTTTGGAAAGCCGCTTATTCCGGAAATTGTGATGAACTAATGTTAGACAAAACCTATCATCAAATTGCATTCTTCACATACAATGGAAAATACATGAGCAAAGATAAACCCCAATACACATCACACTACACCATCATTGACAATCCTTTTGAAGAAATAGTCTCATTGGTGCTGCAAAAAAGAGGAAAAGTGATTTTCACAGGCTCTGGCAAACTCAATGAATACAATGGTATAGCACTAAAATTAAGATATACAAAATCATAATTAACATGAATCAATTAAGCCGCATTTTAGAACCTTTCGAAACACATACTCAAGAATATGAAAATTGGTTCGATGAGCACCCGATAATTTTTAAATCTGAAGTTGAAGCACTTAGAGAAATGTTACCTCAGGGCGATAGTCATGGTATTGAAATCGGACTGGGAACAGGACGATTCTCTATTGCTTTAGGGATAAAAGAAGGTGTTGAACCTTCTTTCCAAATGCGGAAAATAGCGTTTGAGCGAGGTATTGAAGTAATGGATGCTGTAGCAGAGAAGCTGCCTTACAAAGACTTGCATTTTGATTTTGTTTTGATGGCATCGTGTATCAGCTACTTTTTTAATATGAAAAAGGCGTTTGAGGAAGCAAATCGTGTGCTGAAAAAAGGAGGAAGTCTGATTATTGGATTTATTGAGAAGGAAAGCATCATTGGTAAATCCTATAGTGAAAACAAATCTAAAAGTACATTTTACAGACAAGCCAATTTTTACGAATGTAAAACAATCATCAAAACACTGATATCTTGCGGATTTGGTCAACTGAAATTTATTCAGACCTTATTTAAACCTATTGATGAAATCACAGAATTTGAGCCTTCTCAAAGCGGTTACGGAAAAGGATCTTTTGTGGTTATTAAAGCAATCAAAGTAAATTAATTCATAAAATAAATTTGCTCATGAAATCAAAAAATGTCGCAATTAATCTCTATGCAGAACTCGGAAAACTACTTTACGCCATCGCTGATATTGACAGAAACATCTCGGAAGAAGAAAAGAAAAAACTGATGGATATCGTTCATCAGGAACTGATTCCTTCCTCAAATCAACTGGATGAATATGGCACCAATGTTGGTTTCTATGCATTGTTCGAATTTGACTTTCTAGATGAAGAAATCACAGATGCTTCAGGGGCTTTTGAATCGTTCATGGCATACTACGATACACATCAAGATTCATTTGATATGGAAATGAAAGAATTAGTACTGAGAATTGTAGATGAACTCGCCGGAACTTCTTATGGAATCAACAAAAAAGAACGAAAATTGATTGATCAATTAACAAATAAGCTACAAGTATCGATTGATCTTAAAGCCCTTACTTAGTTTTTTCAACAACCTCGTCCACAATGAGAGAAACTGCAGGACATATTAACGCATTCTTTAAAGTTAAATCCAACAATTGATACATATTTTTTCGATTGGTGTGAGGATATTCTTTACACGCTAATGGTCTGAATTCATAAATCATACAATAGTTATCAGCTGCCAAAAACACACAAGGTGACTGTTTCAAAACATAATCACGCTCCTCGTCTATTCTTAAATACTTTTCAATAAAGTGCGAAGACTTCATACGCAAGTGAGTTGCAATACGACTAATATCCACATCCCGAAAAATAGGACTGGTGGTTTTACAACAATTGGAGCATTCCAAACACTTTATTTTTCGAAACACAGAATCGTGTGATTGATGAAAAACGGTATCTAAATCTTTAGACTTTCGTTGCTTTAGTTTTTTGAATTGCTTAAAATAAATCTCCTTCGTCTCATTTGATTTGATTAGTGCGCGTTTGTGTTCTTCTTGCATTTTTGTACTAATTGAACTAACAAATAATCTCTACTGGAAATTAGAAAATCAATAAAAATAAAACACTTGTTAATTTGATAGGGATCGAATAGATATTAAAGTAAAGGTTTTTATTTTCCTTTTAATTCCATTGCTTTCAATGTATTAATCATCAATGAGGCAATGGTCATCGGACCAACTCCGCCGGGCACAGGAGTGATGAATGAGCACTTTGGTGCAACGTGATCAAACTGAACATCCCCCTTAAGCCTCCATCCTCGTGCTCTGGATGAATCAGCAACTCGGGTTGTACCGACATCAATAACCACAGCTCCATCTTTGACCATTTCTTTGGTAACAAAGTCCGGTTGACCAATCGCCGCGATCAAAATATCTGCATTTCGACATATTTCTTTTAAATTCTTTGTCTTGCTATGAGTTAATGTAACAGTACAATTACCGGGATCTGAATTTCTCCCCAACAAAATACTTAATGGGGTTCCAACAATATTGCTCCTGCCAATAATGACGCAATTTTTACCTTCCGTTGAAATATGATTACGCTTCAACAATTCGATAATACCGGCTGGTGTTGCCGGTAAAAAACCGGGTAAATTGAGTATCATATTTCCTAAATTAACAGGATGAAAACCATCGACATCTTTCATAGGATCAATTGCCTGTGTAATTTTCATCTCGTCAATATGAGCAGGTAAAGGCAATTGAACTATAAATCCATCTATGCTTTTGTCTTCATTTAAAGTCTGAACTTTGGAAAGCAAAATTTCTTCCGGAACTGAATCATCATAACGAATTAGAGTGCTTTCAAAACCAATCTGATCACATGCTTTTACTTTGGCAGCAACGTAAGTTAATGAGCCTCCATCAGAACCAACTAATACAGCTGCCAAATGAGGAATTTTTTTTCCTAGTCTTTTGCGTTCCTGAACGACCAAGGCTAGCTCCTTTTTTATTTCTTCCGATGTTCTCCTTCCATCAAGTAGCTGCATCTTTTCAATAATTAAATTAAAACTTTAATCAATTTAAAATAATGATTTAAAATTCAATTAAGAACGATCTTCTTCATGCAATAAATTAGTCTGATGTTTCAATGTTCTGAATACGAGAGAAACGAGTAAAGCAATGGCCAAAACAACTGCATGTGTATTGCTGAATTGAAATGATTTCATCGTAAAAGATTGGCGTAAAATTGAAACAAACACAAAACCAATCATGGTTGCCGTAACACCTGAATACTCTCTTCTTAATATTGTTTTAAAAGAAAATGGAATCGTTGATTTTTCATAATTCTTCATGCTTGGAAAAAAGGCAGGTACTTTCATTGACCATGCAATATATTGTTGTCCAAATTTTCGCTCCAAAAAACGCTCCTCAGCAAACATAATACGTTCATAATATAACCAAAATAGCAGCGAAACAACTAATACAAACCAAACATTGTAACTATACATTACGATTCCAATCCACATGAAATAGTTCCCCAAATAAAGCGGATGCCTGACAGTTGAATAAATTCCTTTTGTATTTAGTGCCTCTGCTACCTGCTCTTGAGTGTTTCTTCCGGAAGTGTATTTATTACTGGTACCAATAGCAAGCGCTCGAATCACTTGACCAACCAAGGAAAAAAACACACAAATAAACAACAAAGTAATATCTAACTTTTGATTTGAATCAAAAAATAGGTAATCAGTAAAATAAACAGCAGGGATAGAAAGAACAAAAAGTACTAAGGGTATTTGCCCCCTATACCGGAACAAAACATTACCGTTTTTTTCAATTGTGTGAACTAAGGCCATTGAAAAGATTTGTATATTGCATATAATTACGTCAAAGTTAATACAAATTGATGCTACTATGCCTGAGAAAGTAAAATTTGAATTGGAATATTTGCTGAAAACTTCACCAAAAATCCTCGAAAACATGATAAAAACCCCTAGTGGCTTGAGTGAATGGTACGCAGATGATGTTAATATTCATAACGATATCTTTACCTTCATCTGGGATGGTAGTGAAGAAAAAGCCAGATTATTACCCACTAAAAACAACAACTTGGTTCGTTTTAAACGAATGGAAGACGAAGAAGCTGGTTACGATTATTATTTTGAAATGGGTTATGAAATAGATCCCATGACTAAAAGTGTTGTACTCAAAATTTCGGATTATGCAGATAGTGATGAATTAAGCGAAAGTAAAATGTTGTGGGAACAACAAATTAGCGATCTTAAAAGAGTCATAGGGAATTAAAAATCAAAAGATTAATTTAATTTTATTAAACAATCAGTTAAATTTAATTTAATCGAATATTTTTCCTGGATTAAGTATACTGTGAGGATCAAATACACGCTTGATGGATTTCATCAATTCAATTGTAACTTCCGGAAATACAACATTCATGTATCGTTTTTGAACATACCCGATTCCATGTTCTCCAGATATTGTGCCTCCCAAACGAACAACCTCTTCAAACAATTCTCGAATTGCATTTGGTAGTTCATGCTCCCACTGATCTGCTGTCAATTCTCCTTTGATGATATTGATGTGCAAATTACCATCCCCTGCATGACCATAACACACAGAATGAAATCCATATTTTTTGCCCAATTGTTTCACAATTCGCAATAAATCCGGCAAAGCATAGCGTGGAACAACTGTATCTTCTTCCTTATAAACTGATTGGGATTTGACTGCCTCTCCCACTTTTCTGCGCAATGACCACAAATTGTTTTTTTGAGCTTCACTTTCGGCAAACAAAATCTCATCTGTTTCGAATTGGTCGAGAACGTGAACAATTTTCTCACATTCACCCATTAATACTAATTCATCAAAACCATCCACTTCAATAAGTAAATGAGCCGCATGACTCTCAGCCACATGAAGAGAAAAATCACCTGTGAATCGTTGTGTCCATAATAATGCATCACGTTCCATAAATTCCAAGCCACTTGGTGTTACTCCGGCTCGAAATATAGCCGCAACAGCTTCACAGGCTTTTTCAGCTTGAAAAAAAGGAACTAACATCAACAACTCTTTCGTAGGATGTGGGATCAGTTTTAATACTATTTTAGTTATTACTGCCAGCGTTCCCTCTGATCCTACAATCAACTGTGTCAAATTGTAGCCCGTAGCATTTTTAAGTACATTAGCTCCTGTCCAAATAATTTGACCTGTTGGAAGTACGACCTCAAGATTCAAGACATAATCTTTTGTAACGCCATATTTGACAGCTTTTGGTCCTCCTGAATTCTCAGAAATATTTCCTCCAATAAAACAACTCCCCTTACTTGCCGGATCCGGAGGATAAAACAAACCTTTTGCTCTAACTGATTCTTGCAGAACTTGCGTAATAACTCCCGGCTCAGTAGTTACCTGATGATTTTTTTCATCTATGGATATGATACGATTAAAATGCTCCATTGACAATGAAACTCCTCCTGCAATTGGCAATGCACCACCACTCAATCCTGTTCTGGCTCCGGATGGTGTTACTGGTATGTTTCGAGTATGGCAATAATTGAGAATTTTTGATACCTCTTCAACCCTATTCGGCTTTAAAACGACTTCCGGACAAAATGACAAATCTTCTGTTTCATCATGCCCATACTCTAATAGAACATTGGAATCTAAATAACATCGATCCCCCAAAACAGACTTAAAAAAAACAACGTCAGAAGTATCAATAGAATTGTAATCACTCATAGTTTGTTTATTGTAGAATAAATGACTCATTCATTTCAGGCATTTTCACCTCCCAATCTAATTCATGCTTTATTTTAACACGCAAGGCATCTGTCTGATGTGATTCTCCATGATTTAAGAATATCGCTTTAGGTTTGTCAGTAAAATTTTTAAGCCAAGAAACCATTTCATTTTGATCGGCATGAGCTGAGAGTGATGAAATTGATTTAATCTTACATTTCACTTTCTTGTAAGCACCAAAAAATTTAATTTCTTGGCTCCCCTCCATGATAGCTCGACCTCTTGTCCCCTCTCCTTGATACCCCATAAACAACAAAGTATTCTGTTCATTTTCAACATGATTATTCAAGTAATGTAAAATCCTTCCTCCCTCCAACATACCGCTACCGGCAATCACAATTTTAGGATGTTTATCGAGTACTGTCGTCTTGGATTGTTGAAAATTATTAATGAATTTGACATGATTATACATCCTGCTTATATCATAATGCGACAAATTCTGCCAAGAAGCATAATGTGTATAAACTAAACTTGAATTTATTCCCATTGGGGAATCTAGATAAATAGAAATTTTAGGCATTCTATCCTCTTCAATAAGCTCATGCATTAAAAAAATAAGCTCTTGTGTTCGTTCTACAGCAAATGAAGGAATTAATAGGATACCTTTCCGCTTAAACGTTTCATCTATTATTTCCAATAGCTGTTCCTTTACGTTTTCAATCTCATGCACTCTGTCACCGTATGTTGATTCTAAAACTATATAATCGGCTTCATTGATCTTTTGTGGAGGGTATAGCAAAAGTGGCTTTTCCCTTCCAATATCTCCTGAAAAAATAACCTTTCGACCATGAATCTTCATCTCAATAAAAGCAGAACCTAAAATATGTCCACTATTTTGAAATTGAAATTTGATTTGAGAATCAATGAATACCCATTCATGCAAGTCATGTACTTCAAATTGCGCCATGGCCTCATGAACATCCGAAACTCGGTATAGTGGCTCTGCCTTCTTATGTTTGGTATACGCATGTGAATTTGCGCGTTCAGCATCTTCCTCACTAATTTTAGCACTGTCAAGCAAAATTATTTCCGTCAAATCTCTAGTAGGACGAGTACAATAAATTTTACCACGAAATCCATTTTTTACCAATAATGGTATATATCCACAGTGATCAAGATGGGCATGTGTGAGAATTAAAGAATCTATTGATTGTGGTTCTATTGGAAAAGGTTTCCAATTTTGAAGTCTTAATTCTTTGAGTCCCTGAAAAAGACCACAATCTACTAAGACTCGTTTTTCTAATGTCTCGATTAAAATTTTAGATCCTGTCACGGTTCCTGCTCCCCCAAGAAAAGTTAATTTGAATTGCTTATTTGTCATTAGATAAGGCTTGTTTCAATGAGTTGAATGATGAGTGAATATAGTCATTTTACATCTATTCTAAAATATGATTACAAACAAAAAGGGAGCACTCGTTGAATGCTCCCTCTTGTTTTGAGATAAATTATC
>CAZGJF010000030.1:20918-31925 GCA_964526595.1 uncultured Akkermansia sp. | reverse complement strand
AATGAGGCTGTTCTTGAAATACGTGATGCTATATTAGGCACACAATAATGAATGACTCCATGTGTTACAAATGTCGGTTCATTGTGATTAGTGACATGCGATGTTTCAAAACATCCTCCCTGATCGATACTGATGTCAACAATCACCGAACCGTTTTTCATCTCCCTGACAATATCTTCTGAAACCACACAGGGAGTTCGTCCCAAATGAGCCCTGATAGCTCCAATAGCAACGTCTGCTCTCTTTAATGCTTTTGCTAACACTTTGGGTTGCAGAACTGAGGTGTGAATTCGTGTTCCAATATCATTTTGAAGTCTTCTCAAGCGAGATAATGAATTATCAAAAACTTTAACTGATGCTCCCAATCCAAGAGCAGCTCTCGTAGCAAATTCTCCAACTGTTCCTGCTCCTATAACAACTACTTCCGTAGGATTCACCCCGGCAATACCTCCTAACATAATACCTTTACCTTCAGAAAACGATGAAAGCAATTCACCTGCAACCAAAATCGATGTTGTGCCTGCTATTTCGCCCATCGAACGAACGACTGGAAAAACACCTTCTTCATCGCGAATATAATCCCACGCAATTGCTGTTATTTTTTTGTGCATCAATTTTTGAAGAATCACCTTGGGCTGAACTGACAACTGCAAAGCGGAAATCAATGTTTGATTTCCCGGCATCATTTCAACTTCTTCTTCAAGTGGTGGAGCTACTTTGAAAATGATATCACATTTAAAAATCTCTTTGCGGTCGTAACTTATCTCTGCTCCTGCTTCACTGTACTCATTATCAGTAAAATTAGCTCCCTCACCACTTTTAGTTTCGATTTTTACCCTATGACCATTTGCAACTAACAATGAAACAGCTTCAGGAACCAATGCCACCCGACGCTCCTGAAAAGAAACCTCTTTGGGAATCCCAATAAACAAACTTCCTCTCTTCCTTCCTATTTCCAGCATCTCCTCTTTAGGTAGCAGGCTTCCTTGCTGCATTAGTTTTTTAAGCACATTCGGATCTTTTATCATAGTTCTACAGTTACTGTTCTTGAATCATCCTCCAACTTACGAATATACACCCAAACACTTTCTTCCGGTAATAAATCAGCTATTTTTTCCGGCCATTCAATGAAACAAAGGGCATCTCCATACAACATTTCCTCAACCCCCATTTCCAAGGCTTCAATTCCATCTTTCAAACGAAAAAAATCAAAATGATATACGCGACCTATCATTGGACTGTGATACTCGTTGACAATAGAATAAGTCGGTGAACCATCGGTATCCTTTATTCCTATCTCATTTAAAATTTTGGAGATAAATGTTGTTTTACCGACTCCCATTTCACCTTCAAATGCGATAACTTTCTTCCCATTAATAAAAGACAAGAACTCTTGAACTACACCGCTCAAATCAGACAAACTATGGACAGACAAGTTCATATAAAGTTAAAATTAACAAATAAGTTACTGACAACATCCGTTTACTAAAAATAAAACAAGTAACTCACTTTAATTTTTATGTTCAGAACATTTTTAAAAGCATTAGACGGACGAGCTACAAATGAAATTGTATTTTTGTTTCGAAACAACACAACGTTTATGACAAAGCACCTTACTAACATTCTTTTTTTATTGTTTTACTCAAGCGTCATTGCGCAATTTGATAACCAAACTTCAGGTTCTCAGAAATTCAGTGAAGTTATGCAATATGTTGAAAAGATGTATGTTGATTCCGTCAACCAGGAAAAGCTTACTGAAACAGCCATTATTGCCCTATTGGAAGAACTTGATCCTCACTCAACATACATCTCAAAAGATGAAGTAGACGAAGCAAATTCATCCATCAACGGCAATTTCGTAGGGATTGGGATTCGTTTTCAAATATTGAAGGATACACTGATTGTCGTTGCTACAATTCCCGGCGGGCCTTCAGAAAAGTTAGGAATTTTACCCGGAGACAAGATTGTACGAATTGACCATGAAAATGTGGCCGGAATTGGGCTTAAAAACAATCAGGTGAGGGAACGATTGATGGGCGATTTGGGAACAAAGGTAAATGTCGAAATTCTTCGTAAAAACACTAAAAAAATACTCGAATTTGTCATTACAAGAGATAAAATACCTATCAATTCAGTCGATGCTCATTACTTAATTACTCCGCAAATCGGATACATTAAACTAAGCTCCTTTTCGAGAAGTACGGCAGAAGAAATCAATCATGCCATCAATGAATTGAAATTAAATGGTATGCAAACATTAATTCTGGACCTGCAGGGTAATGGCGGAGGATTATTGGATGCTGCTTACAAAGTTGCAGATGAATTTCTATCAGAAAACAAACTGATTGTGTATTCCGAAGGCAGAGCTCAACCTCGTCAAAACATGCAGGCCTATCGAAAGGGTTGTTGGGAACAGGGAAGATTGGTGATACTGACCGATGAATATGCTGCTTCAGCGAGTGAAATTGTGTCAGGAGCAATACAAGACTGGGACAGGGGTGTTATTGTTGGTAGAAGAACTTACGGGAAAGGGCTTGTTCAAAGACCTGTCGATTTAAAGGATGGTTCTCAAATTAGATTAACCATAGCACGCTACTACACCCCATCCGGAAGATGGATTCAAAAACCGTATGATGATGCCGTCGCGTACAAAAAAGATTTGACACAACGTTATTTAAATGGCGAATTTTTCCATGTTGATTCTATCAAATTACCTGATTCACTGAAGTTTAAAACACTAAGTAATAAACGAACTGTGTATGGTGCTGGGGGAATTATGCCGGATGTTTTTGTACCTGTTGACACGTCTGAAGTTACTGATTACTACAAAGATTTAGTTCAAAAAGGACAAGTAAACAGCTTTTGTTTGGAGTATGCCGATAAGAACAGAAAAAAGCTGCTTGCACAATATCCTGAATTTGAATTTTTCAAGAGCAATTTCAAAATTGGAAAAACACTTATGAATGAATTTTTTGAATATGTCCAAAAGGAAGACCCCACATTGGTTTTTAATGAAAATGAATATAAAATCAGTGAAAATCTCATAAAAATTAGATTAAAATCAATCATTGCTCAAGATCTGTGGGGATTCGATGAATTTTATCAGATTTATAACCAAAGCAATGAAGTCCTTCAAAAAGCAATCGAGCTGATTCAATCAAACGAAATCGATAAGTTCTTAATTTCCAATTAATAACTTTTTCAAGTGAAAAATATCATCCCATTATCAATAAGCATCTTATCGATAATGTGCTTGAATTATTCTAACACTGGAATAAGAATTTATCATTACAATTCATTTAACTGCTTCTATCCCAATAAGTCTAGCTCAAATATTTCAGAGATTACACAAATAAAATTGGATAAGAAGATTCAAGATTTAGGCATCATTCGATCTCAAAATAATTACAAGTTTGATTTCAAAATAACCAATATTGGAAAATTCCCACTAAACATTCGAAAAGTTGATGTCAGTTGCTCCTGTATGACTGTTCATGTTTCAAGTAAAAAAATTTCACCCCACAAATCAGGCAAGATCAATGTTATTTTAAGTGCAAAAAAAATCGATAAGCAATTTCAAAAGTCAATTGTAATTGTAGCAAATACCAATCCCGAAATCACTCTTTTGACAATCAAGGGGTCAGCAGTAACAAAAAGCTACTAAAAGTTGAATTCTCTTTTCAATAACAGCATGTTATTAACTATTTCACAAGTAATTTGTGATTTATGAACAAAAATAGCAACTTTGTTACTAGGTAATGCGTTATAGAACTAATTAAAGTAACAACTATTGAAGATGAAAAAATATTGTTTAAGCTTAATTTTGTTTTTGTACTTTTTCAGCAGTCATTGTCAGGAAATTGACAGAAGATTATTGCAAAACAGAGGGAAACAAGCAGAAGAAGCCTTTAAGTACAACAAAAACGGGTATAATTATTTTCTGTTTGAGTTAGATAGCAGTTACACGGTTCGAAAGCTTAGCGAATTGGGTCCTGAAGAGATCAAAATGCTTAAAAAAATTGAAATACCAACTAAAGTCATTCAAACAATTGGTACAGATCAATTTAACTTCTACGATTTAGGGATTAGGCTAAATAATCAATCTCGACAATATTTCAAGATAGACCCTTTCAATGTTCTTGTGTTTCACAAGATTTCGGAGGTGACTGAATCATTCTTTAAAAGCTCAATGAATACTAAATAAAAAATCATGAAGATATTCTATTCTTTTTTATTTTCAGCAGTTGTATTTTGTTGTTTTTCCCAAACAGATATTGATTTTACTTCTGCAAATAACAATACAACGATAAGTACTTGTAATGGATTCATAATCGATTCAGGTGGACAGGGTGGTTCAGGTTATGGTAATAATGAGAATATTACAATTACAATATGCCCTGACTCGCCAGGAAACATTATTAGTGTGGTCTTCAATTTTTTCCAGTTAAGCACCGATGATGATGCACCGGGACCAAATGTCAATGTCGATTACATGGATGTTTTTGATGGTCCATCAGCTTCTTCTCCAGGGCTTGGAACTTATTCAGGAAGTGAACTTCAAGGGGTAGTTATTCATGCAACAGCCTTAAATGTCAGTGGATGTATTACATTGCGTTTCCGATCTAATTCAACCGGTACAGGTCAATTCACAGGAAGTGCAACTTGCCAAACTCCTTGTGATCCACCGATAGCAAGTGGTGTTATCATTGGAACAGTTGACCAAACAGGAACGATTGAACCGGGACAAACACAAGATAGTATTTTGGTTTGTGTGGGAGAAACTGTCAAATTTGATGGTTCATCTTCAATGGCGGCTCAAAGTTTTAACTTAACAAACTACAAATGGGACTTCATGAATGGTGACACTATGAATGGTGCTATTTCAGAATACGCTTTTCCTGAGCCTGGTCAGTATCGAGTACAACTATTTGTGACTGATGACAATGGATGTAAAAACAACAATTTAATTGATTTACAGGTATTTGTAGGGACTATTCCTAATTTTAACGGTTTTATTTATGATACTACAATCTGTACCAATGAGAGCATTAATTTCAATGCAGATCCTGAATCTTATCAGGTTACTTGGACCGGTTTTTCTGGCGAAATTGAAATCGAAAATGGATGTATATCCGATGACATGTTAGGGGTTTCTCAAAATTCTGAAATCTTACAAACAGAATTTGCAGCCGGAGCTACAATAACTAATCCGGCAACTGACATTCAAAGTATTTGTATTGATATGGAACATTCATTCATGGGAGATTTAGTACTTATGATTGTATGTCCAAATGGACAATCTCAAATCCTTCATCAACAAGGTGGAGGTGGTACTCAGATTGGAATTCCAAATCCTATAGACAACATAGACTGTACAAATGATTCAACTCAAGCAGCTACACAAGGCTCTCCATTGACTTATTGTTTCACTCCTACTGCTTCTCAAACATGGGTACAGTGGGTTACTGCAAATGGTACAGGATTAACTTTGCCGGCAGGTGATTATGCCCCGATTCAGCCATTCTCAAACTTAGTTGGCTGTCCATTAAACGGTATTTGGACATTGACAGTGATCGATAATTGGGCAGCGGACGATGGTACTGTTTTTGGTGTGGATTTAAACTTTGATTCTACATTTTATCCACCAGTAACAGTATTTGAACCCACCATTGGAATTCAATCAGATTCATCTTATTGGTCAACGCCTGCTCCTTTTGCTACCATTTCACCTGATGGAGATAGTATATCAATTAGTCCAACAACTCCAGGAAGCTACCAATACACGTATAATCTGTACGACAATTTCGGATGTCATTTCGATTCAACGATTACCGTTACTGTTAACGGAATCAATCTGCCTTACGCAGGACCTGATACCACAACATGTTTTGGAGTTCCGGTGCAACTGAATGGAACATTACAAGGGAGCAATACTTCGTGTGATTACACGTTCCACCTAATGGATTCATATACAGGATTAGATGGCTGGAATGGGAATAATTTGCTGGTGACAATTGATGGAGTTCAGTCATCTTACACCATCGCAAGTGGTAACAATGACACTGTCATCGTGATTTCCATTTTGAATGGAACAGATTTTACAGTTCAATTTGATGGATTGGGCTCCTACATTAGTGAATGTTCGTATGAAGTGCTATACCCTGATGGGACGGTTCAGTTTTCAGATGGTATAATTAACACATCACCTTCAACTACTCCTCAAACATTGACTGCTGACTGTTTCAATGACTATGTATTTGCGTGGTCTCCTGCAGCTATCGTAGATGATTCTTCCGTAGCAGCTCCGATAGCAACTTTTGAAACAAGTGGGACAATGACGTTAACTGTATATCCTATTGGTCACCCTGATTGCGCTGCTAGTGATCAATTTAACTTTGCCACAGCAACAGGCTCAAATCCGGGGCAAGACAACACTTTAAGTATTTGTTCATCAGGAGCTCCTCAAGATTTATTTCCCTTACTTGGACCTGATGCAACACCGGGAGGTATTTGGAAAAATGCTGCAGGAACAATCGTAACAATGCCTTATGATCCGGCCATAATGAATCCGGGTGCATACAAATATGAGCTAAATTCAAATGGTTGTATTACCTCTGCAACTATTACTGTAACAGAATTAACAGTCAATTATACAACCGTTGAAAACAACATTACTTGTAACTCTGCAAATAATGGATCAGTAGTAGTTACTTCAACTAGTGCTACGCAATATTCACTTGATAATGGATCTTTTCAAACCATTGCTTCTTCTCCATTTACCATTTCAAACTTAGATACAAATACACACATAGTAACCATTCAAAATACAATAGGATGTTCTGCAACATTTAGTTTTAATTTATCAGAGCCACTTCCTTTGTCAATAACATCTCTTTCTCCGAATATAACAATTTGCCCTGACAGCAGTACAACTTTAAACGTTACCGCATCAGGTGGAAGCTCTCCATATATTTACACATGGTTATTGAATGGCACTGTAGTTGGAAATAGCGCCTCAATAACTGTGAATCCTATATCAGACAATTCAGAATATATTATACAAATAACAGAAGAATGCGGATCTCCAATGGCTGACTCGTCGCTTGTAATTGATTTTCCAACCACAATTATCCCGAGTATGCTTGCTAATATTTCTCAAGCATGTACCCCGGGGCATTTCGAATTCACAAACACATCAAATAATTCAGCTGAAATAGCCGCATCAGTATTTAATTTTTCTGAAGGTACTATCAATTTAGAAATGGGGGCAGATTCCACATCAATTTCTTTGATTACTCCTGGTTCTTACTCTTGTTCGATGATTGTAACATCCATTTATGGTTGTGTGTATTATGCAAATTTCCAAGATATCGTTAAAGTCACACCGCTTCCGGTGGCTGATTTCATTTTCTCAACCAATCCAACCACATTCTTTGAGACCGAGATTCAAATGATTGACAGATCGACAACTGATGTCACTTCATGGGAATGGTCTTGCAGTGATTCGGATCCAAGCTTTAGTAGTAACCACGAACCTACTCTTGAATTTCCTCAAGGTGAGGTTGGAGAATATCCGGTAACTTTAAAAGTAAAAACCAGTGACGGATGTGAAGATACAATTACTAAAATACTAAGTGTTATTTCAGATATTGTTTGTTATGCACCAAACTCGTTTACCCCAGATAACGATGAACATAATCAATCATGGAGAATTTATATCGATGGTATTGATAAAAACACCTTTAATTTAAAAATTTATAACCGCTGGGGGGAGGTAATGTGGGAATCTAATAATCCGGACTTACCTTGGGATGGCACCTACAATGGCTCCGTAGTTCCTGAAGGTTCCTACGTTTGGAAAGCTTCAGCTAGAGATGCTGTAAACGACGGTAAACACGAGTTTAGCGGGTATATTTATGTTATGAAATAGGTTTCACCATCACTAACAAAAAATTATAGGGGTGAAGATTTTAAGTTAAATCTGTTTCACAAATGAAATACTTTTTAACTGTCATAGCCAGTTCGTTAATCTTTCTGGTTTTCAGTCAGGAAATTAGCGGAAGTTGGTACGGATCGCTGACTATCCAAGGCACACAGCTTCGCATAACATTCAATATCACTAAATCAGGGGATGGTTATAAAGCGACCATGGATAGTCCAGATCAAGGTGCCAAAGGCATACCTCTTTCTAAAATAAGCTATCAAAAACCGGAACTTATCATCGAATTGGCTGCAGCAAAAATCAATTACCGAGGAATTGTTAGTGACAGCTTGATAGTAGGTGTTTTTAAACAGAATGGTTTAGAATTACCATTAGATTTTTCCAGAAAAATCATTGAAAAAAAAGTTGTCAGCCGACCTCAAACGCCTTCTCTACCTTATCCTTATAAATCAATAGATGTAAAATTTAAAAACAAACAAGCCGGTATTGAGCTTACAGGAACACTTACCTTACCCAAAAATAGAGAAACTAAAACAGCAGTCATACTCATTTCAGGAAGTGGCCCACAAAACAGAGATGAGGAGATTCTTGGCCATAAACCATTCCTAGTTTTGGCGGACTATTTAACAAAAAACGGTATTGCTGTATTGCGTTTCGATGATCGAGGTGTGGGAAAGTCAGGAGGAAAATTCGATGATGCTACCTCTGCTGATTTTGCTACTGACGTATCTGCCGCAATTGATTTTTTGAAATCAAACAAAAAGACTAAAAATTTACAAATTGGCTTAATCGGACATAGTGAAGGTGGAATTATTGCTCCGATGGTTGCCACATCAAGACCCGAAGATGTAGATTTCATGGTGTTATTGGCAGGTCCCGGGATCAAAGGAGATTCGTTGTTATTGATGCAACTTCAACTGATTGCAGAAAAATCTGGTGAATCATCTTCAGCTATTCAAAAGGCAATGATTTTCAACAAGATTTGTTATCAAGCCATAAGCGAAAATAAAGATGTTTCAAAATTGAAAACTCTTCTAACTCAAACAATAACCAATGCCATTGAAAATGACTCCACATTGGTGCCTCAAGGGATGAATCAGGCTGACTTTACAACAAATATGTTGAAGGAGTTAACAAGTCCTTGGTTTATTTATTTTATTCAATATGACCCCGCTTCTGCGCTCGAAAAGGTAAAATGCCCTGTATTGGCTATCAATGGATCTGAAGACATTCAAGTTCCTTCCAAAATCAATCTGAATTCCATTGAAAAACTACTTCATAAAAGTGGAAATGATCAAATCACATGCATTGAAATGCCTGGATTGAATCACTTATTTCAAGAATGTGTAAAATGTAGTATCGAAGAATATGGAGAATTAGATCAAACTATTTCACCCAAAGCGCTTCAAATAATAGACAATTGGATCAAAAGAACAGTCAATGAATACTAGGACAAACTATCAATCAAAAAAACTAACTTTGTCCAAATTGTATTTGAATGGCTCATAAACCATCTATTCCCAAAGGAACAAGAGACTTTTTACCCACAGAGGTTGAACGAAGAACTTATCTGTTTGACACAATCAAGAGATCTTTCAAAAAATATGGTTTTCAACCTATTGAAACTCCCTCTTTTGAATTATCCTCTACCCTACTAGGGAAATATGGCGAAGAAGGTGATCGATTGTTATTTCGTATTCTAAACTCAGGTGAAAAAGTACGCAAGGCTGATTTGGATGCATTGTCCCAGAATAATCTGCCTCGATTTGCAAATTCCCTCGCTGAAAAAGCCTTACGCTATGATTTGACGGTTCCATTCGCTCGATTTGTGGTACAGCACCAGCATGAGTTATCTTTTCCGTTCAAACGCTACCAAATTCAACCTGTTTGGCGTGCCGACCGTCCACAACATGGTCGTTATCAAGAGTTTTATCAATGTGATGCCGATGTTGTTGGCAGTGATTCACTCACTCATGAGATAGATTTTATTCTGCTATTAGATGAAGTTTTAAGCGATTTAGGATTTACGGGATTTACCATCAAAATAAACAATCGTAAAATTCTTTCCGGAATCGCTGCTATCAGTGGTGAATCAGACAAATTGGTTGACATCACAGTTGCTCTGGATAAATTAGACAAAATTGGAGAAGATGCCGTAGTTAATGAATTACGTGAAAAAGGCATTTCAGAAAATGCTGTTTCTAAAATAAAACCACTCTTCTCACTTTCAGGAAACACTGAAGATAAATTAGATTTTGTACAGCGATTTCTAACGGAAAGTAGTGAAGGACAAAATGGTGTAGAAGAACTAAAATACATTTTCAATCAGGTTAAACACTTGGGACTTAAACGTGCAAACTTGGAATTTGACATTACATTAGCGCGTGGATTAAACTATTACACAGGTGCAATTATTGAAGTCAAAGCCAACGATGTGAATATGGGAAGTATTTGTGGAGGTGGAAGATATGATAATCTGACAGAGCTTTTCGGTTTGAAAGGAATGTCGGGTGTAGGTATTTCTTTTGGAGCAGATCGAATCTATGATTTGATGACAGAATTGGACTTATTCCCTTCTGAAACAGAGAAGAGCCTTACCCTACTATTTGTCAATTTTGGTGAAAAAGAACAATTGTACTGTTTAAAATTGATACAACAAATCCGTTCAAATGGAATAGCTTGTGAACTATATCCTACGCCATCCAAAATGCAAAAACAACTTAAATATGCCAATGATCGAAACATTCAATATGTTGCTTTAGTTGGCGAAAATGAAATGAATCAACATGTGATTGAATTAAAACACATGGAATCCGGAATGCAAGAAACCTTGGTTTTATCCGAATTGATTGAGAAATTAAAATGATTTACAAACATCAATAAACCCATTTCAACTAATTTAAAATGAGCAGTTATACTCTCAATAATCAATGGATTTCTTTGGCAGAATTGGAAGATATTCTAACTGGAAATCAAACACTTGTTTTAGGTGAGGAAGCAAGAAGTGCTATCCATGATTGCCGTGTTTATCTGGATGAAAAGGTGAAGAACAGTCACAAACTGAT
>CAZGJF010000030.1:685-20908 GCA_964526595.1 uncultured Akkermansia sp. | reverse complement strand
CCGGATTTGGTTCCTTATGCAACACGGCCATTCCAGAATCTGATCTGGAACAATTACAACGTAATCTTGTGCTATCTCACGCGTGCGGTACCGGAGAAGAGGTTCCCAGAGAATTAGTCAAACGCATGTTGCTATTAAAAATTTTGGGGTTATCTCACGGGAATTCAGGGGTGCAATTGGCAACGGTTGAACGTTTGATTTTTTTCTTCAACAACGATATTCTACCGGTTGTTTACCAACAAGGAAGCTTAGGTGCTTCAGGTGATTTAGCACCACTGGCGCATTTGTGTTTACCTTTAATTGGAGAAGGAGAAGTCTATTATCAAGGAAGCAGAAAAACCAGTAGGGAAGTATTAACTTCTTTAAAATTAGATACCATTGTATTAAAATCAAAAGAAGGATTAGCTTTATTGAATGGCACTCAATTCATGAGTGCTTATGCATCATATTGCGTTTCAAAGTCAAAACAACTTTGGAAAAACTGGAACTTAGTTGCAGCTATTTCATTGGAAGGATATGACGGTCGAATCAATCCGTTTCAGTCGAACGTGAATGAAATCAGAAAACAAAAAGGACAGATTGAAACAGCCACAATTTTTCGAAATTTACTTAAAGGAAGTGAAATTATTGAACGAGAGAAACAACACGTCCAAGATCCCTATTCATTTCGTTGTATTCCACAAGTTCATGGTGCTTCAAAAGATGCCCTCGATTATTGTGAAACAATTATAGAACGTGAAATAAATGCCGTGACCGATAATCCGACAATTTTTCCAGAATCAGATGACGTAGTTTCAGCCGGTAACTTCCACGGGCAACCATTAGCTATTACGATGGATTTTTTGGGGATAGCGATGGCAGAAATGGGAAGTATTTCAGAAAGAAGAGTTTACAAGTTAATTTCGGGAACACGTCAACTGCCTGCATTTTTAGTTGCAAATCCGGGGTTAAATTCCGGCTTTATGATTCCTCAATATACAGCGGCATCCATTGTCAGCCAAAACAAACAATTGTGCCATCCTGCCTCCGTTGATTCAATTGATTCGAGCAATGGTCAGGAAGATCACGTAAGTATGGGAGCTAATGCTGCTACCAAATTATACAGAATCATCGAGAATTGTTTTTCACTTCAAGGCATTGAGCTCCTGAATGCTTCACAGGCCTTTGAATTCAGAAAGCCTCTAAAATCTTCTGAAATCATTGAAAAAACAATGATTGACTATCGATTACATGTAAATTTTGTTAAAGAGGATTGTTATCTTCAACCGCTGATCATGGAAAGTATTAAGTTTGTTAAAGAAAAGTTGAGTTATGGAAAGTTATGAACCTATTGATCAATTAATTACTAATTCAAATCCTAAGGAACCCAGATCTTCTTATCTGACAACACTTTGCATTTTAAGTTATATTTTCATCGGATTTTCATTGTTGTTTGGTCTTAACAGCTTATTGAGTGGTCCCATGTCAGAGGAACAACTGCTTCAACAAAAGGTTGAAATTACTAAAACAGTTGATGAGATGAAATCACTCGAAATGGGGAATTTTGCAGAAATGATGAATCAGCTTCAACGTATGTATGAAAGCATCAATGAGCATTTTTATACTTTTTCCTTGCTATCACTGCTTGTACTAGGCATCGGTTTGTATGGTGTTATCAATATGTGGAAAGGTCGTAAAACGGGATTTCATTTGTATATTGTATATTCTCTATTATCCGTAGTTCAACTCTATTTTGTTGTTTCTCCATCAGATATCCCATCCATGATAATCATTTGGAATTTGCTTATTTCAGCTGTTTTTATTCTGCTTTATTCTCGAAAACTGAAATGGATGGAATAAAAAAAGACTGTCTATTAATCAGAGGGTCGCTGGTTCAAGTCCAGCAGGGGGAGCAAAGAAAATCAAAGGGTTACAGAAATGTAGCCCTTTTTTTATTTCTTAGAGTGGCGTTTTTGAGAGGTACTTGAAATCCACTCCTACCCTTTCAAATGTTCTTATTATATTCAAAGATGAACGCTTGGCTACAATACACCATAAAAAAGGGATGAATCATTGACCCATCCCCAAAAATAATATTATTCATTACTTCGGTTACTTCGACAGACTCAGTAACCGAGCCGGTTGCTTCGACAGGCTCTGCAACCGAAGTGAAACGGTTAGTGAGCTTGCCGAACTAAGCGCTTTCTCACGACATCACCCGCTTGCATGATCACAATACTATACTCGCCATTTGAAAGGTCTTTACCTAATTGCAATGCTTCAATTTCAGATGGTTGAACTTTATGTTCTTCAACCACCTTGCCAAGCATATCATAAACTTTGATTGCTACTTGTTCATCACTTGATGTATTCAATTGAACATGGAAGTAGTTCTCATACGGATTTGGGAATGTTATGGCATCAAATGGAGTAGTTTCAATTTGCTCATTTGATTTTTGTTGAACTGCATCAGAATTATACAAAATTGTATTATTAAGAGATTCTGCTTTTTCTGAAAGTGAATTGGATTGCAATTGAGCCATGCCACTTGTCGTTATTCCAGTATAAAGTGCTGTTATCTCTGATTGTGTTAACGCTCTGTTCCAAATGGCAATGTCGTCTAGTTTACCATTTGTAAACAAAGAAGCTGTTGCAGGTGATTGTCGACCAATTAATATAGGAAGTCCACTCAAAAAAGAACCAAAATTAATATTAGAAACAGAACTTACATTGTTCCCATTTATAAACCATTTCCCTATTCCATTTGAGGCTGTTACAGTAAGGTTAACCCATTGTGAATTTTGCCAATAGTTTTGTGAACTTTGGTTGAAATCGTAATTATTAGAATTTAAATAAAAATAATTAAGGTTAGCCTTAGTCAATTGTATTCCAAAATTACCGTATTGTAATTGTGGTGAAGCATATTGAACAAGTATTGGAAAGAATTCAACACCATTTACATTTGGTGTACACCAAGATGTAATATTAATCCATGAACTTATTGTTATTTCACTTAAATTATCATATAAAGAATTACTTGGAACTTGAATCCAATCATTAACCCCATCAAAACTATAAGCCTTATTTGCATTTCCATTCCTGTCTGTCGTCAACGTAGCACCATTTACTGTACCATGATTACCATTCCCGCTTTCATCAATCGCATTGCCATTAAATGGCCACCAACCAATTAAACCATTTGTAGGAACATACGTTGGTATGGCAGCACATGTTTTATAATATACTGGAACAGCAGTTGTATAACCAACCGCACAAACACCACTTGATAGCTTTACTCTGAAATAGTTCGCTCCTATACTTGGGTTAGAAACTGTATAAGTAGCAGACGTTTCTCCCGTTATGTCTGTCCAAGGACCTGTTGCTGTTATACCTTTTTGCCATTGGATACTACCTACATAACCTGCCCCTAAAGTCAATACCTTCTCCGTATTGGAACAAATAGCTGTTGTAGCTGTTGCTCCTGTCGGACTGGTTACATTGGCTGTAATCGTCTTAACAACCACTTTCGGGTCAACGTTTACTACAATGTAATCTGCTGTTGAACTCGGGCATGGAGCATTGGTCAGAACTGCCCTGTATGCTGTACTTGCTGTTAAAGCACCAGTAGTAAACGTAGTAGTTGTTCCAGTAGCTACAGCCCAAGTTGGTGTAGTAGCTGTCCAGTTGGTTGATTTCTGCCAAGCGATGGTTCCTGATGAACCACTCAATGTCAAGGTCTTGCCTGTTGTTCCTGAACATACATTGCCTGATGTTGTTGTAATGGTTCCCGCTGATGTTGGTGTTTTGGCTGTAATGGCCAATACATTGGAATATACTGTTGGACACACTCCACTGGATAGTTTCGCTCGATACCACGTATTATTTTGGATATTAGTGAACGTATAGGGTTGAGTTGTTGCTCCACTAACATCAGTAAAACCAGTAGTTGCTGATGTGGTTGATGCTTGCCATTGCAGTGAACCTGCGAAACCAGTTAATTTGACTGGTTTATCACCTCCTTTACATACTGTTAAGCCAGATGTATTATTGACTGCTGAAACACCAGCAACTGCTTTTGGACTTACCGTTACGGTAACCATGGTAGCTGTTGAACTTGGGCATGGACTGTTACTCAATACAGCTCTATAAGCTGTACTAGCTGTCAATGCTCCTGTTGAAAGGGTTGCACTTGTTCCTGTGGCTGTTGCCCATGTTGGGGTTGTTGCAGAATAATTGGTTGACTTTTGCCACAAGATAGTACCTGACGAACCACTCAATGTCAATGTTGCTACGCTACCACTACATACAGCTGTTGATGAAGCTGTGATAGTACCTGCGGATGTTGGTTGTTTAACCGTTAAGGTAATTGCATTGGAATATACGGTAGTACAAGCTCCGCTTGAAACCTTTGCACGATACAAACCAGTGGCTGATAGGTTTTGGAATGTATAGGTAGCTGTTGTTGCTCCTTCAATATCTGTCCAAGGACCAGCACTTGTTGAAGCTGTTTGCCATTGAATGGAACCTGTTGAACCAGTTAATTTCAATGATTTGCTACCGCCACTACAAACAAGGGCAGACGTAGTTCCATTTAAAGCTGCGGTACCTGCCACTGGTTTTGGACTAACTACCACAACATACTTATCTGTTGTATCTCCACAAGTAGCACTTGTTAGGATTGCTCTGTATGCTGTTGAAGCTGTTAATGCTCCAGTTGCGTATGTTGTGGCTGTCGCTCCAGTGATTGTTGTCCATGTTGGAGTTGTGGCAGTGTAGTTCGTTGACTTTTGCCATTTAATGGTACCTGTTGAATTATTCAATGTAAGTGTAGTCCCTGTATTTGGTGTGCATAAGCCACTTCCTGAAATACTACCAGCTACTGCTGTTGCATCTAAGTTGATTGTGATGCTGTCTGTATAGCTTGTTCCGTTGCATGTAACAGTACAATAATAAGTTGATGTTTGGGTTGGTGTAACTGAAATAGTTTGGGTTGTGTCACCTGTTGACCAAAGAATTGAGGCTTGTGGTGATGGATTTGAAAAGTTGAAAAGTTGTTGGATTTCAGTAGCTGTTAATGCACGGTTGAATATTGCTATGTCATCAAGTATTCCTTTGTATAGGATATATGAATCATTTCCTGCAAAATACAAATCATTATTACTTTGAACAATATTTGCAGTAGTATTCATTGAACCTGCTAAAGAACCATTTATGTATGTTTTACTAATATTTTCATCCCAAATTTTAGTAACCATTATCCAGCTATTTAATTGATAATTTATGTTTGAATTAAAAGTAAACTCACCATTATCAGTAAATACTGCATTTCTAATTGCTCCATTGTTTTCTAATTGAGCCACCCATTGACGTAAAGGACCATCTTTTGTGATTAAATTATATCGTAAAGAAGGTAATTGATTTGTTTTTAACCAGAAATTGATTGCATGTCTGTTTTGTTGAAAATTAACATTATTTGGAACAATAATATTATCATTTACCCCATCAAAACTATATGCCTTGCCAACATTACCAAACCTATCTGTTGTCAATGAAGCTCCATAAACCGTTCCATTATTCCCATTCCCACTTTCATCATTGGCATTTCCATTGAATGGCCAATACCCAACCAAGCCATTTGTTAATGTTCCAGTTAAATTGCTTGAATTAAGAGAACAATCTGTTAGATTAGAATTAACTGTCAAAGTTGTTGATGTTTGAGGACAAACAGTTGTCTTTGTTGCAGTGAGGTTAACAGGCCCTTCATTTGCTTCGTAAAGAGCCGTTATTTCTGTTTGGGAAAGTGTGCGATTGTAGATAGCTATGTCATCTAGTATACCATTGAAATACCACTGGCTTCCGCAGTCCTGCATTCCGATAAATAAATCATAAGGGTTATTAAGAATATCAAAACTTATATTTTTAGAATCTACTAAAACCCCATTCAAATAGTAATTGAGAACTTTAGCTATATCATCATATGTAATTGTAAATTGATACCAAATATTAGTAGAGACGATGCCAGCTGAACTAGGATAAGTTGCATTAGAAAAATTTGGCGGAGCGGAAAAATTAATCTTATGATTACCTGAAAGACCATCATCCCAAATCCCATAAACATATGTACCTTCGTTATTCGCACAGAGGGGAGAATGCTTGGATAAAATCATTGAAACAATATCAAATGATGTTGCTTTAAACCAGCAACTTAAACTTAAGTTACCTATTAAATCTAATGTGCTATCATCCTGTATTTGTACCCAATCGTTAACCCCATCAAAACTATAGGCACTATTTGCATTTCCATTCCTATCCGTAGTCAAAGTTGCGCCATTAACAGTTCCATTATTCCCATTCCCACTCTCATCATTGGCATTGCCATTAAATGGCCACCAACCAACTAAACCATTTGTTGGAACATAGGATGGAATGTTTTGAGCAACTGTAATGCTTAGATTAGCTATTAAGAAAGTAAAAAGTAACAGTTTTTTCATATTCTATTTTATTTTGATTCAAACAAACAAATTATTCATTTTCAGCAAAGGTATGGAATGATTTTCAAACTTTTACACTCTTGATAGCTCTTAAGAGGCAAAAAATAAATCGTATTTTGTATAAACCTTAAAATACTGATTAATAGCGTTCTAAAATTCTGAAAAAGTTGAAAAAAAATTTCATTTATTTTTAAATGTCACCTAACCATTGATTGATTTTGGTCTTATATTAATCTGAAATCAGCCTTGTTCAACATTGAATAAGGTTGTTTGGGGTGTAGTCATTCTGAGTGGTGTTTCTGAGCGGCAAAATGCTCAAAAATGTAACATTTTGCAATGCATCCAATCTTTATCTCATTAAATATCAATAGTATAAAACTATTTTTGCTACTGATAGCGAGACCGTCTCGCCATTTAGGTCCTATTTTAATTTAGTTGCGGGATTGAATGTAATCTGACAAATCATCTGCATTCATACTGAACTTAAAAATACCATTGAATTTGAAGTAGTTCTCAGGTTCAACACAATAATCATAAGCGAATTTTGCAAAATCAAGTTTATTATCCTCAAAATTAAAGGTATTAGCAATTTGAATTAATTGATCTACATTCATGCAATTTACAGAGACAATCTGTTTGGCTGTTTTTAAACGGGTATCTTCAAAAGATTGTTTTTTGAGTGTCTCCAGAGCCGCATTAAAGTCTTTTGGAGTCATGGCATACCGAGACGGACATGCTCCGGTTGAAGAAGTTCCGGAAGACTGATCGATTCGACCATCACTATCAAAATTAGAAGAACTGGTGGTAGTTGTGGTGGTGGTAGTTGTGGTAGTAGAACCTACTGAAGTACCATTTGCCATTTCATCATGAATAGATACACCCATATTGACTCCTCCAAAATTAAAGTTGGCATTGACATTTTCACCACCGTTAGTAGTTGTCGTTGTAGTCGTGGTTGTTTGGGTCACATTTCCACTTTGATTTCCTTGAAAAGAGGATTGATTTGATGGAGGATTGGGTTGACCATAATGCATGACATACACATTTGGAGATGCTTTGAAGCCCTGTTCAACCGGAATCGACGAATAGTAATTCAACTTCATTTTACCTGTATTATTTTTATCCCGCTTGATTTTATAAGTAACATCTGACATTACTCCATCTGCGTCAGCAATCATCAGACTATTTTTGGTAATATTCTCATAATATTGACTTTCAAACCTGATGGTCACATTATAGTAAGGCTGATTCAGATCTTCAATGCGTATATTCGTTTGAGGGATGTTATTTTGCGGTTCGCCATTAAGAATCACAAAAAACTTATCTCCATCCTCAGAAAAAATCGTCAAATGACCTACTTTCCCTTGTTGCGCAAAGGAAATAGCATTCACAAAAAACAGAAAAATAATCAAGAAGGTATTTTTATTCATTTTTAAAAGTTTAAGTAGATTGAACAAATTTATGTAAGTTCATAAAAAACACAAAATAAAAATCTAAGATTCATCTCAATTATCGTACATAAAAGTATAATTTTAGAGTGCTAAAATGATCGAAATATTGGCTGTATAACAATTAAGATTCTTTGAGAATGATTCAAAATGTGTCGTTAATCGGAACAGGTAACATTGCTTCACTATTGTCAGCAGACCTGATACGTTTAGGATTTACCATCGAATGCATTTGGGGAAGAGATGTTGAAAAATTAGAGAATATTGCCCAAGAAGCTAAAGCAAAAGCTGTTACATCGTTGCAGGAATTGACCGGTGATTTGGTGTTAATTTGTGTTACAGATACTGCAATTCCGGAAATTATCGATCAATTACCAACTCAATTACCGATTGCATATACCTCCGGTTCAGTTGAGCTGTCTGCTTTCAAACATCGACCATCCACAGGTGTTTTTTATCCGCTTCAGTCCTTCAGCAAGGAGCACCCGATGTCCTTCAAAAAAGTACCCATTTTAATTGAAGGAAATACGTCCAAGATATCAAATGATTTGTTTCATTTTGCGCAAAGATTATCCCCAAAAGTGCACATTTGCGATTCTCAGACACGTAGAAAATATCATCTTACAGCGGTTTGGTTGAATAACTTCATTAATCACATTGCATATCAAGCAAAACAATTCTCAGAAAAAGAAAACTTGGAATGGGATTTTTTTAAGCCATTGATTTTGGAAACGATGAACAAAATGATAGATAATGACCCCTTCAAAATTCAAACGGGACCCGCCAGAAGAAATGATCTGTCTGTCATTAACGCACATTCTTCTCTTTTGGATGGAATTCAAAAGGAAATTTACGAATTAATATCGAATAGTATTCAACAAACATATCATACCAATGATTAGTTACAAGGAACGTTTAAACCTCATCACCACCTTTATTTTTGATGTAGATGGTGTTTTAACAAACGGCGATGTTATGTTGTTTCAACATGACTTAGTCAGAACATTAAATTCACGAGATGCTTATGCCATTCAATATGCCGTTAAAATGGGATACCGTGTTTTAGTAATTACAGGAGGGAATTCACAAGAGGTGAAAGACAGACTCATTGCGTTGGGTGTACATGAAGTACATCTGTCATCTTTCAATAAATTAAAGGTATACAGGCAACTTCAAGAAAAATATGGATGGAATGACCAAGAGGTACTCTACATGGGTGATGACATTCCTGATTATCAAGTAATGAATACCGTTGGGCTTGCGGCATGTCCTCAAGATGCTTCAGTTGAGATCAAAACCATTTCACATTATCATTCCCCTTATGCAGGAGGCAGGCACTGTGTCAGAGATGTGATTGAACAAACCTTAAAAGTTCAAAACAAATGGTTTACTGAGAAAGCCCATGAGTGGTAGCATTAGAAAGGTTCAATTTTGACTTACTAATTTTTAATTAACTTGATGTGTGTAGGTACATTTTTGATCCTAAAAAAATAAACCCCTTTCGGAAGATCTGAAAACTGTGTATTATGCATGGAACTGGTATTACCGGAAAACAACAATTCACCTGTTAAGTTATTAATTTCAAAATCAAAGTGATGTTTTGCTTTGATGTTTAAAACATCCGAAAAAGGATTAGGAAAAATATGAATATCATCCTGTTCAGACAATTCGCCAACATGAACTATTGGATTTAACACATTCGTTGTGTTAATTTCAGGAAAGGTTTGATTTTGACCTAGTTTTAGAACAAAGATATTAGAACCTCCATTTTCTGTATTGCCGGCTGCTCCTGTACTCGAATGTGTACCGACGATGACTGCGGAATGATCATTTGTCAGCAAGATTTGACCCACCCAATCTTCATAATCATTGTAAAGTAAAAGAGCTTCATTATTCCATGTCATGTATTGGTTTTCAAATAAAAAAAATGCGACATCGTACGGAAAATCCGGTGGAGTATCTCCCCATTTATTCCTTGAACCAATCAGATTTTTTCCCTGATCCGAAAAAACAACAATCTCATCAAAGATGCAACTTCTGGGAGCAGACAAATCACTGTCTGTATTGGTTACTTCTATAATGAGGTCTCCGTTAATATCGGCTTTTCCATTGTAATCATCGTAATTAAAGTCCGAAACTTGTCGAGCCCCTGCAAAATAGATATTCGTATCAGCTCCCAATGCGATGTCATGAATGGAATAGGGACCTTTTTGATTTCCAAAGAACTTAGTCCAAATGATATTTCCGGACAAATCAAGACACAAAATAGTTCCTTTTGACGTTAATGAATCTTCCAGGTATTTTTGACCGGAAATCAAAAAGCTAGTATCATTGATTGGTATTATACTTTTTGCAATATCATCACCTGACCCTCCAATGGTTTTTGTCCACATCGTATCTCCATATTGATTCACTTTAACAATGTACATATCAGGCAGATTTCCGTTAAGCGGTTGTGTTTCCCCCACCATGATTATGCTTGAATCACTCGTTAATACCGCATCATGAATACGTTCCCAAGCACTCGTTCCATACGTTTTTTCCCACAATAGATTCCCAAAAAGATCTGTTTTGACAAGGTATGCATCAAAATCACCGGAACCAAATGAGTTGGAATATCCAACTAAATAAAAACAAGAATCCGGAACATACAGCACTCTTCTTGCAGCATCTGATTCAGTTCCACCATAATGGTTGCTCCATAAAAAATTTCCGTTTTTATCCAATTTTAACAAAAAAGCATCTGTATTTGATCCCCAACTGCTAGAGCTACCAGCTACCAAATAACATGAATCTTCCAATTGTACGATACCCTCTCCCCGATCATACCCTTCACCTGAGTACAATTTATAAAAAGCAGTTTGTCCAAATAGAAAACCACTAAAGATTGTTGATATAAGAAATACTAAAAAACGCATAGAAATCTAAGCATTAATGATTGACCCGTGTTACCAATTAAATTTGTTCCGACAAGCGCAATGTAACAGTTTTTATACCGATAATTCAGATAAGTTCCACCTTTGTACGAATACAATCCTCGGTAGTTCAAACTTAGACCAACATGTAATGAAGCATTCTGTTTTTGAAGAAGTATATAATCCAGACCCACATATACAAAAGGTAAAGAATTAGTAGACAAATACATTCCCGTGCCAAAAAACGATTGGAATCGCTGTTTACTGTTCATATCAATCAATTTGGAAATTTGGAGCAATCCCGGCAAATTGAATATGGCAGATCTACGTGTTTGAGTAATTCCAAGAGTATCTAAAACCGAACTGAGTGAATCGGAGTCGTTGGCAATGAGATTTCCATTGGTAAGCTGATTAAAACTGAATCCGGAGAATAAAAATGTGGAATTGGAACTATAATCTGTCAGTTGTTGAACTGTTTTTACAAAACCGATATTTTGAGCAAGCACCTGGAAATACAGAGGCTTTTTAGCTAGCGCATTTATTTTGAAACGTAAATCAAAATCCAAGCCAATGCCAACACCCTTTGTAAATTGCTTACCGGAGAAATTTCTGAATGAACCATTATAAGTCAGCATCAAAGTGTCTGTTTGATCTGATTGATACATCGTTAATGTTCGAATATCGGCATGTCTATAATTGGATAAATTATAAAAATTCAATGTAATTACTGAATTAGATTGCTTATTTACCAATCCAAAACCCAACTTCTGAAAGGTCCAATTGGAGAATTTGAGTCTTGAAAAATCAAGAACTTTTCCTGAAAAAGATTCATTTCCGTACAAAGCAGTTGTATAAAAATCTTTAGGGTATTTGATAGTAGAAAAAGAAACAAATCCACCCTTAACACAATAACCCCATCGATTGTTTTTTAAAGCAGATACGGAGTAATTTCTATATTCAAACTCCTGATTGATTTGTGTCTCAAAAAAGTTAGTTTTTGTTAATTGTTGAATGCCTTTTTGTTTCAATGCTTCGGTTATTTCTCCTCCCCAAAACAGTCGATTGGTAATGGAGCGAGGCAATGAACTGCCATAATATTCAGCTAAGCCGGTCCACTGAACATCGTATTTTCGAATTTGAATAGAATCCTTTACTGAAGGTAGCCATTGTTGTGAAAAACAACACCATACAAAACCCAAAAACAGTGTGGAGAAAAGAAATCGCATCAGTATCGGATTTCAGTTTGAAGTTCAGCATACATCTTCATGGCCAAAAATGCACCAAAGGGTATGACTTGTGATTCATTAAGACCGGAGGCAGGATTCGGAGAATTAAATACCACATCAACCAAAATATGTTTTACCCTTTTAATATCCGAAAGGATATTTTCCGACAATGGAACTTCAATGATGGAATTCATTTTCAACAATCCACTCTTCTGATCAATGGTACCATTCATGCCCGATGAAATTTCACCGTTTACTTCAAGTTCATACAACACGTTATTGTCTACATCAAGCAATTTTAACATGGGTTTACAAGCTATTGGAAATGTATTCGATACATTTAGAACTAAATTTCCTGATTTAATGTGTGTTTTGTCTGTGTCTTGATTGAGATTAAATTGAAAAGTATCTCTCAGAGTTAATTGGTTAAGTGAAACGGATAAAGGCATTTTTGTTTTCACACGAACCTTGATTCTGCTTTCCGGAAAAATCTCGTCATTTCCTCCTGATGTGTTTCCCCAAGGATTTAATTGCAATTTATATGCGATTTCATGTTTATTTCCAAGATTCTCAAAATATTGGTCAATGTTGCTGTTAGAGGAATTAAAAACAATTGCTTGTTTAGCCGGCTGTAAATTGGATGAAAAACCAACTGCTTGATTAATAATAACATCGTTTCCAAGCAAAGTAGAATTCAACTCAATAGTACTTCCTTGAAAATTCGTATTTTGAGCTGCTGTGATTCCTCCTTTTAAGGCAACTTTCATTCCATTTTCAATTTCAAATGTCAACTCAGATAAAGGAACATCTAAGGCTCCGGAAACAACATGATTAAATAAATCAACATTAAATGAACTCGTGTCAGACAATACATTATCTCCGAAATAGCCTTTGGCATAATTTAACTTAATTCCCGATATGTCTGCATCAAACTTGAATTGATTGCTCGTATTGATTGAAACTGTACTGCCATTTGGATCTGTCTGAATAATCAATTTTGACTGAATCTTATTAAAACTCAAACCTTGTTGTCCTCTCAAATCAATCGTATATCCTGAAATATCCAAATTTTCAACCGCTACTGACGGCTGTTCATTAGTACCGGAACCAACTGTGTAGGTCTTTTCAAAAGTTACTCCATTTTTAGTCACTCCCGGTAATTGAATGGTGTAAATTACATTTGTTTGTGTAGGATTATACACTGTTAATTGTATCTTACCACTGGAAACTGTCACCTGTTTGAGCTGAACATCGCCCATCGAAATCACATGTTCCTCGATATTATTGTAGAATTGATATCCGGGAGGAATATTCATTAAACTTATGGCAGGGGTGAAAATCTGAGAAATTGTTGTATCAGGTAATCTGACTAAATCTTCCAAACCAATATCCAAAATTGTTCGACTCAAATCAACAAAAACAGAGTGATCACTTTGAAGGGATAATGTGGAATCGTTAAAGTAATTTTCGAGTGATAATGTATCATTAACCAGTGGAGCCTTCCAATTCGTATCCCAAAAGGTTTTTTCTTTCCTACACGAAAACAAGAGGAATGGAATTAGCAGCAATATCAGTTTCTTAAGCGGCATAGTAGTAGAAAAACGAATTTAGGTAGTAAATCGTTTGAAATTAAACGCGTTCAATAATTGTAGCGTAGCCTTGTCCCACACCAATACACATGGTTACCAAAGCAAATTGCTTGTCTGTACGCTGAAGCTCTAATGCTGCTGTTAATAAGATCCGTGCACCTGTCATACCCAACGGATGACCGATAGCAATAGCTCCTCCATTGGGATTAATACGTGAGTCCATATCATCTAAGCCAAGTTGTCTTGTACAAGCCAAGACCTGAGCTGCAAATGCTTCGTTTAACTCAATGATATCCATTTGATCTAAAGTTAAACCGGTTCGTTTAAGTAATTTTCGAGTAGCATTTACAGGACCTATTCCCATAATACGAGGTTCTACACCGGCCACTGCAGCGCCAACGATTCTGACTAGTGGCTTCAGTTGATAGCTCTTTAATGCGTCTTCCGAAGCCAACAACAAGGCTGCAGCACCATCGTTTAATCCTGAAGAATTTCCTGCCGTAACACTTCCATCAGAGGCAAATGCGGGTTTCAAATTGGCTAGCTTTTCATAGGTGGTTTCAGGTTTACAGAATTCATCGTTTTCAAACATGAAGGGATCTCCTTTGCGTTGAGGAATTAATACCGGAATAATCTCATTTTTAAAAAGTCCTTTTTGCTTTGCATTGGCAGCTTTCTGTTGTGACCAAACAGCAAAACGATCTTGTGATTCACGGTCAATCTGATATTTTTTGGCCAAATTTTCGGCAGTATTCCCCATACTGTCCACCCCATAAGTTGCTTCCATTTTAGGGTTTACAAAGCGCCAACCAAAAGAGGAATCAAACAACTGCGCATCGCGACCAAAGGCAGTGGAAGTTTTAGAAATCACCCAAGGGCCACGTGTCATATTTTCTACACCACCGGCAATGTAAAGATCACCTGCACCATCTTTTATTGCTCTCACAGCATTGATGGTTGCAGCCATACCTGATGCACACAATCTATTTACTGTTTCTCCTGCAACTTCGACAGGAAGGCCGGCCAGTAAACCTGCCATTCTTGCCACATTTCGATTATCATCACCTGCTTGATTAGCACATCCCATAATAACATCCTCAATAGCTTCGGGATTTAGTTGGGAGTTACGTTCAACAAGAGCTTTAATAACATAAGCAGCTAAATCATCGGCACGCACAGAGGATAAGGTCCCTCCAAAACTCCCAACCGGCGTTCTGACTCCATCAATCAGATAAACTTCTTTTGACATTGAATTGTTTTAGATTGCTAAAATTAATCTTTTTAAAATTTACTTTATACGATTATTAATGTAGTTTCCCTAAATACACTGTTTGCATCACTGCCCATTTTTTAAACGGCTTAAATCTCTCTGATTTAAAGACAAATAGAGATTTGTTATTGACCAAAAAATCTTTGTAAGAAATGCCATGATATTCCATTTTTGAATTTGAAATATTCGGTTTGTGATGAGCATTTACCCAGCTATATCTTAATTTTTGATCAAATTTATGATTGCTGTATCCCGGAGATGATATTTCAAAACGTACACACTGATCATTGCTGTATAAATTGAATGAGCCATCTTTTCGAGAAAAAGTATTTTGACCAATAGACCAATCTTCATTCCATGCACGGATAACAGCTCCTTCAATGGGCTTACCTGTTATCAGATCTCTGACACAACCTTTAATCAAATAATTATTATAACCGAGCATGTTTTCATAATTATTCATACAGGGACATGATTTTTTACGCTTAACATACGATGCTTTCAATATTTCCTTCACAATGAGTTTTACAGTTCCTCGAATTGTATAATTACCAATTTTGGTAATTGTATTCCCCTGATGATTCAGTACACCTGCGAATTGAGCTTCGAAGTGAGCGTTTGGTATTTCCTGAAATTCCCACCAACCTAATCCCATTCCTTGACAGCCTAAGACTCGATCCAACACTTCTTTGTAAAATAATGCTTGCTCATCATACGAAATTGAATCTCCATCCGAAGGCAAAGCTGTTTCACCAATCATCCATGGTTTTTGAGCATAATTTGAATACCAAAATATTTCATTAAAAACTCGTAATGGATTATACGTATGGAATGCTATAAAATCGACCGGTAACATTGAAGGATCCCATTCAAACACTTCAATCGGTTCAGAAAACCCAATAGTAAACAATTGATTGGGGGCATTTTCATCAAAAACTCTTCGCCAATTGCGAACGATTTTAACCACTTCATTTTTAGGTCTTAATACGGGATTTTCATTAGAATCAACTTTGGTATCAAAGTACAATGGTTCATTAAAAAAATCGTACGCAAACACAGCCGGACGATTACTAAATGATTTTAATACTGAACGTGTGAAATTCAGCAGTGCCCCATCTTGATATGGTGGTTTGAGTAAAATCATAATCCTCAATTGCTCATTTTCTGCAATCTTCAAAAACGCTTCGATAGCACCAATCAACTTTTTACAATCACGATCTAGGTAAATTTTAGATGAATCTGAGGGATAATAAAA
Organism: uncultured Akkermansia sp.; assembly: GCA_964526595.1. Taxonomy (GTDB): domain Bacteria; phylum Bacteroidota; class Bacteroidia; order Flavobacteriales_D; family Crocinitomicaceae; genus M0103. The sequence continues at coordinate 4,735 of CAZGJF010000030.1, read as the reverse complement.
TCCTTGGTGATCTGAGTGTATTCGATCCATAACCAAACGTATGGAATTAAATCCCATTTCTTTAATCAGGCGTAAATGCCCTTTCAACTGATGAATAGTTCCCTCATAGTCACCATGTTCAAAATAATTAGGATCTTCATATTCTTTGATTGGAGTAATTACAATTCTTCCATCAAGCTTTCTAAAACCGACCACATAGTTTATCATAACGGGAAAAAACCTACTGTTTTTACACTTAAATTCATTGTTTTGAATGTAAATAAAGTCTGTTTTTGAAATTGCCTTTTTGTTCGTTTTTGATGTATTACAACCCAACAAAGCAATTGAAGAGAAAACTAAAAGCAGTCGGATGTGAAATTTTGAAGACACAAGTAAATTTTTCGTATTGTTTCGATTTAATTTAGGTAGAGAATGTCATTCAAATACAAAATGTGAAGCTTCATAATTCGTATTTAAGTAGTAATCAAACTTTCTAAGGGCTTATTTAGCCATCGCATGACGTTATCGCACCAAATTTCATCTGACTCTTGCTGAGACAATATACCAGCTTCAACGGCAAAATCAATTACTCTTCCGGGGTACGAACGAGCTACGCCTTCCATCTCTCCAAGTGGATAGGGATCATCCAACCCGGCAACTATTTGTGATGCTCCTGCGCGCGTTTTGATTAATTGAAGTGTATATGAATCATGTACTAATGAATCAAAATACAAATTAGGATGTCCTAATGCTTCACGAGGGTTGACTGCTCCCTCAAAAAGATCGGGTCTTCCATCAAATCCCTGCAAACGACGACCATAATTTGCTTGCCCCAACATACAACCATGAGCGAAACAAGTTCGAATATTTGGAAATCTGTTCAATAAATCTTTAAGGGTAAATAAATGAAGGGTGTCTGCCGTTTGAGCCATCATCCATACCAAATGAAAACGCCAATAAATATCTTTCAGTTTGACCATTTTCTCAGCATCGTATGGATGTATTTCCAAAGACAATTTGTAATAATTCGCTAACTCAAAAATTGGAAACACATACTCATCTGCAACCGATAACCATTCGCCTTGTTCATTCAAAAAATGTGTTGGTAAGCAAAGTAGTGACATCTTTAGTTGCTCTACACAGCGTTCTATTTCTTTCAAGGCATCTTCCAAATAGAGCGGCTGAACAACAAAACCACAAGTAAACTTATCTGGACGACGCTGCTCTACACTTGCGTTGAAATCGTTTTGCCAACGAATCGCATCCAGGGCATCTTGCTGTTGCCAACCATTACAATAGATCTGGGACAAGTTAAGCATCACACCATGATCAATTTGATAACGATCCATCCACTCCAATTTTTCATGGTAGAAGAAACTCGGATCTGTTATTGGTCTTTTCCAATCATCTTGACGCATAAATTTTTTATCGTCATCGATCCAAAACAATTTCTTGTCACGCATGAATCGTGGAATTTCATGTGGCTCCGGAAGCAAATGCCCATGTCCGTTGATTTTGATCTTTTTCATGGAATATTCAGTGTGATTTTATCATATTCAACCGGAAAGTTCATCCTATAAATAGGTTTATTTCATGAAAACAATGAATCTACAAATGCGTGTTTATCAAATAACTGCAAGTCATTCATTCCTTCTCCAATTCCGATATATTTGACCGGAATTTTCATCTGATCAGAGATTCCTATCACGACTCCTCCTTTGGCTGTTCCATCTAATTTGGTTATCGCTAAAGCGTTGATGTCTGTTGCCAAAGAAAATTGCTTCGCCTGCTCATATGCATTTTGACCAGTTGCGCCATCTAAGACAAGTAAAACCTCATGCGGAGCACCCGGAATGACCTTTTCCATAACGCGTTTTATTTTTCCCAACTCATTCATCAAATTTACTTTATTATGAAGTCGCCCGGCAGTATCAATGATTACGATATCAGCGTTCTGTGATTTGGCAGATTGTAGTGTATCGAAAGCTACCGATGCAGGATCCGCTCCCATTCCTTGTTGTACAATAGGAACCCCTACCCTTTCAGACCAAATAATGAGCTGATCTACAGCCGCAGCACGGAACGTATCCGCGGCTCCCAAAATTACTTTTTTACCCGATGATTTGAATTGATGAGCTAATTTTCCGATGGTTGTGGTTTTTCCAACTCCATTTACGCCCACGACCATGATAATGTATGGATCAGAACTTTGCGAAAAATTTTCATGAGTTGAATCAGAATTATCATTCTCTTCAAGCAAAGAAGCTATTTCTTCTTTCAAGAGATTGTTTAATTCGCTTGTACCGAGAACCTTGTCTCTTGAAACACGATCTTCGATTCTTCTAATAATTTTCAAAGTAGTTTCCACTCCCACATCAGAGGTAATTAATACTTCCTCCAAATTATCTAAGACCTCATCATCAACTCGGGACTTCCCTATGATGGTACGTGCCAATTTAGATAAAAAACTTTGTTTTGTTTTGTCAAGACCCTTATCTAAACTCTCTTTCTTCTCTCTTGAGAATAAACCAAATAATGCCATTTCATAAAAATAAAAAAAGCTTCCTTAAAACAAAAGGAAGCTTCAAAAAAAAGTAAGCTGGGAAATTAGTTCTTCGTGAACCACTCCTTCACTTTATCATTGTGAACAATTTCTTCCTTGAAAGTGAATGATCCGGTTTTACCGGATTTTGTCATTTTAATCACTTTCGTGTGCTCTTTTCCGCCACCTTTTTGTAACGATGCTACAACTTTCTTTGCCATGAGTATTTATTATTTAATCTCCTTGTGAACCGTATAACGCTTCAAAATTGGATTGTATTTTTTAATTTCCATTCTGTCAGGTGTATTTTTACGATTTTTCGTAGTTATGTAACGTGAAGTTCCCGCCACTCCCGACTCTTTGTGCTCTGTACATTCAAGTATAACTTGAATTCTGTTTCCTTTTGCTTTCTTAGCCATTTGTATTACGTTTTAAACCATTTCACAATGGTTGCTTGCAATTTATTTCAAAAAACCTTTTTCTCGTGCTTCTTTCACACAAGCACTGATTCCTTTTTTGTTAATCGTTCTCAACGCGGAAGTTGAAATTTTTAAAGTAATGGTTCTATCTTCCTCAGGAAGGTAGAATTTTTTAGATACCAAATTGGGATAGAATTTTCGTTTCGTCTTGCGGTTTGAATGTGAAACATTGTTCCCGACCATAACCGATTTCCCTGTAAGTTGACAAACTCGTGACATAATTTTCTTGGTTAACCTTTTTCTAAATGGGTTGCAAAGTAACTACATTTTTAGAATATTAGCAAGAATTTTAAAACTTTTTTGTTTATTCCTAACTTTCACTGTTCTTTAAAACCCGATCAATAGTTATCATTAATGACATATTTTGGAAAGTAAAGTAAGAATTTATCTTCAATGAATTTCAAATATTTCAATATAGCTTCGCAGAATCATAATTTTATATTAAATTTGCGTATCGAAAATGATAAATCCATCACTTTCTCGTTAATCCAACTCAACATTAGATCTATCTAAACATTTCATTTTAAAATCATTTATGGATAAAAAAGAATTAGAAGGCAAAAAGCTTTCTGAACTCAGAGAATTAGCTACCTCTGTTGGAATAGCTGATTTCACAACGCTTAAAAAGGCTGAGTTAATTGATCAAATCATCGGAAAATCTGATGAAGCAAATCAATTACCCACTGAAAATAAACCTAAAAGAAAACGAATTGAAAAAAATGAACCAATTGCTCAGGCTAGTTTATTCAATAATGAAAGTTCTTCTGAAAAAGATCAAGTTCCCGAACAAAAACATGCAAAGCCAGACAAGAGACACCAAACTCACTTGCCGAACAAGCCCAATGAGGGCAGAAATCTGATGGAGATTGCAAATAAAAATGAAAATACCCCTGAAATACTTGTCAAAGACATTCTTGCCACCCAAGGTGAGGAACCACTAAAACTTGATGTAGATCAAAGTAATAGTGAAATAACTGCCGATACATCAACAATCAAAAATGATTCCCACAGAGACAAACCTTTCAACAGACATCATCAACGGGAACACAA
>CAZGJF010000030.1:0-675 GCA_964526595.1 uncultured Akkermansia sp. | reverse complement strand
AGATCTTTATGATTTGGTTGGCATTGTTTCAGCGGAAGGAGTTTTGGAAGTTATTCAAGATGGTTATGGTTTTTTGAGATCTTCTGATTACAATTACTTGCCTTCACCGGATGACATCTATGTATCACAAAGTCAGATTAAATTATTCGGATTAAAAACCGGGGACACCGTTAAAGGCACCATTAGACCTCCAAGGGAAGGAGAAAAATTCTTTCCGCTAGTCAAAGTAGAATCCATCAATGGCAGAGACCCTTCATACATTCGAGATAGAGTCCCTTTTCAATATTTAACACCTTTATTTCCGGACGAGAAGTTCAAATTAACAGGGCACAAGCAGGAAACACTATCAACTCGTGTCATGGATTTATTTGCCCCAATTGGAAAGGGTCAAAGGGGAATGATTGTGGCACAACCAAAAACCGGTAAAACAATGCTTCTGAAAGATGTTGCCAATGCCATTGCAGCAAATCATCCGGAGACATACCTAATAGTACTACTGATTGATGAACGACCTGAAGAAGTAACTGACATGGCACGCAGTGTTCGAGCAGAAGTTATCGCATCAACATTCGATGAACCGGCTGACAGACATGTCAAAGTAGCAAATATGGTTTTGGAGAAAGCTAAACGTATGGTAGAGTGCGGGCATGATGTTTGCATCTTGTTAGACTCCAT
>CAZGJF010000029.1:0-33128 GCA_964526595.1 uncultured Akkermansia sp. | reverse complement strand
CTTCGACTATGCTCAGCATCCGAATTATTAGGTTGGAGAGCCTGTCGAACCAACCGTACTTAGCACAATCAACGTTTTTCGGTGCTTCGACTATGCTCAGCAACCGAAGCGAAGCGAACCGAAGTGAAACGGTTAGTGAGCTTGCCGAACTAAACGCTTTCTCAACACATCGCCCGCTTGCATGATCACAATACTATACTCGCCATTTGAAAGGTCTTTACCCAATTGCAATGCTTCCATTTCAGATGGATAAACAGTATGTTCTTCAACCACCTTCCCAAGCATATCATATACTTTGATTGCTACTTGTTCATCACTTGATGAGGTCAATTGAACATTGAAGTAGTTCTCATACGGATTTGGATACATGATGGCATCAAATGGAGTAGTTTCAATTTGCTCATTTGATTTTTGTTGAACTGCATCAGTATTATTCAGAATAGTATTATTAAGTGATTTTGTTGTTTCTGAAAGTGAATTATTATCCAATTGAGCCATACCACTTGTGGTTGTTCCTATATAAAGTGCTGTTATCTCTGATTGGGTCAAAGCACGGTTATATATTGCATATTCATCTAATTTACCTTTGAAGAAATGAATAGTTTGTCCATTCCTTTCTCCGCCAATTCTTAACTCAGGTAAGCAAGTTGGAGTATAACTATAATTCGGATTAATGGAAGAAATGCCTATCAAACTATTATCCAAATAAACATACATTGAATCTTTAACTCTATTGAAGATTGTAACAGTATGATGCCAATTATTATCAAAAACGGTACCCGATGTTTGATTGAATGTAGCACCCCCTTCATACCATAAAGGATTTCCGTTTTGGCTTTCAACGAATAATTGAAAACCGCCAGCTCCCCCACCATCAGCGCAAGCATAAGAAAAGAAAGAACGAAAATAGTCATTAAATGCGTTAATTTTTATCCATGCAGAAATTGAAAAATTCAAATTAGTGTTAAAATTAAAATAACTAGAATAATTTATTCCAATATAATTCAAACCATTAAAACTATATGCCTTATTTGCTATTCCATTCCTATCCGAAGTTAATGTAGCGCCATTTACAGTTCCGTGATTATTATTACCACTCTCGTCATTTGCATTGCCATTAAAAGGCCAATATGCAACCAATCCGTTTGTTGGAATATACGTTGGTATGGCACTTGAACAAGCTTTATAGTAAACCGCAACTGCCGTTGTATAACCAACCGCACAAACACCACTTGATAACTTTACTCTGAAATAGTTTGCACCAACACTTGGGTTGGAAACTGTATAAGTTGATGATGTTGCACCATCAATATCAGTCCAAGGACCAGTAGCTGTCGTTGCTCGTTGCCATTGGATGGAACCAACATAACCAGCACCCAAAGTCAAAATTTTCTCCGTGCTTGCACAAATAGCTGTTGTTGCTGTTGCTCCTGTTGGAGATGTCACATTGGCTGTAATCGTCTTAACAACCACTTTCGGGTCAACGTTTACTACAATGTAATCTGCTGTTGAACTCGGGCATGGAGCATTGGTCAGAACTGCCCTGTATGCTGTACTTGCTGTTAAAGCACCAGTAGTAAACGTAGTAGTTGTTCCAGTAGCTACAGCCCAAGTTGGTGTAGTAGCTGTCCAGTTGGTTGATTTCTGCCAAGCGATGGTTCCTGATGAACCACTCAATGTCAGAGTTTTGCCAGTTGTACCAGCACATAGATTGCCTGATGTTGTTGTAATGGTTCCAGCAGTTGTTGGTGTTTTGGCTGTAATGGCCAATACATTGGAATAGACCGTTGGACACACTCCACTTGATAGCTTTGCTCTGTACCATGTATTGGATTGAATGTTTGTGAATGTATATGGTTGTGTTGTTGCTCCACTAACATCTGTAAAACCAGTTGTAGCAGATGAAGTAGATGCTTGCCATTGCAGTGAACCAGATGAACCTGTTAATTTAATTGGCTTATCACCACCTTTACATACTGTTAAACCCGATGTATTATTAACTGCTGAAACACCAGCTACTGCTTTTGGACTTACAGTTACGGTAACCATAGTAGCTGTTGAACTTGGGCAAGGACTATTTGATAGGACAGCTCTGTATGCTGTTGATGCTGTCAAAGCACCTGTTGAAAGGGTTGCACTTGTTCCTGTGGCTGTTGCCCATGTTGGGGTTGTTGCAGAATAATTGGTTGACTTTTGCCACAAGATAGTACCTGATGAACCACTCAATGTCAATGTTGCTCCGCTGCCATTACATACTGCGGTTGATGATGCTGTGATGGTTCCTGCACTTGTTGGTTGTTTTACGGTTAAAGTAATTGCATTGGAATAAACTTCGGTACATGCTCCGCTTGATACCTTAGCACGATATAAACCTGTAGTTGTAAGGTTTTCGAATGTATAGGTAGCTGTTGTTGCTCCTTCGATATCTGTCCAAGGACCTGCACTGGTTGAAGCTGTTTGCCATTGAATGGAACCTGTTGAACCAGTTAAATTCAATGATTTACTACTACCACTACAAACAAGTGCAGAAGTAGTTCCATATAAGGCTGCGGCACCTGCCACTGGTTTTGGACTAACTACTACTACATATTTATCAGTTGTATCCCCACAGGTAGCACTGGTTAGAATAGCCCTGTAGGCAGTTGAAGTTGTTAATGTTCCAGTTGCGTATGTAGTGGCTGTTGCTCCTGTGATGGTTGTCCATGTTGGGGTGGTTGCAGTATAGTTTGTTGACTTTTGCCATTTGATGGTACCTGTTGAATTATTCAATGTAAGTGTAGTCCCTGTATTTGGCGTACATAATCCACTACCTGTAATACTTCCAGCCACTGCTGTTGCATCTACGTTGATTGTGATGCTATCTGTGTAACTAGTTCCGTTGCATGTAACAGTACAATAGTATTTAGTTGTTTGGGCTGGTGTAACTGATATGGTCTGTGTTGTATCCCCTGTTGACCAAAGAATACTTGCTTGGGTATTTGTAGTATTTGGATTAGGCAGGTTATAAAGTTGTTGGATTTCTGTATCTGAAAGTGCACGATTGTAAATAAAAATATCATCAAGTTTTGCATTTATAAAACCATTTGCTGCCCAATAATGCCTAAACCCAAATAAGAAGACACAATCTAAACTAAATGTTTTTAGGGCATATTGGCTAGAAGTGTGAATCAAAATTCCATTTCTATACATTTTAAAATTATTATTTTCATAACTTACCACCATATTTATCCATTCATTTGATTGTGATTCAATAAAATTTGATGTAGAGCTTCTAGAAAGGTAATCACTACCAAAAAACCACCCACTACTAAATTCATTGTATACTAATGCATCAAACTCAGAACCATTTGGTTTTTGAATTGAAATGACTCCTCCACCTGTCTGATTTAAAGAGTTTAATTTAACCCATGCAGAGAAAGTTTTAGAACTTAATTGTGACTGAATTGAATTTGTAACTATATACTGTTGATTTCCATTAAAGTTATATGCACTAATACTGTTCCCAAACCTGTCAGTGGTCAATGTTGCCCCATTCACTGTTCCATTATTCCCATTACCACTTTCATCATTGGCATTTCCATTGAATGGCCAATACCCAACCAAGCCATTTGTTGGCATATTTCCTAAAGTATTATTCGAAAAATTGGAATTCACTGTCAATGTTGTATTTGTGTTATTTGAACAAACTGTTGTCTTTGTTGCAGTGAGGTTGATTGGTTTTGCTTTAAATGTTACTTTGATTGTATTATTAGCTGAAACGTTATCAAAAGTATAACCAACCAAGGAATCCACTTTTACACCATTAACATTGACACTATCAACTTTGTATCCACTGGTTGGTGTAAATAAAAAACGTTTGGATGAACCAGCGTTTACTGTTACAGAACCAGAAGGAGTAATTGAACCATTTGCTCCTGATGAAGATGTGATTGTATATGTATTTGTTGAATTTGAATTATAAAGTGCTGTTATTTCTGCTTGCGTAAGGGCACGGTTGTAGATAGCTATGTCGTCAAGATATTCTGTTGGTGCTCTATCTAAAAAACTTGATTGAACATTTGGGGTTGCCCATGATTTTCCAAATTTTAATTTATTTTGATTAATTGTATTTATGGTTGTTGATGAATTCCCATTATAATCGAAAATAGTATTTGAATTTATTAATTCTCCATCTTTATAATATTTAAGTTGGCTAAAGTTATTTCCAATATTTTCTTGAACAATTGTCCAATTATGCCAATTATTATCACCTACTGTAGTGCTTTTTAAAACATAAATCCAATCAGCACCAACACCAACCCCTTGAAATGTTGTAGGCCAGCAATTACATTGGTCATGTTGTTCATTTCTATTAAACAATATGTTAAATGCTGCACCTTGAATCGCTTGACTTGAACTACCCCCATACCAAATTGGAGAAATCGTCCTATTTCCGTTTTGATTTTTCATCCAAAATGAAAATGTACGTGCCTGTGTTCCTGATATTTCAGAAAAATTAGTCGTAATCTCATTTAAATAATCAAAATAATAAGCACTATTAGGATTCCCATTTCTATCAGTTGTCAACGTAGCACCATTCACTGTTCCATTATTACCATTCCCACTCTCATCATTGGCATTACCATTAAATGGCCAGTATCCTACCAACCCATTAGTTGGAACATAAGATGGGATGGTTTGTGCATTGTATAAATTAGTAACTTCTTGTTGAGTTAATGCACGATTGTAAATAGCGATGTCGTCGATTTCGCCCTTCCAAAAGCCTTGAACTAATCCAGGCATATTTGCAACATACCTTGCACCAATTGAAAAAGGGAATCCAGAATTACTAAGAGAATTTAATGAGTGGTTTATAGAATCAATCAGAACACCATTCATGTATCTAATTATATGATTTGGTCTAATCACAATTGTAATTTGTTGCCAGCTATTATTTAATTGAATATTACTGTTACAATTTGACACATAGTTTAAATTACATCCAACACCTAATTCTGTTTCTAACCATTGTTGATTATTGCAATTCTGTTCACCATTCCCCTCATTTCCTTTTTTGAAACCAAAAGCGATATCACTATAGTTACATGGTGAGTTAGATGCACCTTTACTTAAAATTGTTGCACCTGAATTAGCTTGAGTACTTGTTGCACTTAAATCTAAAGTTGAATTAGCTTTTACCCAAAATGAAAAAGTTGAATTAACATTAATGCTAAAACTATTTGTAAGTATATAATCGTTCACACCATCAAAACTATATGCTTTATTTGCATTTCCATTTCTATCTGTTGTCAACGTAGCACCATTAACGGTTCCATTATTCCCATTCCCACTCTCATCATTTGCATTTCCATTGAAAGGCCACCAACCAACAAGACCGTTAGTTGGAACGTTAGATGGAATGTTTTGAGCATTGTATAAATTGGTAACCTCTTGTTGTGTTAAGGCACGGTTGTAGATAGCTATGTCGTCAAGATATCCAACAAAACAGTAATTAGAACCATTACCATTTCCTTGTTCATTATGTTTACCAATCCAAATATTTGAAGATAAGTTAATTGGTGTTGAAAATATACTTGAGTCAATTATAGTTGTATTTTTATACCTATATAGCTTATTTCCTCTTTTTATTATAAAATAACAAGACCAGTTATTATAAACTGAATTATCCAATTTGTCTAATCCAACATTATTACTTCTGTATTGATAATAGCCTCCAGAAAATCTTGAAATGAAAGCCCCATCATTATCTCTACCTTGATTTATTATTTCAGAAGTTGAATTACTTGTCGGTTTAGCCCAAAAAATAAAAGTAAAATCATTACTATAATTAAAATTTGATAGGGTTGGTAGTTTTATATATGCGCCATCAGAATTCCATGTAGGAGTATTATTATAGAAAACGGCGTTATTATTTTCTCCTAATCGATTTGTGCTGAATTGAATATTACCTTGACTACCATTTATTATTGTTCCATTATTCCCATTACCACTCTCATCATTTGCATTACCATTAAATGGCCACCATCCAACTAACCCATTTGTTGGAACGTATGAAGGAATGGTTTGAGCAGTAACACTTATGCTAACACTTATTATCAAAATCAATAATAGCTTTTTCATAATTGACAGATTAATTATTTCCTAATGCCTGATGAAAACCAGATTCAAGTATTATGGAAAATCATATTCAGGCTTAATTTACTACTTTTTAAACTCAACATTTACAGACATACGTAAATATATTCACGGTTAAAATTAATAATTCTCGCTAATATAATATTTATTTTACGTTGTTGTGCAATTTATGGTTATTTATTTTCTCGTTTTGGTTCTCATTTTTGAGCATGATAAAACACAGGGGAGAAATCGTAGAAAAGGCTGTCCGTCAAAATGGTTATCCGCTTTCTAAATTGGCTAATCGTTTAGGAAAAAGTCGAAGATGGATTTATAATGCGTTTGAAAATGCACAATTGCCTCTTGATTATATTTTGCAAATCGGAAAGATTATTCACTATGATTTTTCAGATGAAATTGATGAACTTAAAGTCACATCTTCAAATATGGAAGAATCCTTTTTTCAACCTTATATTACACCATCTAAAGATTCAGCTTATTGGCAATCAAAATATTATGAATTACTCGAAAAATATAACAGTCTGTTAGAAAAAAGATTAGAAAAATAAAATTTTCAGTTGATGTTTATCTTTCCGAATTATTCCATTTTGAGTTTGAACCGCAGAGAGAGTAATTTTATTAGGATGGTTTCGACTTCTATGCAACCGATTAGGGTTGGTGAGCACGTTGGTTGGTGAGCCTGTCGAACCAACCATACTAAAACAATCGTAACTTATTTTTAATTAGACACTTCGGTTACTTCGATTAACTCAGTAACCGTTTGGGTTGGTGAGCCTGTCGAACCAACCGTACTTAAAAACTTCAGTTGCATCAATTACTTCGATGAACTCAGCAACCAATTAGGTTGGTGAGCCTGTCGAACCAACCGTACTTAAAACAATTGTAACTTATTCGTGCTTCGGTTACTTCGATGAACTCAGTAACCGTTTGGGTTGGTGAGCCTGTCGAACCAACCGTACTTAAAACAATCGTAACTTCTCGATAATTCATTTTTCGTTACATGGGGGGCATCGGTTACTTCGATGAACTCAGCAACCGATTGGGTTGGTGAGCCTGTCGAACCAACCGAATTACATCCTTCTATCAATAACGAAGTATTGGCAGAAAATCGCTCACAAATAAGAAACACAACTGAAAAAACATACATTTGTAACATATAGAATTAAATAATGGATATTGGTTTCACTGACATAATTCAACTAATACAACAGTCTAGGAATAATGCTTTAAAAACCGTAAACGCCGAATTAATAAACCTCTATTGGAATATCGGAGAATATATCAGCAAAAAAATTGAACTATCAGAATGGGGCGACTCTGTGGTTTCAGAATTGGCTATTTTCATCCAGAAACAAGAACCAGAAATAAAAGGTTTCTCCGACAAAAATATTTGGAGAATGAAGCAGTTTTATGAGGTTTACAAAGACTTTCCAAAACTCTCGCCACTGGTGAGAGAAATTAGCTGGACAAACAATATGCTGATTTTTTCTAGGTGTAAAACCATTGAAGAAATGGAATTTTACATTAAGTATGTAAAGCAAGAAAATTACAGCAAACGTGAGCTCGACAGACAAATTTCTTCAAGCCTTTTCGAGCGGACGATGATTGGCAATTCAAAACTCTCACCAGTGGCGAGAGAAAGTAAAAGAGACATTTCAAATACTTTCAAAGATAGTTATGTATTTGAGTTTTTGAACTTACCTGAACCACACAGCGAGAGGGAACTGCAAAAGGGACTTGTTACACAGATGAAAAATTTCATTCTCGAACTTGGAAAAGATTTTTTGTTCATCGGAGAAGAATATAAATTACAAGTTGGTAACAGCGACTTTTATATTGACCTGCTTTTCTACCATCGTGGACTTCAGTGTTTGGTCGTTTTTGAACTTAAAGCAGACAAGTTTAAGCCCGACCACTTGGGACAACTTAACTTTTATTTAGAAGCATTAGATAGAGATGTTAAAAAACCGAATGAAAATCCTAGCATTGGTGTTTTGCTATGCAAGGACAAAGACCTTGAAGTTGTAGAATATGCTTTAAATCGAAGCCTTTCGCCTACAATGGTTTCGGATTATAAAACACAACTACCTGACAAAAAACTTTTACAACAAAAATTACACGAACTATTTGACAGTGAAACTGACGAGAAATAAATTCACTACTATTATCAATTGAACATTGCTGACGGATACCCCGCAGTTTACGCCTTTAACATCACCGAACTTAGCGACATTACGCTATCAAAAAAAGGGCGGAATTAGTGCCCCATCCCCTCAGATTTATGTTATTTCAAATAATTCGATTTTTTCAATTTCTTAAGTTACTTCGGTAAACTCAGCAACCGATTGGGTTGGTGAGTCTGTCGAACCAACCGTACTTAAAATAATCGTAACTTATTCGTGCTTAGATACATCGGTTGCTACGATGAACTCAGTAACTGTTTGGGTTGGTGAGCCTGTCGAAACAACCATACTTATAATAATCATAATTGAACATTGCTTCGTTGCATCGGTTACTTCGATGAACTCAGCAACCAATTAGGTTGGTGAGCCTGTCGAACCAACCGTACTTAAAACAATCGTAACTTCTCGATAATTCATTTTTCGTTACATGGGGGGCATCGGTTACTTCGATGAACTCAGCAACCGATGATGACACTTCCTCAATCATGCATTCCTTTACCCTGCAAGATTGTTGGGATGCATTTTTCAATGCGGTTTAAGCGTGTTTGAGATTGTTTGGGGGCTCCAAAATGAAGCAAATAAGCACGTTGCCTACCGGGGCTTAGGCGTTCAAAGGCTATTTTCAACGCAGGAAGCTCATGTAATTTGAGCTGAAACTCTTCCGGTATTGGGTGTTCGGCAATTGTTTTTAGTGGCACTTTTACCCCTGCTTTTTCCAATTCAACAGCCTCAAAAACAAAAGCCTTGATTTTAGCTTCATGAAGGATTATTTCCTCGTCACTGGAAAAGCGAAATTGGCGGCCGGCTTGTGAATTTTCTCCAGCCAAGGTCAACAGCTGGTCTTCATCTTGTAATAAAGCTCCTTTAAAAAAGAGAAGGGCTGCATATTCTTTGAACACACTCAGCAATAAGATATTTTTTTGTTGGTACATGTAACATGGGAAGCCCCATTTCACAGTTTCTGTCAAGCCACAATCGAGCAGTATCCTGCGCAACACTTCCAATTCATGTTGCCAACGATGCACTTTGCAATCGGGCGTTCCTCCCAATTTACAACGTCCACATCCTTGCAGAAAAAATGTTTCAACATCTTTTGTCATGCCCATTTTCTTTTAGTTATAGGAAATCATCCATTTAACGCATCATGAATGCTAAACCACAGCCGATAAATATCGACAATAACTTTAAGAGATTGAATTTGTGATTTTCGGAAGTTTCAAAAATGATGGTCGTAGAAATATGTAAAAACATACCGACAACGACTGCTAAAATGACTGAAAAATAATAGGAATCCACGCTAAAGAAGCTAAGCGTACCAAGCAACACTCCTAGAGGTGTCATAATTCCAAAAAGCATCAAAACGATCCAAGATTTCAACAAACTTAGATTTGTATTTACCAACAGTGTCATCAAGGCGATGGCAACGGGGAGCTGGTGAAATAAAATGCCCAAAAATAAAGAGTTATCCGCTGTATGATGTACATGAGCATGCTGCAAATGAATCCCTGCAAGTTGATTTCCAAGAGGAATGCCTTCCAAGATCGAATGGACAGACAAGGAAATAAACAAACCCCAGGGCATGGCTTGCTCCTTATGGACATGTACGTGACCATGCTCGATGCCTCCTGAGAAAAACTCCAACAACAACTGTACTAAGAATCCTGTCAGGATGAAAACGCCGATTGTTGCAGAGTGCTCTCGGTAAAGCTCCGGAATAAAATGAGTGAAGGCAATGGATAATAAAAATCCACCACTAAATGCCAACAATAATTTGATGATTTGAGATTTGTTGGTCTGATTCAAATAAGTTACTAAAAAACCACCTAAACCAACAGAAAAAAGCAGGCTGAAAACAACAGTTAATTCCCTCATAATTTTTGAGCAACCAATATAAATCTTTCCGAAGTGTCAGCATCGAAAGGATCCAAATCAAAGTTGCCAAATGTACGAATAATCTTAAAACCGCTTTGCTTCAATAAGCTGTCAAAATCATCTGCTGTCAATGCTTGTACTTGTTCAGTGTAATGGTGATTATCTCCATCGGCATTAAATCGGATGTGTTTGATGATATGGCTTCCGTTATATTCACGTTCTATTTGAAATGTAATTTCATCAATCGTTTTTTCTTCTGATAACACCAATTCCCGAATAACCTTCTGACTATTCATAAAGTCAATGACTAATTTTCCATCAACTTCAAGCATTTCATGGATGGCATTCAACACACGTTCATTTTCGTGGATTGCGTCGAAATACCCCAAACTGGTAAACAAGTTGAAAACGGCTGAAAAAGACTGCCCCGGAATGGGGTTACGCATATCGTGAACGGCAAACATCAAGCGATCATTTTCGTATTTTTTAGCAGCGCTGATACTGTTTTTGGACAGATCAACACCCAAGACACGGTAACCGTATTGGGCTAAAGTAATCGCATGACGCCCTTTTCCGCAAGCGAGATCGAGCACGCTTACACCATCCTTCAAATTGAGGAAATCAACAAGATTAGCTATAAATTTCTCGGCTTCTTCCTCGTTTCTATGCTGATAAAGTGTATGGTAATAACTTTTATCGAACCAATCTTCAAACCATGATTTCGATTCCATTCCCTCACAATTATTAGATGACAACTTGCTCCTCAAGATGGTTTTTAGCAGCTTTTCGTCTTGAGAATTTTGCCTGAATTCGATCTACCACATAATACATGATGGGTACAACAATAATCGTTAAAAACATGGAACTCGTCAAGCCTCCAATCAGAATCCAAGCCAAACCATTTTTCCACTCAGCACCCGAACCGGTCGCCGTAGCAATGGGTATCATCCCGATAACCATAGCAATGGTCGTCATCAAGATAGGTCGCATCCGTTCTCTGACTGCTTCCAGCAAGGCGTTGTAAGTAGATAGCCCTTCTTTCTTCAAGTGATTTGCAAAATCAACAATGAGTATCGCATTTTTGGCTACTAATCCCAAAAGCATCAACATTCCTAACATAGTGAAAATCCCCATATTGGAAGAAGAAAGATTCAATGCCAAAATAGCCCCGATAAGTGAAACTAGAATGGAAAACAAGACAACAAACGGATAGACAAAATTGTCGTAAAGTGCAACCATGATGAGGTAAACCAATATTAACCCGATGCCCATAGCTGTACCGAGTGCGCCCATGGATTCTTTTTGACGCTTAATCTCTCCACCCCACAACAACCTGACGTTTTTATCCAATGGTTTCTTTTTTAAGTAGTTTTCTATCTCCTGAGCAACATTTCCGCTCGCAGTACCTAATACATATGAACGAATGGTGGTATTTGAAATTCGATTTTTTCGTTCCAAGGAACCATTTCCATTTTCAACGCTTACGTTCGCAAACTCACTCAAAAGCACTTGTTTTCCATCACTTGTCATAAAAGACATATCTTGTATATCCTCCACATTTTTACGGTCAAACTTATCCATCATGACACGAATAGCGTATTCACGACCCTTGTCATCAAATTGGGTATCGTCATTTCCAGTCAGCGCATTCTGTAATTGCATGCCTACTACGGCTATGGGTAAGCCAAGTTGTCCCATCTTTTCCCTGTCTAAATCAATCCGAATCTCCGGAGTAACGTCATCCGTCGAAATCGTTGGATCTTTAGCTCCTTTAATCGTCAATATAGCTGTTTTGAGTCGTTTAGCTTCTTTCATCAGTAAGTCCTGATCGTCAGATGACAAGAATATTTCAATGGGCGCTTCCTCCGATTCAACCATTCCAATATTCAAGGCTTTGACTTCAATGCCGGGATATTTATCTTCGATTTTCTTACGAATGGCGTTCATATATTTTATGGTGGGAAAGATCTTCTGCTTTCCGGGTTTCATTTTGACCGTCAACTCCGATTTATTTTCTGAACCAAAAGAAGCAGCCCCCATACCTGAACTTGGACCACCTACATTCGCAAAAACAATATCAACAACGTCTTTTTGGGCCAAAATCATTTGCTCGATTTTTAACGTCGTGGCATTATTCTCCTCGAAAGTTGTGCTCTTGTCGTATTTTAGTTTTATCATGAACTTACCCTGATCTCCCTGTGCAACAAATTCCTGTCCTACGATACCGAGCCCCATGGTGGCCATGCTTGCAATAAATATCCCAAAAATAATGAGCCCGGCTACGATTTTATGTCGCAAAGACCAACCTACCAGTTTGACATACTGTTCCGTGAACATTGTAACGCGTCTTTCAAACCACAATAAAAATGCCTGAAATGGTTTTTTGGGATTCAATTCAATATCACTTGCAAAACGAGAAGCAAGCCAAGGAGTCAGGGTAAAGCAGACAAACAAGGACATCAATGTTGAGACAACTACCACGATGGAAAACTGATGCAAGATGTCCGAAATGGTTCCCTCAATAAACACGACCGGTGAAAATACAACGACATCTACCAACGTAATTGCTAAGGCTGTAAATCCAATTTCAGTTCTACCATCCAAAGCAGCTTTTCGTCTGTCTTTGCCCATTTTCAGGTGACGATAAATGTTTTCCAACACCACTATGGAGTCATCAACTAAAATTCCTATCACCAATGACATTGCCAACAAAGTCATCAAGTTCAGGGTGTAACCCAACAAGTACATTGCTACAAATGTTGAGATCAAGGAAGACGGAATTGAAATAAGTACAATGACGGCATTGCGTAAGCTGTGTAGAAACAAAAGCATCACAATGGCAACCAAAAAAACAGCCAGTTCCAAATCATGGATTACAGCATTGACAGATTCGATGGTTGGACCAGAAGTGTCGGTTGCAACGGTAAATTTCACACCTTCATGAGCATATTTTCTTTCAATTTCTTTAAACTTCTCACGTGTCGCTTTGGACATGTCCACGGCATTTGCATCGCTTTGTTTTTTAATCCGTAATCCGATGCCGTTTTGTCCGTTCAAACGACTGACGGTGATTTGATCTTCCTGACTGTCTGAGATGTCCGCTATTTGATTCAAATATATGGGTGAATTTCCATTGCTTGCTACGATTAGATTTCGAAGATCTTCAACGGTTCTGTATTTACCTGCCAAACGAACGGTCATCTGATCAGACATGTTCTTCACTTTCCCGGTAGGAAATTCAACATTCGATGTGGCAATCGATTGATTAACAGCTGTTAGTGATAATCCATACAATTTGAGCTTTTCCTCATCAATATTTACTCTGAATTCCCTACGTTCACCACCAATAACTTGAACCTCAGCAACACCTTTGGTTTGCTTGATTTGAGGTAGAATTTGATCGTCCATCAATTCCATGAAGGAACGCTCATCCATATTTCCGGCAACAGCACTGACTTGCAATACCGGAGAAGCATTCGGTTCTATTTTGGTTACAACCGGTGCTTTCGCTCCATCAGGTAGGTTGTTTAGCACATTATTAATCTTACGCTGTGCATCTTCCAAGGACTTGTCGATGTCTGCTGAGGCTTTAAATTCCAACAAAACCAAAGAAGCATTTTCTAAGGAGAAAGAAGTGACCTCATTGATGTTCTCCAAGCCACTCAACGCATCTTCCAATGGCTTGGACACCTGACTTTCAACGGTTGCCGGTGAAGCTCCCGGATAAGTGGTTGTAACGGTTAATAATGGTGGCGAAAAGTCAGGAAGTAACTCATAACTCAATTGCTTGTAACTAAGCAACCCACCACCAATCAGAATCGTAAAAATAACGATAATGAATGAAGGGCGTTTGATGGATAATTCGGTAAGTGTCATTAGGAGCTTATTTTGGATTCGTTTTTACCTTGGTATTGTCTTGTAAATTAATTTGACCTTTAATCACAATTTGATCCGCTTTGGTCAATCCCTCAACTACTTCGATGAATGCCCCGTCAGCCGTACCGGCATTGAAAGAAGTTAAGACAGCTTTCCCATCACGAACTACGAATACTTGAGGATTTTTAGAGGAACCAACCAATGCTTTTCGTGGTATGGAAAGTACCGAAACGCTCTTATTATTTGAAATGGTAACAGCACCGTACATCCCTGCTTTCAGTTCCTGCTTTTGATTACTTACGGTAACCTGCACCTTGAAATTATGTGATTTGTCTGCTTGAACGGCAATATTACTTACTTTACCTTCAAATACACGAGAACTATACAGATCCGATGTTATTCTAACGGATTGGTTGAGACTAAATTTCAGAATGTCACGCTCCGGAACATTCACAGTGAGTTTCAATGATGAAATGT
This sequence comes from uncultured Akkermansia sp., assembly GCA_964526595.1. GTDB lineage: Bacteria > Bacteroidota > Bacteroidia > Flavobacteriales_D > Crocinitomicaceae > M0103. The sequence continues at coordinate 18,585 of CAZGJF010000029.1, read as the reverse complement.
CTGTTATTTCTACAATAGGTGAACTCTGACTAATGACTGATCCTAAATCAATCATTTTTTTAGTAATAACACCTGAAAATGGTGCTGTTAAAACGGTGTTTTTTATTTGTCGCTGCAATTGCTTTTTTTGAATTTCAGCTGATTTAACTCCAAATTTGGTTTTTTCAAGCTGCACACCGGCAATAGCACGTTCTTTCGCCAAATTGACGTTGCGTGTTTCATCGTTCTGCTGGCTTTCCAAGGAGACTTCAGCATTTTCAAGCTGCAAACGCAATAATTCATCATCGATTTTGGCTAAAACTTGTCCTTTGGAAACGCGTTGTCCTTCTTCGATATTCAACTGAATAATTTTACCTTGTGCGTCTGATCCAATCGTATTTTGACGAACCGGTTCAAATGTTCCCAAATAGCTGTAAGCACTTTCGAATGTATGCGTTTCGGGTTTGCTTGTTTCAACCAAAATGGCGGCCTCTGTATCATGTATGTAGATTTTTTGCTCTACAGCTTTTTTGTTAGCCATTAATTTCATGATCATCAATCCTATCAAAAAGATGGCAATTAGACCAATGATGAAGTTGCGCTTTTTCATGTTTGATTATGTATTATTTAGATTAATATTCGTATTGATTCAAAATTATTTAATGTTTCCAATAATTCTCAAATATGCAAGTTCAGCCTGTCGAAGTTGAATGTAAGCTGCCACCAAATTCGTTTGTGCTTGCTGTAAACTATTATCGGCATTTATTAACTCATTCGTTGATACCAGTCCTTGCTCGAATTTGAATGTTGTTTGCTTGTATATGTTATCAGCTAATGCTAATTGCTCTTTGGAGACTTCGAGCGATTTTGCCTGCACGTCGATTTGATTTTTTGCATTTACCTCATTTATCTCCGCTTGTCTTGCAACGAAATCCTGTTGATTAGCTAATTTTGTTGCGTTCAAGGCATTGGCTTTCAGGGTGTGATGTTTTTCCAATCCATCAAATAATTTCCAGTCGAGCCTGAATCCTATAAAAGCCCCTTCGATACCAACTCGATAGTTATTTTCAGGTTTCATATTGTAGTTGTAATTATATGTTCCATATAAAGATAAATTGGGCAAGTAGGCCATTTTAGTACCCTTTCGTTCTTCGTTATTTAATTTCTGTTGAGATGCAATGAGTTCAACCTCGAGGTAACTTTTTTCGTTTGCATCTGTCAAAATTGACTTTTCAACCAAACCATCCGATTCAAGTTGAATGGTTGCATTTGAATTCATTCCGGTCAATAATCTCAAAAACGATTCAAGCTGTGTCTTAGATGCTTCCAACGATTGTTTCGTATTCTCCAAACTTAAGCGATTGATCCGAAGTTTGTCCACCTCTGTCTGAATAACCATTTCCTGTTGAACCATTGCTTGCATGTTTTTGATTAGTTTATCCATGTTGGAGATATTGATTTCAATAAATTCAAGTTGCTTATTAATCGCTTGAAGATTGAAAAAAGTACTGCCAACTTGCTGCCTGACGTCTTGCTCTACAATCCGTTGTTGGATGGCCACAATTTCACCGTTGATTCTCAATGCAGCCAAGCCATAATTTACTTGCGGATTGTAAATAACTTGGTTTAACTGTAAAGAATTACTCAAATTGTAAGGGACTCCGAACTGAACAGTTGAATAACTGCCGGGGGCTCCTCCGAAAAAGGCACCAGGAACGACTTGTCCCGGTATGATCGCGTTGAATCGGTAATCCCCTGAAAATGCCAATTGGGGAAGTCTGGCTGACTTGTATGCTTGATTTTTACGCTGATTAATTGCAATATCAAGTTGCGCATTTTTAGCATTCAAATTTGCAGTGTCAGCCATTCTGAGACATGTTTCCAGGCTTAGCTTTTGTGACAGCACCGTGGATACACTTGTCATTAAACAAAAAATAAGAGCATTCATTTTTATCATGATTTCACATTTTTAGTGGGTCCTTCCGATTGAGTCGGAAATAAATAATTGACAAGCATTTCAGTTACGTTTTTCTGATGCTCTTTCAAAAGTTCAATGTAAGCTTCATCCGATAGTTTGTGCATTCCTTGCATCAGTTTTTGGGCCATTACAGGATACTGACAATTCGACATGATTAGCAGGATAACACTAACTAAATCAATCGTTCGCATTTGCCCAATTGCTTGCGCTTTAATGCATTCTTCGAATATGCCTGTTTGGCTGATCTTTTCAAAAAAATGATCGATTTTCAAACTTTCTTCCCGACTCATTTCATTGATTATGAAATTAGGAAGTTCAGGTATTTTTGCCAATAATTCATACTCACGTGTGATGAACAAACACATCTTTTCTTCAAGAGGCAGATCAGTGGAAAACACTGAAGTCATTGATTCAACAAAATCCTCCATGACCGTCAAAAAAATGAGCTGAAAAAGTTTGCTTTTGGATCTGAAATAATAGTTAACCAAAGCAACATTCATTCCGGCAGCTCGGGCAATTTCTCGAGATGAACAACCCGAAAAGCCCTTAGAAATAAATACTTTTTTCGCAGCTTCTTTGATTTTATCTTCTGTTGAGCAAATCTTCATAAGAAAGTTTGAGGCAGCAAATTTAAACAATTGTTTAAATCTGTCGTTTAATAATCTGATAAAAACTATTAATTAACACAGATGTTCTACGAATTGTTCGAAAAAATATGCAAAAAGACTATTTATACGGCAACCTGATGTTCCCTTAACACCTCATTGAGGGATGTCTTTAAGTCTGTAGATTCTTTACGTTTACCGATGATCAGGGCGCATGGGACTTGATATGATCCCGCCGGAAAAAGTTTGGTGTAACTTCCGGGGATTACGACACTGCGTTCAGGGACGTATCCTTGATGCTCTATAGGCTCTTCACCGGTAACATCAATAATTTTAGTTGATTTTGTCAATACAACATTGGCCCCTAATACTGCTTGTTTCCCTACTCTAACTCCTTCCACTACAATACATCGTGATCCAATAAACGCATCGTCTTCTATAATAACAGGCGCCGCTTGCAAGGGCTCTAAAACTCCACCTATTCCAACGCCACCACTCAGATGAACATTTTTTCCGATCTGTGCGCAGGATCCTACTGTAGCCCACGTATCAACCATCGTACCCGAATCTACATAAGCACCTATGTTTATGTATGATGGCATCATGATCACACCGGGTGCAACATAGGAACCATATCGGGCAATGGCGTGAGGGACAACACGAACACCCAAATCCTTGTAATTTCTCTTCAGAGCCATTTTATCGTGAAATTCAAAAGGCCCAACTTCAATGGTTTCCATTTTTCGAATTGGGAAGTAAAGCACTACAGCTTTCTTAACCCATTCATTAACAATCCATTCATTGTTTTCTTGTGGCTCAGCTACTCGAATAATGCCCTTGTCTATCTCTTCGATAACATGTTCTATTGCTTCAACTGGCTTGGTTTCATTCAATAAGGAACGATCATCCCACGCTGCTTCAATGACGGATCTCATAGATTTTTTTTCAAAGATAAGCATTGCAACGAATACGAAATCTATTATATCTTTACCTAATGGGCAAAATCATTGCACTCGACTTTGGGTTAAAACGAACAGGAATAGCCATTACAGATGACTTGAACATCATCGCATCACCTCTAACAACAATTGATTCCGATAAATTGGTTACATTCTTGAGGAATCTGTTTATGCAAACTCCTATTGATGTCATTGTCCTAGGTGAACCAAAACGACTAAACAATCAAGAAACTCACATCACTGAAAACGTTAGAATGTTGAAAGACTTATTATCACGAGAATTTCCACTTCAAAAAGTGGTGCTTTTGGACGAGCGCTTTACTTCTTCGATGGCGAGTCAAACGATATACGAAAGTGGAGTTAGCAAAAAAAAACGTCGGGATAAAGGAATGGTTGATATGGTCAGTGCTGCCATTATTTTACAATCGTATTTGGCTCAAAATTGAAATTTCCCGCTAATAATTTACGCTAAGAGACTGCACATTTTAGCTTTAATGAATTATTTTTGCCAAAAACTACACAATGATTCTGCCAATTCTTGCGTACGGAGATCCGATCTTAAAAAAAGAAGCTGAAGAAATTGATGAACATTACCCCAATTTGCAGCAACTAATCGAAGACATGTACGAAACGATGTATCAAGCTCAAGGGGTTGGCCTCGCAGCACCTCAAATTGGTCGATCAATACGATTGTTCGTGGTTGACGGAAGTCCATTTGCATTAGATGATGAGGGTAACAGCACGAGTGACCCCAAAGCCACCGGACTGGAGCAATTCAAAAAAGTTTTTATCAATCCGATCATCGAAGAAGAAATGGGAGAATCATGGGATTTCGAAGAAGGCTGTCTTTCAATCCCAAAAATTCGCGAGAAAGTCAATCGAAAGGAAATGGTTCATATTACCTATTTTGATGAACATTTTCAATTTCATGAAGAAACATACGAAGGCTACGCAGCGCGAATCATACAACATGAATACGACCATATTGACGGAATTTTATTTACTGATCATTTATCTCCGCTGAAAAGACGAATGTTAACCAAGCGCTTGACCGAAATATCTAAAGGAGACGTGTCGGTTGATTATAAGTTGAAATTCCCTTTACTAAAAAAACGATAAAATCAACAACAAATGAAAAATTGGATTATACTGGCTTCAATCTTCATTACGACACTTTTTGCTTGTAAAGAAGCTGTCGAAAAAGATTCAAAACCAAGTAGAGAATATCTGAAAACACGAATCAAAGAAATGGAAGATTCCATCAATTCGCTGCAACAACAATTGAGTGAAATAAAGAAAATTCCAAACCTGACACATTTTGAATTGATCGATCGACTGCTTGATTACTATCATAATTATCCCGAAGATAAATATGCTGCACAATGTTTGGACAAAGTACACATGAAATTTGCCGGGTTAAATATTCCATCCCGAGCAGCAGAATATGCCGATACACTTTTAATAAACTATCCCAACTATCCGAACCGAGCTTTAGTTTTGGAAAGTCAGGGCAGTACGTACGATATCTTTATTCAACCACGTGACACCTCCAAAGTAAGATATTACTATGAGATGTTATTGAAAGAAAACCAGAACATGGACAATGAAAAAAGAGCCGGTATTCGCGACAGACTCAATCACCTGAACTTGACCTTTGACGAATTCATTGAATACAAAATGAATTCAATAACCAAGAAATAGAAAGCTGTTAATGTTGTGTTAACGAGATCTCTTGCATGACATGTTTTTTTATTTTTGGTAAAAGTTAAACACAAAAAAGATGAAAAAATTACTCTTCTCCTTCGTAGCGTTTGCTGTATTACTTACGTCTGCAAACAAAGTTTTTGCCCAAATTGAAAGTGGTGCTAAGATTGAATTCACTAAAGAAACGCATGACTACGGCACAGTTAAGTATGGTGCAGATGGCACTTGCTTATTTGAGTTTAAAAACACCGGAAATGAACCATTGATTATTTCCAACGCGAAAGGATCGTGCGGATGTACAGTTCCTGAATGGCCTAAAGAGCCAATTGCGCCTGGAGAAAAGTCTTCTATCAAGGTTAAGTACGACACTAAAAGACCGGGAGCTATTAATAAAAGTGTGACGATAACATCCAATGCTTCCAACGAGCCAACTAAGGTAATTCGTATAAAAGGAAATGTACTTCCTGCACCTGAGGGAGGTGGTGCACCGGTCAACAATTCAGGTGCCCCAACCAACAATTAGAATCAGAATAAAAGTAATAATTGAAAGCCTCCCTGTGAGGCTTTTTTTATTTCAAGGATTTTAAATGGGAATCTGTTTAAAGATCCTTTACCAAAAATTGGTTAATATTCTGTTAAATGGCTTATCTATTCCAAATTTTATTCTACATTTGACTACTTCTAAAATTTGTAAAACATGAAAAAAATACTCGTAACATTATTTGCCTTATTCAGCATATCTTTTGCTATGAATAAGGTTTTAGCTCAAACCGGAGCTAAGATTGAATTTGCAAAAGAAACGCATGACTATGGAAAAATTAAAAATGGTGCGGATCCGTATTGCACATTTGAATTTACAAATACCGGAGACGCTCCTTTGATGATTTCAGATGCAAAAGGATCGTGTGGTTGTACTGTTCCGGAATGGCCGAAAGAACCAATTGCTCCCGGAGCAAAGTCTTCCATTAAGGTCAGATACGATACTAAAAGAGAAGGGCCTATCAGCAAAAATGTAACTATCATGTCCAACGCTGTAAACGCACCTGAAAAAGTGATTTATATCACAGGGGAAGTGATTGGAGCTCCTGCGCCTGATCCGGTTACTGAGCCTGCTAAAAATTAATTCAAAATACATTGATATTATGAAGCCGACCTAGGGGTCGGCTTTTTTTTTGAAATGTTGGAAACAGTCACTCAAAAAATGGTCCTTTTTACTAACTTTAAACCACATAAAAAACCCTGATATGTACATCATTTTTGATACTGAAACGACCGGTTTACCAAGGGATTGGAAAGCACCAGTAAGCGACACCTCCAACTGGCCGAGGATGATTCAAATTGCATGGCAGTTACATGATGAATTTGGAAAACTCATCGAAAACAAGGATTTTCTGATTCGACCGGAGGGATTTGACATTCCGTATGATGCTGAGTCTGTTCATGGTATCTCTACTGAATTAGCCTTGAAATACGGAGACTCGTTGGAAGATTCACTGATGCTGTTCAACAAAGCTTTGGATAAGGCAACTTTTGTTGTCGGACAGAATGTTGGCTTTGACGTGAACGTGATCGGATGTGAATTCCACAGACTAAATCTTTCATCGAAACTCAGCAATATGCCGGTATTGGATACCTGCACAGAAAAAACAGCTTCCTTATGCCGGTTACCCGGTGGTCGGGGTGGTAAATTTAAGTTGCCCACACTTTCCGAGTTACATACATTCCTTTTTAACGAAAAGTTTGAAGAAGCACACAATGCAACTGCCGATGTTGAAGCGACAACACGATGTTTCTTCGAATTAATGCGAAGAAAACATTATGATACCTCTGAACTGAAATGTACAGCAGACTACTTGGATAAGTTCATCTCCATGAATCAGCAAACAATCGGGACGTTTGGGATCAAGCATGTTAATCTGAAATCGGAAAGTAGTAAACTAAAAGCAACATTTACAGGTCAGAAAACAGAAAAAATACCTACGCAGAATTTAAACAAGGATCTTCTCAAAGATGCACCATTTGCACATTTGCATAATCACACGCAGTTTTCCATCTTGCAATCAACATCGGATGTTCAAAGTCTTGTCAAAAAAGCGATAGCGTGTCAAATGCCCGCACTTGCTTTGACAGATAACGGTAATATGATGGCTGCTTTTCATTTTGAAAAAGCCGTTTCAAAGCATAATAAATCTGTCAGGGAGGCACGCGAAAAAGCATTGAGTGAAGGAAAAGAGTTTACTCAACAAGAATTATTGCCCATCATTGGATGCGAATTCAATGTGTGTAAAGACCTAAGTGACAAAACTCAAAAGGACAACGGCTATCAAATTGTTTTGTTAGCCAAAAATAAAAATGGGTATCATAATCTGGTTAAACTCGCCTCCATTGCATACACCAATGGGATGTACTATGTGCCTCGTGTTGACAAACAGACGATTCTGCAATACAAACAAGACCTGATTGTTTTGACAGGCAATTTATATGGAGAAGTACCAAACTTGATTTTAAATGTTGGTGAGAGGCAAGCTGAAGAAGCACTGCTATGGTGGAAAGAACAATTTGGTGAAGACTTATACATTGAAATCATGCGTCACGGTCAAGAAAATGAGGATCGGGTCAATGAGACACTAGTCAAATTCTCCAAACTACATGACGTTAAATTAGTGGCCACCAACAATACGTATTACATCAACTCTTCCGATGCAGAATCTCATGATATTTTACTTTGCATCAAAGACAATGAGTTGGTAACTACTCCCAAAGGGAAAGGCAGAGGATTTCGATATGGAATGGAAAATAATGAATATTACTTTAAAAGTGCTGAAGAAATGAAAGCACTTTTTGGGGATCTTCCGGAAGCCATTTTGAACATCGAAGAGGTCATTTCCAAGTGTGAACCATATAGGTTGGAACGAGAAGTATTATTGCCCGCCTTTGACATACCCGAATCCTTTATTGATCCTGAAGATGCAGTGGATGGAGGCAAAAGAGGAGAAAACAATTACCTCAGACACTTAACATATCAGGGTGCTGAAAAACGTTATGGTACTTTGAATGATGAAATTCGTGAGCGCCTTGTTTTTGAACTGGAAACCATTCGAAAAACGGGTTATCCGGGCTATTTCTTGATTGTTCAGGACTTTTGTCAGGCTGCACGGTCAATGGGAGTGTCCGTTGGTCCGGGGCGTGGATCGGCAGCGGGATCTGCCGTAGCATATAGCATTGGAATTACGAATATTGATCCCATTAAATACGATTTGCTTTTCGAACGTTTTTTGAATCCGGATCGGGTCTCCATGCCGGATATTGATATCGACTTCGATGATGAAGGAAGAGGAAAAGTCATTGATTGGGTCATCCAAAAATATGGGAACAATCAGGTAGCGCAAATTATTACTTACGGAACGATGGCTGCCAAATCATCGATTCGTGATGCTGCCAGAGTATTGGATTTACCACTTCATGATGCGGATCGGATTGCCAAACTGGTTCCGGACATGTCATTGAATGAACTCATATCCATCAGTGATCCTGAATTAAACGATAAATTAAAAAACAATCAGGATGATTTAGCGAAAGCTAAGGAAATTCGCAACATAGCCAAGGGAAATGATTTAGCCGCAAAAGTTGTCAATCAGGCAGTTCAGTTAGAAGGCTCCATTCGAAATACCGGAACGCATGCTTGTGGTGTCATTATTACTCCGGATGACATTACCAATTTTGTGCCGGTTGCTACGGCTAAAGATTCAGAAATGTACTGCACACAATACGATAATGCAGTAGCTGAAGCGGCCGGTTTATTGAAAATGGATTTTTTAGGACTCAAGACCTTAACACTCATCAAAGACGCAGTCAAAAATATCAGGGAAACACAAGGCATTGAACTCGATCCTGATCAGTTTCCGGTGGATGATATCAAAACTTATGAGTTATTTCAACGAGGAGAAACGGTTGGTATTTTCCAGTACGAATCCCTCGGAATGCAGAAATATTTAAAGGAGTTAAAACCCACTGTTTTTGCCGATTTGATAGCCATGAATGCCTTGTACAGGCCGGGGCCTTTGGACTATATACCATCGTTTATCAAACGCAAGCATGGAGAAGAGCAGATCGTATATGATTTACCTGATTGTGAAGAGTTTTTGAAGGAGACCTATGGCATTACCGTATATCAGGAACAGGTCATGCTTCTTTCTCAGAAATTGGCTGATTTTACAAAGGGCGATGCAGATACCCTTCGAAAAGCGATGGGTAAAAAAGACAGACCAACCCTAGATAAAATGAAACCACTTTTCTTAGAAAAAGGAGGTTCCAAAGGTCACGATGCAGCTCGTTTGGAAAAAATTTGGAAAGATTGGGAAGCATTTGCTTCGTATGCTTTCAATAAGTCACATTCAACCTGCTATGCTTGGATTGCATATCAAACAGCTTATTTGAAAGCCAATTATCCTGCCGCATTCATGGCGTCTGTTTTGTCAAATAACATGAATGACATTAAACAGGTTTCTTTTTTCATGGAAGAGTGTAAACGCATGGGAATCCTTGTGCTCGGTCCTGACATCAATGAATCAAACTATCATTTTACGATCAATAAAGAAGGAGCTATTCGTTTTGGGCTAGGTGCCATTAAAGGATTGGGGAGCGCTCCGGTAGAAGCAATCATTAAGGAACGGGGAGAAAATGGGTCATTTAGTTCAATATTTGATTTAGCTAAAAGAATTAATCTGAGGGTTTGTAATAAAAGAGCACTTGAAAGTTTAGCTTATGCCGGTGGTTTTGATTCCTTTACAAACATTCACAGAGCGCAGTACTTTAAAGAAGATACCAATGGCAGAACTTTTTTGGAACAGATAACCAGATTTGGATCCTCATATCAGGACAGTTTAAATTCTTCTCAGGGCATTCTTTTCGGAGAATCCGGTGGAGTAAATATGCCGGAACCGGAAATTCCTAAAACAGAAGAATGGGGAGCGGTTTACAAACTAAACAAGGAAAAAGAAGTGGTTGGCATTTTCATATCCGGTCACCCACTGGACGATTTTGAAATAGAAATAAAGACCTTTTGTAAGGGTTCCATTTCAATGCTCAATGAAATAGAAAAACACAAGGGAAAAGAATTGTTTTTTCCAGCTATAATTACAGAAGCAGAACATCGCTTCACCAAAAAAGGAGAACCTTTTGGAACCATTCAGATTGAAGACTATTCCGATTCAACCAAATTATTTTTGTGGCGAGAAAATTACCTGAAATTCAAACATTTCATTCAGCCCGGAACTTTTGTGACAATTCGCGGAAAAATAGAAATTCCATTCAGAAGAAATGAGTTAGAGTTTGTCATTGGATCCATCCAATTATTGCAAAACTTGCGTGAACAAATGGTCAAAAATGTTGATATCAGATTATCAACTAAGGCACTCGATCAGGCGATGATATCAGATTTGAATAAGTTGTTTTTGGAAAATGAAGGCAATTGCTCTGTTCGTTTCATGGTTTATGATCCGCTTGATGGAGTAGAAGTTCGATTGCCTTCCAGAAGCATTAAAATTGAACCAAGTAATGCCTTGTTCAATGAGTTAAAACGGATGGATTTGGATTTTAAGATCAATTGATTTAGTCTAAAATAGATCGCAGAGCGGTTAGCTCCTGAACCTTTTCACTATTACCAACTTGCTGAAATGATGCAATTAAGTTAGTTAACATGCGTTTTAAAATGGCCGTATTGGAACAAGGCTCGAAGTACTCTCTGTTAGACGGTAAATTCAGATTTTTTAGGAATTCATGAATGGCATTTTCATTGAAGATATTTCCTTTGGAAAAAGCATTGATGTAAAATAAAACGCCATAGTTTACTTTATTTTTTTGATTAACAAACGATAAAACTCCGGCTTCATCCATGTATGCCAAAATAAAGTGATTGGGCAGATTCACGCCATAAATGGGAATCTTAAGGGATTGAGCAATCACGCTATAAAGCAAAGATAAACTTAAGGGATTTCCTTTTTTAGATTCGATTACTGTATTGATGAAAGAATTCGTAGGCGAATTGTAATTTTTAGAATCTCCGTGAAAATGATGGGTATCAAAAAAGATACGATTGAATATTTTAACTTGCTCAAAAGCTGTTTGATTACTGTTCAATTCAAGCCATATATCCCTTCGAATTTCTTCGATGGTTTTATGAATTCTTGATTCATCCAATCCGGGATATTGATATTTTGCAATAATGATAGCTCCCTGAAGTAAATCTTTTTCGTGAGAATCAGACCAACTTCTGAGTCGTTTTTTGGTTTCGTTGAATTGAATTTCATGAATAATTTCCTCAATGCGTGTATGAAAAATCAAGCCATAATTTTCATCCTGCCAGGAGTTTTCCAAAAATGGAATCGCATCGATACCAAATGACATAAGCTGATCTCGTACATGATCATAAACCTGTTGATCTGGATCATCAACCAATTGAATCAGCGCATGAATGGATCGTTCGTTAATCATCGTCTAAATGCAAAGATATAACGCGAATGAATCGACTCAAAGGATCAATCAATGACTTTATCAAACTGCAAATGTTAATTTGGATTTTTTCACCCTTTTACCCTTAACCAAACACCGTACACACTCACTTTTATTGCAATTTTTTCTTGGTCAGCAATACACCAATGAGAATAGATCAAGCCATTTTTTTTTCAATGAATTCTTCAACTATTTGCGGGATAATCAAGATCATCATTCACTTGGTTTAACTCATTTTGTTTTTTCAAGAAAGGACATGAGTGAACAGACTCTAGCGCGTTTTGGTCGCCTTGAAAAATACATCCCAACGATCCTACAGGGTAAAGGAATGCATGATTGAAAAGTATCACCATCGGTTGCTTCGGTTGCTGAGTTCATCGAAGTAACCGATGCAACGAAGCAATGTTCAATTATGCTTGTTTTAAGTACGGTTGGTTCGACAGGCTCACCAACCGATATACCCTATGTCAGTGATAAGCATTTAATTTTTTAAATTCTCTTTCCCAAAAACTTTCTTTTCCTCCGGTTGTTCTATTTTTGCACAAAGTTTTCAAATCATGACAACAGCAGCATTTCAAGCGGATATTTTACAGGGAGTTCCGGAGCACGTTCCAGCTCAAAAAGCGTATGATTCAAGCATCAACCATGCACCGAAGCGTAAAGAAATTCTATCTGACGAAGAAAAGAAATTGGCCTTGCGCAATGCCTTGCGTTACTTTCCGAAAGAACAACACGCTGTACTGATCAAGGATTTTTTAGCAGAGTTGGAAACATACGGACGCATCTACATGTTTCGTTACCGACCTGATTATGCCATGCATGCGCGTCCCATTGAAGAATATCCGGGGAAATCGATGCAGGCTAAAGCCATCATGCTCATGATTCAAAACAACTTGGACTATGCTGTAGCACAACATCCGCATGAACTGATTACGTATGGTGGAAATGGCGCCGTTTTTCAAAATTGGATTCAGTACCGCCTTACGATGAAGTACCTTGCTGAAATGACAGATGAGCAAACATTGGTGATGTACTCGGGTCATCCCATGGGCTTATTTCCGTCTCACAAAGATGCACCACGTGTCGTTGTGACAAATGGCATGATGATTCCAAATTATTCTAAGCCGGATGATTGGGAAAAATTCAACGCGCTGGGCGTTACACAATACGGGCAGATGACAGCAGGATCGTATATGTATATAGGCCCTCAAGGTATTGTTCACGGTACAACCATCACCGTTTTAAACGCAGCCCGCAAGATTTCCAATCAGCAAGATGCGATCAGAGGAAAACTTTTTGTAACTGCCGGATTAGGAGGTATGTCGGGGGCACAACCAAAAGCAGGGAATATCGCAGGATGTATTTCTGTGACGGCCGAAGTAAATCCCAAAGCTGTTCACACACGGCATTCTCAAGGATGGGTTGATGAGGTAATAGACGATTTGGATACTTTGTGTACGCGCGTTCGCAAGGCAAAAGAATCAAACGAAGTTGTTTCGATTGCCTATGTTGGAAATGTAGTGGATGTGTGGGAAAAATTTGACCGCGAAAATATTTTTGTTGACTTAGGTTCAGACCAAACATCGTTGCACAATCCGTGGGCAGGGGGATACTATCCTGCTGGAATTTCATTCGAGGAATCGAACAAACTCATGGCGGAACAACCTGAATTATTCAAAGAAAAGGTGCAGGAAACATTGCGACGTCATGCTGCTGCGGTGAACAAACACACAGCAAAAGGAACCTACTTTTTTGATTATGGGAATGCCTTTTTATTGGAAGCTTCCCGAGCAGGTGCTGACGTGATGGCTGCCAATGGCATTGATTTTAAATATCCTTCATACGTACAAGATATTCTCGGTCCGATGTGTTTTGATTACGGATTTGGGCCTTTCCGTTGGGTGTGTGCCAGTGGAAAACCGGAAGACTTACAACGTACAGATGAAATTGCCTGTCAGGTTTTAGAGGAAATGCAACAGCGCAGCCCCCAAGAAATTCAACAGCAAATGGCTGACAATATCCAATGGATTAAAGGGGCACAGCAAAATAAACTCGTTGTTGGGTCTCAGGCACGAATCCTATACGCTGATGCGGAAGGACGTATGTTGATTGCCGAAGCATTTAACAAAGCAATTGAACGAGGAGAAATTGGTCCGGTAGTTTTGGGTCGCGACCACCACGATGTTTCAGGAACAGATTCTCCGTATCGGGAAACTTCCAATATTTACGACGGTTCACGTTTCACAGCTGATATGGCCATTCAGAATGTGATAGGTGACAGTTTTCGCGGTGCAACATGGGTTTCCATTCACAATGGAGGTGGAGTAGGCTGGGGCGAAGTGATTAACGGAGGCTTTGGGATGTTGCTCGATGGTTCGCCGGAGGCTGACCGTCGCTTGAAAATGATGTTACATTGGGATGTCAATAATGGCATTGCTCGTCGAAACTGGGCGCGCAACGAGGGGGCAACTTTTGCAATCAAACGTGCTATGGAGGTTGAACCACGCTTGAAAGTTACACTTCCTGAGTTGGTTGAAGATACATTGATTGAGTCGATGTTTCATAACGTGGAGGGATAGAATTATATTTAAGATCAAGTGAAGATTGGAATAGAAATAAAAGATGGGCTATGAAAACTATCATTTTAACAGTTGTATCCGTATTTTTATTTCTCTACGGAAAATCACAAAAAGTATATTCGGTTGATGCAGCATACCAAGCAGATGTCAAAGTTTTTGTTGTTGATGCCGCGTACCAAGCAGATTTATTGGTTTATAAGGTTGGCTCAAGCTATCAAGCCGAAAAAAATGAAGGACGTTGGTATTTCACTTCAGCAGCATATCAAGCGGATAAAAAAATCTATTTTGTTGATGCAGCATACCAAGCCGATTTAAAAATCTATTTTGTCGATGCTTCCTACAAAGCGGGATGGAAGAATAATTCAAAAAAGAGTTTAATGTATTAGATCATAATCTAATACCAAATGATCACCAAATTATGATTAATTTTCTAAAAGTATCATCAGTTGTTCTCTTAGTTTCGTTTTTACAGATACCGGTGTTTATCGCTCAACAAATTGGACACATCGGTAACCTATATTGACCCCTCCCGAAACAATAGGTAAGTAACTTCAGAGGTTTATTACCCCTCATTGACAGCCGGAGAGAATACTCCCATTTCTGCGGTTGATGTAACAGATTAAAAGTTTGACACTTATTGGGCCAATAAATAAGGGGTGTTATAGTCTTTTATTTCAAAATTTTGTTCTTTCTTACCAAAAAACAACCCAAACCAACACCCCCTCCGAAAGACCAACCATAATTTGCTGCTTGACGAGTTTCCATAAAAACTGACATACTAATGGTTTTATATACTTGTCGTGTGAAATTAATACCAAATGAGCAAGAATATTTAAGTTCTTTGTGTTTAATTTTTCGATTATTGACAAAATCAAGTCCTAGAACATTAGCATATGGTGCGATATCCCAATTTTTTATTGCAGAAAAGTGATAGGAAATACCATCAGGTAAAATCAATAATAATATACCACCAATTATGCCCCATGCCCCTTTTGAAGTGGTATCGGAATCAATAGATTTTATGATACCTATACCAAATAATATGGGGGCACCAAGAACCCCCATTGAAGTATGAAATTGGTTAATTGAATCATTACGAACCATAAAATCAAAATTATAATTCAAGCCGACACTTTTTTTGGTTAAAAACTCACCTCGTAATGAATAATTTGTATAAAATGAAGATTTAACTATTCCACTACTGTATAGTGTTTGAATATGAAATTTATAGTCCGATTGTGCTGAAATATTGATTGTAAAGAATATAATCAAAAATAGGAAACTGAATTTCATACGTTTATTTTGAGTGTATCATTCAATTGTGAAAACTATGTTAATCACAGGGTAATATATTAGTTTTCAAAATCTTTAGAGAACATTGGTTGATGTAAATGTAGGGCTTTTAAAATAAAACTGAGTGGAATTTAAACTACTTCCATTTTCCTTTCTTAAATTCAACTTGTTATTTTGAAAACTCAATGAAATTTATAGCGTATTTAATATCAATTTTTCTTTTTTCTTTGATTGGATTAAAGGTCAATGCTCAACAAATTGGACACACATCGGTAACTTTTATTGACCCCTCCCGAAACAATAGGCAAGTAACTTCAGAGGTTTATTATCCCTCTTTGACAGCTGGAGAAAACACTCCCATTTCTACGGGTGTCTTTCCACTTATTATATACGGACATGGATTTTTAATGACTTGGAGTTCGTATCAAAGTGTTTGGTCTAATATAGTACCCCAAGGATATATTTTAGTTTTCCCAACAACTGAGGGTGGCTTTACTCCAGTTCACTCCGATTTTGGTCTTGATATGAAATTCCTAATTTCTGAAATTCAGAATAATGGTGCCGGAACATCCGTACCGGCGTCAAGTGTTGGGAATAAATCTGCTATCATGGGACATTCAATGGGGGGAGGATGTTCTTTCCTTTCAGCGAATGATAATTCTTCGATTTCAACCATCGTTTCATTTGCTGCGGCTAATACAAATCCATCATCTGTCACAGCAGCTCAAAATGTAACGATTCCCACCTTAATTTTTAGTGGAACCAATGATTGTGTTGCTCCACCTTCTCAACATCAAGATATAATGTATGATTCAACTACAGCCAATTTAAAAACACAGATTTATATTAAAGGTGGGGGACATTGTTATTTTGCTGATAATAACTTTAATTGCTCTTTTGGAGAAGCAACGTGTACTCCTTCACCAATTATTACAAGGGAACAACAACAATCAACAACCTTTGATTTTCTTAATCGTTGGCTCGCGATGTTTTTAAAGGATGATTGTGAAAAGGGTCAAGCTTTTCAGGATTCACTGGGGTTGAGTGATAGAATAACGTATCGTCAAAATCAATCAATTTCGTGTGTTTCTGGAATAATTGAAAAAAGTAATAACGCATATTCCATTACAAATCCATTTTCAGACAAAATTAGAATTGACAATTTGAATGGGTTAGAGAACTTTCAATTATGTGATTTAAACGGTAAATGTGTTTGGCAAGGCGAACATATTAATGAGCAAGATTTTTCAGGATATCCAAATGGGGTTTATTTTTTAAAAATTATACTTCCAAATAGCGTTTATACATTCAAAGTAATAAAGCAATAAGAAATACCATTAATGAATTTAGACTAATAATTCTAATAACTTTTCGTTCAAGAATAGTTTCTCTTTTCCCACTTTTTCAGATTTCAAAAAACCGTTTTCTTCTAATGCCATCAAATAGTTTCCAACTGTCTTTGAGTTTCCAATGTTTTTGTCAATCAAATGTTGACGTTTGGTATATGGTAGGCGGAATAAAATCTCAATCAAGTCTTTAGAATAAATTTTTGGTAATTTATTTTTGATTTCAGTTGCGGTTTTTTCCATTGCCAATGTGATTTTATTTAGTCTTTTCAGACCTTTATTGGAAGTTTCTTCAATCATATCCAACATATATAAAATATAGGCTTCCCATTCGTTTTTCTCAGTTACATTTCGTAAACACTTGTAATATTCATCTTTGTTTTTAATGATATATTCACTCAAATATATTGCAGGAGTATTCAATAATCCTGAAAGTTTTAGATATAATAGCAATAAAATTCTTCCAGTTCTTCCATTTCCATCTGAGAAAGGGTGAATTGCTTCAAATTGATAATGTAATAAAGCCATCTTTATTAATGGGTCTATCATTTCATCATCGTTTATGAACTTTTCTAAGTTTGCTAATTTCTCACGTATAATTGGTTCGCCACTTGGTGGCGTATATATAATTTCACCTTTTGTGTTGCTTAATGTCGTTCCGGGTGCATTTCGTATTGAAGCATTGTTTTGTTTAATACATTGAACAATTTTTATGCAAAGATTGGTTGTAATAAATGGTTTTTTTTTCAATTCTTCAAAACCTAACCAAAGTGCTTCTTTGTAACTTAATACTTCTTTTGTAGCTGAATTTTCTACTTTCCTATCAGCAACAAATGATTTGTAAAGTTCATCGTTTGTTGTGATAATATTTTCTACTTCAGAGCTCGCTTTAGCTTCTTGTAAGTATATTGTGTCTAAAAAAAGTGTTGGATTGGGTATATTGAGCAAAGTCCCATTTAGTTGAGCTAAAGCTCTTCCTGCCGAAATTGTTTTTCGAAGTATTTTTTTTGTTTCAATGTCTGCCATTGGAGGTAACAATGGCAGGTTATTATATGGAACTTTTCTGTCAAATTTTTCCATAATATTCAAATGTAAGTTATACGCTTGTTTTCAATACAAGGGTAAAATTAATAAATAATTACCCTCGTTTTTAAAATGTGGGTAAAAAGAACTCTCGTTCAACATTGAAAGGTAGTTTGTGGAATGGCTTATCAAAATGAACTCAAACAATGGCAGGAACACCTTTCAGAATAAACCTTAAAAGGGTTTTAAAAGCAGTAATATTTAACGTGAGTTCGGGTTAGACGGCTAAAAATAATTGTCCATCAGAATGTTCTTGGAATTGAATGTTTAAAGATTGTTTTTTGAGAAGAAATGATAAGCACAAAAGATTCCATAAGAGCGATTATGAAATTGTTAAGACTTCGATGTCTGGTATGTTTGTGTTTCAAAGTACGAGTGGTAGGAATAATCATACATTTTTTAAAGGTAAAATCATCATGGGAAACGAGGTGTGTCGAACCACTTCTGTCAATGAAGTCGTTAACGTATTAACCAGAAATTGCAAGGCATTTGAAAGTCTTAAAAACGAAAAAGCTGCCCCAAAAGACAGCTTTTTCGCTATGGTACCCG
>CAZGJF010000028.1:0-34427 GCA_964526595.1 uncultured Akkermansia sp. | reverse complement strand
TTTTTCGATGGAACTGACTCCCCTTACTTTACCTCCTGCTACAGTAAATTTAACTAGAAAGGATGGGAAAATTTATGTTTGGTGCATTCTACGTAAAAAAAAACTGGTTTTGACACCTGAAGAGTGGGTTCGCCAGCATTTGATCCATTATTTCATCAATCACAAAGGAATTCCTCAGGGACTTATTGTTGCAGAATATTCGATTAGCTACAACCAATTGTCTCGCAGGTGTGATTTGCTTGTTTTTGATTTGAATGGAAAGCCTCTTATTTTAGTTGAATGTAAGGCTCCCGATGTGTTAATAAATGAAAAAGTACTACACCAGATTGCTCAATATAATTTCAGTTTGAATTTAGACAAAATGATTTTGTCCAATGGTTTGAATCATTTTAACTGTGAAATAGATCGAACAACAAATCAACTCACTTTTGATGATCATATTCCGGAATGGAGTGAAATGAAAACAGAATAGATTGATTGTTGTGTTTCATTTAAAATTCAGTTAGGAAAAATTGAATGCTGATTTTACAACGATTAATCACTTAAAAATTAATAGTTTTACCACACTATTGTTTTTATTCGAAGTGAAATGAAAGGTGTAAAACAATTGATTGGTCGAAGGGAGATTGTCAACTTACCTGAATTCGGGCTTCAACATGTTGAAGTTAAGGTTGATTCAGGCGCCTATACTTCCAGTATTCATTATTCTCACTGTAAAGAAGTTGTGCGCGAAGGAAAAAGAAAGCTTGAAGTTGTTTTTTTGGATAGAAAACACCCGGCTTTTAACAATGAGAAACATTATTTTGAACACTATAAAATCAAAAAAATTAAAAGTTCAAACGGTGAGGAGCAAATACGATATATCATCAATTGTACCATTGAGTTTATGGATCAACATATTCATACTGAATTTTCACTGACTCAGAGAGAAGGTATGCGCTACCCGATTTTGTTGGGGAGAAAGTTCCTCAACAAACGCTTCATTGTTGATACATCGTTAGTCCATGTAGCCAAAAAAACAAAAAAAACCGATCATGAAAATTGCCATTCTATCCCGAAATCCTAATTTATATTCAACTCGCAGATTAGTTGAAGCTGCTGAAGCTAACGGACATGAAGCCCATGTCATTGATCACTTGAAATGTAATATTGAAATTGAACAAAGAGGACCCTCGTTATTTTATGGTAATGATTATCTACTCGGTTTTGATGCTGTCATTCCAAGAGTGGGCGCCTCAGTTACATTTTATGGAACGGCGGTCGTCAGGCAGTTTGAGATGATGAATGTTTTTTCGGCTGTCAGTTCAAGAGGGATAGTTCATTCCAGAGACAAACTGAGATGCTTACAAGTGCTATCAAAAGAGGGTATCGGTCTTCCTAAAACGGTTTTTACAAATTATTCTCGTAATGTTGAGCATGTGGTAGAGTCAGCAGGAGGGGCACCTGTAGTGTTGAAATTACTGGAAGGCACGCAAGGATTGGGTGTTGTGTTGGCTGAAAATCAGAATGCAGCTCAATCTGTTTTAGAAGCCTTTAATGGGCTGCGTGCTCGAGTAATCGTACAAGAGTTTGTTAAAGAGGCCAAAGGAGCTGATATTAGGGCTTTCGTTGTTGATGGAGAGGTCGTTGGTGCGATGAAACGTCAGGGTAAACCGGGGGAATTTCGTTCAAACCTGCATCGAGGAGGTTCATCGCAGATTATTGAATTGACGGTAGAAGAAAAATATACGGCAATTTTAGCTGCAAAAGCTGTGGGATTGGGTATCGCGGGGGTTGATATGTTGCAGTCAGAGCGTGGACCATTGGTTTTGGAAGTCAATTCATCTCCCGGACTGGAGGGGATTGAAAAAACAACCAAAGAGGATATCGCCGGAAAAATCATTCAATACATTGAAAAAAACGTTAAACGATAGGATGTCGAATAAAAAACATAAAAAAATCGTCATTCTAGGGGAAGAAATTTTACCGGGTAGGGGAGCACAGCTAAATTTGGATGTTGCGAAATTACATACAACGACTCCTATTTTGGTACCTGTAATCGTTCATCGTGCGAAAATTGATGGACCAACGGTACTGTTGATGGCCGGACTTCATGGAGACGAAATAAATGGCATCGAAATCATTCGAAGAGTAATTCGCAAGGGATTTAATAAACCTAATGTCGGGATGATTATTTGTCTTCCTGTTTTCAATATTTTTGGTTTCTTGACAATCAATCGTGAGTTGCCGGATGGTAGAGATTTAAACCGTAGTTTTCCGGGCAGTCAGTCTGGTTCATTGGCGGCACAATTTGCATATCATTTTATGAAAGAAATTGCCCCACATGTGGATTATGTGATTGATTTTCATACAGGGGCATCTCAGCGAAATAATTTTCCTCAGATACGTTGCGTGATGACTGATGAGTCAAGTGTAGCCTTGGCAAAGGTTTTCAATCCTCCTTTTATCCTTCATTCTTCTTACATCTCCAAAACAATTCGAGAGTCTATCAATAAAATTGGAAAAAAGATGCTTTTGTTTGAAGGTGGGAAGGCGAACAGTATTGAAGAAATGATTGTGGAAGAAGGTTTAAATGGTGTTAAACGTTTGTTGAGTCATTTAGGTATGCGAACATTTAAAATTGATATTTCAAAGGATCGAACACCAATTTATTTGAGTAACAGTAAGTGGATGCGCGCACCTCAATCAGGTATGTTTCAAGCAACAGTTCAAAATGGGGCATTGGTTGAAAAGGGTGAATTGATAGGTGTTGTGACTGATCCCTATGGTAAATTTGAACGCAAGGTGAAGGCCGCTAGTAGGGGATATGTTATTTGTTTGAATGAATCACCTGTTGTTTATAAGGGAGACGCCATATTTCACATAGGTACAGAGCAATCGTATAAATTCTGAAAGTGATGTTATCTATTTTTCAATGGTATTTGAGATATACTCAATAGATTGAGCTTTTTTATTAGCTCGAAAAGCAGTACATTTACTATTTAACCTTGAGGAGTATGAAAACAAAAACATTTTTGGAATTAGTTAGTTTGTCTTCTGCGATTTACACACTTTCCAAACAGACAGATTTGGTCGATAAAATAGCTGCTTACGCAGAAAAGGGTAAGGATAAGTTTAATGAATTTGTCAAAGAAAAAATGGTAGATGACGAAGGAAATGAACTCGAATTTTTGGATAAATTGGCTACACGGATTCAAGATGCTAAGAGTGATTTGGAAGAGAAAATAGGTGAGGTCATGACATCATTTTATGAAAAAATACATCTTGTGCATACCGAACAGCTGAATAAGCTGGAGCAACAAATTACTGATTTATCAAGATCATTAACATTGGCAGAAGCTAAAATCAATCGTCTGGAAGGCAGCGAAAAGTAAAAATAAAGAATGGGGTTTTTCTCTTCGATTCGAACGCGTTATCGTTCATTTGTTCGTTATAATCAGATTCTAAGGGTTTTTGTTCGTTACGGTTACGAGGAGTTGGTTTCATATTTAATTGAGAGTGGTCAATATCGTTTGATTCGCAGATTAATCCCCTCGACAACCAAAAAAAATGCTCAGAAATACACGCGTTGGGAAAAATTGAGGTTGGTTTGCGAAGAGTTGGGGCCAACCTTTATAAAGTTTGGACAGATACTCAGTAATCGCCCCGATTTACTGCCAAATGACTTGATTACACAATTTGAGCGTTTGCAGGACAATGTTCCACCGTTCCCGGGAAATGTAGCTAGGCAAGTTGTAGAGCAGGAGCTCAAAAAGTCAGTGGATGAATTATTTGCTTGGTTTGAACCGGAGGCATTTGCTTCGGCATCAATGGCGCAGGTTCACAAAGCAACCTTATTGACGGGTGAACAAATTGTATTGAAAATTCAACGACCGCATATTCACAAAGTGATTTTGGAGGATATTAAGGTCATGTACAGATTAGCAGCCATTTTTGAAAAAAGGATTCCGTCAATCAGAAGTTTCAATCCGAGGGGCTTGGTTCAGAATTTTGAGGAGAGTATTTTGAAAGAACTTGACTTTGTTAACGAATCGGTTAATGTGCAACGTTTTGCTAATAATATAAAGGAGGATGTTACTGATCGTACAACGCATACACTTCGAGTCTATCGCCAATACACAACAAGTAAGGTTTTAGCCTTGGAATTTGCCCAAGGTATCAAGGTTTCGGATGTCAGCCAATTAACAGCTAAAAATTATGATTGTATAAAAATAGCGCGTAAATTGGCAACATCCTACATCAAGCAAGTTTTTCAGTACGGTTTTTTTCATGCGGATCCGCATCCTGGAAATATTCTTGTTATGCAAGACGGTGAAGTTTGTTTCCTCGATTTTGGAATGATGGGAAGCATTTTAAATCGAGATATTGAGATGTTTGGCCGGTTGTTCATCGCGGTTAAACAAAAAGACCCACAAGCTATCATTCATGCTTTGCAGCAAATGTCAGACGCCCCGGTTATTAAAAACTTGCGTTCTCTTGAGTTTGCAATCAATGAATTTGTCCAAAATTTTAGTGTGAGTGATGCGATTCATGAAAATGAAATGAGTACTGTTTTACTTCAACTGAAAGACATCATCGTCATGCATGACTTGAAAGTACCACCACATTTCTACCTTTTAGCGCGTTCAATGGTTACCATCGAAGGAGTTATTCATCATCTTGATCCGAATTTAGACTTATTGGAATTAGCTAAACCTTATTTAATTAAGACCTTCAAACGCAAGTTTGACCCTTTGAAATTGGGTGCCAAAATTTTGGACGGAATTTATCAATTGGGGTCTTACATGGAAGAGTTTCCCCAAGATTTGAAGAATGCCATTAACAGAATAAATCAAGGTAATGTCAAAGTGGACTTGACACATAAAGGAATTGATCCGATGGTTCATACGGTCAACAGAGTATCAAAGCAAATCGTAACATCATTAATTATCGCCGGATTATTTGTTGCTTCATCCTTGTTTATTATTCACAAAGTTTCTCCTTTTTGGTATGGATTTTCAACGCTTGGAATCATAGGAATCTTATTGGCGGCCTTTTTAACTTATGGGATGTTACGAGATCTTCGGAAGGGAGATCATGATGATTGGAACGGTTGGAATGATAACTAGATTCAGTCTTGTAATTGATAAGGTCTTACAAAAGCACGCTTAAAATGCCGATAAGCCAGTTCAATCTCTTCCTGAAACAAATACAATCTGTTTTCAAGTTTTGATTGATTAAAGATGGTCTCCTTGAAACGTGAAATGATTCCGTCAATCATTTCTTTTTTTGATTCCCAAGATGAATGAATCAGGTTATTTGTGGATGAGAGTTTTTCTGATATTATATCCAGTTTAAGTGCAGTCTGTTCAATTTGATTGACGAAGAGCGGATACATCTTAATAAAAGTTGGATTCCTTTTTATTTCTGCCTTCAGCTGATTCAATATCCGGGATATTTTCTTTTTCTGTTCCTCAAATGATTCTTTGGTTTCTGCTTTTCCCAGTGCAAACTGAATTCTTAATTCTTGAAATGTGTTTAAGATCTTTTCAAATGTTTCTTTTTGTTTTTCTAATTTTAGTTTGATGTTCAAGGTTTTCTCGTACATCGTTTTTTTTAAGTCTTCAAACTTGTCTAAGGCTTCCATCATTCCCAAATCAGTTTGCACTTCAAATAATTCAATTTCGTATGCTGACTTTCGAAGGATTTCAGCCAAAAAGTCAGCATAATGCAAATATGGTTGCTGTTTCATAAGAATATATAAGTTTACTTTTTTATTTTCAATAAGATTGACACATTTTGATGCAAATAGCTAACGAATCTCCCCTCTCTGAATGTTTTTAAATTTCTACTTGTTTAGTACAACATGAAAGTGCCGTCAAAAACCACCAAAAACCCAATTGATAAATATATCATCAATCAACTGCGTAGGTATTTATAAATAAATGAATAGCAAAATTTTTTCAGTAGATGAACTTTTGAAAAGACAAACAACACAAGTGAAACTTGGAATTTTACTGACGCTAATTGTTAACTTTTTAGGGAATCTTACCTAAGTATTTTATCCATTTTTTTACCCTTTGCTAATTGATCTACCAACTTGTCTAAGGACCTAACTTTTTTTGTTAAAGGATTTTCAATTTCCTCAATACGATAGCCACAAATGACTCCTTTGATTAAGTCAGATTTTGGGTTTAGCTTGGCTTTTTGAAAGAATGTTTCAATGGTAACCTGTTCGTTAATAAGTTCTTTTAGTGTCGCATCGTCATAACCGGTTAGCCATGTGATTACTTGATTTAATTCGTTTATCGTTCTTCCTTTTCGTTCCACTTTTTTGATGTAGAGAGGGTAAACAGATGCAAAAGTCATTCGGGCAATTCGCTCATTACGATCGTTTATTTTAGACATTTCAATTCAATTTTTCTAACTTTCCTTTTCTTTTTATCAGGTTTTTATAGTCCCATTGAATTTCTCTTGACTTTTTAAGCCAACTCTGGAGATCAGTTGTGTTAATTTGTTCAATGGTTGAGTAAAAAATTGAAGCATCTTTAAATTTTCCGCCTCTCACATTTAACTTATCTTCCTCAAAGTCGCTCCCACTCCAAAACATCAAACGCCAACCGGCTTTTTGCTTACTGTAACCTACAATTGGATTACCGTCTATAAACCAAACTGGGTGGGAGTGCCATAATTTATTCTCAGCGTCAGGCAATGCACTTTCAATTGTGAGAAAAAGCAAATTGCAAATTGCTTGGTCTTCTGTTGTCTGTTTCTCGTGAAAAAATTGAACGTCTTTGTTCATTGGATGTTGTGTGTTATGTGTTAAGAGTTCTCTTTTGAACCAGTTTGTTGTCAATTAATTGATTTCGATGTATTTTTTAAAATTATCCAAGATTGCTTGCCATCCGTTTTTTTGCAATTCAATTGGGTTTTCAGATTCAGGGTCAAATGTTATGGTTACTTCAGTTTGACCGTTAATTTCTTTAAACTCAACTGTTGAAATCCGTTCACCAAAATTATAGGTGAATTTCACTTCCGGAATGATTTCTGTATATATTGCATCAAAGTCAAATCCAAAACTTCCATCTTTTGCCTCCATTCTGGCAATATATCGACCCCCAATTTGTAAGTCATTAGAGGCTGTTGGACAATGCCAACTTGGATCAGCAAAATTCCATTTGGTGATATGTTCAGGTTGTGTGTAGTAGTTCCAAACTTTCAGTTTATCGGCTGAAATAATTGCTTTTATGATTATTTTTTTTGTAGTCATACTTTTAAGTGATTTTGATTGTTAAGTGCAATTGTATAGACTGAATTACATTCATTTATACGATTAAATATTCCTATTTCTACTCAATTTTAAGAAACTGATTATAAATTTTGTAAAACCCATAACCATTGTTTTCCCAACTGTTTTTCAGATGTGATATGACACCTTTTTCGTCTAATTCTAAAAATTCATAACGGCTGTCTTTTTCTAAAG
The DNA here is from genome assembly GCA_964526595.1 of uncultured Akkermansia sp. GTDB lineage: Bacteria > Bacteroidota > Bacteroidia > Flavobacteriales_D > Crocinitomicaceae > M0103. The sequence continues at coordinate 26,965 of CAZGJF010000028.1, read as the reverse complement.
GCAAGGGATAAATATACCAAGAAATGCCACCATCAAAAGAAAGTATGGTGCCTATTCCTAGACCGATTATGTATATTTGTTTTCCGTTTTCGAGGATTAACCCTTTCTTTTGTAAGTCAAATAAACCATTTTTAAAAACTAAACTTCCCTGATCTTTAAAGACCAATTCATTATTGCTAACGATCTTAAAGTTTTGATATATAATGGTATCTATTTCTTGTCTGTCGATTTTATTTTTTAAATAAACAAGATCAACCACTTGAAATTTCCATTTGTTATCAACGTAATAAATAAAAAGCTGAAAATATGTTTTTCCTGTTTCTGCATACGCATTATTAGTCCAAGCTCCAAGTGAAATGGTGTCATTTTTTACATTGTAACGATACCCATTATAATTATCATTGTAATGAATATCGCTTGGTGTTATGAACGAATCTACGATGTGAAAATTTTTTAATAGGTAGTATTTTCCTTGTTGAATATCATATTTTTTCTTTTTCGCTTTCATTTTATCAAGCACGAAAATTAGGGCGTAGTTTTGGTCTATAAATTCAAGTTCTCTAAATGGGTGCTTTTTGTATAATTGGGTTAGTGTGATGTCTTCTGTCCACGTATGCCCTTCATCTGTTGATCGGAATAGTTTTGTTTCAAAATCACAATTGAAAATGAAATCTTTACAGGAAGAATCTCTTATGATAGTTTGGTTGTAATACACATTATTATAAGGGTCGTGCTTTAACTTGTAGGTAGATGAATACAAAATTTTATTCGTAGCTGACCAAATGGACATTTTGTTTTCATTCCTGTTAAATCGAACAAAAGCACCTCTTCCCCCGGACCAATTGAGTGTATCATATGAAAATTCAGTAATTCCGATATACTCGTCTTTATGAGATGTCGCATAATATGGTTTCCCCCAATAACTCCAACGAGGATTTCTGAAAGGCACAATTGACTTGTCGAATGTGGTAGGCTGAATTGTACGGGTAAACATAAAATTTCCTTTCGCAAAATTATCAACTACCATGTTTTCAGCCTCCGCATAATAATTTCGTGAACGATTGTATTTATTTCTGTTAAAATATATAGAGTCGTAAATGGCTTTAGGTACAATAAAATGTGCTTGGTCCATGTTTAGAATTTTTATGTTTCCGTAGGTTTTTGGTACTTCATTTAACAGGTATATTGCCCAATATGGAAAATAATAATGTCCCGGGATAAATTGTAACCTAAAATCTGCCGGTGGTTCAGTAAGTCCATCGTTTTGAAGTCCAATTTTGTTTTTTGTATTCCAAAAACTACCTGTTCCCGATGATTGACAAATAAACATGGTGTCTTTTTCGTCAATAATTTTGATTTCTAATCGTTCTTCACATTCATCAAAAGTGTTTTTCGCAGGAATGTCAAGTGAAAAATCATTGATGCAGATTTGAATGTTAAAGTTTTGGCTGTTTTCAGTGGCAGGTATTAAAGGATCTTGTGGAATGTTTGGTGCTTTGTAAAGCACACTATCAATCATTATACTGTAATTATTGTTGTCCTTAAACGAAATTTCTTTTCCTATTTCATTAAGTATAGTGTAAGAATATCTTTCGGTCAAATCCTGCCAGCCCGGCTGAGCCTTAGCAGGAGCAAATGATATCAATACGCACATCAGCAAACCAAGTTTTAAGCTGTTGCCTTTGTTTAGAAATATTATTACACTGCTCATCGTTTATGGATTAACGTTGAAATATGCTAAATTAATGTAAGTTCGGGATAAGGATTTTTACAAATATTTTTTAATAATTAGATAATCAAATGATAAAAGCACTGCTTTTGTTAATTTTTAGGAAAACGAAAACTTAAAAAAACCTTAAAAATAATGCTTTCAGATAAAATTACAGACCACTAACTAGCTCAGAACGTAAGCGCTCTTTTCCCAAATGTCCGATCATTGTATATAAGAGAAACTTATCTTATAACTTTTTTAGGTTTTAATACAAGAATACGTTACAATATAACAGCTCTAACATTTATCAAGCACCTTAACAAGTTTGTTTTCAATCGAACAATCAAATTTGTCTGAATACACAGAGGGTTAGGTTACATATCAAATAGTACTTTGTTCAAATAAAAAAAGCTAATTTCGCTAAAAAAACAACTATGAGAACGTATTTAAACCATGTTGGAATATCATTTGTTTCACTATTCCTTTTTTCGCTAGTTTCTTGCTCTAACATTGAAAATTCAAATGCTCAATCATTAACTGCTAAATTATTTCAAGAACAAATACATGCCACTTCAAATGCCCAATTGATTGACGTCAGAACTCCCGGTGAGTTTCAAGGAGGGTTTATTGAGAATGCTGTTAATATTGACTGGAACTCTTCTAACTTCTCAAAGGAAACATCAAAATTAGACAAACAGATCCCCATTTTTGTGTACTGCCTTAGTGGTGGAAGAAGTGCAGCGGCAGCTTCATCACTTAGAAAAGCAGGGTTCAAAAAAGTTGTCGAATTGGAAGGAGGTATCATGGCATGGCAATCAGCAGGTCTGCCTTTAAGTAATCAGTCGGAACGCAAAACAGGCATGTCACAAGTCGATTTTCAAAAAATGCTGGATACTAAAGAAAAGGTTTTGGTCGATTTTTACGCTGAGTGGTGTGCTCCGTGTAAGAAAATGAAGCCTTATCTGGAAGAAATTGAAAAGAACAAAAAAGGAATAGTAAAAGTAATTCGTATTGATATTGAAGCAAATCCAATTTTGACAAAAGAACTCAAGGTGGAATCTATTCCGGTATTACATCTGTATGATAATAAACAGTTGATCTGGCAAAATACCGGATACATCGAAAAAGAAGCTGTTTTAAACGTGTTAAACGATAAATAAATTACGTTTCGTACCTCTTTCCGTTTTTGAAAACAACATACGAGTTGTTGAATAATTTAACCAAGACAGCATTTCCGTAAATCTCATATTCGGCATTCAGCTGATTGGTTATTTCATATATCTTTCCATTCATCAATGCGCTGACACCACCTAGTTGATTTCTAAAAGCAAACACATTGTTTTTTATCAAATAATCTTTGGGAGTGTAGGTAGTCAATTGAATTTTTTCACCATTCTGAAAAGCATACACATAAGTGTTTTCTCCCCAAATCACTAAGTCATCTTTTACTTCCCAAAAGTTTGCCTGAAAGTTGGATAGTTGGACTTTTTTACCATGTTGATATACCGTCAAGTTACTGTTCAAATCTTCGTAAGCGATGATCCCTCTGCCCGCTTTATAGCTTTTCATATAAAAACTTTCTACATCTAAAAATTCTCCATTTTCAAAAATGGCAAAAGAACGCGTTGTAGGATCATTTAGACAGATAATATCTGTTCCTGCTTGAAAATCAATTGCACCTGCCCAAACGCCCAAATCATAAATGATGCCTCTCCAGAATACTTTGTAAAAATTTCCATTATCTCTGAATGCTACGATATTTTCACCGATAACTTCCGGCATGTAAAGTTGGTCGGTCAATGTATATAAAGTGTAGGTATTTTTGTTCCAATAAGCATTTACCGTATTGAATCGAGTATCCTGATAAACAATGATACTGTCTTTTACCTCGTATTCTTGAGCGAAATAAGTCAGTGTTCGAAGTTTTCCCTCATCCCAAATATTGAGTGTTGGACCGATGTTATAAGCCAATAAATGATCAGAAAGTTTGTAATTAATGTTCATATTCGTAACGTCCATACGTTCTTTACCATCATATGTTCTCAGATTTCCTCTGACATCTATGTACGCAACTAAATCGTCACCGGCTTTGTATTCTTTGATTTGTTGAAATTCCAACTGTTTAAAATTGCCATTTTCAAATGTTCTGAAATAGCCGTTAAAATCAACAAATGGCATTACCTTCTGAGCATTTGCAGAAATTGAAATGAGGAGCACGAGTAACAAAAATTGTCTATTCATCTATCCAAAAATAGGAATTATTTAGGATTCTAAATGGTTCTTTTTTTAATAATCCAGAGGAGATAATTACACAATACTTGCTTCGTTAATTATTGAAATGAATGGTGTTTAATTCAAAAAATGTAACTTTCTTTGCACACGATTAAACATATGTTATTAATGAAAAAACTATTTCTGACAACTATTTGGGTATTCAGCACCCTTTGTTTGGCAGCTCAGCAGAAGATTGAGTTTGTTGAATATGATTTGGCCAATGGCATCCATGTCATTTTACATGAAGAACATGCTACTCCCAATGCTGTTATTTCGATTTTATATCATGTCGGTTCAAAAAATGAGAATCCTGACAGAACCGGTTTTGCACATTTCTTTGAACATTTGTTGTTTGAAGGATCGGCAAACATTGGCAGGGGAGAATATAGCAAGTTAGTTGAAAAAAATGGAGGAACGCTTAATGCCAATACTTCGCAAGACAGAACTTATTATTATGAAATTCTGCCTTCCAATCAACTGGAATTAGGTCTTTGGTTGGAAAGTGAACGACTTTTACATGCCAAGGTTGATAGTGTTGGTATCGAAACCCAACGAAGTGTAGTTAAGGAAGAAAAACGTCAACGAACTGATAATCAGCCATACGCCACATTTATTACAGAAATGTTTAAGCGTATGTTTACCGTACATCCTTATAATTGGGTTCCTATTGGCAGTATGGAGCATTTAGATGCTGCAAAAGAAGAAGATTATGTGAACTTCTATAAAAACTTCTATGTGCCAAGCAATGCCACCCTTTCAATTGCTGGTGATTTAAATATAGAACAAACAAAGAAGTGGATTGAGAAATATTTTGGTTCAATACCAAGCGGTCAAGCAATCAATCTTATGCGTGATTTCGAAAATCTTGATGATAAAAATTTTGAAAATCGCTACGGAGTTTCCAAATCGAAGTTTAACACCAAAGATGTGATGAATTCTGATAATATTGAGGCAAAACGACTCATTGCTGCATATTCTTCCAGACCTATTATCATAGAAAGACCAAAAAAAGACACTGAAAAACTAAAGGGGGTTACCAAAGATATAATCTATGATAACATACAGCTTCCCGCTTTGTTCATGGGGTATAAATTCCCTTGTCAAACGGATGCAGATTCTTATGCTTTGGATATGTTAAATGAAGTATTATCAGGAAGTAGTAGTTCCAGAATTAATAAAACGATCGTAGAAAAAAAGGAAATGGCTACGTATGCTTTTTCATTTAACTATGGTCTTGAAGACGCCGGAGTTGGAATTTTTGCTGCTATTGCATCCAACGGTGTCAATTTAGATTCCATTCAACTTGAGTTTGACAAACAGATTGAACTTATAAAAAATGAATTAATCTCTCAGGAAGAGTTTGAAAAAGTTCGTAATCAATATGAAAACAACTTTATTTCTTCCAATTCAACAATTGCAGGTGTTGCTGAAAATCTGGCTGATAATCATGTTTATTACGGAAGTGCAAACCGTGTCAATACACAATTGGCTGATTACATGAAAGTATCACGTGAAGACATTCAACGAGTGGCCCAGAAATACCTGACGCAAGACGCACGCGTTATACTCCACTATTTACCTAAAGAAAAATAAGATAAAAACTATGAAAAAATTCATCTTTCTAGTCGGATTAATTGCCCCGGCAATGTTATTTGGTCAATTAGATCGTTCCATTAGACCCTCAGCGGCCAAAGCACCAATAATCAATATAAAGGATTCTGAAGTTTTTACAACCCCCAACGGGATCACAGTTATCTTATCTGAAAACCATAAGCTTCCGAAAGTGGCTTTTAATTTCGTTATGGGTTCAGACCCCATCAATGAGGGAAATAAAGCCGGGCTTGCAGAGCTTGCCGGTTCCTTGATATTGTCAGGCACTTCTAATCGCACTAAAGATCAATTGGACAATGAAAAAGATTACGTTGGAGCGACACTTGATGCATCAGAAAACTCTATATACCTTTCTTGCTTAACCAAACATATGGATAAAGGGTTGGAATTAATGTCTGATGTATTCTACAATTCCAATTTTCCTCAAAGTGAATTTGATCGCATAAAAAAACAAAATGAATCAGCGTTGATGGCTGCTAAGTCAGATCCTGGAACCATGGCAGACAATGTGGAACGCAAAGTTAATTTCCCAAATCATCCCTATGGTGATATTATGACTGAAACAACTTTAGCAAATATCACACGTGATGAGGTTGTTTCTTATTTTCAATCCATTTTCACTACTCAAGGAAGTTATTTAGTCATTGTTGGTGATATCACCAAAGATCAAGCCACTAAGATTGTAAATCAATACTTCGGAAAAAAGTCTGATAAAACACCTTACAAACAAGAAATAGGTAATGGATCAATGAATACTGGAAATAGGGTGTTTTTTGTTAAAAAACCCGGTGCTGTTCAATCGGTGATTCAAATTTCGTTTCCCATGAATATCCGAACAGGAGATAAAAATCAACTCCCATTAACGGTATTGAATGGAATCTTTGGAGGAAATGGTTTTGGTACACGTTTAATGCAAAATCTTAGAGAAGATAAGGCATATACTTACGGATGTTATTCTGGATTGAACATTACAGAAGATGGTTCATGGATTTCGATTGGCGGTAATTTCAGGAATGAAGTTACAGATTCCGCCATTACTCAAATGCTTTATGAACTTGATTCTATAACTAACAGTTATGTGAGCGATGAGGAACTCAATTTGACAAAATCATCCATGGCCGGAAGTTTTTCTCGTTCCCTTGAGAGACCTCAGACAATTGCACAATTCGCTCTAAATATCATTAGAAACAATTTGAATAAAGACTATTATCAATCTTACTTGAAACGATTGGAATCAATCAGTAAAGATGATATTTTAGAAATGGCACAAACCTATTTTACTGCAAAAAAATGCAACATCGTAGTAGTTGGTAATGAATCTGTTCTAGATCGATTGAAACAATTTGATTCTGATGGTAAGATTGAGCTTTTAGATGCCTTTGGAAATGAAGTGAAAGATATGAAGAAGGCAACAATTACAAAAGAAGAATTAATTAATAATTATTTGTTTGCCATCACAAAATCTACAACTATCAAAGATGTCCAAAAGAAATTAAAAAAAATAAAATCAGTTGAAAAGCAAACAGAGTTAACGATGGCTCAAATTCCGTTTCCACTCAAGTCAACAGATGTTTGGATTGCACCCAATTTAGAAGGTCAAAAAATGGAAGGTCAGGGAATGGTTTTTCAAAAATCATATTTTGATGGTAAGAAAGGAGGGGCTAGCTCCATGCAAGGAGGATCTCAAGAAATGAAAGCTGAGGAAATTGCAGCCAAACAAAAATCATCCGGCATTTTTCCTGAAATAAACTATACTTTAACAGGTATGAATTTTGAACTTGTTGGCATTGAAACAGTAGATGATAATGATTATTACGTTCTGAAAGTAAACGATGGTTATACTGAATCTTTTGACTATTACGATATTAAAACATTCATGAAATCTAAAACAATTTCGATTCGTAAAGAAGAGGATCAAACCATTGAAACAACAATAAATTATAGTAATTACCAAGAAGTTAATGGCCTTTTGTTTCCTCACTCAATGAATTTGACTGTTGGCCAAATGAACTTCAAAGGCAAGGTGATTTCAATTACAGTGAATGGAAAGGCGAATATTAACGACTATAAATAGGTTTTTCATTTGGCAGAAAAATCAATAATTTCAGATAAACAGCTTATCAAATTCATTGTTTTGATACATACTTAACCTATGTCAACAATCTCTTATAAAATATTTGCGAAATTTGTGGACTATTAACTAAAAAGTAAAATCAATGAAAAAATTAATTATCACAGTTTCAGCAGCATTTATGTTGCTCTCATTCACGATGTTTGAAATGACTACATGGTCAACAGATCAAGCACATTCCAGATTAGGCTTCACAATTACTCACCTTGGAATCAATGATGTAAATGGTGAATTTAAAAAATTTGAAGTAAACACAACAACATCAGGTGCTGATTTTACAGATGCAAAGATTCAAATGACTGCTGAAGTAGCTTCTGTCAATACGGGATTTGAAATGCGAGATGATCACTTGAAGAAAGAAGATTTTTTTGACGTAAACTCATTTCCTCAAATTACTTTTACAAGTAAGTCAGTTAAAAAAATCAAGGCAAACAGTTATACCGTTACCGGCGATCTTACCATGCATGGTGTCACTAAAACAGTTTCTTTCAATGCCGTTCACAATGGAAATGCAAAAAATTATTCCGGTAAAGAAGTGGCAGGTTTTAAAATGGTGGGTGTAATCAAAAGATCTGATTTTAAATTGGGGGCACAAGACTACAACTCAATTCTATCAGATGAAGTTAAATTGATTGCTGATATTGAACTTTCCAAAAATTAATTTCTTATAAAATGGATCGATTAGAAGATGTTTTCCTAAGAAAACATCTTCTATCGTTTAAAAACAACCTCATCAAAAGGAACTCTTTTTCGCTCTCCCCAAATACCGTTTTCGGTTCCTTTTCCGATTGCAATAATCATATTTATTGAAGCACTTCGCGGTAATTGGAGTTCTTTTTTCACTCTTTTTTCATCAAATCCTTCCATGGGACAAGTGTCGTATCCTTCGGCGGTTATCGATAACATAAACGTCTGTGCAGCAAGGGCACAAGATTTATTGACTACGACCAACTGATCACTTTTCCCACCTAATCGCATGAATGGTTTGTTTATTCCTGAAAAAAAGCAAATTGTCCGACGAATCAGTGTTAAAACTCCAAAAATATCATTTCGATAGACCAATGGGATCAATTTCCCATAATACTTCATACCAAGATTTTGTGCTTTGGTTGGTTCTCCGGAAATAGTTTTTTGGATATTATCGAGATTCCAAGCAGCTCTTTTTTTCCATAAATCTCTTCGGGTGACAAACACAACAAGTTGATTGGCAGTTTGAGCGGCTGATTGATTCAGACAAAGTGGAATAAATTTTTGTTTTTCTTTTTCGGATCTGATCCAGTAAAATTCCCACAACTGCATATTGCTGCTGTTGGGTGATAGAATAGCTCGTTCCAAACTGCGCTGAATGACATCTTCCGGCACACCTATTGTAGGATCAAATTTCCTGTTTGATCTTCTACTATTTATGATTTCTTGAAATTCGTTTGAGTACATGAGTTTTTAATTTAGTTGTTTCAAAATTTTCTTTTCTACCCAAAAAGTCATAAACGGGACAAGTGATGCAATTAGGATAACACTTGTCGTTTTGAATGATAAACGACTCTCTTTTGAAAGTAAAATCGTCCAGACACAATATGCAATAAAAAGTATTCCATGAAGCATTCCTACTATCTGATTCGGACTTTTGATATCCATAAAGTATTTTAGTGGCATTGTCAGTGCGAAAGAAATATATGAAATTCCCTCCAAAATGGCGAGTAATTGAAGTTGACCGAGTACCGTTTTAAGATTATTCATGAGTTTTGGATTTCAAAAAATGTAAGTTCAGAACTTACAACATTTATACTTCTGGTTTTTTTAATTTCTCTAAGGCATACATTTCGTCACGTAAACGGGCAGCCTCCATGAAATCAAGATTTTTTGCTGCTTTTTCCATTTGTTTTTTGGTTGATAAAATTACTTTATCTAATTGCTCTAAACTCATATACCGAACAACCGGATCATTCAGTAATGAAGTATAAACGTCATTTTCCGGTTGAATTGAACGTGATGAATAATCTCCATCTGCAACTTTTGTTGACTCTAATATTTTTTCTTTTGATTTAAAAAGTGGAGTAGGGGTAATTCCATGTTCTTCGTTATGTTGAATTTGCATGCGTCTGCGTCTAGCGGTTTCATCAATGGTTTTTCGCATTGAGTCGGTGATTTTGTCAGCATACATGATAACCATTCCATTGACATTACGAGCAGCCCTACCAACCGTTTGAACGAGTGAACGCTCATTACGTAAAAATCCTTCTTTGTCCGCATCTAAAATTGCAACCAATGAAACTTCCGGTAAATCCAATCCTTCACGTAACAAATTGACTCCAATTAAGACATGAAAATCACCCAGTCTTAATTGTCTGAGAATCTCCACACGTTCAATTGTATCAATGTCACTATGGATATATCGACATAAAATGCCTAAGCGGTCAAAATATTTTTGTAATTCTTCTGCCATTCTTTTGGTAAGTGTTGTTACCAAAATACGTTCATGTTTTTCTATTCTAAGTTGTATTTCTTCAATCAAATTATCAATCTGATTTAAACTGGGTCTGACATCAATGATTGGATCAAGCAATCCGGTAGGTCGTATGAGTTGCTCAATAATAATTCCTTCTGATTTTGAAATTTCATAATCTGCAGGAGTAGCTGAGACGTAGATTGTTTGATACAACAACGACTCAAATTCTTCAAATTTCAAGGGTCTGTTATCAATAGCAGCTTGTAGACGAAAACCATACTCTACCAGATTCATTTTTCTTGCACGATCGCCACCATACATTGCTCTTATTTGTGGGATGGTAACATGACTTTCATCGATAACCATCAAGAAATCATCCGGAAAGTAGTCTAACAAACAGAATGGTCTTTCGCCCGGTTTACGTTGATCAAAATACCTTGAATAATTTTCAATTCCCTGACAATAACCCAATTCTCGAATCATTTCTAAATCATAATTTACTCGTTCTTCCAATCGTTTGGCTTCTTCAGATTTTCCTGCTTTTCTGAAATTTTCGACCTGAATAACCATATCTTCTCCAATTTGATGTAATGCTTTAATGGTATTTTCAGGACTTGACACAAAAATATTCGCCGGAAAAATGTTAATATCCTGAAACGTTTCAATTTTAACGTTATTAATTGGGTCTATAGAAGATATCGCCTCAATTTCGTCACCCCAGAATTCAATACGAATGGCATAATCTGCATATGCCAAAAAAATATCAATGGTGTCTCCCTTAACTCGAAAAGTACCGCGCTTGAATTCATCGTTTGATCGTGAATATAGGTTTTCAACTAATCTGAACAGTAATTTGTTTCGGGATACCAATTCACCCACTTTTAAAAAAATAATGCTGTTGGCAAATTCATTGGGATTACCGATGCCATAAATGCAGGAAACAGATGCGATGATTACAACGTCTTTCCTGCCGGATAACAATGAAGAAGTTGCGGATAGTCTCAATTTTTCAATTTCATCATTGATTTGTAAATCTTTTTCAATGTAAGTGTCTGTTACTGGAATATATGCTTCCGGCTGGTAATAATCGTAATAAGAAACAAAATATTCAATGGCATTGTTAGGAAAAAACTGTTTGAACTCACCATATAACTGAGCAGCAAGGGTTTTATTATGAGATAAGATAAGTGTGGGGCGATTGATTTGTTGAATAACATTGGCAATGGTAAATGTTTTCCCACTTCCTGTTACGCCCAGTAGTGTTTGGTGGGGTATTTGTGCATTTAATCCGTCAACTAATTGTTGTATTGCTCCGGGTTGATCACCTGTCGGTTGAAAATCGGATGCTAATTGAAAATTCACTAGAAATAGATTTGTGCAAATTTAGAGAATATAAATCCGCTGTGAAGAAAATTATCTTGAACTAACGTTATATTTGAACCTGCAAAAAATACATTCATGCAAGAGCAATTCGTAGAGTTATTAAATTTATTTACAGAAAAGCCTTTCTATGCTTTGTTTTTAGTCTTCGGAATCTTGTTGTTAGAGGTCATTCTTTCTTTTGATAATGCAGCAGTACTTGCAACAATGGTCAAAGATTTACCCGCTAATCAACAGTCTAAGGCGCTCAGATATGGAATTTTAGGCGCTTACCTTTTTAGAGGTTTGGCGTTGGTTTTGGTCGAAAAAGTATTGGCAATTTGGTGGTTAAAGCCATTAGGAGGGATCTACTTACTCTGGATGTGTGTGAAGCATTTCAGCACCTCTGTCAAATCAGAAGCAGATGAGGAAGTCAAACAATTGAAAAAGAGTTTCTTGTATCGTAGTACTGTTGGTTCACTGGGAGTATTTTGGTCAACTGTATTGGCAGTCGAGTTGATGGATGTTGTTTTTTCGATTGATAATTTATTTGCCGTAGTTGCCTATTCTGATAATATTTTTATCGTCTGTATGGGTGTTTTTATTGGTATTTTGGCGATGCGTTATGTCGCCAAGTATTTTGTTGATCTGATGGAAAAATATCCTTTTTTGGAGAAGTCAGCTTTTTTGGTCATAGGAATTTTGGGCATAAAATTGTGTTTTTCTTTAGTAGTTCATTTTTTTCCCAGTTTTGAATGGATTGAATCTGAAGAATTTGATCTTTTTATTTCAGCGTTAACATTAATGATGTTTGTTTTACCTATTTTGTCTGTCAGATTGATCAAAAAAAAATAAATATTGGATTGTTTTGAATTTTCCTAAACGAATCTATGAGCTCAATCCAACCATTTTTATTGATTTATCGTTTTCATCTAAGTATATTTTTAATTTGTTTATGAGACCCCGTATTCTTCTATTTCCATTAATTCTATTTTTATTCAACATTCAATTTTCAACTGCTCAAGAGACATTAAAAAGTGAAGTCATTCATTGTGAACAGTTTCATGTAACCAGGCCTTTGATTGAAATTAACAAGGAACATCCGGTAAATGAACGAAAAATAGAACGAAAATTAAGACGAGAGCGCAAAGAAGAAATTGTTAATGACAAGAAAAAACGTAGACCACAACATTTTCAATTTACTTTCGAGAAAAATGGATTTGCATACGGAACAGACTCTTCCATTATTCAAAAATCTGATGGTTCTCGAAAAGGAAAGGCACCTATTCAAAACTGGACAGGTCTTTCATTGAATGGTATGTACCCTCCCGATCCGACCGGTGCAGCAGGAACACAATACTATTTGCAAGCTACAAACTCAACAACTTATAGAGTTTACAATAAATCTAACGGAAGTATTGTTACTACCGGCACCTTAGGGAATTTATGGTCACCGGCTACTCCAAATGATGGTGATCCAATTGTAATGTATGACCGTTATGCTGATCGATGGTTCATTAGTCAGTTTGGGGACGCTGGAAATAAAATGTATATAGCAATATCTCAAACAAACGATCCTGCGGGATCTTACTATACTTATACCTATTCATCCCCTCAATTTCCGGATTACCTCAAATTTTCGATCTGGTCAGACGGTTATTACATGACTTCTAATCAAAGCACTCAAAAAGTATTTGCTTTTGAACGTGAAAAGATGTTATTGGGGGATCCAACCGCAAGGGCTGTTTACACAAGTTTTAATCCACCGAATGGAGGAGGCTTCTTTGTTCCACTGCCAGCGGATGCTGACGGAAATGGTGGTTTGCCGCCGGTTGGAACGCCTTGCCCGATTTTTTCGTTTTCCGATAATGCTTGGGGAAGTGGAATATCTGATGCCATACAGATTTATAATATGAGTGTTAATTGGCAACCTACCACACCAACAGCTACTATTTCATTTGCCACTTCAGTTCCTACTGCGGCATTTGATGCTTCATACAGCAACTTATGGGATGATATTCCACAGCCAGGAACATCTCAAAAACTTGATGGCATTGGGGGGATACTCAACTACCGTGCACAATGGCGTAAATGGTCAGATCACAATAGTGTTGTTTTGACTTGGGGTGTTAAAGTCGGCACATCTCAAAGAAGTGTCATGTGGTGTGAACTTAGACAAGACCAAACCAATAGTTGGTCAATGTACCAGCAAGGAGTATTTGCTCCTGATAGTTATTACCGTTGGGTAGGTTCAATCTCAATGGATGACATGGGAAATATTGCATTGTGTTATGCCATTTCCGGTTCGTCGATTAAGTATCCTAGCTTGGCTTATACAGGCAGGATGGCCAATGATCCCTTGAATACGATGACCGTTAGTGAAACAATAGCAATTGACGGAGTAGTTTCCCAAACGGGAAATGTAAATCGATTCGGTGACTACTCTCAAACTACTTTAGATCCTGATGGAACAACTTTCTGGCATACGGGAGAGTATATGGGTGGTAATTCTAATTATGAACCCAAAACACGAGTCTATTCATTTCAATTGATTTCACCAAATGCAGCTTTAGTTTCCATCAATTCCAGTGTTTCCAATAATGTAATTTGTTCCGGCACATCGGTTACATTTACTGCAACTCCGACTAATGGGGGAGATAACCCTTCGTATCAATGGCAAGTGAATGGAAATAACGTTGGTACAAACAGTCCAACATATACAACAAATACACTTAGTAACGGTTCTGTTGTAACTTGCATAATGATTTCAAGTTCAACAACTATAGGTAATCCGGCTACATCAAATTCAATTACGATGACAGTCAATTCTCCAGCTACTCCAACCATTACTGTTTTAGGTCCAATTAGTTCGTGTGAAGGATCTTCAGTGAATTTGAGTGTAAATGCTTCTAATACCGGTTCTACGCCTGCTTATCAATGGACTGTAAATGGAGTAAATGTTGGTTCATCTGCTTCATATTACTCATACATTCCTTCAAATAATGATGTTATTCAGTGTACTTTGTTTAGTAGTTCTTCATGTATTACATCAACTAATGCTGTTTCGAATCCCTTTACAATTTCTGTGATTAGCGTACCGCCCCCATCCATATCATACAATGGTGGAGTGTTAACTTCCAGTTCAACAACAGGAAATCAATGGTACTTGAATGGGGTATTTATTACCGGAGCAACCGGTCAGAATTATATACCAACAACGAATGGAAATTATACTGTAACAACATCGTTTAGCGGTTGTACTTCGCAAGCATCTGCTATTTTCAACGTTAAGGATTTGGGGCTTGATAACTTAAAAACAGATTTTAATTTGTCGGTCTATCCGAATCCATCACAAGGTGTTTTCAATTTGTCTTTCAATACAATTCCTGGCGAATCGTACACTTTAAAATTAATAGATGAAACGGGAAGAATAGTAATGTCAGAATCAGTTAGTGCTCAACAAATAACTTATACCAAGGAATTCAATTTGTCGAAGGAGGCATCTGGTGTTTATAATCTTTTCTTGTCTGATGGTATGAATGATATCAATAGAAAAATTATTTTGAAGAAATAAGATTTGAACTGGCTAAGATTTTTTCTTCTTTTTAGCACAAAAAAAAACGCTACAAATTGTAGCGTTTTTAACCTAAAGTCAGTTTTATTATACCAATTCACTTGCTCCGAAATGGAATTTGCACTCAATGACGGCATTCTCGTCTGAGTCAGATCCATGAACAGCATTTCTTCCTTTGGATTCAGCGTAGTATTTTCGAATGGTGCCCTCTGCAGCCTCAGAAGGATCTGTAGCACCAATCAAAGTTCTGAAATCAGCAACCGCGTTTTCCTTTTCTAAAATTGCCGCTACAATCGGACCTGATGTCATATAGGATACCAATTCTCCATAGAAAGTTCTTTCTGAATGTACTTCGTAAAATTTCTTGGCTTGGTCTTCAGTCAAACGAGTCAATTTCATTGCTTTTATTTCGAATCCTGCCTGGATAATCATGTCTAAAATTTTGCCCGTATATCCTTTTTCAATAGCATCCGGTTTCAACATAGTAAAGGTTCTGTTTGTTGCCATACGTTTTTTTGTTAATTAATTAGGTGCAAATATAGGTTTTTAAAAAAGATCGAATGAATCATCGAAAAATAAAATTCAGTTTTTAGTTTCAAACGTAAAAATAAAACACTACATTTGCATTCCGAAAAATAAGAGGAACTAATAACATTTCAAGTATGAAAAAAGATATTCACCCGGAAGATTACAGAATGGTAGTTTTTAAAGATATGTCAAATGATTACTCTTTCTTGTGTCCTTCTTGCTCGACTTCTAATGAAACTATTAAATGGGAAGATGGCAACGAATACCCATTAGTAAAGTTGGATATTTCGCATAAGTCTCATCCATTTTTCACTGGAATTGTTCAGTTTGTTGATACGGCTGGTCGTATAGATAAATTTAAAAATCGTTATGGTCGCCACATGAAGTAAGTAATTTCAATGAGTTTTATCAAAGCCTTTCGTCATTGATGAAAGGCTTTTTCATTTTTTGCGAATTTTAATTTCAAGTTAGGGATTATACATCATTTCATCACGAAATAGAAACAGAAAAGTTCTAAATTAAAAGATTTAGCAGAAGTATTTTAGGGCGATTCAAGATGATTGATTTGTAATTCTCATGAAAATTCTGTTACTGACAGTTGTTATAAATTAGGTACTAAATTTATTAGCTAATCGAAGATAAATCACTTTTTAGGCTATATTTGTAACGTTCGTAGGTTTCCATGTAAAAATGGGATTAAAAAGGAATCCGGTGTAAATCCGGAGCTGTATCTGCAGCTGTAAGCACTGTAAATCGGTTCAATACCACTGTGAAAACGGGAAGGGAATCGGTGTTGGTGTGAGCCAGAAGACTTGCCTTTGTTCAGAGAAAAGGCTTCAGATTAAAGTCGGACTCGGTTGGTCTATTTAGACCATTCAAGCCCTTTTTTTTAGCCTCAATTTTGTTAACACATTAAAAAAGAGTTATATGAAAAATCTTTTATTCTTCCTATTGTTAGGTAGTTGTCTGTTTGCGCAAAGTCAATCGTATGTTCATCAGGTGTATGTACTTAATGAGGGTTATATGGATTTTCAAACCAATCAAATCTTAGAACCTGTAACCCTTGCAAGCTATCACCCCCAAAGTCAGACGTACACCATTATTGATACTATTGAAGGTATGCGTTTTGCTTCAGATGCACTTATTGCAGGGGACTACCTCTATATTGCTGCTGATACTAAAATATTGAAATATAATAAATATACCAATGAATTGGTTGCTAACGTAACATGTACGGGAGTACGTAATTTAGCAGTCTTTCAGGACAAGTTGGTTGCGACGAGAGGAGAGTATCAAACGACTTTTTCCTCTTATTTACATATCTATGATGCAAACACCTTGCAATTACTAACTGCTATTGATACTGTTTTGGGTCCGAAATGGGCTTCTCAAAATATTATTGTGGATGGCATTAAAGCCTATATTGCAGTTAATAATGGATATGAAATAGGAAATGAAAAGGGTATCATTGGTATCCTTGATTTAAATTCTTTGATTTATGGAAGTGAAGTTGATCTTGGTGAAAATGGAAAAAATCCTGATAATCTTGTCAAAAAGGGTGAATTTATCTATGCCGTGAACAACCGTGACTGGACAGGATCTTCCATTTCGAAAGTTGGACTTAACGGTGTTTTACAACAAACCGTAAATCTTAGTAATGCAAGTACGGGGTGTGGTACTTCTTGTCTCAGAAACGGAAACATTATTTACCAGTTGGCCGGTGATGTAATGTTGCATGAATTTGATGTTGCAGTTATGAATCTTAGTGGTCCTGTAGCGAGTATCTCGAAGAATTTTTATGAAATTGCAGAAGACACAATTAATGGGTTATTATATGCAAGTAGCACCGACTTTTTTTCCTACGGTACAGTAGATGTGTATAATTCATCGAATGAGTTGTTAAGTTCTTTTGATGCTGGAGTTTCACCCGGTACAGTTGTCTTTGATGTCCGTACACAAGCTTCTGGTATCGAGGAATCAGATTTGGTAATGGATATTTATCCGAATCCGGCAACAGACATTATTCAAATACAAGCCGATAAAACAGGTATCCTACAAATTATTAATAGTTTAGGTCAGGTTGTTTTAAGTTTTGAAATAAATGAAGGGTCAAATGTTATAGATATTGAAAAACTTCATTTTGGTATTTATCAATTGATATTATCTACTGAATCAACAAGATCAACCAAGCAACTTATAGTGGATTGATTGAGTATAATCTATGGAATCTAATTTATAGGAAAAACTGTCAGGCTTCCTTTTTACATGTATAAATAAAAGCTGGGGGGAAATTAAATGGGGTAAACGAGATTTCCACTTCATGAAACATACTTTTAATTTGTCTTCTTGATTGAAGGGAATATTGAAACTGAATATATTTTCCTAATTTATGAAGTGAGTTGTGAGAAGTACTTAAAATAGATTGCCTCAGTTCGGAAGGAAAATTAGCTAAAGGGAGAGATGATATTACGACATCTGCCTTATCAATATTCAACTCTTTTAAATAGAACTCAATCTTTTCAGCTGTATCGTGAATAATATGTACTCTAGGATCTTGGATACGTTTGTGTAATGATTCGTAGAAATCATCGTTTAATTCAAATACAAGCAAAATGGCTTCTTTGCTCATCATCTGAATAATTCGGTCAGTAAACACACCTGTTCCGGGACCTAATTCTACGATTACCCGTGCTTGTTTAAAATCAACTTGGTGTAACATTTTTTTCGCCAAAAAACGAGAACTTGGCGTCATTGAACCAACCATTTTTCGTTCTTTAAAGAATCGATTTATAAAGAATTTTCGTTTACTCATGTTACATTTTCAAGGCTAATTTACCATTATTGATAACACCATAAACTTTGCCTGACATGTTCTTTCCCAAAAAAGGTGTGTTTTTGGTTTTGGAGAAAATGATTTCTTCCGTGCATATCCAATTGTCTTGCATCGAAAATATCGTTAGATCTGCCTTTTGTTTGATTTCAATCGGATTTGTTTTCAACTGTAAAATAGGTCGAGCTTGAATTGAAACGCATTTCAAAAATGCATTGATATCAAATTCTTTACAAGCCATTAAACTGCTAAACATGGTTTGAAGTTGGATACACCCGAATGATGCGTAATCAAATTCCCGTTCTTTATCCTCTTGATTTCCTGGACGATGGTCTGATACGATGGTATCTATCGTTCCGTCTTTGATTCCTTCCCACAAAGCTTTTCGGTCATTTTCTGTTCGAAGTACAGGCAATACTTTAAAATTGGTGTCAAAATATAAAACATCTTCTTCACAAAAAAGTAAATTCATTACATGAACATCTGCAGTCAATTTAAGCCCATTTGCTTTAGCGCGACGAATTAATTCAACACTTTCTGAACATGAAATACCACTGCAATGAAGTGAACCACCGGTATTGGAAGCGAGCCTCAGGTTTCTTTCGAGTTCGATTATTTCTGCGATATCGGGGTCTGCTTTAAGTCCGGTTTTAATAGATACTTCGCCTTCATTGACCATTCCACCGTTAGACAGCGTTTTATCTCTGGCGAATGCCATGATTTTACTGTTGAAGTCTTTGGTGTAAAGTAATGCTCTTTGCAAAATTCCGGCATTTGGCGATTGCGTATCATCAGTAAATAGTTTTGATCCCGAACAATACATATCGTATAACTCAGCTAATTGCTCACCTTTCAATCCAACAGAAAGAGCTCCAATCGGATGGATTTGTGCTACATGATTTTTCCCTTTTTTGAGAAGATATTCAACTTGTATTTTTCCATCAATAACTGGAGTAGTTCCGGGAAGAACACCTACATGCGTAAATCCACCAAAAGCAGCAGCATCTAGACCGCTTTCAATTGTCTCTTTGTATTCTTCTCCGGGATCGCAAAAATGTGCTTTCAAGTCTACCCATCCCTGTGAAATATGTATGTCTGATCCACTAATTTCTTGTGCATTGGGGTCAGTTATTGTATCGCTGATTTTCTCAATCACACCATCAACAATCAAAATATCCTTAATCGTTCCATAATGAGGTGACATTGCATCAACAATTTTGGCTGCCTTGATCAGTATTCTCATGAGATGATTATTTCCAAAATTTTACAACTGACATTTCAGCGATTAAGCAAATTAAAGCTAAAATCGAAAACAGTTTCCAATATTCGTATGGCTTTTCAAGTTCAATGTTGGTTAGGCTTTGTCCGTTAGTTATTTCCTTCAGTAAAACATGTTTAATTTGCTTATATTCGAGTGAATCTGAGATCTGTTCGTTGTCTAAACAGCTAGTGGATGATTCACTGCGATCAAAATTAAGCGATATTACAGACTCTCGTTGGTCGGAAAAAACATCGTAAGTACCTGCGGTTAACATTTCGATTGCTTCTAGCCCCCCTAGAGATATGTAGCTGATTAATCCCATGTTTCTTACACGAGGTATGAAATCAATAGTATTATTTTTGATATGTGTAGGGGTCTCACCATGCTGTTTATGATATAGTGGGAAATATGATTCTTTGCCTATAGTAAGAGAGATGGGGGCTTTGCGTTGACTCATTTCACCTATTCTTAGGATAATAGCGGGAAATAGTGCATTGGATGTAAATGAACTAAATTCATTTGAAAGTGAAGAAGTAAAAAGAAAAGTATTGATGTTGCCATCTGATCTCAGCATTAAAGGAAGACCATTCTGCAAACGAATCAGCTCGAAATAACTGTTAGATCGTGCACTGATGGTTTGATATGCTTTATTGATAGCCGGGAGATTTAATTGTTCGGTTCTTTTTTCAAACATTCCGTAAAAAAAAGGATCTTCTTGTATGAGTTTATCAATCTTGTTACCACTTGTAACGATGTTGCCAATATTCGGCAATTGTATTTGAGATAATAAGCTGTTCCAAGATAATTTGTTGCATTTTACTCCCGGAAAAAATGCAATGGAACCTCCACTTTGAGCAAAATCTTTCAGATTCTCAGCCATTCCGGAAGGAATATCGTTTAATCCGTTGATAAACACTAAATCAGTTTGTTGTAGTTCGTCTAATGTAAAAGAATGCTGATCAATTGATCTAACACTATAAAATGGTTCCAATCCATATACAGTTGAAACGCTTGAAGATGAACTTTCACCATTGATAATTAGAATACTGGTTCGGTTATCTACAAAGTATGAAAAATAGTAATCATCATCCCAATACAACTGTTTATCATTTAGTGATATTTTCCCTTTGATATAACCACTTTTTTTGTCTGTATAATTAATTGTGGTTGTCAATTTTTGATTCGCAGGAATATCCATAAAAACGTCCCTATGTGCGTCACCAATAGCTGCATGTAGTTCAATATTAGTCAAGTCCTCAGCCCCACTGTTAACGACTCGTATATTTAATTCATTATTTTGTCCTATTTTTTGAATAGGGGATGAAAACCAAACTGAGTCAACATAAATATTGGATTTTTCTTGTGCCTGCAAACGTATGGGGAAATAATATCCTTTTTCATCCGGAGTTAAATTGGTAAATACAGAAGTGACATTTTGAAAATCTGACAAAAACACATATTGAATGGTTCCAACTCTCTGATTTGTTTCGCTTTCTTTTCGAATGAAAGATCGTTGCCAATTTATGACATCATCTAAACGTCTGTTCAAAGCAACAGGCTCAATTTTATCAATCAAATCCAAGGCCTCAACTTTGGTAATTAGTCGTTGCTCAATTCCATTTAGTTTGTTTGTATTCAATAGGATACGTGTGTCTAATGATGCGTTTGAGATCATCTTTCGAGCCATTTCACGTGCCTCTGAAAGTAATTCACCTTCGGTTCCTTTCGCAGTCATTGAGAATGAATTGTCTAAGTATATTGCCAATACCGGTTTACCGCCTGACTCCATAGTCGAATCAATTGGGATGTAAGGTTGCGCAAACGCAATAATTAAGGAAGTTAATGCGAGTAAGCGGAGCAGTAAGAGAATTAGGTGTTTGAGCTGTTGAGTAGAACGGGTCTGTTGTTCAATCTGTTTGATAAACTTTAAGCTTGAAAAATAAAGTGTTTTATACTTCCGGAAGTTAAATAAATGAATGATAATTGGAATCGAGAGCGCAAAAAGAGACCAAAGAAATTCCGGATAAACAAATTTCATGTTTCAAAAATAACTAAAATAAGCAGAACGAAAGAATCTTGATCTTCAATATATTTCCTTAATGTAAATGATTTGATTAAATTGAATAAGAATCCAATGCGGA
This sequence comes from uncultured Akkermansia sp., assembly GCA_964526595.1. Taxonomy (GTDB): domain Bacteria; phylum Bacteroidota; class Bacteroidia; order Flavobacteriales_D; family Crocinitomicaceae; genus M0103. The sequence goes on along the minus strand of CAZGJF010000028.1, from coordinate 5,099 downwards.
AAAAGTAGATCAAAACACATCTATTATTGATACTATCCTATTAATTTCACGCAAAATATTTTTATGATTGATCTGCGAAGTGATACAGTTACAAAGCCGAGTAGGGAAATGTTGGATGCCATGTTTAATGCTCAGGTAGGTGATGACGTCTTTGGAGAAGATCCAACAGTTAATGAATTGCAAAGATTTACGGCTGAATATTTTGGGAAGGAAGATGCTTTGTTTTGTTCTTCAGGAACTCAAACCAATCAAATAGCCATCAATGTTCATGTCCGTCCTGGAGGAGAGGTCATTTGTCATGAGGACAGTCACATCTACAAGTACGAAGGAGGTGGAATAGCACGTAACACAGGAGCTTCTGTCAGATTATTGCAAGGAAATCGAGGGAGGATAACCCTTAATGAGATTAGCAGATGGATCAACAATCCGGCCGATGTTCATTTCCCTTTAACTCAGTTGATTAGTATAGAAGATACTGCCAATAGGGGAGGAGGAGCTATTTACGACTTTGGGGAAATAAAGCGAATTCATTCGTTCTGTAAAGAGCATAAGTTACCTTTGCATTTGGATGGTGCTCGTCTGATGAATGCGTTAGTAGTAACAGGAATTGATCCCAAAGTTTATTCGGCTCATTTTGATTCTATTTCGTTATGTCTGTCAAAGGGATTGGGTGCCCCGGTTGGCTCCATTTTGATTGGCTCAACAGAATTTATCAAACAGGCCAGACGAGTCAGAAAAGTCTTTGGAGGAGGCATGAGACAAGCCGGAATAATTGCAGCAGCAGGGCTTTATGCCTTAAAAAATAATGTTAAAAGACTTAAATCGGATCATGAAAATGCCAAAGAGCTCGAACAAATATTATGGCAACTGGAGTGGGTGAAAGAAGTTGTACCTGTTCAAACGAATATTGTGGTGGTTGTCATGAATGATCCTTCAAAACGAGATTCAGTGATTGCAGAATTAGCTGAACAAGATATCAAAATTATGGCCTTTGGAGAAGGAATGCTCCGATTTGTCACGCATCTCGATATTACATCAAACCAAATTGATCAGGTTTGCTCTGTATTACAAAAAATCAAAGTAGGATAAATGACAAAAAGTGTTTTATCGGTTATCATTATTAGTTGTTTGCTGGCTTGTGGTCAAGCAGATCAAAAACCGGTCTTAAACCTCAAGGATGTAATCCCTCTTGCGCATTCAGACAACGATAAAACAAATGACACGATTACAAAAGAAGTAAATTATGGGTTTAATAAGTTGTTAGCAAGAGATTTGGGGATTCAAATTGAACACATTCATATTGTTGAGGAATCAATGCTTCCGGATCGATTTCGGCCCAAAAATATTGAAAAACTGTGTCTTAAAACTGTAAGAGATTCAATCAATTTATACCAATGGATTTTCAATGACAGTATTCAAACATTTAACGCTTTTTACAATTGGATGGATTGTTTTGGAAAAAGTTGTAAATCCATTAAAATTGGTCAGAAAACCCACTTGTTGGATGTAAATATATTGATTTTTGTAAATGATACATCAATCAACTACATTACTTCAGGAAATTCATTGAAAATGGATATTTGGAGAATGTATTTTGAGAAAAACAATGCAGTATTAAACTGGAAATTTGTCATTAATCAAAGTAAAAAATACAAGGCAAAATGGTTTCGAGTTGAACAAGGGCAGATTATTAAAATGGATTCATTTTACCAAAAATGAATAGTTTTATACTTTTGATGAGTAGTATTGCAAGTTCGATTTGTTAAACTCACTATAAAATTTACTCAATCACCTGATAAATTTAATAAGATATGATTTTCATAAAAAAAGGGAGTAGATTGCCCGGGAAATTAAAAGGACTTTTTTTTAAATATAGATTTGACAAATTAGTTCCATACAAAACAATCAGTTTTCTTGCTCATATCTCTGAGCTTTCAAAATGGATTGCAACAAATAGAAAGGGTTGCTTCAATGACTTTTATTCAGGTACATTTGATTACAATCAAAGGGAATCTTTATTTGAACATGTCATATCAACCTGTCAATTGGATACCAGTATTGATTATTTTGAGTTTGGTGTCTCAAAAGGTGTTTCCTTCAAGTGGTGGATGAATCGAATTAAAGATAAGGATGCCAGATTTTATGGTTTTGATACATTTACCGGACTTCCAGAACCTTGGGGGCCTTTTAAAAAAGGGGATATGGGGAATGACAATGAAGTTCCTTTTATTGAAGATAACAGACATTCTTTTTATCAAGGGCTGTTTCAACAAACTTTATTACCTTTTCTGAAAAACTATGAGACCGGTAAACGAAAAGTAATTCACATGGATGCTGATATTTATTCCGCCACCCTTTATGTTTTAACTTTGATTACACCAATTCTTAAACAGGGAGATGTGATTTTTTTTGATGAATTTAATGTGCCTATGCATGAATTTAAGGCATTTAAAGAATGGTCAGAATCATTCTATATCGACTATCAGGTATTAGGTGGAGTGAATAATTTCTATCAAGTTGCTATCATGATAAAATAAATAACATGGTTGAAAAAGCGATTTTTTAAATGCTTGATTTGATATAGAATCTAGATCTTCATCATTCATATTATTTACAGATTTAAGAACTTTTTTTATTTCAAATTTATGTTACGATTAGCTGTTTCTATGAAGTGTGGATGATCCAGTCAAATAATATTCAAAAAATAACCAGTGTTTTAAAAAAATGATTAATATTGCTATCTGATTAGCAATTGATTAAATGATTTTGTTGGTTTAACATGAATAAAAATTTATTTGTTTTGTTGTTATTTGTTTCATCATTGGGTTACTTTACTGTTTCCAATGAAATAGATATTATTTCAATTGTTGCATTATTTTTGGTTACTACAATCCCGTCAATACTCTTTTTTTATTATTTTAGATACTTTGGTTATTTCTTTACTCATGTAGTATTGAGTATGACTTTGACGGATAAGTACTTTAGGTTTCTTTTACTGTGTGATTTTACATTTTTTAATACGGAAACTAAATGACTATCATTAATATAGAATTCAGAAAAACGATGTTCAATTTTACAATTTAATACCTAAAAACTAAAATAAAATGAAAAAATTAAATCTATTGTTTTTTGGTTTGATTCTGGTAATCAGCCAATTTTCTTTTTCTCAAAATAGCATTCTTTTTGATTTTAAGAATGGAACTTCTAACTCTTATCTCCTAAGTAATGTTCAAAAAATTACTTACACAGAAACTAGTTTGAAACTTCATTTGAAAAATGGAAGTGTGACAGCCTGGAATTTAAGTGATATTAATAAATATGGTTATTCCGATGTCACGCCTCCGATTCAAAATGGTGTCGTTTCTGTTAATGATAACTCAGGTACAAGTGTTTGTTATGGACAATCTAAAACACTCATAGTAACGGGTTACGAAGGTACAAGTTTACAGTGGCAGTCATCTACAAGTCCTACTGCCGAAACGGATCAAACAGGTTGGCAAGATGTACTTGGTGCAACAGATCCGGTTTTCGTCTTTACTGAGATCGTAAATAACACATCATACCGTGTTGTAGTTACAAATGATGGTCAAGAGTCCTATTCAAATGTTTTAACTATTTCATTGTCTTCTTATCCGGGGATAATAAGTGGAACTAGTTCCATCTGTGCAGGTTCCTCAACAACCTTAACAATTGAAAATTCTTTGGGAACAATTCAATGGCAAAAATCTACTACCCCCACTAATGCAAATTCTTGGGCTTCAATTTCTGGTGCAACTGATACGACTTTCACTACACCCTTATTATCTGTTTCAACTTCTTACAGGGTTCGTGTTTCATGCGGTTCCACTGGTGTAAATACCAATTCTTTTCCTGTTTCTATTACAACTAAACCTGTTGCTGGAACAGCTACTGTAGTTGCCTCAGCAGGTGCCAGTTCCATAGTATGTAATGGGGGGAGTAAGTCATTAAAATTAACCGGATCAACCGGTAGTATTCAGTGGCAACGCGCTAGTTCCGCAACAGGACCTTGGGGAAATGTGGAAAATGCTACTACAGCAACTTATTTATTCACCAATATTATAGAAAATTCATGGTATAGAGCAGAAATTAGTAATGGGGTATGTACTAGTGTTAATTCCAATGTGATTGCTTTGACAATGGTAACACCACCAACAGCAGGATCGGTAAGTGGTTCTGCATCTGCATTGTGTAATGGTTCCGGAGCAACATTGACATTAGAGGGGTCAAATGGTTCTATTCAATGGCAAAAGACTGTCAATTTTAATGCAATAACGCCATCATGGACTACCGTTGCTGGAACTTCATCTACATTGAATGTTAGTGGTTTGACAAGCTCAACTGCCTACAGAGCATTGGTAACTAGTAGTCCTTGTCCATCAGTTGCTACCGGAATGTTTGTCATTACAGTTAGTCCTAAAGCAGTAGCTGGAACTGCCGCATTGAATGCATCATCGAGTGCATTAGTATGTGAAGGGGGGGCGAAATCACTCAAGTTAACTGGTTCAACCGGTTCTATTCAGTGGCAACAAGCCGGCAGTGCTACCGGTCCTTGGGAAGACCTTACGAATGCCAATACTACTCCGGTAACTTTTTCAGATATTCAAAATAATACTTGGTATCGTGCTAAAGTTTCAAGTGGCGTTTGCCCATTAGTTTATTCAAACGTTATGGCTATTACAGTTAAAGTCCCTACATTAGCGGGTGATATAACTTCTTCAAAAGACAGCGTTTGTACTGGAAGCGGAACTACGTTAACATTATCAGATTACTCAGGCACTATCATTTGGCAAAAGTCAACAAATTATGCAACTGCAGCTACTCCCTCATGGTCGGTTGCACCAGGCACAAATCCGGTATTGACAATTGCATCACTTTCTGCTTCAACTGCCTACCGAGCAGTCTTGACAAATGCACCTTGCCCTTCTTCTATTGCTACAGCTATTTTTGTTGTAGTTAGTCCGAAGGCAGTAGCTGGAACAGCAGCTGTCAATAATACCTCCGGATTATTGGTTTGTAAGGGTGGTGATAAGCCACTTAAATTGACAGGAAGCGTCGGAACGATACAGTGGCAATCTTCT
>CAZGJF010000027.1:0-35712 GCA_964526595.1 uncultured Akkermansia sp. | reverse complement strand
CTGATCCTCAGACAAAACGGGAGTTAAAATGAAAACAGTTTCGTAAGAATTCATAGTTGAATAATTAAATTTTAAGGGTGCAAATGTACGATATTTTTTGGAAGAAATACAAAAAAGCAAAATTTTAGTGTAGTTTTGTTTTTTAGCTTCTTGTGAAAAAATTTCAATTAGCACTTTTCGCATCCGGAAATGGCAGTAATGCCTTAAATCTAATTGCACACTTTAGGAATCATGAAAGGATTGAAATTGCTTTTTTGCTTTGCAATTGTTCTGATGCGCCCGTTGTTTCGAAAAGTAAGGAGCAAGGAATATCAACGATTGTATGTACCAATACCGAAGCAGCTGAAGCAACATATTTAAGGAATCTATGCGAGTCATATTCTATAAATTTTATTGTGTTGGCGGGATATTTGCGCTTAATTCCAGCAGATTTTGTTTCCTCTTTTCCTAACAAAATCGTTAACATTCACCCTTCCCTTTTACCAAAGTATGGCGGTAAGGGATTGTACGGCAATCATGTACATCAAGCAGTTCTTGATGCTAAAGAGAAAGAGTCAGGTATTAGCATACATTTTGTTAACGAACATTTTGATGAAGGTGCTTTGATTGCTCAATTTTATTGTAAAGTCGATTTAACAGATACATTAGATAGTTTACGCACAAAAATCCAACTATTGGAATTGTATTATTATCCTTTGGTCATAGAAAAAGTTCTAATGGATTGAAATAGCTTTAAACGTTCACTCAAGTAACTAGATTCAATCCTATTTTCAAATAGATGAACATTCATAATGTAACTTCTTATGTTGATTATTTTATGTTGTTCAATAGTTCCAAAAGCCCCTTTATAATCCCCTCAAAATAATTTCCGGTTTTAAACGCAGGAATCATTTTTTCATCAATAATGTGCTTTACTTCATTATCATTAAGTTTCATTTCTAAACCATATCCAACATGGATTTGAATTTGTCTCATTTGCTTACCAAATACAATTGCAATTCCATTGTTTTTATCCGGTTTACCAATGCCCCAAAAGTTCGATAACGCTAATGAGTAGTCAAAGATTGTTTCATAAGGTTTGAATGAAGTAATTGTCACTATTGCAATTTCGTTGCTTGTTTCTTGTTCATGTTTTGAAATAATCTCATTGAGTTCGTAGATTTGGGGCTGTGTTAAAATTCCTTCAAAATCATTCACATAACCTTGGTAAGAAGGGAGTGTATACTCATTCGTTGCATTTTGTGCAAAGCAAATCAGCGCATTCAAAACGAAAATAAATCCTACGAGTTTTGTTTTCAATGTTTTTCTAATGTTATTCAAAACAAAATGTATTACCTTCCGTTAAGTTCATCTAAGCGTTTGTAACTCCTTTTCTTACCGTCTAGTTCTACTTCAATACATGGTTGCGTTTGTGTGATTTCTTTTTTAATAAACGTTCCTGTCTTAGAGTAAACATAGGTTGTTACATTGCAAAGCGTTCCATCTACTGAGCAATATGTTTCCTGATGTATTTTGGTGCCCGGTTGGTTGTACGTAACACTGTAAAACCGTTTGTCAGGCAATTGAAGTGCATGTACTGTTTTTTGCTTGAAATCATTGTATTTTTCAGTGTACAAATAGTCAGGACAATAATCACTGAATTTTCGGTATTCATGAATATCTCCATCATCAAACCGTACAATGTGCTCTGCAAATAAATCCGTAAAATGGCTGTAAAAATATTCGCCCTTCGGTATGGAGCTACTGTCCGCAGGTAAATTGGTGATATGTACACATCTGAGGTCTGTTACAATTTGAGGTACATTTTCAGAAAAGTAGTAATAATAATACCCATCTGTTTTAACGTAGTATTTTACCCGTTCAATTGAAACCAGCGTGTCAGCACTTCGCTTGATTTTCAGCTCAACCATGTTGCTTAGTTCGCCATTGCCACACATGGCTAATTTTCCGTCACTTGGAATGTCTTTATCTGTGTCATTGTAATAGGAATAGATACCGTTTCCTAATGCAATTCCGTTCGGATTGTATGTGAAATTAATTTTGTAAACTCCTGCAAATAAAGGAATCCCGAAACTATGATGCGAAGTGTTTTGCGTATAGTAGTTGTAATCGTTTTCGAAATCGTTGAGGTAAATAGGAAAGGTAATCTCTTCCAAAGGTTTGAGGTATCTAATCTGAACAGAACCGGTATCGTGTACCATCATGTTAAGTATTTTGTTTTCTGTCGCTCTTAACAATAGTGTGTTATTGGCTTTGTCGTACACATTGAGGTAAATTAGTTTTTGACCGGTATTTTGAGTGTGCGGTAGTAAAACCGGAAATACATTCTCTTTATCTGTATTAGTTATTGTAATGTTTAAGGTAATTTTTTCACCTTCGTAATAACTGGTTTTAGCGGTGGAAAGTTTGAAACTGATTGGATGATATTTCATGTCTGCGTGTACGGAAAGCACTGAAATCAAAACCAGAGTAACTGTCAGTATCCATTTCATACGATTCGCTTTATAGTTTTCTTTCCTAGTACTTTATCAATTTTAGTGTGCGTTGCATTTGTTCTCCCAAACAAACTAAATAAAATCCTTTAGCCAATTCTTGGAAAGAAATCAGTTTGTTTTCTGAATCAATTTTTCCTGTCAAAACAGTTTTACCCAGCTTATCGAAAACTACATATTGAGAACCAATAAATTGAGGGTTAACAGTCAGGTAAAATTCATTCGTTACAGGGTTTGGGTAGCCCTTGACGTCAACACTATGAAATTGATCTTCTTGAAGACCTGATAATGAGATGGTAACAATTTTAGAAAAAGTATCCATCAAACCACAGTGTGAAGCAATAAGTGTTACATTAAATGCCCCATTCTCTGTATAGGTATGTGTCGGGTTTGTGTCTGTAGCAATCGTTCCGTCACCAAAATCCCAAACATAATCCGTTGCGTGAGATGAATTATTTGATAAATATAATTGTCCTCCCTCAGAAATAGAATCGGTGAAATCGGCTGTTGGGTCATATTCACCTACATGCCAATGGGTTAAACTGTCAAAAACAATCATTTTCGTTACTGTTCGTATGATTGAAGCATCTGATTCAGGCAGTGTAGCATTGAATGTGATCAGTGTTGGGTCTTTTCGGAAAAAGATACTGTAGAATGTACATGCTGCTGCATACGAACCTGCAACTGAAGGGTGACTGTCATCGGATTGATACAATTCAATCAGCGGATGGTTTTGTCTTAAATAATTCCAAACAGATCCAACAGGAGAAACAATCCCATTATTTGTGTCTGCCAGCATGCGGTACCTTAAATTCAACAGACTGTCCATTCCTGAATAAGTACATACAGGTGGCCAGAATGAGCAATTCGAGGCATCTCCATTTTTTCTTCCCCAGGTCATGTAAAAAACAGTCTCTGCACAAGTGTTTTCAGAATGTATAATGCTGTCTAACCGGTGAGCATATGGAAAAACTTCCACTTCGAATTGACTGTCGGGAAAAGAAGGTAACTGACTTTGTTCTTGTAAAACCACATAATCCCAGTTTCCCTCTGCAATTTTTGCAAGTGAACTTGAATTAGTCGAATGATTTTGCAAGGTATATCCTCCCGGTGTGTTACTGTCGAAGATAAAAGTGTCTCCAGCTGAAGCAGCAACATCAGCAACCAGTTGAGGTAGATTATTGACGGAAGTATAACTGTTTCCAAGAAACAATGCTCTTTTGGTTAACTGTTGTCCATGCACATCTGACACAATAAGGGTGATACATAGAATCAGTTTGATTTTCATGGGTATAAAATTATAAAACTATTTTTTTGAATACAGTTTTCAGTAGTTGGATGTAAATCCAAGAACCCTGTAATCATCAATATTAAATTGTTCATTTTCCCATTTTGCGGTAATGAGTTTGAACTGATTCTTTCCGGTATACTGTTTGTATGAAAGTATTTGTGTTTTGTTATCAAACATGATTGCGTTAACATCTTCCGGCGCGCTCAGTGTGATTTCAGCATCACAATCCAATTGAAATTCTGCTCTTTTTTTGACATATTTTGTTGTCGTGTACTCTCCCGGAATTTGACCAAATGCTTTTCCTTCGAATGCTTTCAGTTTACTCCATGGTTTTTGTGTGCTTGACAATACAAATGCAGATCTACTCGTATTAAAATCACCATTTTCTTCAATTAAAAGTAAATGGGTATTGTCAATTACATCCAGTTTATCAATATATACACACGTAGAATAGCCCTCGTAAACAATGGAATTGCTTTCAAGTTCTTTGATATAATAGTTTTTCTTATCCCTTGAAAGATAACTGTAAACAACATAGGTTTTATTGTTTATCAAAAACGTTTTTAAGTTGATGTAAATTCTACCATCAGCCCTTAAAAATTTTGTAGTTGGATCGTCTTTGGCATGCACGTATTGAGTGTAATTATAGCTATTTGAATCACGTACGAACGCTCTGAAAGAGTCATCTACTTTCTTTTCGAACGTTAATTGATTCACTTTATTTACAGGAATTGAGTCGAATTTCCCCATGACAAAATCAATGTAAAAATTCAATTCCTTTTTAAAGTGGTTCAGTGCAATTTCCTGACATTGTGGATGATTGGCGAATAAAATGATTAAACTCAGCGTGGATAAAAGTTTCATTGAATTAACTTGATTTATTTGATTTGCTTGAAAGTTCATCAAATTTTGCAGTCATGGTAGGGTTACCACGCGTCAATTTTTTGATTGTAAGGTCCTCTGCTTTATTGTTTGCTAAGCGTAAGTTGTTTTCTGAGGACAAAAGGGCCTCTTTTGTTTTTTGCAGGTGATCAATGGTTTTGTCTATTTCATCGATGGCCGTTTTAAATTTTCGGCTGGCTAATTCATAGTTTCGCGCAAATCCTTCCTTAAAGGAATTTATACTTTCTTCGAAATTAGTTATATCAATGTTTTGATTTTTAATCAAAGCCAATTCCGATTTGTACTTCAATGAATTCATCGCCGCATTGCGCAGAAGTGTAATGATAGGAATGAAAAACTGAGGTCTGACAATATACATCTTTGGGAATTTATGAGATACGTCAACAATGCCGGAATTATACAAATCACTGTCTGCTTCCAAAAGCGAAACCAATACAGCATATTCACATTTCTTTTCTGTTCGGTCTTTATCGAGTTTCTTAAAAAAATCCTCATTTTTCTTTTTGGTAGCAGTTCCATCTCCTTCATTTTTCATTTCGAACATGATGGAGATAATTTCATTCCCTGCATCATCCAGCTCTTTGTAGATATAATCACCCTTACTCCCGGTTTTTGAATCGTTATCCTTTTCAAAGTAAGCCTTCGGAAAAGCAGTTGCTCGAAGCTTATTAAATTCGTTTTCACAATGTTGCTCAAGGGTTTCTCCGATCATTTTTGTGGAGAGTTTAAGTTTCATGTCTTTACGCAAAGAAATTTCTTCATCTTTAAGTTTGATGATGTCATCTTTTGTTTTGAGTTCTGCCAAGAACTTTTCATTTAAGGATTTTTCGAGAAATTGTTTTTCTGTCTCTTTAAGTTTTAAGTTACTTGCAAGCTCATTACGTTCTTTTTCGATTTGTTGGATTGCTTCTGTTATTGTTAATTTTTGCTCAATTTCAACACGTTCAAGGATTGACTTCATCGAAGCGATTTCACGTTCCTTTTCGCTTAATTGCTCAGCAAGTTTTCGTTCATTTTTGGCATGAAGTTCCGCTATTTCTTTATCCTTTTTTACAAGTTCGATTTGCAAGTCACTTTTTAGCGTTGCTTCTGCCAATTTAATGGCATTTTCTTTGTCTTTTTAAGCAAGAATTAGTCTGTCTTTTAATTCTTCTTCGAATCTGTGATCCCGAACTTGCTTTAGGATATCAGCAAAAACGGCTTCATCAACTTTGAAAACTTTTTTACAATGCGGACAAATGATATCGTTCATACCAATTCAAATTATCTGTAAATAAATCTCTTGTGTAAATAGAAAATGATAGTCATGGGATCCGTTAAAATTAGCATATTTAATTGATTAACAATTTTAATACTTAGTGTGTCTTTTATGATTTAATTTCTTTTTGGCGAACCGTTCGTTGTTCGATGCGTTTTTCGAATCGTTCTCCCTTGAAAATACGTTGTACAAATATTCCGGGAGTATGAATAAAGTTTGGATCTAATGCACCGGCAGGAACTAATTCTTCGACTTCTGCAATTGTTATCTTTCCTGCCATGGCCATCATGGGGTTAAAGTTTCTGGCAGTCGCTTTAAAAATTAAATTACCTTCAGTATCACCCTTCCATGCTTTAACTATTGCAAAATCGGCTGTCAGTGCTGACTCTAAAATATGAGGTTTGCCATTAAAAATCCTAACTTCTTTTCCGTCTGCCACTTCTGTTCCAAATCCTGCAGGAGTATAAAATGCCGGAATTCCTGCTCCTCCTGCGCGACATCTTTCTGCCAAACTTCCTTGAGGAATAAGATCAACTATTAATTCCCCCGATAACATCTGCCGCTCAAATTCCGCGTTCTCCCCCACATAGGAACTAATCATTTTCTTAATTTGCTTGTTTTGAAGCAATAAGCCCAATCCAAAATCATCTACACCCGCATTATTGGAGATACAGGTTAGATTTTTAATACCTAACTTCACTAGTTGGGCAATTGAATTTTCAGGAATACCACACAAACCAAATCCGCCCAACATGAGGGTCATGCCATCCTGAATACCGATTAATGCCTCCTCAACGCTTTTAACTACTTTATTCATATTGAATAATCTTATTGTGTTTAAAGACCAAGATCCGATTCCTCAACTGTTTCTTCTTCGGCAGGTAATTCTATTCTTGCTTCCCCTGCACACGAGAACATACCGGGATCATAAGCGGTCGGTTCTTCAAAATCCCTTGTTGAAAGTGCAATTACAGGATCTTTGTAAACTTTTTGCATGTAATAGCCATAAATAGGTAGTGCCATGCGTGCGCCTTGTCCCCAAGTCATCGATCTAAATCGAACCGCACGATCTTCAGCACCAACCCATACCCCCGTTGCTAACTCAGGTGTTAAACCAACGAACCAACCATCAGAATTATTTTGAGTTGTTCCTGTTTTTCCTGCCGTTGGGGCGAGTACATTACCCCAAGATTGACCTCCTCGTAAACTTCCGGCTGTACCACTTGTTACTACTTGTTTCATCATTTTTAACGTTTCGTAAGCCACATTTTCGTTAAGTACTTCTCTTGAATAAGATTTTGCATTGTAAATAACATTACCGTTTCTGTCTTCTATTCTTAAAAGTGTAGTAGGTCGGTTGTAAATCCCATTATTTACAAAAATGCACTGAGCGCCTACTAATTCAAAAAGCGAAAGATCCATGATTCCAAGACATAGCGCAGGCACTTCATCTTCAGGACGAAGGTTTATATCCATCATTTTCAATAGTTTCGATATGGTTTTAGGGCCAGCATAACCTCCCATTCTGGCCATAACAGCAACAGTAATATTATTCATTGACTGTGCTAAACCTGTTGAAGCACTTACAACGCCTGCATCTGAACCTCCGGCATTTTTGGGGCACCAACGTCCGTCAACATTACCGTCCTGATCTTGTAAATCAACGCAGTATGCTGTGTTGGCGAATTGTGTGCACGGTTTAATGACACCCATTGCCATTGCTGTTCCATATACAAAAGGTTTAATTGTTGAACCAACCTGACGTTTTCCTTGTCTGACATGATCGAAAGCAAAATGATTGAAATTTGCTCCCCCAACCCAAGCCTTCACAAAACCGGTTTGAGGTTCAATTGAGATTAAACCGGCATGTAAAAACGATTTGTAATATCTAATGGAATCATTTGGACTTAGCATGGTATCTATTTCTCCTTTTTTCCATGAAAAAACTTTCATTTCAGTTGGGGTATCGAAGTTTTTCTTAATTTCAGATTCGCTGTAGCCTTGTTCTTTCAATGTTGCATACCTCGGAGAATTCAGGCGTGCTGTTCTCATTATTCCTTCTGCCGCTTCATCTGTAATAGCATTACTAAAAGGAAAGTTTCGAACAGAACGATTATTATCATCAAACACACTCTGAAGATTTTCTTTCAAATGCCTCTCCACAGCTTCTTCAGCATATTGCTGCATTTTTGCATCAATCGTTGTATAAATTTTTAAGCCATCTCGGTAAATGTCATAGGGTGTACCATCTTGTCTGCTGTATTTCCAACTTCCGTCAGGATTCTTTTCTAATAGCAGTTCGCTTAACTCCTTTCGTAAAGACTCTCTAAAATAGGGAGCCATCCCCATTTTGTGATCAACCACTTGATAATTTATATTTAGGGGTTTATTTTTCAAGATATCATACTCTTGTTGAGTAATTTTAACTCGTAAACCATCGTTATTTTTTGTGCTGTTTTTTAACCATTGAAATAATACCTGATTCCTTCTTGATACTGCTCTCAGTGAATCTTTGGCTCTTGCATTTTTAATTTGTTCAAAAGATACATCTTCAGGATCTATTTCCTCATCAGCAGCAATTGATCTTCTGTAATTTTTTATTTTATAAGTGTATGGATTAAAAAGCGAAGGGTTTTTACACATTCCAACGAGCATAGCTGCTTCTTCTTTCTTCAAATCGCTTGGCTTTTTATTAAAGTAAACTTTAGCTGCATTTTCAATTCCCACTGCGTTGTATAAGAAATCAAATTGATTGAGATACATGGTTATAATTTCTTCCTTGGTAAATCGCTTTTCTAACCTTGTAGCAATGATATTTTCTCTGGCCTTCTCATTGATGCGTTTCATTTTTCTTCCGAAAAAACCAAAAGATGGATCTTCTACAGACTCTCCCATTGCCCTTGCCAATTCTTCTCGTTCTCTTTGTTGCAGGGTAAAAAGTAATTTGGCAAGTTGTTGTGTAATTGTAGATGCCCCGCCGGCTCCCCCAACACTTAAAATCGCGCGCCCTATCGCTCTAAAATCAACACCGGAATGGTCGTTAAATCGCTCATCTTCTGTTGAGATGAGAGCATCGGTAACGTATGGGGATATTTCTTTATATTCTACACTAGTACGGTTAACTTTCCAGTACTTTCCCAATTCAGAAACACCATCATCTGCATAAATTACGGAAGCTAATAATTCAGGTGGATTATCCAACATTTCAACCGGTGGCAAATCATCTTCCGACTGAATCAATAACAGAAAACATACCAATAGAAAAGGAAGCATTGCAATCCCCCAAAACCAGTAAGTCATTTTTTTCTGCTCTTGTTCGGACAGTGAATGGTCAATTTGCTTTTTCTTCATTTTTGGCATTTTGATGTAAAATTAGCTATTTCTGTGATTTGTAGAATGACTATGATTATTGTAAAACGTCCCACCGTTGGCTATCTAATTTCAATAAAATAAACATCATCATGGAGAAAGACATCATAGATGATCCTCCATAACTAAAGAATGGTAATGGAATCCCAATAACCGGTGCGAATCCAATGTTCATACCAATATTGATTGCAAAATGATAGAAGAGTATCATGGCAACAGTATATGCGTATACACGATTGAAGGAAGAGCGTTGTCTTTCCGCAATGAATACAATTCTCAGCAACATAAACATATATAAACCAATCAAAATTAAAACACCCAAAAAGCCCCATTCTTCAGCAAACGGACAAAAAATAAAATCCGTTTCACTTTCCGGAACGTGGTTGCTTTCAACACTTGAAACAGATGCCTTATTATAACCTTTTCCTAAAAAACCTCCGGATCCCACGGCGGCCATAGCTCTGTTTCTGTTATAATCTTCGCCATCCGGATCTTCCTTTAATCCGAGAAATAATTCGATTCGATCTTTTTGATGTTCGGCTAATCCTTGGAATCCAAAATTCACAACAGAAGCTAATCCTGTTGCAAGAATGTAAACAATAATGACCACTAATAATGCACGATACCGTCCCCTTCTTGTAGCAAAATAACGTAGAATAAAAAAAGTAATTAATGACATAATAGTTAGTACAATAATCACTCCCCAAAATCCAGGAATACTTAATCCATTAAAAGATTCGAAGACGATTGTTTCATTGCTCATTAATAGTGTTACAACACTTAAAAATACTACTACAAATAAAATTGGAATAAAGTGACTCCCCACCCATGTGCTTTTAAACTTTACACCTGGAAAACTATTGACTACCCTCAAAATTAATGGGTCGAATGTAATCCCTTCTCGGTACATTACAAACAGAAAAGATGTAAAAACAACAAAGGTTCCTGCATCGGGTTGAAGTAGAATTAAAATCATTGGAACTAAGACGATTGCATTTGCAATTAAGACAGTCTGAATCGTTTGTTGCTTCACATTGACATAACTTATAAAACGCGCGAGCAACAAAGCTGTTCCAATTTTGGCGAACTCTGCAGGTTGAATCCCCAAACTCCCGATACCAATCCAGGCTCTAGCACCGTTTACTGCGGGCATAAATAATACGATAATCAGTAATACTTGAGTAACTAAATAAATGGGTACACAAAATTTGCGGTAAATATCAGAGTCAATCAAAAAAACGACTAATCCCAAAAACAATGAGATCCCCAACCACATCATTTGTTTGCCATATTTCTCTGAAAAATCGAAGATAAACGGGTGATTCGAATCGTATGCAGTTGAGTAAACAGTAGAAACACCCATTATCAAAAATAAAAGATAGATGGTCAGAAGAACCCAATCTACATTCGCAACCAACGATTCATTTTTTCTCATTGTTAATAAGAGAATTTTGCTTCTAATATTGTTTTTTCACGTTCTTTTTCTGTCACCTTCCGTTTGATGTACTTTTCGATCATAAGTCCTGCTGTTGGTGCTGCCCAAAGTCCACCACCACCACGGGCATTCTCAATAAATACAGCTATAGCAATTTTGGGGTTGTACATAGGTGCAAAAGCAACAAAAACAGAGTGATCTTCTCCATGTGGATTTTGGACGGTTCCTGTTTTACCACAGACAATCACATCTTTTATTTTTGCTCGTTTTCCTGTCCCCCCAGCTTCATAAACGACACGCCTCATTCCTTCAATAATCACTGCAAAGTGCTTTCTCTCAACCATCGAAAAGTGCTTCCTACGGAACTTTACCTCAGTTCCTTTTTTGCCGATCGATCTGACAAAATGAGGAGTTATATACCATCCTCTGTTTGCAATCATAGCTGCAATATTTGCCATTTGAAGTGGAGTCAACATTACTTCTCCTTGCCCGATGGAAATGGATCGAATGGTAGAAAATGCCCAGCGGTGATGTCCATACCATTTATCATAGTAAACTGAATTAGGTATCAGACCGGAACTGAGTCCATTGATGTCTGTTTCCAGTTTTTTATCAAGGCCAAAACGTTGCATATATCTAGCCCATACGTTTAATCCTATTTCAGCATCATGAAAAGTACTTTTTTTCTTTTTTTGCTGGATTATTTTTCTGGTTACAGCGTAGAAATAAGGATTACATGAGTATTTAATTGCATCCGGGAGATTTGCTGCACTAGTGTGGTCATGACATCCTACAACAGATTTATTGCAAGGGAAACCATCTTCCGGAGTAATGACTCCTTCTTGCAAACCAATCAATGAATTCAAAAGTTTGAATGTTGATCCGGGCGGATATTCTGCAGCCAATGGTCTGGGATATAATGGTTTGCTGGGATCTGTGACCAAAGCCGGATAATTTGAAGAAATATTTCGTTTTCCAATTAGCAAATTGGGGTCATAAGAAGGAGCAGATACCAGCGTGAGTATTTCGCCTGTCTTGGGTTCTATTGCTACAATACACCCACGTTTTCCCTTCATCAATTTTTCTCCGTATGCTTGTAAGGTAATGTCAACACCTAACTTTAATGAGGGCCCTTGCTTTGGTATGGTATCATATTTTCCATCGGCATAAGACTCTATGGCATTATTAAGTGCAGATGTAACAATGTATTGTATCCCCTTTTGTCCTCTTAATTGCTTCTCGTAATACTTTTCCAAGCCCGCGCGCCCAATATTGTTCCCCGGCTTGTAAAATCGATCTTCTTCCACTTCTTCACGATTCACTTCTGCTAAATAACCCACGATATTGGCTCCATTAGCAAACGGATAGCTACGCATACTGGTTACTTCCTCATAAAATCCTGGGAAATCATCAAGATGCGGTGCTATTTTGGCGATTTCTTCTAATGTTAGCTCTTTTAAAAAAGGGTATGCCCTAATTTTTTGATAATTTGATGTACGCTTTCCGGAGTGTTTATTGTAATAAATTCCCTCACCACGAATGATGTCTCTAAATCTTTTTTTGACTTCAGCAGGAGTCCAACCAATCAGTTTAGCAAATGCAACCGTATCAAAATGCTTCATATTTGCTTCTACCATCATCAGATTGTAATAGGTACGGTTGGAAACAATTTTCTTTCCCCATCGATCGAATAAAACTCCTCTTGGTGGTGTAATCTCTTTTCGTTTTTCTGCGATTTCTTGTGCCCTTAATGTCCATGTTTCATCGATAACTTGCATGTAAAATAAGCGAATTGTGTAAATCACACCAACTAAAACGATGAATGTTATCAATACATATTTTCGAGCATCGAAATTCATCGCTTGCTTTGTTTAGAAACAAGAAAAGTTTGAATCAATAAGGAAACACCAAATGAAAATGGGACACTCAAAAAAGTTTTTCTAAGGATAAAAAAGAATTCGTCCAATCTAAAAACTTCCAACGTATAAAACCAAAAATGATGAATGATTAACAAAATCACATAAACATAAATAAACCATCTAAATCCCATATCATAACTGTTCCCCTCCTTTAATAAATCATACCCATCTCGAGGAGCAAATAGTTTGAAAATAAAGGGTCTCAAATAAGCAATTAAAAGTAATGATGAAGCATTCAGTCCATACGTATTCGAAATAACATCAACAGATAAACCCATTGCAAAAACAACTAACAACAATGGTATCATGCGCATATCAAATGGCATTAGCAGAACAAATAATGGTGTTATCATTATCTGAATACCAAAACCTATTTCAAGTTGGTTAAAGACAAGAGATTGCAATAGGATTAGCACTGCAAAGCGAACACTATTTTTAAGGATGCTATTCATTCTTCTTTGTCTTCAGGAATTTTTGCCTCCAAGGTTGATTGCTCATTTTGCAATAAATTTTTAATCACATACACTCGTTGCAAACGTCTGTAATCCTCTGAAAAACGGATCACAACATCCCATAAGGGTTTACCATCAATGACATTGAGCTTTTCAACTTTCCCAACAACCAAGTTTCTAGGAAAAATTCCTGAACCACCTCTTGTTACGACAACAGATCCCTTTTTGATTACAACATCATTTGTAATTCCGGAAATGGAACCTCTTCGAGGATCTCTTCCATCCCATTTCAAAAGACCAATTAATCCAATGGGTTGGATCATAACATCTACATTGATGTTTTCAGTTAAAACTGATTTTATTACCGCAAAATGTTTACTGGAGTTATGCACTATTCCAACAATACCATGATCAGAAAATACACCCATTCCTCGTTTTATACCTAGCAACTTTCCTGTATTGATTGTGAAATAGTTGTTTCGTTTGGTACACGTTGAATTGAGCACTGTAGCCGGAATGTATTCGTACTGTTGATGAAACAATGTATCATGTATCTTTGCCTTACTTCTATTTATTTGGATAAAACTTTGAGGCATTTTTTTTCTTAATCTTATATTCTCTCGCTGGAGGGCAGCATTGGTTCTATTTAAATTCAAATAACTTGTTATGTCATGTCTTGTTTTAAGAATACTTCCGGCAATGTTGGATGCACTTGTTAAATATTGTGCTCTTGGATAAGCTAAAAAAGAAAAATAGGTTGACAGTGCAAAGACCTGTAGCAGCACAAACACAAGAAACACACGAAAACGCCTTAAAAAGGCAAACAAATTACGCATGTACAAAAATAAAAAATCACGGCACTAAACCGGTCTTTTCTTTTAATCTTTGATTAAGAATTGGAATTTTCCAATATTTTTTAAAGCAATGCTTGTTCCTCGAGCTACCGCCCTTAACGGATCATCGGCTATGTGAACAGGAAGTTGTGTTTTTGCTTTGATTCGTTTGTCTAATCCTCGTAACATAGAGCCACCTCCTGCTAAATAAATACCTGTTTTGTATATATCTGCCGATAATTCCGGTGGAGTCATTTCCAATGCACTTAAAATCGCCTCTTCAATTTTTGAGATTGTTTTATCCAATGCTTGCGCTACTTCGGCATAACTTATCACTATTTCTTTTGGTATTCCGGACATTAAATCTCGACCACGAACAGCAAAATCTTCAGGTGGATTTTCAAGATCCGTAATAGCAGCACCCACCTCAATTTTGATTTGTTCAGCAGTTCGCTCTCCAACCAACATATTGTGTTGACGGCGCATATACTCTTCGATATCATACGTAAAGTCATCCCCGGCAATCCGGATTGATTTATCACAAACGATTCCTCCAAGTGCAATGACCGCAATTTCAGAGGTTCCTCCTCCAATATCAATAATCATGTTACCCATAGGCTCTTCAACGTCAATACCAATACCAATTGCAGCAGCCATTGGTTCGTGAATCAGGTAAACTTCTTTAGCTCCTGCATGTTCTGCAGAGTCTCTCACAGCACGTTTTTCCACTTCTGTGATTCCGGAAGGGATACAAACGACCATTCTCAATGTAGGATTGAACAAGCTTCTACCCGGATTTATCATTTTTATCATGCCACGAATCATCGCTTCTGCACTTTGAAAATCCGCTATCACACCATCTTTGAGCGGACGAACCGTCTCGATCAGTTTGTGTGTTTTACCATGCATTTGTTGCGCTTTTTTACCAATAGCAACAACCTTACCGGTCTGAATATCTTTAGCAACAATAGACGGTTCGTCAACAACTACCTTGTCATTATGTATGATTAACGTGTTTGCAGTTCCTAAATCTATAGCAATTTCCTGCGTCAAAAAGCTGAATAATCCCATTTTTTGCTTTTTTATGTAATAGTAATCAGTTTATATGTATAATTTACTTTTTTTTCACGATTTTATCAAAAAATAATCAATGTTTAAAATGTCTGATCCCAGTAAAGACCATTGCCATTTGATGCTTGTCACAAAATTCAATGGAAAGCTGATCCTTTACTGACCCACCCGGTTGAATAATAGAACTAATTCCAGCCTGATTTGCTATTTCTACACAGTCAGGAAAAGGAAAAAATGCATCAGAAGACATGACTGCACCATTCAAATCAACACCAAAAGATCTTGCTTTGTGAATTGCTTGAGAAAGTGCATCAACCCGAGATGTTTGACCTGTCCCACAAGCAATGAGCTGCTTTTGCTTTACCAAAACAATGGCGTTTGATTTCACATGTTTGATTATCTTATTGGCAAAAAGTAAATCCTCCAATTCTGAAGGATTAGGTTTCTTTTCTGTGACAAAATTCAGATCCTCAATCGTTTCTGTGATGATATCCCGATCTTGGCAAATGACGCCATTCAATGTGGATCGGAACTGTTGGGAAGGAAGCTGTTTTGGTCTTTGAATCAAAATAATTCGGTTGGTTTTATTTTTTAAAACCTGAATCGCTTCATCAGAATAACCAGGTGCAATAAGGATTTCAAAAAATAACGCATCAATTTCAGAAGCTGTTTTAACATCAATCGACTGATTTGCAATCAGAATTCCTCCGAATGCACTTATGGGATCTCCTGCCAAAGCATCACAAAATGCTTCAAAAATGGTTGATCTGCTGGCTAATCCGCAAGGATTGGTGTGCTTCAAAATAGCAAAAGTCGGTTTTTCATCATTAAATTCAGCCATTAAATTTACAGCAGCATCAACATCTAGTAAGTTGTTGTATGAAAGTTCTTTCCCATTTATTTTGGAAAAAACCTCTTCTAAGTTACCATAATAAAATCCTTTTTGATGTGGATTTTCTCCATATCTTAATGCATTAGCAGATTGAATGCTTTGCTTAAAAACACCATTCGGAACCTCATTCAAATATGAAAAAATAAGATAATCATAATGAGATGAAAGATTAAAAGCATCTGAAGCAAATATTTTTCTTTGAGAAATCGTTGTTTCACAAGATTGATTATTTAAAATGAAGGCTAATTTTTCGTATTGCTTTTTAGATGATACAACCAATACATCCTGGTAGTTTTTAGCCGCAGCACGAATAAGTGATATTCCTCCAATATCGATCTTTTCAATAATTTCTTCATGTGACTGACTCGAATTAACAGTTTCTTCAAAAGGATATAAATCAACGATAACTAAATCAATCTCGGGAATGTCATGGTCGATCAATTGTTGTTGATCCTCAACGAGGCTTCTTCTGCTCAAAATCCCTCCAAATATTTTAGGATGTAATGTTTTAACACGGCCACCAAGTATTTCAGGAAAAGAAGTTAGTTCCTCCACCTGATTTACAGGAATACCCAATTCGCGAATGAACAATTCTGTACCTCCGGTTGAAAATAAATTAACGTTGTGTTTTTGCAATAAATGTAAAATAGGTTCTAATCCCGTTTTATCATAGACTGAAATAAGAGCAGACTTTATCCTTTTGGAAGCATCCATTGAAGTAAAATAATGGTTTGCAAAATTACACTATTTTTGCTATATTACAACATGAAATTTTACATACAGGCAAGTTAGCTTAATGTTTTTTTGACACGATTAACAAATTTGTAATTAGTCACTTTTTTACAAATAATATTTGACTCATAAACAGCAAATTAACATTATTTTTTTTCATTGTTATAGTAAGGAATGATTAAACTATATGTAATTTGATTTGTTGTGCCAGCTTAAGGAAATAAGACCAAAATTATTTCTTGAATGCTTTTTTAAGTTTCATTTGATTTTACTGTTGTTCTATTAAGGAAAATAGAGGTATTGAGCTAATTATTTTCATGTAAAGGTCTATTAACTGGAAAAAACGGCGTAATTGACCACCCTAATTCGGTCGATATTGACCAATCATTTCCATTTGCCTAAAAGAACGATTTATGAGTGTTATCTCAATGATCAAAAATAGTTTTTTTTGGGGTTAAAATTGTGTTTCTAATTTTTGTTTTTTCTTTCTCATGGATTCTCCTTGTAGTTCAAATCGATGCGCGTGATGAACAAGTCTATCCATGGTGGCATCTGCAATGGTTTTATCACCAATAATATCGTACCACTGACTTACCGGGAGTTGTGAAGTGATAATCACGGAGTTCTTTCCGTGGCGGTCTTCAATGATTTCTAAAAAAGCCATTCTGTTTTGATTATCCATGGGTTGTAACCCAAAATCGTCTAAAATAATGAGTTGTTGTCGTTCGATTTTAGCGATTTCTTTGAGGTAAGTTCCGTCAGATTTAGCCATTTTTAGTTTTGCCAGTAAACGAGAAGTGTTGTAATACTTAACGCGATAACCATCTGTACAAGCTTGATAACCAAAAGCTGTGGCAAGATAACTTTTCCCTACACCAGTACTTCCGGTAATAAGAACATCTAGTCCCTGGTGGATATATTCACCTTGTGTAATGCGAAAAAGTTTAGTGCGATCAAGGTTTCTTGCATCGTTAAAGTCAAGTTGTTCAACGGATGCTTTGTAGCGAAAGGTTGCATTTTGAATATTGCGTTGGATTTTTCTGTTTTGACGATCATCCCATTCACTTTCTATAAGTTGTGCTACAAATTGATCCAAGGTGTAGTGGTCAGTTCGCCCTGTTTCTATGGCTGTTTTAAACGCATGATGCATTCCGTAAAGTCCCATTAACTTCATTTTGGATAAGGTTGTTTGATTCATATGATTTGTTTTTAGTGATTACTAGTAATAATGATTTCCTCGAATATTATCGTGCTTAGGAAGAGGCTTTTCTTGCTCATCGGCATCATCCGATAACTGATCGATGTTTCTGCTTAAGATATTTTCAACCATTTTGTAATTATAGCTTTGAAAGCCTAAAGCCATTGAACAAGCTTTTATTAAGCGTTCATTTCCATATTTCTTGGCCAACGACAATACACCCATACAACTTTTGTAGGATTGCTCCACGTGTTGCTTTTTATCAAGTATTTGAATAATCAAAGCTTTCACATCGCTATCAATGGATTCAGCCCAAGAGATGAAGCGCTCTGGATTCCATTCAGTTATGAACTGATGAGTTGTTGCAAGGTGTTCCTTGATTGTACTGTAATTATAAGGACTTTTAAGACGTGGATGAACAGCAATGCGGTTATATCCTAGGAAGATTTCAACGGTTTTTTCGGTGTATGAAAGCTTTACTTTCTTACGAATGTGAATGTACGGAACGCTATAATAATGGCGATCTTCTGATAATAGAACGTGTCCATTATTCATTACGGTAACAACAGCCTGCCTTCTGATTTCAAATCGTTGTTGAGGAAGTGGATTTAAGGTGTGTCGTTCAAGCTCTTCAAAAAGTTGTTTTCTGCTGTAAGGTTTTGCTGTGAAGTTGGATGTGTTGTGCTTTTCCAAAAGAGTAGAAATAGCTTTATTGAGCGATTCTAAACTAAAGAACTGCTGATCCTTTAAACTACTGTAAAGACGCGTATAAAGTATTTTTACAGCTCCTTCTACCAACGATTTATCTCTTGGTTTATAGGCTCTTGCAGGCAATATAGTTGTTTCATAATGTTCCGAAAACTGCAAGAAAGTCTCATTTAAAGTCGGTTCGTAGCGATTGCTCTTGGTAACTGCTGATTTTAAATTATCAGGAACGATTCCTTGGGGAACACCTCCAAAAAAATGAAGTGCGTTTTCTACTGATTCTATAAAATCTTCTTTTTTCTGACTCATACTGGCTTCTGCATAAGTCAGTTGGCTTGCTCCTAAAATAGCCACAAAGAACTGTACTTCAACGATCTCCCCACTTTCTTGGTCAATAATCTCAAGCGTTTTTCCTGCGTAATCAACATACATTTTATCTCCTGCCTTGTGCTGGATGTGCATGGTCGATTTTGCATGAATGCGCTTAGACCAACGATTAAAATACACTGAAAACTGTGTGCTTTGAAAGCCATCCGGATACTTCGTCTTGTACTCCAACCATAAAGATGCTAGCGTTTTACCCGTTTTCTTTAGCTCCTTATCCATATATGGAAAAAAGCACTCCAAGTTCCGCATCTTTGGGCTTAGTTCTCGCTCTTTTGGAACATTAAAAAGTTCGTCTAAAGCTGTATCTGTAAGCTTGTCAAGATCTTCATAAGTCAGTTTTAAACCACTAAACTGCTTAATGTACTTCTTTAAAGTATTGCGCGACAAACCAAGGTAACTACTGATAAATACCTTACTCTTGCCTTGAACATAAAACTTGATTACTTTTCTTAATTTACTCATGTCTATCGTTTTTGCTGCCATTCTCAAACTTTAAATATTAAAGCTTGAAATTACGGCTACGATAACGCGCATAAATCAGTTTTTTTAGGTGGTCAACATACTCCGTTTTAGGGTGGTCAACATGCTCCGTTTTGGGGTGGTCACTTTACTCCGGAATTGGGTGGTCAACATCAGCGGGTTTTCCACGTTACTTTCAATTCGTATAAATTGATTTAAGTTGGATATAACACCACTCTTATTGTATCTTGTTAAATATTGATTTATTAAGTCTAACAAATAACTCACTTGATTATCCGTTATAACCTTTTATTTCGAACTCAAAATATACCAACTAATCTCTAAAATTATAAATCAACTCATCAAGGAACTACTAAATTAATCTTTGTTAATTCTTCTGCCAGTTCTCTGTTATTCATAAGTCGAGGAATTTTGTTTTGACCACCCAATTTATCTTTCAAGCTGAGCCAACGATCGAATGTACCTTTTTGTAAGCTGGTTAATTGGGGCATTTTTAAAATGAGATCATCTGTCCGTTTGGCATCATAATCCGAATTAATTTCTCTGAGCTTTTGATCAACTTTTTGAATAAATTCATTCAGATTGACAGGATCTTTGACAAACTCAATCAGCCATTCGTGAGCACCTTGTTTTTTATCAGACATGAAAATG
Organism: uncultured Akkermansia sp.; assembly: GCA_964526595.1. Taxonomy (GTDB): domain Bacteria; phylum Bacteroidota; class Bacteroidia; order Flavobacteriales_D; family Crocinitomicaceae; genus M0103. The sequence continues at coordinate 15,644 of CAZGJF010000027.1, read as the reverse complement.
GGACACGCAGTGAATTCTTTAATTTGGGATGCTGTATTTGAGCAAGCGTATTCAATAGCCTTTTCCGCATTATCAACAATTACTTCTTCTCCAAAAACATTCAGGTAGCTTTTTGTACGACCACTGATGATAAAACGATAGGGATTACGAGTTGTAAATTGAATGGTATCCCCCAATATATATCTCCATAATCCTCCATTCGTAGAAATAACGAGAGCATAATTACAACCTAACTCAACATCTTCAAGAGAAATGGTATGCACAGAATTGCATCCATCAAACGAAGTCATGGGTATAAATTCATAAAAAATGCCATAATCCAACATCAGAAGTAACTCTTCTGAATTCAATTGATCTTGAATACCAAAAAAACCCTCAGATGCATTGTATGTTTCTACATAATTCATGTTTATGTCCGGGATTATTTTTTCAAAATAATTCCGATAGGGTTTAAAACTTACACCACCATGCATAAAAAGTTCGAGATTGGGCCATACTTCCTTTAGATTTGATTTGCCGGAAAGCTCCAAAACTCTGGATATTAACAACATCGTCCAACTGGGAACACCTGCAATGATGTAAACATCCTCCCGCATGGTTTCAATGGCCATTTTCTCAATTTTTGCACTCCAGTCACTCATCAATGCTGTTTCTCGAGCAGGTGTTCGCCTGATTTCTGCCCACCACGGAAGATTTTTGAGAATAATTGCAGACAAATCTCCAGAGTAGGAATCTTCTTTCAAATGGTTTATCTCAGAACTGCCACCAACTATCAGATGTTTTCCATTATATAATTTTCGGTGGGGTAAATTGTGATAATAAAGGGCTAATAAATCTTTGCCCCCCTTATAGTGACACTCTTCAAGCGAGTCTTTGGTAACAGGAATGAGTTTACTCCGAGAATTTGTAGTACCTGAGGATTTAGCAAACCATTTGATTTCACCGGGCCACAACAAATCCCTCTCGCCTTCCATCAACCTCTGAACAAATGGCTCTACATCAGAATAATCCTGTAAAGGAACGGCTTCTTTAAAATCAGTATAAGTTTTGACACAGGAAAAATCATGTTTTTTACCGAACACGGTGTCTTTTGCCCTCAACATCATTTTTCCCAACAATTCAGTTTGGACTTCAATAGGAAACTTTATGAATAAATCAATTTGATGCATTCGTTTTTTTATAACCCACGAAAAAATACTGTTAAATGGCATCGAAATAAACTTGTTCATCCAAACAATTGGATCCTATTTACTTTCAAAGCTATCTTGATTTTACAATTCTTGCAACTATCCTTTTAAAAAAAGTATACTTTGTTATGCAATAAGTCTCAAATTGAGCAATTGATGCAATTTTATCATAATTTTGGCGTTTTTCGTAAACGAACCGGGTGGTATGAGAAATGCTCTTTTAGTCTTTATCGTCTTACTGCCATTAATCTCAAACAGTCAACAACACAATCCGTTGTCTCGTTCTGAATTTGGTTGTATGATTGGTGGATCTTATTACATTGGGGATCTCAATCCAAGTAAACACTTTTACAACACACAGTTTGCAGGTGGTTTTTTATATCGTTATTTCATAAATCCGCGCATAAGTTTTCGGGGTAACGTTCTATTTGGAAACGTCAAAGCAGATGATTCCGATTCTAAATTAGAGCTGCTTAAAAACAGAAATCTGAATTTTCAATCAACCATTACAGAATTCGCCACCGGCATTGAATTTAATTATTTCCCTTTTCAGCTCGGACACCAACATTACAAAGGAACAGCCTATCTTTTAGCTGAGATTGGATTTTTCAAGATGAATCCTAAAGCATCTTATTTAGGACAACTATACGAATTGCAAATGTTAGGAACTGAAGGACAAGGAACCGATTTGTCAAAAAAGAAATTCTACAACTTAAATCAGTTAACCATACCAATCGGAGTTGGCTGTAAGTTTTCCATGGGAAAAATAACCTCTTTAACCTTGGAGTATGGAATACGCAAGACATTTACAGACTATTTAGACGATGTTGGCAGCGATAACTTTGTCGATAAAGACCTATTGATTGAAACTAATGGGCCGGTCGCAGGAGAGCTTTCCAATCGGAACTTAAATGGTTCGCACTATGGAAAGAGAGGAACTTCAGCCACTAAAGACTGGTATACTTTTTTTGGTGCAATGGTTTCAGTAAGATTAGGAGCCCCCAATAAGTGCTATAATCATTAGCAATGATTATAGTTTTAAAATTATTTTTGATTATTCCCTTGGTTACTAACTTCAAGATTAACTATTTCAATATCGAAAACTAAGTCTGAGTATGGAGGAATTGCTCCGGGACGACCATCTTTTCCATAAGCCTGAAAATAAGGAATAATTAATTTTGCTTTGCCGCCCTTTCCTAACATCGCAAGCCCTTCTTCAAAGCCTGGAATCATTCGTTGTTCCATGTAAGTAAAATCCATTGGTTGACCTCGATCATAGGATGCGTCAAACTGCTTTCCATCTGCTCGGAAAGTGCCTCTGTAATGAACAGATAATTTTGTTCCTTTAACCGGTTTTGATCCTGTACCCTCGTTTTCTATAACATAAACTAAACCTGAAGGCGACAGTTTTGCTTTGGAATACATTGCTTTCACTTCATTATACATGAACGTTTTATATTCTGTTTCTGACATCGCCGCAATTTTTGCAAATTGCTTCATTTTGTTTTCCTCTTCTAATTTAATCTGATTGTAAACATCCATAAATGCTTTGGAAGCATTCCAATTTTTAGCTTCTGATCCCACTCGAATAATGCTTACCTTAGTCATGATATCATCTTGCACAATGGCATCTACCACTTCTTGTCCTGAAACTACATGTCCAAAAACAGTGTGTTTGCCATCTAACCAAGGTGTAGCTTTGTGTGTGATGAAAAATTGACTTCCATTTGTTCCGGGACCGGCGTTTGCCATAGACAATACTCCGGGACCAACATGTTTTAAATCGGGTTTTATTTCATCGGAAAAACGATATGAAGGCCCTCCAGTTCCATTACCCATAGGGTCTCCCCCTTGTATCATGAAATCTTTAATGACTCTGTGAAATTTCAACCCATCATAAAAAGGAGTTATTTGATTAACGGTATCTAAAATATGTAGATTTCCTTCAGCCAATCCCACAAAATTACCAACAGTCATAGGTGTTTTTTGGTATTCTAACTGGCAAATGATCTGCCCTTTCGAGGTTGTGAATTCTGCATAAATGCCGTCACCTAAACTTGATTTTTGAGCAGATAACGAAGCAATCCATAAGAAATTTACTATCAATAATAAACTGAATTTTTTCATCTGTTATTTTTTTATTTTTCAATTCCGATTAATTCTACTTCAAACACCAATGGCATATACGGTTGAATAATTCCTCCGGGTTGAGGATTGGCACCATAAGCTAATTCTTGTGGGATAAAGAATTTATACTTCGAGCCAACATTCATCAATTGCAGACCTTCCGTCCATCCTTTAATCACTTGATTCAACGGGAAAGAAATAGGCTGCCCTCGTTCTACAGAACTGTCAAAAACACGACCATCAGGAGTTGTGCCATGATAGTGGACTTTTACAGTAGAACTTGCTGTTGGCTTTGCGCCGGTTCCTTTTTTGAGAACCTCATATTGCAAACCGCTAGACGTGACAATAACTTTAGGGTTCTTGCGATTTTCCGCCAAAAAAGTCTCTCCTTGCTGGATTGCTATTTTTGCGGCTTTTTCATCTTCCTCACGTTTTCTTTCTGCTTTTTCTTGAAAATACTTATTGAGAGTTTCATTCTGAGGATCATTGATTAGAGATGGATTATTAAACAAGGCGTCTTGTAATCCTCTTAAAATAAGCTCTTTACTTGCTTCCGGCAAATCACGATTGATGTTCCCGGCAATGGTAATACCTACTAAGTACGAAACAGAATCAATTCGGCTCGTAAATTGTGCATTGGCTGAATGACTAAGCAAAAAAAGGAGGAAGAATACAGGTGTTTTTTTCATGTGTATGTATTATCATTAGTTACGTTTATCAATTCCCCACATCATTTTATTACGGATGGTATCCAGAAAATTATTGTCTTCAAATTTAATGACATTTATCATAAACTCCGCTTTTGTTATGAGAACTTCCTCTCCTTGTCGAATATTTTTGGAATTTCCGTCTAAGCTTATCAAGTACTTTCGGTCCCTTCCTTCAATGCTCAATTTAATTGGTAGATGATCCGGGACAACCATCGGTCTGACATTCAAATTGTGTGGAGCAATTGGAGTCAAGATGTGTACTTGACAACCGGGAGTAATGATTGGTCCTCCGCAACTCAAATTGTATGCGGTTGAACCGGTTGGAGTAGAAACAATCAAGCCATCTGCCCAATATGAGTTTAAGTATTTATTGTCCAATGAAGCGTGAACCGTAATCATTGATGCAGTATCTTTTTTGTGAAATGTTACTTCATTCAAAGCAAAATTATCTTCCCCAAAGAGATGTTCAGCTGTATGAACTCGTAAGAGGGATCTCTTTTGAAAATCGTATTTTTTTAATTTAAGTTGTTCAAAGGTATGTTGAATCTGATCTTTTGCTATGTTAGAAAGAAAACCTAATCTGCCTGTGTTGATACCAAGTATCGGAACACCAGAATCTCTGATAAATGCAACCGACTTTAAAAAAGAACCATCGCCTCCAATGCTGATCATCAGATTAATTCCTTTGTGAAAGTCTGTATGAGAAGAAAATTGATCAACCTGAGCATCAAGTCCCATCTTTTGAATGAGTTGGGACTTCAGTTCTTTTTCAACAATCAGATTCCAACCGAATTCAGCGATTTGGTTTATAATTTCTTGATAGATCGAAATTACCTGTTTGTTGACTTTTCTCCCGTATATTGCTACGTTCATGTTAAAACCTTAAAAAGTGCATCAACGCATCATAACGCTGTTGCATATCATCATCTGATTCACTCCGTTGATAGGATGCTTTGATGTGATAATCATACCGCTCAAAGGTACGAATGATGCTGTTCAATTCAATCTGATTAATTTTAAGCGTAACCTCAAGCTTGGTTGAATCAGCAGAAGACATAATGTATGAACTAAGGATTTTAGCATTATTACTTTCAACTATTTGGGCAATTTGAGCCATTGAATAGTCAATATTGTTGACTTCCAGAACCAAAATGCCACCACTTTCTTTGATGCTTCCTGTATTAGCAATAATCGTAATCAAATGATATACACTGGTGCAACCCAAATAATTTTCCTGTTCATCCAAGACAGGCATAACACTTACTTTGTGTTCTGATATTTTGGCTAAAACATCGTAAATGTGTGCGTATGAATAGACGTAAGGTCTGGGCAGGTGATCAAATAAGACATCCAATGATTGCTTCATGTCCATTTTGTCTAGCACATCTGACTCGGACAATACCCCCACATAATTGCCATTTTTCAGAACCGGTAAATGAGAAACCTTTAATTCATCCATCCATCTCAGTGCTTTTTCTCCCGTATCATGGTGCGTTAGCGGTGGAATTTCGTCAGTTATTATCTCAAATGCTCTCATGGTTGCGCCAAAGTAGTAAATAAGTTCAGAACTTTACACTTTTTCTATGCCGAAAATCCGAATATAAAGCCATTCTTTAACAAAAAATGGGGGATAGAATCCCCCAAATCTTGTATATCATTTGTGTTCCTATGTGGTTCAATACGGCCAATTGAAAGTTCTTGCAATCTGTCTTCATAAGTTGATAAAACAGCAAAATGATTTGGTAACCATGGTTCCATTTTAGTTAATCGTATTGAGTGATGAGATGAATTAGTTGCTTTCACGTTCATTAGAATTTGATCGAATTTATTGAATGATTTGCCGACAAATTTTCGGTAATCTATTTCTTACTTACTCCTTTTCAATGACAACATACTTTTTGTGGGCTTCTGAGCGAGAACAGGCATTAAAGTGCCACCACTCCGTTTCCAAATTACGGAAACCCTCCGTTCTCATTACGCTGCGCAACAGTTTTCGATTGTCTAGTTGCTTTTTCGTTAAGCCGCCATTCTTCAAAAAAATAGATTCATTTATGGGATAAGCTATCGGGCGTATGTCATCAAATTCCGCACCCATATCCAAAGGGGTTCTGTCCGATCTGCAAATGGTCAAATCAACGGCAGCACCATAATTGTGTAAACTTTTGTTTTTAGGATTGGACACAAATTTGACTCGTTTTGATACCGGTATCGTATCTAATGCACGCCACATTTCCCATTGTACACTCAGCGGTCGAACTGCATCATAGATTAAAAGATGTAAAGATGAGTCTATGTTGGTGAGGTAATTTTGACACGATGCCAAACGTTCGGCGACATCCTTTTTTAAATAGGCTTTTGTAATGTGCTTATACAATTTCTGATGCATAAAATTGTCAGTTGTAGCGTATTTTAACGATACAACTATGTTGTGATTTATTGTTTGGACATCAACTAAGGTTGAATCCATTATAAAAGAAGGAATTTGGATATTTACCCGTGATGTATCCGTTTCAAGTGTTTTTGGCGTTTGGTAATCAGATTCTGCATGAGGGCCAAGATGCCCTGAACAAGAGTAAATAGTAGAACAACCAAAAAAAAGAAAACGACTAAAATGCCACATTCTCATCATCCAAGTATGAAAAACAATTACTCAATTGTATCTCCTGTTTTGCGTTTGTCTTTCGGACTGATCGGAAGAGGGTTTGCATTAATTTCACGATGAAACTTCCTGTTTTTATAAATATCTAAAGCCGTATAGATTGCACTGCGCATGGATAAACCGGAAGCCATATTTTGTCCGGTAATATCAAACGCTGTTCCATGATCTGGCGATGTACGAACAATTGGCAGACCTGCCGTGTAATTGACTCCATCCTCAAAAGCCAATGCCTTGAAAGCAGAAAGCCCCTGATCGTGGTACATGGCCAGCACACCATCAAAATTAGAGCGTATTGTGGATCCAAAGAACCCGTCAGCTGGATAAGGACCAAAAGCGAGGATGTTTTCTGATTTTGCAAGATTGATCGCCGGGATGATGATTTCCAGCTCTTCAGAACCCATTTTTCCATTTTCTCCGGCATGAGGGTTTAAACCAAATACAGCTATTTTGGGTCTGATAATCCCAAAATCTTTCCTCAAACTGGCATCAAATGATTTGATTTTAGAGAGTATTTTTTCCTTTGTCAGAGCTGTGTTTACTTCTTTTAAAGCAATGTGAGTTGTCACCAATGCGACTCTGAGTTTTTCAGAAACCATGATCATTAACGCATCGGAAACCCCTGAAAGATCAGCCAAATATTCGGTATGTCCGGGAAACTGAAATCCTGATTTCGCCATGGCTTCTTTGGAGATGGGAGCTGTTACCAAAACATCAATTTTTCCGGACGCCAAATCTTGAGTAGCTTTTTCCAATGAAAGAAAAGCATATTTCCCACCATCAGTTGTCACTTGTCCCAGTTGATAGTTGATATCATCATTCCATACATTCACAACGTTTATTTTTCTGGATTGTGCTTCTTCTGCTTCGCGACAACTTTGATAATTAAATTCGTTTTCGTTCAGAAGCTTCTTGTAGTGGGCAAACACTTTGGTTGAACCATAGATGATTGGTGTACAATCTAATAGGATTCGAGAATCATTCAATGCTTTTACGATTACCTCTGGCCCAATGCCATTAATGTCTCCAATGGAAATTCCTACTTTGAGCGGATTTGGATTTCCGGTATCCTTTTCTTTATCTTTTTCCATCTGCGTTTTTAATACAATTTTAAAAAGTTATACAGCAGCCTAACTCCTGCTCCCGTTCCTCCCTGACCTTTGTAATTCTCTTTGACATCTAACCAAGCAGGTCCGGCAATATCCATATGGATGTATGGAGCTTTTACGAAATGTTCCAAAAATTTTCCGGCAGTTATCATGCCTGCGTTTGGTCCACCGAGATTTTTCAAATCCGCAATCGGAGACTTCATTTCTTCCAAATAATCATCCCAAAAAGGAAATCGAACTACGCGCTCATGGCTTAAGTTTCCGGCTTTTTCCATGGCTTCAAAGTAACGGTCATCGGCATTTCCCATAATCACAGATGCTTTGTGACCTATTGCCCGAATGGCTGCACCGGTTAATGTTGCGACATCGATCACAAGTTCGGGTTTAAACTTATTCGAATATGCCAAAGCATCTGCAAGTATCATGCGACCTTCAGCATCGGTATTCAACACTTCTACAGTCGTTCCATCAAACATTGTAATCACATCTCCTGGTGCGTAAGCTTGCATACCGGGTCGATTATCCGTTGATGGCACTAATGCAATGACATGAATGTTTAATTTTTGAAGCGCAATTAAATAAAGTGTAGCAATCACACAAGCAGCTCCGGCCATGTCACTTTTCATCACGTCCATGGATCCCGGTGTGGGCTTGAGGCTCAATCCCCCGGTATCATAAACAACACCCTTGCCAACAAGCACAATCGGTTTTTTATTTTTTGGATTTGTTGGTTTGTATGATGCGATTGTAAATGTCGGAGGATCGATAGATCCCTTGTTGACTGCCAATAATCCGCCCATTTTCAATGCTTCAATCTGTTTTTTTTCTAAAATCTGAACATCAAATTCGGCAACACTTCCCAATTTATTGATTTCCTGACTCAGTTGTACCGCATTTAGGTGAGAAACCGGTTCATTGACACGATCTCTACTCCAAAAAACAGCTTTGGTGATATTTGAAAGTTCAGCTATTTTTTTAGAAGAAAACGATGATGGAAAATAAACTGACTTTAACTTATTACTTTTTTTTGAGGCATCCTTAATGAATCGATTAAATTGATAGGTTGAAAGTAAGAGTCCTTCTGCCAAATGAAATATGGCCTCTGATGTTCCGGAGAAATAAACTGACTGTGTAGTTTTTGTAAGTTGAGAAAAAATAGTTGATCCGACAATGCGTAGCTCTTCACTTTTTTGTTGAGCTTTTACGAAAAAAAATAATCCTTTGGTAGTTTTTAGAAAGTCGTATTTGTCTTTACTTTTCAAGAAATGTTCTTTGAATTCCTCTAAGTCCTTTGGGAGAGCAATTTCAGTTCTATTTTTTGCGTCAATCAGCAAAATCAAACACGAACTCGACTCTTCAGACCAATCAGAAAATGTTTTCAGCTCAATCATAATTAATGGATGTTACGAAGTACAAATGTAATGAACTAAAAAGTAAGACCTGCACCGCAGCAGCTTAAATAAACACACAAGGAAATAATTTAGTGTACAAATCATTTTTTGTTTGCTTTTCAGTCCATCTGTTCCAAAATTACAAATCAGAAAAAATAATACATAAAGCCTTCATAAACTGGCTTATGGCACGATTAAAGGATGTGATTTTGAATTGAATCATGATGATTTCGGTATTTTGATACAACGTTTAAACTCACAATTCAATTTCATTCAAATTTTCGATATTTGCAAAAAAAAACGATGTCAAAAGTTATAACACTTCATGAATTTATTTTGGATCGACAGGCTGATTTCCCATTTGCCAGTGGTGAGTTATCCCGCATATTAAATGACATAGCAGTTGCCTCTAAAATTGTCAGCAGAGATGTTCGAAAAGCCGGATTAGTAGATCACATTCTGGGAGCACAGGGCGAAACCAACATTCAAGGTGAAGAACAACAGAAATTAGATGTTATAGCCGATATTCAATTCATTAAAGCTTTTCAAAATGGGGGTGAAGTTTGTGGCATTGCTTCGGAGGAAAATGATGACTTTGTAGCATTCTCCGGCGAAACGGCCCAAAATGGAAAATATGTTGTGTTGTTTGACCCTTTGGACGGTTCATCCAATATCGATGTGAATGTGTCGATAGGAACCATTTTTTCGATTTACAGAAGAATTTCTTCAACAGGTTCTATGGCAGATATAGGTGATATGCTTCAAGAAGGGAAAAAACAAGTTGCCGCAGGTTATGTCTTATATGGTTCATCCACGATGTTGGTGTACACTACCGGAGCAGGTGTCAATGGGTTTACGCTTGATCCTTCAATCGGTGAGTTCTGTCTTTCTCACCCTGATATGAAAATTCCCCAAAGTGGACGAATTTATGCCATGAATGAGGGCAATATTAATGCGTGTGATGTTGGTATTCAGGATTATATTGCTTACTGTCAAAGTCACGAAAATGATCAAAAGAGTCCCTATTCAGGTAGGTATATTGGGTCATTGGTTGCCGATTTTCATCGAAATCTGATAAAAGGGGGCATTTACATTTATCCGGGAACGACCTCATCTCCCGAGGGCAAACTAAGACTCTTATATGAATGCAATCCACTGTCTCTTATTGTTGAACAAGCAGGAGGTATTGCAACAACAGGACGCCAGCGCGTATTGGAAATCAAACCAACGCGATTACACCAGCGCGTACCTTTCATTGTTGGTTCCAAACAAATGGTGGAGAAAGCCCTGCAATTCTTGAACCATTGATATACTATAGCAAAGCAGAAGACATAAAAATTAGTATTAACATGCAGATATAAAGGCAGTTAATTTAAATTCAAGGAATATTATTAACAATAATTTTGATTTTTAATACATTGTTTTTTTCTTTGCACCTTGATTAACCTTTAAATAGAAAGAAATGTCTGATATTAAATCAAAAGTTATCTCTATTATCGTAGACAAATTAGGAGTTGAAGAGAGTGAAGTAACCGATCAAGCGTCGTTCACAAATGATTTGGGAGCTGACTCATTGGATACGGTAGAGCTAATTATGGAATTTGAAAAAGAATTCAACATCGCCATTCCGGATGATCAAGCTGAAAACATCCAAACAGTCGGACAAGCGATTTCTTACATTCAAGAGAACGTAAATTAATCGAGCATCTTTTTTGGATTAAGAAGTTTTCTGTATGGAACTTAAGAGAGTTGTCGTTACCGGTTTGGGTGCACTCACCCCAATAGGAAATAGTTTATCCGAATATTGGAATTCTTTACTTATGGGTAAGAGTGGGGCTGCACCGATTCAACAATTCGATGCCTCTTTGTTTAAAACTCAGTTTGCTTGTGAAGTAAAAAACTTCAATGTCGAGGATTTTATCGACAAAAAAGAAGCAAGGAAATTAGATCAGTTTTCGCAGTATGCAATAGTTTCCGCATCGGAAGCTATTGCTGATGCGATGTTGTTGGAGTCCAATCCCGATTTAGACAGAATTGGTGTAATATGGGGCTCCGGCATCGGTGGTCTTAAAACTTTTCAAGAGGAAGCATTTAATTTCTTCTCTGGTGACGGAACACCCCGTTTCAACCCGTTCTTTATCCCGAAAATGATTGCGGATATCGCAGCGGGACACATTTCCATTAAATATGGTTTACGAGGACCGAATTACGTCACCGTTTCAGCGTGTGCATCCGCCACAAATGCAATTATTGATGCATTCAACTTGATTCGCTTAGGCAAAGCAGATGCTTTCATTACCGGTGGCTCTGAAGCTGCAGTTAACGAAATGGGAATGGGTGGATTTAATGGTCTGAAAGCCCTTTCTACGCGCAACGAATCTCCTGAAACAGCTTCGCGGCCATTTGACTTGGATCGCGATGGTTTTGTGTTGGGCGAAGGTGCCGGAGCATTAATCTTGGAGGAGTATGAGCATGCCATCAAACGAGGAGCAAAAATTTATGCAGAAGTAATTGGTGGAGGAATGTCGGGTGATGCCTATCACATGACGGCACCACATCCTGAAGGATTAGGTGCACGCAATACAATGATTGCAGCATTACATGATGCAAGTATCAACCCGGAAATGGTTGATTATGTGAATGTTCATGGAACTTCCACACCATTGGGAGATATCGCTGAGGTGAAAGCAATTCAACAAGTTTTTGGACAACATGCATACAAATTAAACATCAGTTCAACCAAATCTATGACAGGTCATTTGCTTGGTGCTGCAGGGGCTATTGAGGCAATTGCATGTGTTATGGCAGTTAAACATGATGTGGTACCACCAACTATTAATCATTTTACGGATGATCCGGAGTTGGATAACAAGTTGAACTTCACATTCAATGAAGCCCAAAAACGAACTGTTAATGTTGCCCTCTCCAATACCTTTGGATTTGGAGGTCACAATACCAGTGTAATCGTCAAAAAATTCGTGGGTTAATTGAAATTTAGGTTTCCCAAATTTTCCAGAAACTACAACCAACATGAATTGAAATTTATTCGATTTATGATTAATTCGTTTGGTTATCGACCTAAGAAACTCCATTTTTTTATTCAAGCAATTACTCACAGTTCCATTTCGAAAGGAAATCATTCCAATGAGCGATTGGAATTTCTCGGAGATTCAATACTCGATGCTGTTTTGGCAGAATATTTATACCACCGATTTCCGGAGGAAGACGAGGGATTTTTAACTAAAATTAAATCAAACATTGTAAGTCGAAAATCGTTATCGTCAATTGCCTCATCCATGGAAATCCGAAAATTGTTGAAATACAGGAAAGGTTCTGATTTTCAGTTGGAAACATTGGAAGGAAATGCATTGGAGGCGATCATTGGAGCTATTTTTCTGGATTCCGATTATCATACTGTCAAGAAATGTTTGCATAATTATGTCTTCAGACACAACTTTTCACTCGATAAGTTGATTCATAACGATCATGATTTTAAATCCAAATTGATTATTTGGTGTCAGAAACGAAAAATGCAACTTGAATTTATTATCGAGGAAGAAAAGCAAACACAGGGTAAACAACGATTTGTTGTAAAGGCAGTTGCAAACGGCGTTGTATGTGGCATAGGAAGCGATCACACAAAGAAATCAGCCGAACAACAAGCAGCTAAAATTGCTTTGGAATATTTTAACATTGTGTAATGCCATGATTCAAAAAAACTTGAATTATTATTTTTACGATCAAATTAGTTAATGATATGAAAATTATTTCGTTTAACGTCAATGGTATTCGGGCAATCATTCAAAAATCCTTTGTTCAAGATATGCAACAATTGGATGCTGACATTATTTGCTTACAAGAAACAAAAGCTACGGTCGAACAAGTGAAAGAGGTCGCAGCAATTTTAGATGGTTATCATGTTTTTGCAAATGAAGCTGAACGGAAGGGATACTCTGGAACAGCCATATTAACCAAAAAATTACCGATTTCTGTCACCTATTACATTGGTGTGACTGAACATGACAATGAAGGTCGAGTAACATGCGCAGAATTTGAGGATTATTATTTAATTACAGTTTATGTGCCGAATTCCGGAAGTGAACTTTTGAGATTATCTTATCGTCAAACGTGGGACAAGGACTTTTTATCCTACATAAAGCGGCTGGAACAAACCAAACCTATTATCGTTTGTGGGGATTTTAATGTCGCTCATCATGAAATTGACTTAGCTCGACCTAAAGAGAATTATAATAAATCGGCCGGATACATGCAAGCTGAAATTGATGGAATGGATGCTTACTTATCAAATGGATTGATTGACACTTTTCGCCATCTAAACGGTAACGAAGTAAAATATTCCTGGTGGAGTTACAGGGCTGGTGCAAGAGGTAAAAATATAGGCTGGAGAATCGATTATTTTTTGGTATCTAAATCACTCGCGGACAGATTGTCAGATTCATTTATTTTGAATGATATCATGGGTTCTGACCATTGTCCGGTCGGAATAGAAATAGGATAGATTGCATACATTTTCGTGACAAATAAAAAAGGCTACTTAATCAAGTAGCCTCAAATAAAATCAATAGATTTTTAGTGTTTTTTGGAACAACATGATTTTCCTTCAGCTCCTTTCGAGCATGAGCTACCACTTGTTGTCTTTTCCGCAGAACAAGATCCTTTTTTTCTTCGTTTCTTTTTATCGTCCTTGCAAATTTCGATTTTTGATCCCGTACAAGCGGCATAAACTGTAGTAAACATTGAGCCGGTGAAAGCTACAAATGTAAGTGCAAAAATTATTTTTTTCATCTTAAAACGTTTTAAGGGGACAAGTTACAAAAAAACAATCTAAAAGCTACTTTTTGAACTATTTTATTAGTTGAACACAGCAACATTTTTCAAAAAATCTGTACTGTATTTAAAATGAGTTGTACAAAATGGTTAATTTAAAACAACTATTTCGAAGTAATTCTAAATTTAGATATGTCGCAATAGATTTACACATTTTTTCACCCATTAAGTCTATAAAGAATGGAATATTCTTAGAAGACAATATTATACATTAATATCAAATTACTTTTTACAACTGATAATTCTTGAAAACGAAAAAGAGCTCAATATAAATGGTTTTTTGTTATGATTGTTTTTTGTAAATTTGTACTCGTCTTTTCTGACCATTTATTAATAAGACTCATGCCTTATCATGATTTAGTTATTATGTCATTACTATTTGTTGGTAGTCTCCTGATTACCGCAGTAATCATGCCTAAAATAATTAAAGTAGTTACATACAAACAACTGATGGATAGTCCTATAGAAAGGAGTTCCCATACTAAAATGATTCCAAGTCTTGGTGGTGTTGCATTTTATATTGTATTGATTCTTGGTCTGTATTTTATTCAATACTACGACACAAACAAACTAACTATTTCTTTGATTCCAGGCTTATTAATTTTATTTATTGTGGGGATAAAAGATGATTTGCTGGTTTTAAGTCCATTGTCCAAACTTGGGGCTCAGGTCCTTTCTATTTCATTTGTGCTTGGGCATCCAGCGTTTCACTTTTATGATCTTCATGGATTTTTAGGATTGAATCAATTAAGCCAGTTTATATCCATTCCAACCTCTTTTTTCATAATGGTAACCATTGTAAATGCATTCAATCTCATTGATGGAATTGATGGTCTCGCTTCTATTGTTGCAATCATAATTTCTGGCATCTACGGCGTTCTTTTTTTTATGATGGATCTCTTTTTTTTCTCAGGTCTAAGTGTAATCTTAATTGGCAGTCTTCTTGCATTTCTTCGATTCAATTTATCATCATCAAGAAAAATATTCATGGGGGATACCGGTTCGTTACTTATTGGTTTCATTATTGCGATTATGACTGTAAGATTCTTTTCTGTTGATACTCCTCAATTAACCAAAATCCCTTTTCAAATCGAGAATTTACCACTTTTAATAATCTCCATTTTAGTTGTTCCTCTTTTCGATACAGCAAGGGTGTTTATCATTAGGATACTAAATCGAAAATGGCCTTTTTCACCTGATCGTAACCACATTCACCACATATTGATTGATTACTCAAATCTTAGTCACTGGAAAGCGAGTTTTTTTATTGGGATTGCGAATGTCTTATTCATATTGATTTTTTTGATCTTAGGTACAGTCGTTAATTATTTTGTGTTACTCATCATTTTATTTTCATTAGTTGTTTTGTTGTCCTATGTTTTTTATAGACTTAAAGAATCCTTTAAAGTAAAGGAATCAGACCACGCTATTGGTAATACGGAACAAAGTAATTTTTAGGCATTCAACTAAAAAAAATCATTTCCCTCCTATTTGTTTAAAGTAAAATGTGGTAATAGGGATTTGCCTTGTCGATTGCTAATGCTAAAAACGAATTAAGATCAATCCTGTCCTAAATAAATTTTGGGACAATGCAAATATTACGTTTTTATTGGATT
>CAZGJF010000026.1:29792-36346 GCA_964526595.1 uncultured Akkermansia sp. | reverse complement strand
TATTTGAAGATTCTATGTGATTAGCCTTTTTAATTTTATATCCCCAGTATTTTAAAATACCAAAAATTAAACCACATGATAAGACTAAATCTAAAAAGTGAACTATTATTTTTTCCATATTAACTTAATTTAAAATTATCCTCCAAAAATCTAAAACAGCTACTTCAGTTGGCAAAAACCCAACTTTAAATTCTTTATTAGTAGTTTCCCAAAAATAATATCTTTTACCATTATATATTTTATTTGCCCCTTTCAGTCCCGGCATAGAAACGCCTAGCATTGAATGAGAATAATACTCACTATTAATAATAGCAACATCATAATTGTAATGCTTTAATAAAGTATATAAAAACAAAGTTCGTGTATCGCAATCTCCTTTTAAATCTGCAGCAAATTCAACAGGTGTTTTTAAACCAAAAGGATAGTTACCTTCACATTCAACACCTTTTCTTAACAAATTAATAATCTGGGTATTTCTTAGATTATTTTGTGACCCACAATTTTCATCCAAAATCAATGAGTATTTAAATGACTGTACCATTGAAACAATTGTTTGGATAAATTGAAAATTTGACTCAGCGTTTGCAATTTTAATGCTATCTAACATACGATATAAATCATCAAATGAAGAACTATCAAAATGATAAATTGTATTGTAAACTTCTCTATAACTTTGGATAGTACCATATGAATTTAAGGCATATAAATTAGAAACACTTCTATTAATATCAGAAGCATATAAAAAATACCTCCCCTTATATGTTACGTCATTTAAACCCCTCCATTTTAATCGTATATACACCTTTTGGGATGGGGATGGGGAAGGATTTGGTTCGTAAGTGGTTCTGTGCTCATTGGTATGATCTACAGCCTCTTTTTGTTGCTTGATCCAATTTTCTGAATGAAACATTGCATTAATCCCTAACAAAAGAAGACAAAACAATAAAAAAGACAAGAGCCAATTGACTACTTTAATTCCGGGTAATAATCTACCTATTTTACTTCCCAAAAATCCAATTATCCAAATTAAACCGCCAACAAGGATATAAAAAAGAATAATAAAAAAGAATATCTTCCAATGACCCGATAGAATAAATATTTTTAATAAAAAAACACTAAATAATATCAAAATCAAATAACCAATTTTTTGGATTAAACTTGATAAACAACCAGGCCCTGGCAACAAATTTCGTTTCCAATAGGTAGTGCAATCCGAATTGTAATATTCCCTTTCTTCGTAATTATCAATAAATCTTTTCTTTCCTGTCCATTTATCTTGAACGCATGTATTTTCTTTTGTTATCCAACTACCCCAATATGTAGAACAATCAGAGTGATAATATTCTTTCCGATATTGATTTTTGAAATTTTCAATATTACCTGTTTCTTCACCCTCAATACATTTTTTTTGGAACATTCTCCAAGATGTTGAACCATCTTGATTATAATATTCTTCGTAGTAGCCATCCCGACGTTCCTCTATATTACCTGTAGGATAACCCTGCTTAAATACAATTACATGATTTTTTTTAAGCATTTTAAAAGTTACCTTAACATTTTCAAAGTAACCAAGAAGTTCGTTTCCTTCTCTTTGCTCATGTTTAACTTTTGGTAGTTCTGTTGCAATTAAATCGAATACTTCTATTTCATATTCTTTTCCTTCATGTAACGCAATTATAGCACCTTCTACATCACTAATAGAAAGTTCACATTTGAATTTATTGTATGTATTTTCTTCTATTTTTTGAATTTCAGAAATACGAATATTGTAAAAAGATGAAAGACGATAATGATTTTCATTGCTTTCTGATGACTGTGGATGATGGGCGTCAGCACGATATTTAATTTCAGCGTTTCCTTGAAAAAAAACATCATTAAATACTTCTATTTCCTCTTGCCAATCATCCACTATTCCCAAGCCTTTAAATTGATGAAATCATCAGAATGAAATTTTTGAACATTGGATTTTTTTATAGTATTGAACGGTGGATCTTTATATTTTTCTTCGTGTTTACTAAATTCTTTTTGGAAATTAGGATGAATAGCAGAATAATACTTGTAAGTATTACGATAAATTGCTAGCAATTCTTTTTTAAATTTTTGGTATTCATCTTTTACCAATTGAGTATCTCTTTTGCTTTTCAAAGAAAAATATTCATTTTTTTTGTTCAGTCTTGTTTTTAAATAAATGGGACTCAAGAAAAAAAGCACTAAAAAAATAGTAAAAAACCATATTTCCGGAAATCGTTTGTTTAATTCAATCATTTGCTGAATAAACATTTTACCTGTTTCTACTGTGTAGTGTGACATATTTTTTTCCCCATGCAAATCAAGCTCTTGCTTAATTGACAATCCCAAAACACTAGTTTCTATACATTTAGAAACAAAAACAGCAAAGACAAGAATAATTGTAAAACGAAAAATATCAGCACTAATAACAGAGTTGTTTTTTGAGATTATTGGCAAAGAGTTTGGTTCAAGAGTTAACAAATTCAATCTATAAATGTTAGATACAATAAATGTTAGCAAAGCAGCCCCAAAAACTGCAACCACATAAAGTTCAAAAACACCTAGAAATAATCCAAAGAAAGCAAAATAAGTAATGATTGAACAAAGAAAAAAAATCAATCCAATTATCGTATAGCTTCTTTTGCTTTCATTACCTGATTTTTCAAGCAATGTAAAATCACCTCCCGCTATTTGCCAAAGAAATTTTTTCATCACTCTTCTATGAAGCTAGTAGGATCTTTATCAACTTTATGAAGTTTGTTCTTTTTCCACTCATCAATTATACGCACATTGATTTCTTGCTGTGCCTTAAGGATTAATAATCGTTCTTTTAATTTCAATTCTGCAGCATGGTTAATTATTTTGTGTTTTTCCATGCCATTTTTATCCAAATAAAAATCATATTCAATCTCAATACCCGCTTCGGCACGTGCAAGTTCTCTAACATTTTCGTCCATATAATCGTACGGACCTTTAATTAACATCATTTTAAAGAAAATTGGCGTTAATTCTATTACCATAAACAACAATGTTATAAATAATGATATCCAAGGACCAGCAACTTTTTCTGCTAATCTAATTCTCAACGCTAATCCATTAAGAGAGTTTGCATTATCTTTTGTTTGTGCAATTTCTCTGTCTCTATCTTTAATTTGATTATTAACTTCTTCTAATTTATTATTTATTTGAGGACGATATATTCTTTCAGTTCTTAGCCATATAGCTTTTGCATCCATTGCAATTGCGAAATGTTTCGGTGCATCATTACCTGTTTTTGTAAATGCATCCCATTCGCTTTGCCTTTGATTATAAACTTTTTCCTTATCCGATATTTTTTTCTCTAAAGAGGTAATGTCTTTGTCTAATTCCTCTAACTTATTCTTATAATTTGCTTCAACTATACTTTTATCTTTTCTTAACTTTTCCTTTTTTTCTTTATATAATTCGGCTTGGATTTCTGTTTGAAACATTCTGATTTCAATTGGTTTTGAAATAGTTAATGCTATAACTATTCCCATTATTATTCTTGGTATTGCACCAACAATCTCTTGCTTGGTTATTGCTTCAGTTCCGTCTCCTTTTCCAGTTGACGCAACAATAAATCTATCTATATTAAAAATTATTAAACCCCATACAATACCGAAAACACAAGAAATCATAGCATCACTTAATGAAAATAACATATCGCCTGTTTCTGGATTTTTTGATGAAAAAATTGTATAAAATGCATATCCACCAGCCAACGAAGCCATAACACCTGTTGCAACGACAATACCTCCTAAACAATAGTATTTTATTTGATCAGAATATGTGCTTCTTTCAAGCAAATACGAATCTGCCCCACACGCTTTCCAAAATAACCTCATCAATTTTGTTGCTTGAGGACTTTTATAATAATTATTATTCATGTTCAATTGTTTTTTTGTTTAACAATACTTCTATTTCATCTAATTCATTCAATAATCTTAAAGTTTTGGAGGTCTTAATTTGAAAACCCTTTAATAATTTAAATTCTTCAGAATGCACTTTTAGAGAGACTAAATCACTCTTACTTAATGATACGTTTTCAAAAATAAACTTCTTCTTGAATCTTGGAGTTTTAGTTATCGGCATACTATTTAGAGTAGCTACATTAAAAGATCGATAACCTAAAAGACCAAATGTTTTGATTTTCACTTTCCCTTGACCAATATTTGTCGGGTATTTAATTTTAACAATTTGTGTATCAAAAAATATTGGTATGAAAATGTGATTTATTTTGACGAAAATAGAATTCTTACATTTTATTTCAGCAATAAACGTATTACCTACACATTGATTTTGACCTATTTGATTTTCAAAATTTACAGATACCAAACTAGGAAATAACTTTGCTCTTGATAGAAGAAAAATTATCCTTTTAAGTATTGGGAATAAAAAATCAAATAAAGATTTCAAAAGGTGATTGTTAAAGCACAATTAAAAAAATGGTAAACAATATTAACAAAAATTACATATCAAAACAAAATTAATTAGTGGTTTTTAATGTTAATATAAAAGCATCACTAGTGTCCAAATAAAAATACAAATTAATCATTTTGCGTTCTGAAAGCGTTGATTTTGGAGATATTGATTTCTCAAATTCAAAAGTAGTCCCCCTGTTTACGAACTGCTAAATTTTAGTTGAAGTTGGGTATGACCTCCTCCATGTTCTTAGGACACATTAGAAATAGCGTTTCCGAGTGTATTAATTCATAAATTGAGTCACTTTTCAATAATTGATACATTTTTAATTCAAATACATCAAATTATTCGTGTTTTATTTTTTGGTCTGAAAATTGAAACATCCCACGTGACATGAAAATACGAATCCTAAATTTTATAAAATGCAATCCAACTTACTAAACCGAATTAAAAAACTGAGTGAGGATACAAATCAGGATGAGGTGTATCTAATTTCTGAGATACGAAAGGTATTAGATCAATATGTTGCATCAAATGAAACATTATGGCAATCGAAGTCTATTTCAGAACTTATACAATTGAATCTGAAAACCATGAATAGTGATACTAAGAGAGCTATATCAACGGGCTGGGAGAATTATGATGACTTTTTGGGTGGTTTGGTTCCGGGTGAATTTGTTGTGATTGGAAGTCGCCCTGGAATGGGAAAGACTCAACTGCTAATAAATTTAGCATTGAATTTATCGGTACGAGTTCCAGTACTTTATGTAAGTTTGGATATGTCGGAATACAATTTGTCTTGTAGAATTACATCTTCGATGCTTTCTGTTTCATATTGCAATTTAGTTACAGGTAAATTAAAAAGTGATGAACTGAAAAAAATAGAACATTTACCAACTATCATGTCTGCGCATAACTTACATATCGTGGATCGCCCCAGTAATTCAATAGAGGGGTTCAAGAAGTTATGTGAAGAACAAATCCAAAAAAATGGCATTCAGGTAATTATTGTAGATTATCTACAATTGCTTTCTATGAATCGATTTAGATACAATCGAGATATGGAAATTGGACTAATCAGTAGAATGTTGAAAACACTTGCACGTGAAAACAATATCTGCTTAATCGTATCTAGTCAATTAAGTCGTTCTGTTGAGCAACGTGGAGGGGATAAACGTCCTATTTTGTCTGATTTACGAGAAAGTGGATCTATTGAACAAGATTCAGATAAGGTTATTTTCATGTATCGCCCGGAATACTATGGTTTTTTGATGGATGAAAATGGAATTAGTACGATAGGCATGGCTGAGTTAATCGTAGCAAAAAATCGATCGGGTACATTAGGGTCAATAAAAATGAATTGTGACTTAGGCTTCTCTAAATTTGAACCTTATAAAGAAAGTATCACACAATTTTCAATTTATCAATCAAGATTGGATGAACTGAAACCGCCATTTTAATAACTTAACATTGGGCCGTTGCAAAAACTTATGAGTCGTACGGTGGACTTGTGTTTGTGTTCCGCAAACCGTGATATAATAGGAGTAATAAGCTTCGCTACTTTGGCGATTTCCGCTTCGCTCCAATCACCAAAGCATCGTTTTAGAAGATAACCAACGCAACGGTCCATTTTTATCTCATGAAAAAATCAGCAGTAATTGATTTTCTGGTACAACTACATGAAAATGAAGTAAGAACACTTCATTTAAATAAGATTCATGTACAAAAATCACTTAAAGATAAATTTAGTGAACAAGAACGTAACATTCTAAAACTTGCATATATCAAGATTCCAGTCGACTTATGTTTGTTTTTAGAAATTCAATTTCATGCTTTAGAACGATTGATAAATAAACCAATTTATCATACTTTTTCAATTCCGAAAAAAAAGGGAGGTCAACGCGAAATCCATGCACCCGAATTTGTATTAAAAAAAATACAACGCCAATTAAATGTATCATTACAATCGATGTACAATGTAATAAAACCCGATGAGGTGAATGGATTTATTACAAATATGGAAACATCTGAAAATGCATGTAATATTGTATCAAATGCCAAACCACATGTTGGGAAAAAGCACATCCTAAACGTCGATCTTG
>CAZGJF010000026.1:0-29776 GCA_964526595.1 uncultured Akkermansia sp. | reverse complement strand
ATAAAGACTCACCAAGTTTATGATTTTTTTTCATCTGAATTTTTTGATTTCAACGAACAAATAGTAAGCGCATTAACACTCTTAACGACTTATCAGGGAACACTTCCTCAGGGAGCACCTACTTCTCCAGTTCTTTCCAATTTCATTGCTTATGAAATGGATCAAGATTTAATTACATGGAGTAAATCGAAAGGATATACATATACTCGTTATGCAGATGATTTGACGTTTTCTTCAGACGAAAAAATTCCAGAAAATGCATTGGATCATATTTCGAAAATTATTGAAAAACAACACTTCAGCATCAATCGAAAAAAAATTAGGTTTTCAAATGCAGGAAGCAAACAAACTGTAACCGGAATTGTAGTGAATAAAAAAATCAATGTTGACCGTACTTTTTTAAAAGTAACTCGGGCAATGATTTATGATTTAAAAACTAATGGGGTATCAAAAGCAACTGCAAATCACTTTCAGTTTGAAAAAGAACCGGATTTGAAACTATGTGCAACTTTTGTCAGAAAAGTAAAAGGAAGGCTTGATCACATTGGTCAGGTTCGCGGAAAGCAAGATAAAATTTATCAATCGTTAAAAAGCTCATTTACTGATTACTTTATCACATAAACATATAGTGTATTAAGCCTGCAACATTGCAAAGAATAGTATTACGAATCTCATTCCTCCAACTTTGTTTCAACATATTAAATTATATATCATGAAAAACACAAAAACTATTTATCATTTTATTATTGATCAAAGTGGTTCGATGAGTGGCATGGAGGAACAAACAATTGCAGGCTTTAACGAACAATTAAAAACGTTAAAAGAATTGCAGATAGAATATCCTGATCAAAAATATCTTATTTCGCTAACTTTATTTGATTCACAAGTAAATCGAATAATTAATAATGGAAATGTTGGTCAATTAGAAGATTTAAATCCAGGTTTTTATAGACCAAACGGGTCAACAGCTTTATTAGATGCAATTGGCAAAGCTATATATGACATTAAAACCGATTTTGGCGAACAAATAAACAATAATGAAGCATCTGTTGTAGTTGTTATTTTGACTGATGGTTATGAAAATGCGTCTCGATTATATACCTACCATGACATTGCTAGAATGATAAAAGAATTGGAACAAACAGAGAGATGGACCTTTAATTTTTTAGGTGCCGATTTGGATGCAGCACATACGTCTGCAATGCTCAATATTAAACATGAAAATACGATGTCATTTGATAAGTCTGATTTTTCAGATATAATGGGTAATGTAAGGGAATCTGTTAAAGTTTATGCAAACAAAAAATCACAAGGAAAAATAAAATCCGGGTTATTTGATATTTTTGACATTAAAGACCTAAGAAAAAAGAAATCCTAGTCTATTACAACTATTTTAAAAAAAATGAGAGTTCATCTTATCCGATCCAACGAATTAGAATTAGAGACATTTCAAAATGTTTTGAATTTACTAAAACAATTTACAGGCCCAATTGAGTTTTGTTCCGTTGAAGAAGAAATCAGCTCAGTTGAAACTTTTGAGATGGAATGGCAAGATGAGAAAACATTCAATAAAAAATCAAAACCTCGATTCAAAGCTAACTTATCACGGTCTTATTTCTCTAATGAAGAAAGCTATTCTTTTCCAATTATTGAAAGGCAAGCAACATGTGAAGATTTGTTTAAAAAATGTAGAGAATATCGGTTAATACATCAAATTCCTAATCAGGATTCTGTATTTCTACTCACAAACATCTCCAATGAACTTAATTGGTTTGGAGCACCTGATGAATCTTTAATGAATTTTTTTATTCAAACTTCACATTGGTCTTATTTTTTTGGAAGTGAAATTGATAATAGATTTCCAGTATCATATGAGGTGTTAATTTGGTTATTAAGAATAAAAATGTTCTCTAATCAACAGGAAATTTACCTTGCAGCTCATCACGAACCAATTGGCTGTATAATGGATTTTTGTAAAGAAAAGTCGCAGGTAGTATTAAAAATGAGAACGGCTGATATTTGCCAAGATTGTTTGAAAATTATCCAGGATAAAGATATCCATAGACCAATTTTGAATCAGTTGATTGATGGTATGGAAGGCATTCGGAAGCATATTCTCTTTCGTGAAAGATCCGAATTTCTGTCCCAACCAAGTAGAATTGAAATTAGAGGATTTACAAGTCGGATTTTTTTAACTGACTTAGGTGAACTAGAAGTAAATTTAAATCCTAAAGAAAAGACTCTATTCATTTTTTACTTGAATCATCCGGAAGGTGTTCGACTCGTTGATTTGATTGATTATCGGCAAGAAATATTACAATTATACAAGCGTTACAGTAATTCATCAGATGGGAGACAAATTGAAGAATCCATTCGGATTTTACTTGATCCGACAGAACAAAATATAAATCAAGTTCTTTCAAGAATACGTAAAAAATTTAAAAAATTAGTTGGAGATGTCCTTTTTGAAAAATATGCTATTCAGGGAATTAGAGGAGAACATTACGCTATTACTCTGGACCGAGAATTGGTGAAGGTATTGGATTAGAATCAAAATATAATGATAAATAATTAACTGTCTGCATGTTAAAAATGAATCAAAATTTAAATGGAACAAAACATTCTTTTATATTGTAGGTTTGGAATTTTGATTTTTATTTTAATTCCGATTATTAAAAAGATAGCTCATCCAAATATCCATCGTGTTATGCGTAAAGTTTATAGTAAAATTTCCCTTTATTTCAGAAATATCTATCGCTTATCAATAAGTGCAAAGAAATATGATAATATTGTTTTTAAACATCTTATCAAACTTCACAAAGATTTAAATTGGCATTTTGGAGTTTTTGAGGCAGAAAAATACATCGTTACAACTTTTAACATTACTGAAAATACTCCAGTAAAATTTTATTACATGATTTTTGATGGAAAATTTCATTGTCACGTCAAAATATTGAATAGTTTCCCAAAAGAAATTACAACCGAGTTATTTATTCTTGCAACGCATTTTAATAATTTATTGCGAAATGGTATTGTAACTGTTGATGTGGAAGATAACACCGTAAATTATAGCATTAAAAGTGATTTGATAGTAAATATTATCTATCAAGGAGAAATTCATCATCAAATTCTTAATCATTTTAATACATCAAGAGATATTTTTTGGGCTTTTAATAGACTTATTGAGGAAAATGAAGAACCTGCTTTGATTATTGCAGATTTACTAAAAATGAAGGAAGAAAATAAATCGGAAGATTAAAAAATATAATACAAGTAATTGCATTTCACATCATAGCCAATGAAATATAGACACTTAAAAGCTATTAAGTAATTCAATAATAAATTAAAATTCGTAAAAGGTGTTTATCAAGAGTAATAGATTGATGGAAAGGGTCGTTCTTGGATTAAAAATGCATTCTGAAGTTGTAGATAATAAAATCAAACACCGGTTTGACAGTTCTATTGTTGATTGAAATGATCAATCATTATTCTAAAAAGAAAACAATTGAACTAACGACTCTAACTTTTTGAATATAAGGTCCAGTTTGACTATCATCATTTGTCTCCTCGTCATAATCATAATCGCCAACAACAGAAATTTGTCCTTGAGAAGCAGTTTTTATTTTACCTAGAATTGCATCAGAATCATTAGCAAATTGTTCTCCGGCTACACGTGCATTTTTTGTGCTTTTAGCTATAAGCTTTGGTTTAATAGAATTCAATTCAGGAAATGTATAATTTGAACTGATATCACACGTTAAATCCTTGCTAATTAAGTCCAATTTCATTTCAGATATTTTATCTTCTGTGTTTTCGACATCCTTTGTAAATAAAGTAAGACTTTGTTCAATCGTATATCGATCAATTTTTACTAAAACCTTTTTATTGTTTTCCCAACTAGTTTCATAATACATTTCTCGGTCAGTCACATCAGTATTTCTGATTGTTATGCCTTTTTTAGTATACCCATGTTTGGTTAAATAAGTAATTATTGCATTTTCTTGAATTCTGATTTCTTTATAATTTCTTGTAGATTATCTCCAGAAAACGAAAAACTTAAATCTATTTTAGCAGATGTAGCTTTCATAGTCATTTCTGCCAATCCTTTCACAGTGACAACACGGTCTTTATCACTAAATGTTTTTAGTCCTTTGAAAATAAAATAGCCTAATAAAAAGAGACCTAAAAAAATTGATACTGCAAGAATATTCGATTTAAATTTATTTTCCATTTCGATACGATTTAGATTTACAAAAAATGGGTACTTTATAACTAATAACCAAAGTTTATCAAATCTACTTATTTTAATTTGATTTTAAATAGACTAGCTTAAAATTCAATAATAATGACTTTTGTGAGACATTGAATTTATACTTATTAAAATGTCAATCTATAGCTTTTATGTAAATCAACTTAGGATATTGACCATTAAATACATATTCAGTAACAGGGCATAACCAAAGTCTGTGATTGTTTAATTCAGGAACCGTATAATACATGCCATAATCAACCGGGGCATGACCTAAAACTGAAAGTAGTTCTTGGTTTATTCCACTCGATTCAGCGATTAAGGAATTAGAATAGTCATCAAATTTTTCAGTGCTTATTTTAATAATTACTTCAGATTTATTGCATGACAAATAATCAAGAAATTGATCAGCACCATCTACCATCATAAGGTTTGATTTAGTTCCTAAATCTAATTCTAAAAAATCGGGCAAATCAATATACCAAGTGTTATTTTCTTTATAAAATCGTTTTTCCATTTCTTTTTTTCAGCAAAATTATTGGTGAAAAAATCTTGAAGCAATTCCCTGCAACCTTGCAATGAAAAGCTTATTTCAAGTTTTCGAAATTATACCGTAAAGATTTAAATAGAAGAAACCAATGGCTATTTACAGCCATTGTAAATTGTTTAAACACACTTCTCCTAAGTTTTACTATTTAATAAATTGTCCTGTTGTTGGTTTAGACAGTTATTTAAAGATAAATTCCATATTTCTCCATCTTGGTATTCAGGGTGTTAATAGCCCATCCAATGGCAAGTGCGGTTTGACGTTTATTGCCTTGAAAATGATTTAGTACTTTTAAAATATGTTCCTTTTCGACGTATTCCCAATTCATTGGTTTATTTGAAGGTTCTTGTTTTAGTCGTTTTGGTAATACGGTTGCGCTCACACGTTCCTCATTAAAAACATACAAGCGTGAAATAATATTTTCAAGTTCACGAATGTTACCCGGATACGTGTAGTTTGTAAGTATTTCCATCGCATCTTTTTCAATAACAAGTTTTTTTGGACGATGAAGCTCTTTCTTTTTTTGACTCAAAAAATGATCTATCATAGATTTTACCTCGGTTTTACCTCGCTCCGAAAGTGATGGTAAATCTAATTCAACAACGGATAGGCGGTAGTATAAATCCCATCGAAACTTCCCTTCTTCACACAATTTGGTTAATTGTTGATTCGTAGCTGCGATTACACGCACATTTATTTTTTTTGCCTTACCTCCTAAAGGCATAATTTCTTTTTCCTGCAATACCCTCAATAACGATTGCTGCATATATGGTGAAATATCTCCAATTTCATCTAAAAAAATAGTTCCTTCATTGGCTAATTCAAAAAGCCCAACAGTATCACTTTCAGCCCCAGTAAATGAACCTTTTTTGTACCCAAACAGCCTAGATTCCAGTAACGAATCACTGAATGCAGAACAATTAATGGTGATGTATGGCTTATCTCGTCTGATTGAGTTTTTATGAATATATTTTGCAAGATTTTCTTTTCCTGTTCCACTATCTCCTAATATTAAAACAGTTACTTCATCTGTGTGGGCTACTTTTTTTGCGTTGTCGTATATTTTTTCAATAGTAGGTGTGAGGTAGTAGCCTTCATTGGAAGATGTCCGTTTCACTTCTTCTTGATGGTACATTGCAGTAATCCCCATAGATGATCGGTCAAACTGAATTTTTATTAGTTCAGGTTTGTCTTTTTGCTTGGTATGTTTAGCTTCCCTTGTTTGAAAGAGTGTTGTATTTAAGTTTAATGATAAATGGCTCAAATACCAAACAACTTGCATGGCAGGTGTTCCCGGAGAAATGAATATATCAATTAGATCATCTTTCAATCCTACTAAAAATGGGGTCACTTTAGACTGAATTTCCTGATGATCAATGGGGTCTTGGATATCTAAAAAAGCGATTTCAATTGTTCTTTCAG
Source organism: uncultured Akkermansia sp. (assembly GCA_964526595.1). GTDB lineage: Bacteria > Bacteroidota > Bacteroidia > Flavobacteriales_D > Crocinitomicaceae > M0103. The sequence continues at coordinate 23,558 of CAZGJF010000026.1, read as the reverse complement.
GATAATTTCTATTCAAGAAATTAAGCAGATGTTCAGCTCGAATATCCGTTTCCTTTTTTGTAGATAGAATAATATGCCTATCGTGTTTGTAAAAATAACGATGAAAACTACTAGTTGGACCTGTATCTAGCACTCCTGCATTTTCAAAATCATTGTGATGAGCAATCCAAGAAATTAAAGTTTTCATCTTAGGTATAACAATTGAGTTAATAAATTATGTTACATCAGTTATTGACATAAAATTACAATAATTGATATGTATTTATCTTTATATTAGTTTTTTTATTGGTAATTGTATCATGGCACATCATTTGTCAAAAGTGGACATAACCAATAAACAGATGACAATAAATAAAACTTCAGAAGATCAGAAAATCATTCATTCTCGATTGATAAAATCCTTTGCTCTTGGGTTTACAACTAACTCAATAGAATTTTTAGACACTAAGCTTCATGATGATGGGTTGTTTCTTAATAAATACTCTAAAAAGCGTTTTTTGGAATACTTATATGAGTTGTTTTATAATAAAAAAGTAGGTATTCATGAACTTGAAGTGTCATACCTGAACTTTGGCATTGCTTTGAATAAATTTCCAGGCGCTGAAGTTCTTGAAATTCGCTGTACTAAGAAACGTTACCTTCGCAGTAAATTTGGTGAAATGGAAGATCCATTTATTGGCGAAAGAGTCTTTCGATTTTGTTTTCAATTCAAAGATGATTTGATTTATGCCATTGAACAACCGACACGCTATACCAGGTATGCAGATAAGATGATGGTAGCAAATTAGTCAATCTTCGTGATGTTTATTAATGTGATTGTAATCGCCTATGCTATTATTTTTTCAGATTAAAGTACTAGCTATACTGATTTCGAAAACTTAGTTGAAATGCACATCACCGAGAAATCGACAAAAGAAACGACCAAATCAACACTCAAATGGGTTCATATTGCCATAAGTAACGCAAAGCGTAATCTTTTAGGTGTTTATCATATGATCAAAGGGAAATACCTGCAAGCATATCTAGATGAGTTCTGCTATAAACTCAACAGACGAGGAGCTGGACGCACATCAGTAAATTCATAGGCATTCTATACATCAAAAGATGTACTCGTGTATGGTAGTTTTATGTGTCCCGTTTTTGTAATATCACGTAAAGCTGATTTTAAAGTATTACCTGTTTTATTCGTTGCTGTACTATAATAGTTTGTGGGAATTTGAGCAAATAATTTTGAACAAAATAGAAGTGAGAATATTAATAGTGATTTAAATAACCTTATATTCATGTAATTAAAAAAAATAAATGTAGGTAAACAATATTAGATTTTACTACTTTTTAAGAAATCTCAAGTGCTTTTTAAAAATTTGATGAATAGATTTGCAATAAAAAATGTTCTTTCTTGGATTATATTTTTTAATCAATAATAATCATAATTTGGATGAGAATAAGTTTAATAATTACTGATTTTGAATCTAGCTATTTAACTTCTTTTAAGCATACTGCACGTAAGAAATATGGGGTTGATTTTAATACAAGTAATGTAGATGATTTAGGTCTGAAGTTGGCTGAATTAAAAGATAAAGTTGAAAATAATCAAAGTTTTGATGTACACGTTGGTTTTGAAATAACATTGGAACATGTAGTTCATGTACAAGATTTATTGAACAAAATCCTTGAAAATTATTTAGAGGTTTTCGGTAAACTGCCAATCAATAGAAAAATTTATACTATAAACCAGAAATTACGCGAAGTAAATTCTCCTTCAACAGTTGATTTGGCAAAGCAAGTTTTAAGTGAAATATTACAACCAAAACCAGATAAGTTAACCCGTGCTGAAAGAATTAATAAAGATGCCGAAGCAGAGAGTAAAATGCGAGCTTTAAAATTAATTCAAAAAAGAAGTGATAAAAACAAATAATAATTACATTGTTTTCAATGCTTTACAAAGAAATAAAAGTGCTAAAAAAGTGCTTAAATAGGGTAATCGTAGAGGTACTTCAAAAACCTAACTTATTGATATACAATAAAAAAGCCCAACACAAATTGGGCTTTTTTTACTGGCGGAGAGTGAGGGATTCGAACCCCCGGTACCTCTCGGTACAACAGTTTTCAAGACTGCCGCAATCGACCACTCTGCCAACTCTCCGGGCCAAATTTAGCAATTGTTTGAATATTCACAACATAATAAGTTAAATATTATGAAACTTTTTTATGTCCATGTTTTAACCTTAACTGTTAAATGTCATAATCCACTTATCAAATTTGAATCAAGATTATTTTTTTGATTTTAAATCTTTTTAGAAGTAACTAAAGATTGAAACTTATATATATTGATATACAAATGTTTAATTTTATCATTATCTATTTTTATTAAAAACGAACGCGATCTTGAAAAGTCAAAATGAATGTCTCTGAATATATGAGACTCATATGTGAAAATAAGTTCTTGGGATGAAGATTCTGACTTTCCTAGAATCCATAAACCTAGGATAGCATACTTCCTGAATAATTTCTGAACCTATACTCGATATTCAGAATGTCTCAGATTAAACTCCAAATCAAATAAATCAGTGCAATTATTGACATGAAAATCCCGAAAAAGAATCCATTGGGAATACTGGAGAATGAATTTTGATAGGTTAATAGAGTAGAGGCAGATCCGAGCATAATCCCAAGTTCTAGCGCAATAAATAACGTTCCAGATCCAATACCACGTCTGTTGGCATCTTAGAGATCTGCATTCCAGGCAAATAACGTTGGGCTTGTAATTCCGGTAGCAACACCAAATAGTAGCGAAGCAACTGAAAACATCAATAAGTTTGCTGCATACGCAATCATTAACATGCTGATTATTAGAAAAGAGACACCAATGATTAATGTTTTTTGTCTTCCAATTTCATCTGATAATGACCCCATAAATAAACGAATGAGGATAGTTGATAAAACATAAAGTAAAAAGAAATATCCTTTGTTTTCAATTTTCAGAAACCCCGATAGGTCGGGTGTTAACACAAATATAATCCCGGATGAAACTGCGGTCAACATCATAACAATTGCAGCGGGAAATACCTTGGGTTCTAATACATCATTCCACTGTATAATTAAATGTTTTGGTCTGAATTTTTCAGGTTTTTCAAGCGTTTCACTAACCATTTGTATCAGTATTAAAGATACTATAGCGATTAGACTTGCGACCCAGAATAAATAGTTCATTCCTAAATAGTTGAAAGCAATTGAACCAAGTGATTGACCAACTCCAATTCCTAATGAAATGAAAGTTCCCCATATACCCATTGCTCGACCTCTGCTATTTTCCGGCAATAAATCTGTTATAAGTGCAGTTGCTCCGGTAGGAAAAAAACCAACACTAAAGCCATGTATAAATCTCAATAATAAAAACAAAAATACAGTTTGAAATAGGGGATAAACGAAAAGTGAAAAAATCGAAATAATCACTCCAAATAACATCACTTTTTTTCTTCCTATATAATCTGATAATTTACCTGAAAATGGTCTTGAAATGGCAGCAGAAATAGTAAAAAGTGTAATAATTAAACCCTTGTGTTTTTCACCGCCTAGTATGGTTAAATACTGATTTAATTCGGGTAAAATCAGATTGAAACTTAACATAAACAAGAACATTCCTGAAGAAAGTAACCAGAAATTCTTACCGTAACTATACAACATCTTGGAATTTCAATGCTTGAATTTTTCGTTGATAGATTTATTAAGGGAAATTACACCATAAAGTAATTTAACTGTTAATGTGAGGATTATCTGTTTTTTTTGGAAAAGTATATCCAAATATTTCCATCATTTTTCTCAAATCATTTGGAATTTTGTTTTTAAAAATGACCGTTGCAGTTACATTAAAGTTACCTGTTTCATCAGCAAATTTTAAAAGTTCTTTGATTTTTTCAAAAGTTGGATTTCCGGAAGTTGCTTGCTCATATTCGACCCCTTCCAAGTAAACATCATTCATTTTAATAAATGCCATTCCACCCAGATCCAGTGCGTGAACGACTTTATTAACTTCTCTGTTTGACAATTCATAAATATAATTTCCGCTTGGTTCAAATATTCCATGTACGTCGTAAAAATTCGATTGATAAGGTAAGTATGCTTGTACTTTTTTTCCTAAAAGTTTTCCAATCAGTAATTTCATTGCACTTTTGAAGTATTTCCTGTTATCAATTAGATATTGTTTGGGTTCATCAATAGGTTCGATGATTATTACCGCTTCTTTTGCTACACGAATCATTTCATATAAACCAATCATGGGACGCGGGAAATGGTGCATACTCTCCTTGCAAAATATTACATCATACGAGTCATCTTCAAAACTCAAGTTTTCAACATTTTCGACGCCATATTCATCGAATAGTCCCATGTCTTTCCCTCGTTTCAACATGTTTTCTGAGATATCAGTCGGGAATACGTTCAAAGCGAATTTCTTTTTTAAACGGACAGAATCCAACCCAAACCGACCATCTCCTACACTCAGCCAAGAGTTGTTTTTGTAGAAACGGGCAAGTGGTTCTATTAATTGATAAAAACGATCATGTCTCCAAAAATCAACAGTCGTTTCATCAAACCATGAATTTTGAATTTTATCCCGATTTTCGTTAAAGAGATCATTGTTCATATGGTCTCTTTGGATTTTTGTCAGTTCCTCAAATGTGATCATATTTTTAATGTTATTTTTTGTTGAGTTCATCAACTTTTCGTTGTCTTTGCATCAGGTTTTCAGTTTGTTGTTTTTGTTTGAATACTTCATAACGAGTGGGACTTAGTTTGCGTGGCCAACTGTTATTGTCCAGATCGGTATCTGCCGTTTCGAGGAACGGATCCAATCGAAAGGACGCAACTTCCTTCTCTGTTATAAAGATTCTCGATACTTTATCTTCGTATTGACGCCATATTTCTGCCGGTATTCGGATGATTTCTGATGACCCATCAGTGTAGTTAAATTCAATAATAACAGGCATTACAACTCCTCCAAGATTGGTAAATGTTATTTCATATAGTTGCTTGTTAGCTTTCAGCAGTTTCCTATCTTCTTCAGATAATTTGCTTTCAAATTCGTCAAATTCCTTTTTTTCCAAGATGTCAGTTGCATATTTATTGCGTTTAGCGTAAAAATCATTGATGGTTGAGTCGGCTTCATTGATAGTTTGATTGATTGATTCTTTATTTCTAACATCTCCAATAAATAAATCTTTTGACGCATCGCTTTGTTTTTTAGCTGCTTTTTCAATTTCCGGATTCATTGTGTTAAGTTGAAACCAACGAACCTGATCTATCGCGATATCAACATGATCTGACGAATAAAACCAACCTCGCCAAAACCAGTCCAGATCAACAGCCGATGCGTCTTCCATTGTTCTAAAAAAGTCAGCCGGTGTTGGGTGTTTGAACTTCCAACGTTCACAATACATTTTGAATGCATAGTCAAATAATTCCCTTCCCATGATGGTCTCTCGCAAAATATTCAATGCCGTTGCAGGTTTACCGTAGGCATTATTGCCGAATTGAAAAATCGATTCTGAATTGGTCATAATGGGTGAGATGAATTTTTTGTCTCCTCGCATGTAATCTGTAATCAGGTATGCAGGTCCCCTTCTGGATGGATAACCTCTTTCCCATTCCTGCTCGGCCAGATACTGAACAAAAGTGTTTAATCCCTCGTCCATCCATGTCCATTGCCTTTCGTCTGAATTGATAATCATTGGAAAGAAGTTATGCCCCACTTCATGAATGATGACTCCCCACATACCATATTTGGTTTCTTCAGAATAGGTGCCGTCATCTTCCGGCCTTCCGCCATTAAAGCAAATCATGGGATATTCCATACCGATCCACTTGGCATGAACTGATATGGCTACCGGATAAGGGTAATCAACAGTATATTTGGAATATGTCCTCAAAGTATGAGCAACCAATTTGGTGGAATATCTTTCCCACAATGGATTTCCTTCTTTAGGGTAATAAGACATAGCCATGACTGTTTTTGACCCAATTTTAACTGCCTGTGCGTCCCAGATAAATTTACGTGAATTTGCAAATGCAAAATCTCTCACATTACTCGCTTTGAAAATCCATGTTTTAGTATTTTTTGACTTATTTAGTTCACTTTTTAAAGCTTCCTCTTGTGTAACAATTAAAACTGGTTCACTTGTCGTGTTTTTTGCATTTTCAAAACGTTTACGTTGTTCTGCTGATAAGATAGTTTGCATATTCTGCAATTCTCCTGTTGCTGCCACGATATGATCCGAAGGAACTGTAATGGATACTTCGTAATTGCCAAAAGGAAGTGCAAATTCTCCTCTTCCCAAAAATTGTTTATTCTGCCAACCTTCAACATCGTTGTAGACACACATTCTTGGGAAAAATTGTGCAATGGTGTACAAATAGTTACCATCTTTTTCAAAATACTCATAACCTGATCTTCCTCCCACTGCCATACGATCATTGATGTTGTACCACCATTTTACCTTAAAAGAAATACATGATTTGGGTTGAAGTGGTTTTTCCAAATCAATACGCATCATGGTTTTATTAATCAAATAATGCATTTTTTGTCCGGATGCTGCTGTAATTTCCTCAATTTTGAATCCACCATCATAATAAAATTGTTTTTTTCTCAGGTCACCCAGACTTTTGAAATCTTCCATTTTTTCGACTTCAATCAGTTTGCTTTCTGAATTACTACTGAAAATGTTTTGATCTAACTGCAACCATAAATATTCGAGTTGGTCAGGGGAGTTATTAGTATATGTTATTGTTTCAAATCCTTTCAATATTTGTTTTTCATCATCAATTACTATTTCCATTTTGTAGTCAGCTTGTTGCTGATAATAATGGTGACCGGGTGCGCCTGCTGCCGTTCGGTACTCATTAGGTGTTGGTAATTCGATATCTAACTGGGCAAACTTTGACTGTGCTTGTAAATGCCAATTAAAAAATAAGATACTCAAGGAGAGAATGGTATATTTCATAATTATTGAATTTCTATTGATTCTTTTCGTTTTTTTGAAGTAAACAAATAAGTAGTTTTATTACCTTCATAACTAAAGGTTAATTTGTTCTGTTGATCAGGGTATTCATTCATCAAAAGATCAAAAGTGATGTCAAATTGTGTTTGGTCACCATGAAACAGGGCACTCGCATAAAAAAAAACTGTCCCGTTTTTCATTAGCTCAAATCCTTCCATGACAAATCCGGACTGATCACCATCAAAAGATAATTTAAAATGATTTAATACCTCAGTATAAATTCTATTTAAGCTAATTGAATCATCTTTATAAAATTCCAATGCTTTTTTGATGATCCCTTTTTTCTGAAGTGCTTTTTCGAAATCATGAATAGTTAGAGAAATACTTGCTTCAAGGCGATGATTTGCTTTGTTGTATCTTAACTCTGCAAAAGAGTAATAGCTGTCATGTGCAACACAATACGATGAAACAAAAAGTAGCAATGAAAGTGTGAGTTTCATGATTTTTTTGAAGTAAACGTTCAAAAATACAAAAAGGAATCTGTTTTAAATCGTTTGATTCATTGATATTCAAAAACGCTTTGTTTATCTCATTCTTGAAATTCCATATTATTGAGTAAATTTGATTGTCTTGCTCAAAATTGGATTCATCATTGAAAATACAACCATTTAATCGTATGAAAAAAATAGCTTCTTTAATTTTTACTTTGCTACTTTTTGCTTGTCAAGACAAACGGGAAAGTATGCAAGTTGTCAGAAATGATCTGGTTGAGGCTATTTACTCGAGTATTATCGTTGAGCCAACAAATGTTTATCAGGTCAATGCATCTGTTTCAGGATATATCGATGAATTATATTTCAATGAGGGAGATTTGATCAAACAAGGAGACGCGATCTGTTTGATTGTCAACAAAACATCGATGCTTAATGAAGCCAATGCTAAGCTATCTTACAAGCAGCTCAAGGATAGTTATACCGGTAAATCAAATATTTTGGATGAAATGCGTACTGAACTACAAACTCTAAGAATGAAGTTTGAAGTTGACTCCAACAGTTATAAACGTATGAAATACTTATTCAGTAACGGCTCATGTTCAAGGGCAGAATATGAAAATGCGTTGTTGAATTATGAGCTTTCTAAAAATAATTATCAAAATGCTGACAAAAGATTGATTCGTAAAGAAAATGAACTGAACAGCCAAGTTGAACAATATCGAAATAATTTAGAAATCAGTAGTATTAAGAATGATGATTACCTCATTAAATCACTGATAGATGGATGTATTTTTCAGATTTTTAAGAAAAAAGGAGAATATGTCTCAATGCAGGAACCATTAGCAATTGTGGGTGATGCTGATAATTACGTGTTGAAAATGAAAATTGATGAGGTTGATATTTCAAAAGTAACTTTGGGTCAAAAGGTGTTGGTCACTCTGGAGGCATTTAAAGATAAAGTCTTTGAGGCCAAAATTACTAAGGTTTATCCTAAAATGGATGATCGCACACAAACATTTGAAATTGAAGCCATGTTCGTGAAATCCCCCAGCAAACTCTTTATGGGACTTACGGGTGAAGGGAATATTGTCATTAATGAGAACAAAAATGCCTTAGTCATTCCACGTGAATATCTGATGGCAGGAAACAAGGTGGAAACAGAGAGTGGTTTGATCACGGTTGAAACCGGACTTTCAAACTGGAGTCATGTTGAAATTAAAAAGGGCTTGAAAGAGGGGGCTACAATTCTAAAACCTCGGTAAGATGAATGTGAAACTTTTGCTGTCAATTTCACGGACCCATTTGTGGACTCGCAAAAAGCAATCGTTGATAGCTGCATTAGGGGTAACTTTTGGTATTGGTACATACATTATTTTGATGGGCTTCATGAATGGGTTAAACGGTTTGTTGGATGGACTCATTTTGAATCGAACACCTCACATTCATTTGTATAATGAAATAGAACCATCGAAAAGACAACCCATCGAACAAGCAGCTGATTACAAAGGTCGGCTTAATTTTGTACAATCAATTAAACCCAAAACCAGTCAGTTGAGAATTCATAATGCCTTGCCATTGCTTAATTTTTTGAACAAACAACACGATGTGAAAGGAGCTACTCCACAGGTTAAAGCTCAAGCTTACTATTTGGGAGGTTCAATTCAGTTAAACGCTATGTTGACCGGTATTGATGTGCTGAAAGAAGGTGAACTGTACAATTTGGGAGATTATATTCTTCAAGGATCCCTTCAAAAACTGGCCCAAAACGAAAAAGGAATTCTTATAGGAGCCGGTGTAGCACAGAAATTATCTCTCAAACCAGGAGACATTGTTCAGATTGCTTCAGTCAAAGGGGAAATACAAGCGCTTAAAATTGTTGGATTGTATCAAAGTGGCATGGCTGATATTGATAATATACAGAGTTATGTAAATATTAAGATGGCACAACGTATAATGGAACAAAAAGACGATTATATCACAGACATAAATATTAAATTGAATGATTTGAATAAAGCCCCTGAGAAAGCACGAGAAATGGAAACCCTTTTCAAGTTGAAAGCCGTTGATATCCAAACAGCCAATGCCCAGTTTGAGACCGGTTCATCCATTCGAACATTGATTTCTTATGCCGTATCAATCACTTTGTTGGTTGTTGCAGGATTTGGTATTTACAATATACTGAATATGCTCATTTTTGAAAAAATGAACGATATCGCTATTTTGAAAGCTACCGGATTTTCAGGGAATGATGTCCAATGGATTTTTATCAGTCAGGCTGTTATAATTGGTTTGGTAGGTGGAATACTTGGACTATTGTTTGGTTATTTCGTGACACGAATTATAGATGAAACGCCCTTTAATACTCAGGCTTTACCTACAATAACAACTTATCCGATTGATTACAATATTAAATATTACGTCACCGGAATCTGCTTTGCTATGATTTCAACATTTTTTGCAGGGTATTTTCCTTCTAAAAAAGCCCAGAAAATAGATCCTGTAGATATTATTAGGGGGCAATAAAATAAGATGGAGCAGATATTACGCGTTGAACATATTTCGAAATGTTTCAGGAAGCCTGTCGAATTTCAAGTGTTAAATGATGTTTCATTTGAGATTGATAAGGGGGAATTTGTTTCTATTATGGGGAAGTCCGGATGTGGCAAATCAACTTTGTTATATATTCTTTCAACGATGGATACTGATTATGAAGGAGAATTGTATTTTGAAAATCAGTTGATTACAGGATTAAAAGCTGATAATCTTGCTAGATTAAGAAATGAGAAAATTGGTTTTGTCTTTCAATTTCATTATTTGTTAGCCGAGTTTACCGTCTTAGAAAATGTGATGCTGCCTGCAAAGAAGTTAGGGAAAAAGTCAATTGAAGAAATTGAGCATGATGCAATGCAAAAGCTTAAACTATTGGGGATAGAAGATCAAGCCTTAAAAATTGCAAGTCGCATATCCGGTGGACAAAAACAGCGTGTTGCGATTTCACGTGCTCTGATTAATAATCCTGCAATTATCATGGGAGATGAGCCTACCGGAAACTTGGACAGTAAAAATTCAGATATTGTTTTTTCCATTTTTAAAGAACTTTCTCAACAAGAGAAAATGTCATTATTGATTGTAACACACGATGAGGATTTTGCTCATCGAACTGATCGTATTATCCAAATGGGAGACGGTAAGATTATATCGTCATAATTTAAATTGCCTTTAGTAGAACCCTATGATATTAAAATGACCATAAAATATTCTTAAGATATAGGTTTTATTTCTGTTTCATCGTTCATGTCTATACCTTGCAGTTCAACAAGTTTTTGATAGATCCCTTTCCTTTGAACGAGTTCTTCGTGATTTCCTGATTCAACGATTGAGCCATCTTGTAAAACTAGAATTTTTGAAGCATTCTTGATTGTTGACAATCGATGTGCAATCACAATGGAGGTTCTACCTTTCATTAAGCCCTCCAATGCTTCTTGTACCAATTTTTCAGATTCAGAATCTAAAGCAGAGGTAGCTTCATCCAGTATTAGAATAGTTGGATTTTTAATAATGGCTCTGGCAATGGCTATGCGCTGTTTTTGTCCACCGGAAAGTTGGATTCCGCGATCTCCCACCTCAGTGTCCAGACCTTCAGGAAATGAATTGATGAATTCAAGAGCATTTGCTTTTCTCGCAGCCTCAATAATTTCATCTTCAGAGGCATTTTCGTCTCCAAAACGAATATTTTCCCTAATTGATCCAGCAAAAAGAATGACTTCTTGTGGCACAATTGCGATTTGACTTCGTAAATAATTGACATCAATGTCTCTAATATTCACTCCGTCAAAAGAAATTTCACCGGAATTAACAGAATAGTAATGTAATAATAATGAAGATATAGTTGATTTTCCTGAGCCTGAAGACCCTACTAATGCAATCGTCTCATTAGTATCTGCAACAAATGATATGTTGTTTAATACGCTGATGTCTGATCTTTGAGGATAAGAGAAATAAACTGAATTAAACTCAATTTTCCCACTGATGCTTGGTTTGGAATGACCCTTTAATAATTGTTTTTCACTATGTGAATTGATAATTAGCATAAGGTTTTCTGTTGCTCCAATAGACTTTTGAATGCTTGCGTATAGATCCGGAATGGATCCAATAGAAGCCCCCATCATAATCGTATACATGATAAATGAGAAAAAATCTTTAGAAGAAAGTTCAGGATTAGGTCCCTGTGTCATGAGTAGTCCTTGCCAGATGATAAATACAATCGCTCCGAAAAGACAGAAAATGATAAAAGAAACAAAAAGTCCACGCCAAATGCCACTTTTGATGTTAAGATTTCGAATGTCTTCGATGGCTTTACTGTATTTAGAAAGAATAAAAAGTTCATTGGTAAAGGATTTTACATTAAATATACCCGTAAGTGATTCCTCAATAATAGCGTTGGATGTGGCAGCTTGATCTTGTGCTTTTTTTGATAATTTTCGTATGAATCTGCCAAATACGACAGCGATGACTGCCATTACAGGAACCGTACCCAGCATAATGAACGCCAACTTCCATGAAAAGACAAAAATGAATGCAATTCCTCCGATAACAATTACGAGTTGTCTGAAAAATTCTGCAATTGTTGTTTTGAGTGTTTCCTGAACTTGAGAAATATCCGAAGATATTCGACTTGTTAATTCTCCTACTTTGTGTTGATTAAAGTAATCCATTGGCATATAAATTAATTTTCTAAAGGCCGCTTTTCGGATATCACGCAAGACGTTTTCAGTCACATTAGTGAAAATCACCACTCTAAAATAAGAAAACAAAGATTGTGCAGCAAAGAGAATAAATAAGATGATTGCAATGTCGTTGATTTGGTTCAAATTGATGAATTTAGTAGGTACATTCAAGTTATTCGCACTTGAACGACTTCCTGTTCCTAACAACTGTCCCATCATGTATGGAAATATGAGACCCACCGATGTTGATAAAATTAGAAATACCCAGCCAATCAAAAAGGAACTTCTGTAAGGCTTTAAATAGTTAAATAAGCCTTTAGCATTTGAAATACTTTCTTTACTTAGCTTGATTCGCATGTTGTCTTTTTTGTTCGGTCTGAGCATACGTGTTAGATCTGATTTTTAAAGTGACAAAAATACATGACTAAAGCTTGATTTGAATTCATTTTATGATTTTTTATTGATTTTGTGTTTGGTATTTCGAATAAAAAAGCTAAATTCGCACTCCTAATTTAGTAGAGCATAGATTAACTTTTAATAATATGAAAAGAACTTTTCAACCGTCAGTCAGAAAAAGAAGAAACAAACATGGTTTCAGAAGTCGCATGGCAAGCAAAAATGGACGTCGCGTTTTAGCATCGCGTCGTCGTAAGGGCAGAAAGAAACTGACGGTCTCTGACGAGCCAATGCATAAACGTTAATCGTATTTAAGAATACTTAGTTCAAATTGATTGGATTGAAAAGTGACTATATAAATGGTCACTTTTTTATTTGCATTTTGAATTAAAATCGATACGCAACGCCATTCTTGTTCAAAATATTTCAGCCTTAGGCAGGCATTTAATACTCTTAAGTTGTTTGGTTGTCATTGATTAAACAGACTGAAAAAACAAAGGTTATGCTTGATCAACGTAAACTGTTTTCGTGCAGGTACAATTGTGGAGACTCAAAAAAAAAAGAAATAATTTCGAAAAACTTGGTGCCTCCCTTAAATTATTTAACTAAAGTCATTTCATTAACAATGTGACTTGCACCTGAAAATTTGTCTATCAACCAAAGTACATAACGAATGTCAACGTTAATGGTACGTTGAAGATTATTGTCAAAGATAACATCACCAGCCATGGCTTCAATGTTGCCGTCAAATGCCAATCCAATTAATTCACCACGACCGTTCAAAACCGGAGAACCTGAATTTCCACCTGTAATGTCATTATCTGTCAAAAAGCAAACAGGCATGTAACCTCCTGGGTCAGCATATTGGCCATAGTCTTTGATCTTATGCATCTCTAGGATTCTTGTTGGCAAATCAAACTCTGCATCTCCTGCCTTGTACTTTTTTACAAGACCATCCATTGTTGTGTAATAGTTTACTTTAGCATCATTACGTTTGTCTGCAGGTAACGCTCGAACCTTACCATACGTCAATCGTAAGGTGGAATTAGCATCCGGATACTTGATACTTGCTAAATTTGATTCCCTTAGTCCTTCAACCAATAAACGGAAGGAAGCCATGAAATCATTTTGGGCCTGAGCTATTTCGGGTGATTTTGACGTCAAATGTGCTAATAGATCGCTTGATAACAAATACATTGGATCATTGCTTATGGCCTCCTCGGAAGGATTTTGTATAAATTGCTCTAATTTTACTTGTGATGTAAATATACTGGTCTTAAAAAGTTCATCTACGAAAGCATCTACATTTGTAGCGATTTTAGCAACTGATGGAGCGATAGGATAACTGACTGATTTAGTAGCGTACAGTTTTAATTGTGCTTTCATGATATCCTTTTCAGCAGGCAAGTATATTTCTGCAAAAAAACCTTTGACCGCTTCATTTATTTCTACCTGCATTGCTTCTCGTTTACCTGCATCTGCTTTAGCAAAATCAATCATTTGTTTGCCGATTCCTCTTGAAATAGTTGCAAAAGCAGTAGTTCTCAACAATTGTTGCATATAATTGTCATGTCTTGACTTTTCATTGGTCATGCCATAGTATTTATTGATATTTTCAATCACTTTGCCATACTTAGCTTTGTTTTCTTTTTTATTAGCCCATTTGTTGAATTTTGCCTCTTGTTCTTTCTTTAATTTTGCTGTTTGAAATTTTGTTAAGGCATCGATCATTCCTTGACGATTTTTCCAATAATTGGCTGTTTGAGCATATTTTGAAGCGTATATTAAGTTGACAGCATCACTTTGATTCATGTATTTTTTCATTTGATCCATTCCGGTTTTGGCACCTTCTACCCAAGCAGGGTAACCAAATTTTACATTTTGTTCAATTCCTCCTGCTGGCATCCAACGATTTGTTCTTCCAGGATAACCTAAAATCATTGCGAAATCATTCTCTTTAACTCCTTTGATGTTGACAGGCAAATAGTGCTTAGGTTTCAAAGGAACGTTGTTTGGAGAATATTCAGCAGGATTTCCATCAGCATCACTATATACACGAAACATCGAAAAATCACCCGTATGACGTGGCCATTCCCAGTTATCGGTGTCACCTCCGAATTTACCAATGCTTTCTGTTGGAGTTCCCACTAAACGAACGTCTTTATAATCTTGATATACAAAATAGTAAAATTCGTTTCCCTGAAAAAAGGAACGAACTGAAACAGTGTACTTACCACCTTCATTATTTTCCTTTTCAATTAATGCAATTTCTTGATTGATAGCTGCTTCTCTTTCAGCTTCACTCATTGAAGCATTTACTTTGCTCAATATGCGTTTAGTTACATCGTCCATACGGACAAAGAATCTTACATAGAGGCTTTGAGGTTTTAACTCCTCGTTGTGTGATTTTGCCCAGAATCCATTTTTTAAGTAATTTGCTTCCGGAGTAGAAAGCTCAGCAATTGCGTCGTACCCACAGTGATGGTTCGTTAGAATCAACCCTTCCTTAGATATTATCTCTGCGGTACATCCTCCATTGAACTGTACAATCGCATCTTTTAATGAATGATTGTTGATAGAATAGATCTCTTCAGCTGTTAACTGAAGTCCCATTTTTTGCATATCTCGGTGGTTCAGACGATCAATAAACATCAAGAACCACATTCCTTCATCTGCTCGTGCAAACGAACCTATCAAAACAAGGAGTGAAATTAACGTAACTTTAAGTTGTTTCATAGTCAAAATGTTGATTAAAAATTCCTGCAAAATTAAGCAGATTTTTCAGATATACTTCTTGTTCTGTTGAAAACGATTATTTGAGAATGATTTCGTCTGAAAATAACCATGTAGCGTTTCCTGCTCCCAAATGCCAATCCGGACATTGTCCGAAGTTTTTGGCAGATATTCTCACTTTTTTAACGAGTTGATTGCTTTCTGTTTTCTTAAGGAACTCTGCCTTGGTCGGACCAACATAACTCGAATATTGAGGAATTGAAACAGAGTCCTTCAATGTTATAAAATGCTCACCATCCATTGAAATTTCAATTTGTAGATCACTTGGGTAAAAAATCCATGATTTCATATCTTGCAAACACGAAATACCAACTTCTGACAATACCCTTGGTTTTTCTAATGTTACTTCTGCAATAATGTCTTGTGCATAATACCCCTGCCAATCACCTGTTCTAAACTCATTGGTACCGCGTACCCCATCGATTAAGGTATTCGGTCCTGCAGCAGTATATTGATTTGCGTAGTTGCTTTTCAATGTTAAGTTTATTGAATTATCTCGTTTAATGAAACGCGCCTTAACCCATGGACTTTTTTGTAATATTGTGTTTTCTATTAGTTTGTACGTAGAAATTTGACGTGCTTCCAACTCGGTCGTTTGCGTTATCCTTAATGGTTTGGTATATGTGTAAACTTTGCTTGTGTCCTTGATATATCTGTATTCAATATTAATTTTTTCGGTATCAAATGGTTGTTGTGTTCCAATTTTCAACTCCATCTCAGTATCGAAAATACGATTGTCGGCACTAAAAAACGGAACCGGTGTGAAATGCGACAGTTGAGCTGTTTCGGCTGAAAATACAGATTTTGAAGGACTTCTTTTTTCGATGCTCGGTTGAGATCCCATTTCAATTTCAATTTCCCCACCATCCGCAATTGAACTATGATAAAAACCATTGGATGTCCATGCTTGCCCGTTTAGTTTTATAGATTGAATGTAACAGTTTTTTTGTGCGTTGTTTAGGACGTTTAACCTTACTGTTTTACCATTGCCTAATCGAATCGTTGCTTTGTTGACTAAAGGTCTGCCAAAATCGTACCATGGATGCCCGGGAGCAACTTGGTAAAAACCTAATGCACTTAACACATACCAAGCGGACATTTGTCCACAGTCTTCATTTCCTGCATACCCATCAGGTTTAGCTTTATACATTTCATTCACGATTTGATCGACATACCTTGCTGATTTATAAGGCGCATTGGTGTAATTATACAAATAAGCCATGTGATGAGATGGTTCATTTCCGTGAGCGTATTGACCAATTAACCCGGTAATATCTGCTTGATCACGCCCTGACAATTTGGAGGTTGTTGTGAACAAACGATCTAACCAGTTTTCGAGTGAATCTTTTCCTCCCAACATTTTTGCTAATAAGTCGACAGCGTGAGGTGAATAAAGGGAATATTGCCAACTGTTTGCTTCTGTATAATTGAAATTTACCTCTGTTGGATCGAAAGGGGCATACCATAAACCATCTCTTCTTGCGCGCATAAATTTGGTTTGTGGGTCAAACAGATTTACAAAGTTCAGACTGCTATTGGCATATTGATTGAATAAATCACTTTTTCCCATCGCTTTTGCCATTGAAGCAATACAGAAATCATTATACGCATATTCCAAGGTTTTGGACACGGATTCCGGTTCATCTCCCGAATTAATGAATCCTTTTTCGTGAAATTGTTTTTTTCCTAATTCGTCAATCTGTGAGGTGAATGTCATCGCTTTTAGAGCTTTGTTGGCATCAAATCCACGAATTCCTTTTAGGTATGCATCAGCCACAACGGATACACTGTGGTAACCAATCATACATTCTGTTTCATTGCCGGCAAGTTCCCAAACGGGTAAATCTCCTCCTTGCTCATATTGCCTTAAAAAGGTATGAATAAACTCAGTGGTTCGTTCGGGTTGAATTAAGGTATAAAGTGGATTGGCGGCGCGGTAGGTGTCCCACAGTGAAAACACAGTATATTGTTTGATTGAATCTTCAATCGCATGAATTTGATTGTCTCGGCCTCGGTATCTTCCGTCCACATCACTAAACAGATTTGGTTGAGTGCATGTATGGTACAATGCAGTATAAAAATTGGTTAAGACTGATTGATCGCTTGTTTCAATCTCAATTTTGTTCAGTTCCTTTTCCCATTTTTGTGCAGTTGCTATTCGAACTGTTTCAAAGTCCCACTCAGGAATTTCAGTTTCCAAATTTTGTTTGGCACCGTTTTCATCAACAGAAGACATGCCGACTTTAACTAGTATTTTCTGTTCAGATTCATCGAAGATCAATAATAGTTTATGTTGCCCGTTTTCTGTTATCAGTTTAGAATTTTTGAAGGGAACATTTGTTTGCAGATAAAAATAGAAATGTTGTTCATTGGCCCATGCCTCGGATATTCTGTATCCCGATACACTTTGCTTTTCAATTACTTTTAGTTTGTAATCCAATAATTTATCTCGATGATCCAGGTCAATTAAGATAAAGCGTTTCCCTTTTGCTTCGTTGAATGAATATTCATGGATTCCTGCGCGCTCTGAAGTTGTAAGGCGAACACCTATTTTTTCATCAGGAAAAGTTACTTCGTAATAACCGGGTGATGCTTTTTCCTGCTGATGTGAAAAGCGGTGACCATACCCATTCGGGTCTTTGTATCCCGGTGTAATCTTAGCATTTACTACTTGTGGAACAATTAACAGATCACCGTAATCTGGAACACCGGTTCCACTCAAATGTGTATGGCTGAATCCAAAAATAATTGAATCGGAATAATGGTATCCCGAACAGCCATCCCATCCATCATAGCGTGTATCCGGACTCAATTGCATCATTCCAAATGGTACCGTCGCTCCCGGAAACGTATGACCGTGTCCATCGGTTCCTATCAAAGGATTAACATACGATGATTTTGTTTTTGGAGTGTATTTACGTCCGCTGTCTATGTATTTTTTTCGAATATCTTGAGCACGCTTTAATTGATTGACGTTGTCAATTTGAGAAAATAATGAAAAATATAAAACTGTTGTTACTAAAACGAAAAGTTGTTTCATAGTTTAATTTTTGATCGCATTCCAAAAAAGGTGGGCTGCGGTTCCCAGTACTGCTGCATTTTTATCGTGAAGAGAAGAAATTCGGACATCAATTTTATCCTTGTAAATCACTAACATATTTTCCTCCATGTATTTTTTGACTTTCGTAGCAAAATTACCTTCATGCTGTGCGTATCCACCAAACAAAACGTATGCTTTTGGACTTGAAAAACAAGCGAAATCAGCCAAGGCAGAGCCAAGTATCTGAGCAGTATATTCAATTATTTCCAACGCAAATAAATCTCCTTTGTCTCCCCATTCAAAAACATCTTTAGCCGTTGGATTTTGAATTGAAAGCAAGGCTGAAAACGATTTGTTTTCAGAATCCAATTCCTGAATACTTCTGACAACTCCTGTTGATGAGCAATACGTTTCCAAACAACCGTTTCGCTTACAACCACAGAGTCTGCCATTCGGAATGACACGAATATGCCCGTATTCACCTGCAAAAGCATCATGTCCATAGACTAATCTCCCATCAACAATAACACCGCTTCCAACCCCTGTTCCCAATGTGATGCTCACAAAATCTTTAATATCTCTAGCATTACCAAAAATCATTTCACCCATCGCGGCAGCATTTGCATCGTTGGTCAACAAGGTTGGTTTGTGAAATTTTGCTTCAAATAATTCTGCTAACGGAATGATTCCTTTCCATATCAAATTGGGTGCATATTCAATGTTTCCCGTGAAGTAATTTCCATTGGGGGCGCCAACTCCAATTCCCAAAATTTTATCCAATTGTCCTGATTGATATAGATCAGAATAGATGGCATCAATTAACAATTCAGGTGATTCAAAATTTCGTGTCGGGAAATCACGTTCATAGATAATTTCACCGTTTTTGGACACAAGCCCAAATTCAGTTGATGTTCCTCCGATATCAATTCCCAATGCATAATGATATGTCATCTTATTCTAAATTTGTTGTATTCCATTCGTCATAAAACTGAGTTAAATATTCTTCCATAAAATCATGTCGTTTTTTACCAATATTTTTTGCAGTTTGAGTGTGTAAGCGTTTATTTAAAAGTAGCAATTTTTCGTAGAAGTGATTTATAGTATGACTTTTTGCAGTGGCATACGTTTCGAATGAATCATGCAAGATTGGTGGAATATCGGGTAAATATATCGGCCTGAATTTACTTCCTCCATAGGCAAAGGCACGGGCAATCCCAATAGCGCCGATTGCATCCAACCGATCAGCATCCTGAACAATTTTTCCCTCTATAGTATTCATTTTATCGGAAACGTGTGCTCCTTTGTAAGATACGCCATTCACAATCTCTTTTACCTGCACAGCACGTGTTGTATCATACCCGGATTGGATTAAATAATCATAAGCGACCTGACCTCCGGCATTTAAAATTCCACCATTCAATTTATGGTCCGAAATATCATGTAGCAGCGCCGCCAGTTCAATGATCTCAAGGTCTCCGCCTTCCTGTTTTTGCAAATAGCAAGCAAGTTTGTGTACACGTTCAATATGAAACCAATCGTGCCCTGTAGTGTCTGCTTCAAAATGATTGCGGACTAATTCTTTTGTTTGTTCAATGATTGTATGATTCATCAGTCTTTTGGGGCAATAACATTAAATAATTCAAAGCGTCCCTTCGGACATGTCGCGTAAATATAAAGACCATCAGAACATAAAGAGAAAAAACGACCATCAGCAAATGATTTCCAGGTTTTCCCTAAATCTTCAGAATAATCAATTCCATTGTCTCCACACGTGTATAAAATAGAATTTACTTCAATCACACAGGAACGGTATCCCCGAGGTTGTTTCTTAGAAGAGTTCCATGACAAACCACCATCAATGGTATAAAAGCATATTGTTTCATTTTTGTCCGGCTGCAGATAATCTCCTCCAACAATCACTCCTTTCTTTTCATCAAACATATAGACACTGTTTGCACCACACGAAGGCGCTGAAGGATAGCGCAATGTTGCATAAATCCAGGTTTTTCCTTTGTCAGTACTTTTAAAAAAGCGACTTTTCAAGCCTCCTGATACGAAACAATAGGTACTGTCATTGAGAACCTGAACATTTGTTCCACTCGCAGCAAAAGCGGCTTCACCTTCGTATGCTTCAAGTTCTGTGTTTATTATTTTCCAATTGGTTCCACCATTTTCGGTGTTCAACAAAACAAATTTCATTTTGGTGGTATCGTCATTCATTTTGACCGGATCTCCCATCATGAACCCGAATCCGTTTTTGATATCCATTCCATCCAAAAAGACATTAAGTAGGTTAACTAGCGGATTGCTGCAGCGAACACATCCCAAATCAGATGCCATAATTAAAACTCCGTTGTTTGGGTTACTTTGTAATGCAATGATGTTATTTTCTTGAATGTGGCAGTCTCTCAATTCTTTAAATGATTGTCGCCCTGTAAGTATGTCTGAAAACGACGTGTTTAGGTTTGTCCGATAAATTTTTCCATCAGAGTTTGCAGTATAAACAAAACTGTCTTTCACTGCGATACTTCTGGCATAGCAAGAGTCGGCATATTTAAAACTGTTGCTGTTTTTTACTGATTGTGCCTGCAATCGTGAAGGAATCAAGAAGAAATAAACAAAGCAACAGATAACAAGAAAATACGTATTCAATGGTTCCTGATTTTTAGTGATAGTTTTTAGTTTTTTCCGAATATTTTCTGATAGCAACTTTCATTGCTGGTTTCATCGGTTCTTGTTTGAGGGCAAGTATTCCATCTATTTCGATTTTAATTTCAGGATACTTTTCAATGAATTGAATGAGTTTGTAAAGAGAATAAACGGAAAGTGCTACTTTGTTTGACTCATCAGAGACAAAAGAGAGCAAGCGATCAAGAAATGCTGTTTCCCGGTAGCTGGTAAGCTCAAAAAATAAAGTGGTACAAATCAAATTTCGTAAAACGCTTTGATTGTTACTTGTTAACACTCTGTCAATCATTTGATTAATAAACGGTTCTATTTTTTTAGGATTACGTTTAGCAACATGAATAATTAACCACGATGCATATTCAGGGTAGGGATGAGGTAAATTGCTAACGGCACATGCGATAAGTTTTTCAATAGGATATGTACCCTTTGCAAAGTCACGAGAAAGCAATACAAAGTCTTTCGACTTAAAATGTGAATCAATTAATCCTTGAATGGTTAACAAAACAAACGCTATAATTTCTTAGCTAAAATAATTATTATCTGCCTCAAAAAATCCATTTTTTACAAGGTTTCATGTATTTCTTTGAAGCTTTCAGTTTCCGGTCGAATGATGCGTTTATTTAGGTTAACGATTTTGCCTTTGGGAATTTGGATAAAATACCTTTATGACACAATTATCATCACTATTTTTAGTGAGTTTAAAAAAAACAGAAAATGGTTGATTTCATTGAATTAAATTATTCAGATGTTCAGGTAATAATTGCTCGTAAAGGTGCAGAACTTATCTCCCTTAAACGAACAGCAAAAGATTCTGTTTTATGGTCAAAAGATGATCATTATTGGAATCGAACGGCTCCGAATTTATTTCCAATTGTTGGAAGATTGCTGCATGATACATTTGAAGTGGAAGGAAAAGAATTCAAAATGTTGCAACATGGTTTTGCACGAGATGTTGATTTTGAGCTTGAAGAAAAGACTTCCAATGCTGTTGTTTTTAAACTGGTTTGGAACAAATCTTCCCTTGAAATGTATCCTTTTAAATTTGAATTATATATTCACTATGCGTTGAACGATAAAGGAATTGATATCGTTTATACTGTTTGTAATGTTGATGAAAAAGAAATTGGCTTTTCAATGGGTGGACATCCCGGATTTCAGTTAAACGATTCTCTGGATAACTACAAGCTCAAATTTTCTATTCCTTTTACGACCTTACAACATCATCTAGATGCCTCGTATTTCAACGGTTTAACAAGCGATTTTGTGTGTGATGGTGAATTAGTTTTGTCTAATGAATTGTTTGTAAATGATGCTATTGTGTTTAAAAATCCTCCTTTTGAATGGGTAAGCTTGGAACATCAGAAACAGGGGAATATTGTAACAGTTACGACAAAACATCTTGATGCGATTGGCTTTTGGACAAAAAAGAATGCACCATTTTTTTGTATTGAACCTTGGTGGGGGTGGGCAGATGAGCATAAACATTCGGGAAAATTCAATGAAAAATCAGGCCTTCATTGGCTTCAACCTAAGAAATCTAAAAAGTTTAGCTATTCCATTTCTTTCTAACCAAATAGGTTTTTCTAGTTGAAAAAGTCATTGAAAACAAATTAGAATTTCCTCAAGAAATTCGTTCTCAATTGAATCAATTGGTACTATAGCAAATCGACTTATTGGTTTAATTGATACTTGTCTTTATTTTTAGTAAATAAAAAAGCGAGACTGCGTTAAAATTCGATTTCCAAAAGGATCAATGATGATAGCTTATACTTTTTGAATAAACTGGTTTTAGTATCTACTACTTGTCTAAAACGTTGTCTAAAATTTTTTTCAAGTACTCGATTTGGTCCTTTAGTTGCCTAATTTGTTCTTCGTATAAGTTTTTTTCTGCTTCAGAAAGTTGGTTGTTATTGATGACAAAACCATTACCTATTTCATTATGCATAACATTAAATACCATACTTTCGTTGAATGAAATGACCTCCTCAGGTCTCATGCCCAATTCTTCTGATATTCGCTCCAATTTAGAGTATGTAATATCCGTATCTCCCAATTCCATTCTACTGTATGCACCTTGGCTGATCCCCAATGCTTTAGCCATGTGATCTTGAGTTAGATTTTTTAATTCACGTAACTTTTTAATCTTATGACCAATTTGTATTGTATCCATGTTTTGAACGAGTTATTAGTATCGTAAATATAATTCATTTCGAGTAGAAACATATAAAAACAAGCCTAATCAGTACATGATAAAAAACAAAATACTTTTATTCTCATAAATAATGTTATCGTTTCAATACATTGTTTCATTTCTATTGAAATCCAGTTCTATTAATTGAAAATTGATTCGATTTTGTGTTTTCTGGAATTTAATTAACGTGAGTTCGGTTTAAGCGGCTAAAAATAATTGTCTATCTGAATTTTC
>CAZGJF010000025.1:0-36978 GCA_964526595.1 uncultured Akkermansia sp. | reverse complement strand
AACATTATTACTAAATCCTCTCAACTTGCTTGAAATTTCAATTGCTTTGTCTAATACCATTTTTCACTAAACAATAAGTGATTTAACTTGTTTTTAAAGGCATGGGGGGTAGTGAGATAATCAAAGTGGAACACTTATCCAAACGTTTTGGTTCGTATGAGGCGGTGAAAGATGTTTCTTTCACAGTGAATAAGGGGGATGTGTTTGGATTTCTTGGTCCGAATGGTGCCGGTAAAAGCACAACAATTCGCTGCCTTTTATCCTTGATTACTCCAGATTCTGGTTCTGTTGAACTTTTTGGTAAGTCATTTAAATCGGAACGTTCGGCAATCTTGTCAAATATTGGTAGTATTATTGAAAAACCAGATTTTTACAAATACTTGTCAGCTCAGAAGAATCTTGAAATTTTTGCCCGTGTTTCAGGAGTAATTGTTTCCAAAAAGGAAATCCAGGAAATGCTCGAATTTGTAGGTTTGGGTGATCGTGGGAAACACAAAGTAGGTGGATTCTCACATGGAATGAAGCAAAGATTGGGTATTGCACAGACACTTTTACACAAACCTGAATTAATCATTTTAGATGAACCGACGACTGGTTTAGATCCGCAGGGTATCATCGAAATCCGTAATTTGATTCTACGCCTGAAAAACGAACAAAATAAAACGATCCTTCTATCCTCACATCAATTGTCTGAAATAGAATTAATAGCAAACCGAATGGTAATTATAAATCAAGGCCGATCAATCGTGGAAGGAACCGTAAATGAGTTACTGAATACGCAGGAATTAGTTGTTCGAATTGAAGTTGATGATGCATCAGCTGTGGCAGAACTTTTGAAAATGACCTATCCGGAATCCAACATAACAATCAATTTTGTAAGAGAAATCGAAATTACATTTGTCAAAGAATTGGTGCCTGATCTAGTCGCATTACTCATCAAAAACAACATCAGAGTACACGCCATAGAACCGAAACGCAAACTGGAAGATTATTTCATGAAAATCATACAAGCATAGTAATGTTATTAAAAAATACGTACAACGAGTTTATTAAGATCCTCTCAAAACCACGCACTTATTTAGGAGTTGGTGCCTTGACTTTACTTATCGGGGTTATCATTTTTGCAATGAAAGCAGATGGAAAGACCATCATCTCTTTTGTTACATCTTCATTTGAACAAACACTAACATTTAATGGCAAAGTATTGAATGGAAATCTGATTGCTTTTATCATATTGCAAATGTTGATCGTACATATTCCCTTATTAGTAGCCTTGGTTACCGGTGATCTCATTTCGGGAGAAGCAGCCATGGGAACGATTCGGATGTTGGCTACAAAACCAATCTCACGCACTAAGATTGTTCTATCAAAATTCATAGCCGGTGCAATTTATACTTTATTCTTGACTATTTGGCTGGGGATTCTAGCCTTGTTCGTTTCTCGTCAGATTTTCGGAACAGGAGATTTGATTGTATTAAACAGTGATGGCTTGGTAATCTTACAAGAAGCAGATATCTTATGGCGATATGGACTTGGATTTTGCGTTGCTTATTTGTCTCTATTGACAGTTTCAACCCTTTCAATTACTTTATCAGCTTTTGCAGAAAATTCTATTGGACCAATAGTCTCAACGATGTCGATAATCATTTTATTCACAATCATCGGCAGTTTGGATGTTACTGTTTTCGATCAAATAAAGCCGTATCTTTTCACAACGCACATGGCATCCTGGCGGAGTTTCTTTGAAGATCCGGTACCCTTTTCATCTATACGACAGTCAATTATCGTACTTCTTGCTCACAACATAGTTCTTGTTGCAATTGCAGTATATAAATTCAATAAAAAAGACATTACATCCTAATGAAACATTTGTTTACGCTATTATTAATCATCTTGCATTTTAGCACTAAAGCCCAAGATGCAAATGACATACTTACTAAAGTAGTAACAAAGTTAAATTATGTAAAAGATTACACTGTTTCAGCCACAGTTACAGCAAACATACCGATGATAAAGATATTGCCATCAAAAGCGACCATCTATTTCAAACAAAAAGATAAGTTTAAAGTGGTATCGAAAGGAATAGTGATTCTACCAAAGCAAGGATTTTCTGAAATCAGTACTTTGTTAGCTAACCAGAAGTTCTACATAGCGGTACTTGGAGATACATCAAAAGTTGGTGATGAAATGACTTATTTAATCACAATAATACCCAATGGTGAGCAAAATGATATCGTATTGGCAAAACTTTGGATTGACACCAAACGATCTGTAATCATGAAATCACAAATTACAACTAAAAGTAATGGTTCAATTACCACAACCTATTCGTATGGTGATTATGTAAATTTTGGGTTACCAAGTCAAATGATTTTCGAGATTGATATCAAGGCGTTCAAACTACCGAAAAGCGTTGCTGCCGATATTAACAAATCTTCTAATGTAAAAAAGACCAAATCATCCAATAAAGGAAAATAACCATTTCATTAACAGACTATAAGGTTAATAAAGGTTTGAGTGATGCGATTTTTACTAAAAATAAAGAAAATGGAAAATCCAACTAAATAGAAATCATCAAAAACAAAAAATAAATCATTAAAAATAGCTTCTATTTTTTTGTATTACAAGAGTTTAAAATCCTTTCAACAGATTATCATAAACATCGTTAAATGTTGTTCCATCAGAGGTTCTTCGCTTTGATAATTGATTCAATTCGACCAATGCCCACAGAACAAATTCCATTAAAAAAGGCATATCTTCATTTGACACATTAGGTTGGTATTTCATAATCAATTTCTTCAATGGTTCAATAGAGTTTATAGCTGTTAAGTAAGTTTCTTCATTAGCTTCATCCGGTAGTTCAAATGCATCGGCATCTAAAAACCAACTTAAAACACCATCGTAAGGTGTCACCTGATCTTGTTTTTTTAACTTCTCTATTTTTGGAAAAGAGTATAAGAAAAGAGTTTTCGTTGCCTCACAAATTAAATGATTGGCTACAAACGAAGAACCTTCCTGCTCTCCCTCGTATACTAGTTCAACTTTTCCAATGAGTGAAGGAATCATTCCAATCAAATCACTGAAACGGACAGTTGTTTCCTGTTCATTATTCAAAATTGCTCGTCGTTCAGCAGTGCTTACTAAGTTTTCAAATGCTGTAATACTCATTCGTGCACTGACACCACTTTTATAATCGATATAATCACTTTTACGCGCCTCAAATGCTACTTGTTCAAGAATATCTTTTGCTAACTCAGGAACATGCACTTTGATATGCCGATTTTCTAACTTTTCGGCCTCTTGATTCGTAATTGTTTTTGCCGTTTTAAGATCGATAGAATAATGCGTTAAAATTTGTGATCCGATTCTATCTTTTAGTGGCGTAACAATACTTCCTCTGTTGGTGTAATCTTCAGGGTTTGCAGTGAATATAAATTGAAGATCTAAAGGGAGACGCATTTTAAAACCTCGAATTTGAATGTCTCCTTCTTCTAAAATGTTAAAAAGTGCAACTTGAATACGTGCCTGTAAATCAGGCAATTCATTTATTACAAAGATACTCCGATTTGCACGTGGGATCATACCAAAATGCAACACTCGTTCATCCGAATAATTTAACTTTAAATTGGCTGCTTTAATCGGATCAATATCTCCAATTAAGTCTGCAATTGTCACATCAGGTGTTGCCAGTTTTTCAAAAAATCGTTCCGAACGATGCAACCAAAAAATCGGAGTTTCATCTCCTTTTTCAGCAATTAAATCACGTGCGAAGCGACTTATTGGATTAAAGGGATCGTCATTCATTTCACTTCCTTTTACAACCGGAATATATTCATCCAACAGATTCACCATTAAGCGTGCAATTCGTGTTTTTCCCTGACCACGTAATCCCAGTAAATTGATATTGTGTTTAGAAAGTATTGCCCGTTCTAATTGAGGAATAACAGTTTGTTCATACCCATGCATACCAGGAAAGGTTTGTTTTCCTGATTTGAGCGCTGAAATCAGGTTATCCCGAAGTTCTGTTTTTATACTTTTAAAAGTATATCCTGATGCCTTTAAAGCACCTATTGTATTGATTTTAATATCCATACTGTTAGTTAATTCGTTTTTTTCTATTTGTTTCATAATCGTGAAAAATCATTTCACCTAATCCTTTTAATCCGGTGTAAAAAGCCTTTCCTTTATTTGATTTCGTAAATTCTTCAACAAATGACTGCAAATATGGATCTTGAGCAATCATAAATGTTGTGATTGGAATATGAATT
Source organism: uncultured Akkermansia sp. (assembly GCA_964526595.1). Classification (GTDB taxonomy): domain Bacteria; phylum Bacteroidota; class Bacteroidia; order Flavobacteriales_D; family Crocinitomicaceae; genus M0103. The sequence continues at coordinate 32,710 of CAZGJF010000025.1, read as the reverse complement.
TTACGAGCATGTGCGGCCATGTTATAACACTTTTCAACAATTAAGTTATCCAGCCCATTACTGTTTTTGTAATATTGACCATCAGGTAAGCGAAGGCAACTAGGCTTTCCATCGGTAATCATAAAAATTTGTTTGTTTGTATTTCGTTTCCTACGCAAAATATCCATTGCTAATTCTAAACCGGCAACTGTATTCGTATGATATGGTCCAACTCGGAGATAAGGAAGGTCTTTTATGTTGATAGACCATGCATCATCTCCAAAAACGATTACGTCCAAGGTGTCTTTAGGATAAGATGTCGTAATCAATTCGGCAAGAGCCATAGCGACTTTTTTAGCAGGCGTAATTCTGTCTTCACCATACAATATCATACTGTGACTAATATCAATCATCAAAACGGTACTCATCTGTGATTTGTGGTGCGTATCTTCAATAACTAAGTCCTGTTCGGTAATTCTCAAATCAACAATTCCATTATTAATTTGAGAATTCTTCAAGCTTTCGGTAATCGATATATTTTCAATTGAATCACCAAATTGATAATCACGAAATTCACCCGTTAATTCATCACCTTGTCCACTTTGTTTTGATTTATGATTTCCTTGACCTGTTTTTCTGATATTTCCAAAAATTTGATTTAATGCATTTTTACGAAGTACACGTTCAGTTTTTGCTGTGATTGATAATTGCCCATCACCATCGGGTTGAATTTCTTCACGCAAATACCCTTTCTTTTTCAAATCCTCCAAAAAATCTTCTAATGAATAATCATCGGTAGTTAAAGAATACTCCTTGTCAAGTATTTTAAGCCAATCAAGCGCCTCATCTACATCTCCTGAGGTATGAGTTATAAGTTCACTGAAAATATCAAACAATTTATCAAAAGGTGATTGATCTGGAGCTTCGAAAGGTGTAAATATATATCCTGATTTAGACATGCACAATTATTTATCATGTAACAATAAGACATCTAAAATGTTCTCTCATCTTTTTGAATTTTGAAATAGCTTATTTCAAGATGAAGAACTTGAAAACAGAATGAGTGTGATTATTTGTTTTTTTTCAATCCTACTTATTAAAGATAAAAAGAGGCCTTAAAGCCTCTTTTTAATGTCAGCAACTTAATCTAAAGTGCTTATTATCAATATATTTTGGTGATTCCGCTGGGATTCGAACCCAGGACCCATACATTAAAAGTGTATTGCTCTACCGGCTGAGCTACGGAATCTTTAAATTGAGGGTGCAAAGATATTAGGAATATTTTGAATGACAAGTTAAAGATACTTTTTTTTTCTTTTTTTAAACGTATAGTAAAACAGACCTTAAGCTATATTATTGATATTTAATATTAAACATCAATTGAAGAAACATTAAAAGGATAGTCAAAATTGGACAACATCATCTATTTTAATTTCCAACGGAAGGTATTTCACGATTCAATGAGTCAAGAATTTCAGCATATACTGATTGTATCAGCACTAAATCAGAGGAATAAAAATTCATACTTCGCTCAAAACGATCTGGTTTGATATGGTGTTTGCGCAAGATTTTATTACCGGATTTTCTCAAAACTTGATTATAAAAAATCAAATTGCCATATCTGTTTTGATAATAAGACTCTAATAACGTCATTTCCTTAAGAATCGTAACAAATGTATCTTTTGGAATTAAATCATCGGGAGAGTGAATGGGAATGGACGAATTAACACAACCTGCGAACACGAATAGATTTATGAAAAAAACGATCATCTTTATCAACCTCATCTGTTGAAAGTTAAGCGTGAACCTTTCCCATTTTCTATAATTTCACCATCTGAAAAGACCAAATTTCCATTCACAAAAGTCTTGTCTATGGAATGGTTGAATGTTATTCCATCGAAAGGAGACCATCCACATTTATAAAGTAAGTTATCTTTTGAAACAGTGAATGCTTTTTTATCAATCACCACTAAATCTGCAAAATAACCTTCACGGATGAAGCCTCTTTGATTTATTTTAAAAAGTTCAGCAGGACTGTGAGCCATTTTCTCAACAATCTTCTCCAAACTGATAAGTCCTTGTTCCATTTTCTCTAACATGGCTTGTAAAGCATGTTGTACCAAAGGCCCTCCCGAAGGAGCTTTCAAATAACGTTGATTTTTTTCATCTAATGTGTGTGGTGCATGATCAGTAGCAACAACATCAATACGGTTGTCTAATACTGCTTGAAAAATGGCTTCACGATCACTGACACTTTTAATAGCAGGATTCCATTTAATGAAATTGCCAAATTTTTCATAGTCTTCATCAGAAAACCACAAATGATGAATACAAGCCTCCGCAGTAATGTGTTTGTGCGACAAAGGAATATCATTTGAAAACAATTCCAGTTCTTTAGCCGTACTGATGTGAAGGATATGTAATTTTGATTGGTATTTCTTTGCCAGTGATACTGCAAAAGATGATGATTTATAGCATGACTCTTCATTTCTGATTATCGGATGAAACTTAGGTGGAATTTCTTCTCCAAATTCTTTTAAATAAAACTCAAGATTTTTCTTGATCATTGGATCATCTTCACAGTGTGTAGTTATAATAGTTGGAGCGTATTTAAAAATTGCTTCAAGTGAATCCGGATTATCAACGAGCATGTCTCCCGTAGATGAGCCCATGAAAATTTTAACACCACATATCGTTTGCGGATTAATCTGTTTTATTTCTTCAATATTGTTGTTTGTTGAACCGATATAAAAAGAATAATTTGCCATTGAACTTGTTGATGCTATCTGATATTTTTCTTCCAACAAATCGATGGTAACAGCACTTGGAACAGTATTAGGCATCTCCATATACGAAGTTATTCCTCCAGCTACGGCGGCGCGCGATTCACTAAAAATCGTTCCTTTATTTGTCAACCCAGGTTCCCTGAAATGAACCTGATCGTCAATTAATCCCGGTAATAATAATTTGCCACTTAAGTTAATTTCTTGATGATTTTCATAGACAGAGAGGTTTTGTCCTAGACGCTCGATGAAGCCATTTTTAACAAACACATCACAAACAATTTGTTTGTTCTCATTGACAACAGTCGCCTCTTTCAAAAGGTAACTGCTCATAGTTCCATGTGTTTCATTTTCCAAACTCCGAAAAAAGCTTCTTTGAAAATTCCTGAATTCATTTTTGATGTCCCAAACTCACGATCAACAAAAGTAATTGGAACTTCAACCAAGTTAAAACCATTTCTTATTGCCGCGTATTTCATACAAATCTGAAAAGCGTAACCTTTAAACGTTACATTCTCTAATTTTATGTTTTCCAACACATTTTTACGATAACATTTAAAACCTGCTGTTGTATCCTTGATATTGATCATCAGTATTAAACGGACATAGACACTTGCAAAATAAGACATTAATATACGTTTCAAAGGCCAATTACTGACTTTGCCTCCTTTGCAATAACGGGAACCGATGCTAACATCCGCTCCATTTTTACAGGCCTCATAGAGTCTTATCAAATCTTTCGGGTTATGGGAAAAATCACAATCCATTTCGAAAACATACTCATAACCTTTGCTTATTGACCAATTGAAACCATGAATATAAGCTGTTCCCAAGCCTAGTTTTCCTTTTCTTTTCTCCAAAAAAACTTTATCCGGAAATTCTTGCATTAAAGATTCAATTTCTTTAGCAGTTCCATCCGGAGAATTATCATCTATGAAAAGAATATGAAATTCTTTTTGAAAAGACATGATCGCTCTTGTCATTCGAGAAACATTTTCAATTTCGTTGTACGTTGGAATGATGACTATCGAATCGGACACGCTGATGGAAAAATTAGGTAGCTAAATTAGCTAAAAATCAGGTAAAATTTACAAGTAGATAATTTTCACAATGTTCTTCTTAATTTTATCGGTCAACAAAACAAATGTTTCAATTTAGATTAATCCTTTTTCTACTAACATGTTCCTTAGCATTTAGTCAAGAACAAAAAAATGTAGTGTTTCTGGATCAATGGTTTAGTGACTCTATTAAAACCAATACCAGTATGGTTCGTTTTAGTGGATGTTGGGGATTTGAATATAAGGGTCGTGAATATGCCATTATCGGTTCAACTGAAGGGACACATTTTTTTGAAATTACAGCGCAAAACACTCTTAAACCCGCTGGATTTGTGGAGGGGCGTTTCAATTCGTCTTTGGTTGTTCACCGCGAGTTCAAAACGTATAAGCATTATGCGTATTCCATTTGTGATGAAGGAAATAGCAGTTTGCAAATCATTGATTTAAGTCATTTACCGGATTCCGTTGTGAAAGTAGCTGATTTACAAGATGAACGTTTTGGCAGAACACATACTCTTTTTATTGATACCACCCATGCCCTACTTTATACTTGTTTGGTAACACCCATTGTCTCAGATATAGCCTTATCAATGATTCCACTGAGAGTATTTTCACTGGAAGATCCACTTAACCCCATATTACTTTGGCAAGGCCCGGATGATATTCCGGTAGTGCATGATTGTTATGTAAGGAACAATATCGCTATTCTTAATTGTGGTGAAGAAGGAATAAGAGTTTATGATTTTAAAGTACCTGAATCCCCTGTTTATCTTAACAATTTAACCTTTTATACGGATCAAGGCTACAATCATCAGGGCTGGCTAAGTCCCAACGGTAAAACCTATTTATTTGCCGATGAAACGAATGGAAAACGTATTAAAAAATGCACATTCAAAAATGATTATTCAATTCAAATAAATCAATTGTTTGGAACTAATTACGAAAATAACAGCATCCCTCATAATATCATGTGTGATGATCAATTTGCATTTGTTGCATATTATAACGAAGGCTTGAGAATCTATGATATACGAAAAAATCCCATTGAAATAGCCTGTTATGATACTTATAACACATCCAGCAATTTTAAGATGAATGGTGCATGGGGCATTTATGCTAATTATTCTTCTGGGAGAATAATTGTCTCTGACAGACAAAACGGACTTTTTCTTTTCGATTTTGACCGATCATTTTTTGATTTCTCCCCAAAAGTTGATTTTTTGACATACCCTAACCCTATCTATTCTACTGAAAAAGAAACAATTGTAAGGTCCGGAAACGATGAAACAGCGAATTTTAACGTTACTGTTTACAATTCTTTGGGTCAACTCATCAGTCAAAACACATCAGGATTTAACAGTTACTGCATGATTGAAAACCCGGAAATTCCGGGTATCTATCAAATTAAAATCCAATACGAAGATTATTTGGGGGACGTTAATGTCAAAGTAATAAAATTGTTGGTTCAATAATTTTCCAGATTTTTAATAGCCTCTTGAATCAAATCATATTCAAAACCTCGGGATTGCAAAAATGACATACATTTTATTTTCCTTTTGAGATTATCGGATTCAGATCGTAGCGTTCCCATTTTTTGTTGTGCGAGTAACTGAATACAATTCATGTAAGCAACATCGTCAATCTCTTTCAGCGAGTTCAAGATTGTTTTTTGATCTATTCGGTGAAGGATCAAATGACTTTTAATCTTGAGTTTTCCCCATTTTTTAATGTTGAACTTTCCGGAAACAAAGGACTTCGCAAAACGTTCGTTATCCAAAAAGCGATTTTTCTTTAAATGCTCGATAATATGTTTAAAAGTATCGGCATCTAAACTCCATGCATCCATTTTCCTCAGTACTTCATACTCTGAACGATCTTGATAGACACAAAAAGATTCTATTTTAGATTTAACTTCATCGTATGTATATACCTTTCCTGACGTCATTGTCAGAGCGCAATTTCCTCGTTGGATTTATTCACAAACGAATATTGCAACAAATGATGAGCAGTCACACCATGAACAGGTATCCATTTTTTATACTTGAAAAACCATTTGATCTGTCTTGATATCAATCCTTTCTTGAAATAGGCTTCAAGGTATGGATGGACTAACAAGCTTACGTATGATTCTTTTCGATCAAGTATAAGGTAAGCCAAATTTGATTCTATTTCTTCAGCGAATAAAATAGAAGCTTGAACCTCACCTGTTCCGTTACAGGTCGGACAAGTTTCAGATGTTTTGATTTCTGTTTCAGGTCGAACGCGCTGACGGGTAATTTCGATCACACCAAACTTTGAAGGAGGCAATATGTTGTGTTTTGCTCGGTCAAATTGCATAAATTCCTTCAATCTCTCAAACAGAATTTTGTTGTTTTCCCGGTCATGCATATCGATAAAATCAATACACACAATACCACCCATGTCACGCAACTGGAGGACACGCGCAATTTCTTCCGCCGCTTCAATATTAGTGGACAATGCGTTACTTTCTTGTCCATCTGATCCTTTTCGGTTTCCACTGTTAACGTCGATGACATGCATCGCTTCCGTGTGTTCAATTATCAAATATCCCCCACTAGAAAGTGGAACTTTTTTACCAAAAAGCGTTTTTATTTGTTTATTGATTCCAAAACGCTCGAAAATACTGATTTTTCCATCGTATAATTTCAAGATTTTTTCTTTATCCGGAGCGATGCCGGAAACATATTCTTTTAATTCTGTCAATAATGCTTCATCATTGACATGGATGTTTGAAAAATCGCTATTTAAAAGATCCCTGAGGATTGATGAAGTTTTATCTATTTCTCCAAGAACACGTTTAGGAGGGGTTGCATGTTTGAGATTAACATGCATCGTTTTCCATTTCTCCATCAAATTTTGCAAGTCCTGATCCAACGATTCCAACTTTTTGTTAGCTGCTACCGTTCGAATGATTACACCAAAATTCTTAGGTTTGATCTGCTCCATGACGTCTTTCAATCGCTGACGTTCATCCGGTTCTTTGATTTTCTGAGAGATTGATATTTTATCAGAAAAAGGTACAAGCACCAAATATCTTCCCGCAAGTGTAATTTCTGCACACAATCGAGGCCCCTTACTAGATATGGGTTCTTTCGCAATCTGTACCAATAAAGATTGAGATGATGAAATAATGTCATCAATCTTCCCGTCTTTAGGGATATCTTTTTCTGACTTAAAGTATTGTAGATTGGCTACGTTTTGTTTTCCGTGAAGAGTATCTTTGGTAAACTTATTCAGCGAACTAAACTGTGGCCCTAAATCCAAGTAATGTAAAAATGCATCTTTGTCGTAACCCACATCAACAAATGCAGCGTTTAGACTTGGAACAACCTTTTTTACTTTAGCCAGATATATATCACCGACAGCAAAATCACTATTACCTCGCTCCTCATGAAGTTCAATCAGTTTTCCATCACGTAACAAGGCAAGCCAGATGCTTCCTTGCCGAGCATCGACTACTAGTTCTAGACTCACAAAATTCGTATTAACTGTTAAGATAAAGAAAACTCTAAGCTGAAGCTTTTGAGTTAGTTACATGAAGTTTACTTCTTCTTTTTATGGCGATTTTTTCTCAATCTTTTCTTACGCTTGTGCGTAGCCATTTTGTGTCTTTTTCTTTTTTTACCGCTTGGCATGATATATTATTTTAAATTATTATTTTACTTAAACGCCTGAATTTCAGGAAAAAAAATACTCTCGTCGAAAAACGAGAGTACAAAGATAAGGATTCAATTGATTTAAACCAAATCCAACCAAAATGATTACTTATTTTACTTTCACACGCGTTTTAACATCATTTACAAACGTCTTTGCGGGTTTAAACGAAGGAATGTTGTGAGCAGGTATGATTAGTGTCGTTTTTTTAGTAATGTTCCGTGCTGTTTTTTGAGCTCTTCCTTTAATTATAAAGCTCCCAAAACCTCTCAGGTAAACATTCTCACCTTTAGACAATGAAGATTTGATTGAATGCATAAATGCTTCAACAGCCTTCAAAGTCTCTGCACGATCCAGTCCAGTTTTTTCCGTAATTTCTGATACGATGTCAGCCTTTGTCATTTTATTTAATTTTAAATTATTATGAAATAAATATTTAGGGCGCAAAACTAATTATTAAAAGATAATAATTTTGTTTTTTTGAAAAAAAATAAAAAAAAATCCCCGAATGTTTGATTTTCATCTGTTAATCGTAGATTGGTATAAACAAAATAAACGTGATTTACCATGGAGAAATACAAATAACCCATATAAAATATGGCTTTCTGAAATCATTCTTCAACAAACCAGAGTGGATCAGGGATTGGCCTATTACGAAAGATTTGTGAATCAATTCCCAAACATCACAGATTTGGCAAATGCCTCTGAGCAAGAGGTCCTAAAGTTATGGCAAGGACTCGGTTATTACAGCCGAGCAAGAAACCTACATGCTAGCGCTAAAATAATCGTGAATAACTATGAGGGTATCTTTCCTCAATCTTATGATACCATCATCAAATTAAAAGGAATAGGACCCTATACCGCTGCTGCAATTGCCTCTTTTGCTTTTAATGAGTCCAAAGCTGTATTGGATGGTAATGTTTACAGGGTTTTAAGCCGAATATTTGATGTTGAAATTCCTATTGATTCATCTCAAGGAATGCGCTTTTTCAATGAATTAGCTCAGTCATTGATTCCTCAGATTGATCCTGCAACATACAATCAAGCGATTATGGAATTTGGCGCGTTAAAATGTGTTCCTCAAAATCCTACTTGTGAGACATGTCCCTTTAACGATAGGTGCTTATCATTAGAACGTAAATCTGTGATGCAACGACCCGTTAAAACAGTCAAAATAAAAATCAAAAAAAGGTACTTTAACTATCTCATTTACAAACATGAAGAAGATATTATAATACAGCAGCGTAAAATCAAAGATATCTGGCAGCATTTATTTGAATTCCCGCTGATTGAAACTGAAACAAGTCGTGTTCTCGATAAAAATGAACTTGGTAATTTAACTCCCATTTTTGTGTCGGAAGAAATCAAACACATATTGTCACATCAACATATTTATGCCCGTTTTTATCACTTTAATGCTATGCCTAAGCAACTATCAAAAGACTGGATTAAAATAAAACTGAATGAACTTCATCATTTTCCGTTCCCAAAATTGATTGAGAATTATATAGCACAAGTTGTTAGTAAAGCACATTAGAGATTAATCATTATTTTAATTCAATAAATAAAGACAGACTCTATTTTATCGTAAGTTTGCTCTTAGAATAACCAATTACATCTTCTTTATCAAATTTGAAATCATTAAATGCTGACTTTTAATCAACTCAAAAAAAATACTCTAAAAAAAAGAGAAGGAATGAAGTCCCTTAAATTGGCTATTTTGGGTGACAGTCCAACACAGATGCTTGTTCAGGCAGTTAAAGGCATGGGAATTGAATATTCCCTAGACATTACTGTTTTTGAAGCTGATTTTAATCAAATTGCACTTCAAGTATTTGATTCAACATCAGAACTGTATAGTTTTCAACCTGATATTGTAATGATCTTTGAATCAACACATAAATTGTTACAAAAATTCAATCGTCATGATTTATCAGCTAAATCAAACTTTGCCGAGGGTAAAATTCAAGAAATAGATCAATTTATTTCTACGATTAATTCAAACATAGAAACCAAGATAATATACCTTAATTTCTCCGAAGAAGATGATCGCATTTTTGGACAATATGGGAATAAAATTGAATATTCATTCATATTTCAACTTAGAAAACTAAATTATTTAGTACAAAATCATGCATTAAATATTGGAAATTTATTCATTTGTGATATCAGTACCATTCAGAACACAATGGGTCGTGAGCGTTTTTGGTCACCTACTATTTACACATCTACGGAAATGGTGCTCAGCTTAGATGCTATTCCAACAATCGCCCAATCTATTGTACAAATTATTTGTTCAATTTTGGGGGATTTCAAAAAATGTGCTATAGTTGATTTAGATAACACAATATGGGGTGGAATTATCGGAGATGATGGGATAGAAAATATTCAAATTGGTCAATTAGGAATCGGAAAAGCCTTTACCGAGTTTCAATACTGGTTAAAAAAATTGAAAGAAAGAGGGATTATTTTAGCTGTTTGTAGTAAAAATAATGAATCCGTTGCAAAAGAACCCTTTGAAAAACATCCGGAAATGATTCTAAAGTTAGAGGATATTTCGGTTTTTATCGCTAACTGGGATAACAAAGCTGATAACATCAGAAAAATTCAAAAAATTCTAAATATTGGTTTTGATTCAATGGTTTTTTTGGATGACAATCCATTTGAAAGAAATATTGTAAGAGAAAATATTCCAGGAATCTGTATTCCTGAACTTCCTGAAGACCCTGCCATGTATTTAGATTATTTATATGAACTCAATTTATTTGAAACAGTTTCTTTTTCAAATGAGGATACGCAACGAACAGCATTATATCAAACTGAAACTAAAAGAATCAAAGAACAAGCATCATTTACAGACGAAAATGAATTTTTGAAGAGCTTGAATATGAAATCAATTACCAAGCCCTTTGATGCCTTCTCTTTACCAAGGGTCGCTCAACTTTCTCAGCGGTCAAATCAATTTAATTTACGTACGGTTCGTTACACTGAAGATGATGTTGCTAAATTAATGTTGGCAAATGATTATCACACATTATCTTTTACACTAGAGGATAAATTCGGAGACAATGGACTAGTATGCGTAATCGTTTTAAAAAAAATGAATGAGCACACTCTTTTTATAGAAAACTGGTTCATGAGTTGCAGAGTCTTAAAGCGGGGAATGGAGAGATACGTTTTGAATTGTATCGTTGATGTAGCTAAACAACACGGATTCAAAACGATAAATGGGGAGTATATTGCTACTTCCAAAAATGAAATGGTAAAAGACCATTATGAGTTATTGGGTTTTGATCAAGTTGCTGATAATACAATATCCTGGAGTTTAACCGTAGAAAAATATCTATATAAAGAGAATTATATCACAAAAATTTAAAATGAATTTAAAATACCATCACACAGGCATTGTTGTTAAAAGCATTGACGAGGCTTCATTGAACTATAAAAAAATATTTGGGGAAAATTGCTTATCCCAAAAATACTTTATCTCAACGCAAGACGTCAATGTTTGTTTTGTAGACACAGGGGCAAATACTTTTTTGGAACTTGTCGAAATGGTAGGTGAAAATTCAGTCGTTTCCAAATTAATAAAAAAAGGCATTACTTATTACCACATAGCATATACAACATCTGATTTTGAAAAAGCAGTTGAAGAATTAGAAGCATTAAACTACAAAACAATGCCAAACTTTAAATCAGAAGCATTCCATGGAAAACGTTGTGTTTTCTTATACTCTCCTGATGCACATTTGATAGAGTTAATAGAAGTCTAATCTAAATTTATCTTTCAAATTAAGAGTTTAAATATTTTAAATTATTCAAATTGTTCTGGTATTTTAGATTTTTAATAACCGATCTAACTAATATTTTTGCTTTCTTTGATTTCTTTTAGTAGAAATAATTGCTAAAATAGACTATGTTTTAGTCAAGAATTAAATTTGTTAATTATTAAATATTAATTTCGAATATGAATACCCTCGCAATATTAGGAGAGTTAAACGCTATTTTTACAGATGTACTTGATGAAGAAAATTTGGTGTTGACCGAAAATTCGACGGCAGCAGAAATTGAATCTTGGGATTCGTTGACTCATATTCAATTAGTCGTTTCTATTGAAAAGCACTTTAAAATTAAATTTTCGTCTCAAGAAATTCTTCAATGGAATAATGTAGGTGAAATGATCACCAGTATTCAAAAAAAAATCAATTAGTCTGGTCATAATTACTCATGATTGACTATTTCAAATATAACAGAATCAAATGATATTCAATTCAATTGACTTTGGTCTATTTTTTTTCATTTGTTTTTTTTTTTATATTATCTGCTTTCATTTAACTTAAGATTACAAAATCTTTTGTTTCTGATTGCATGTTATGTTTTTTATGCTTGGTCCAATGTTCAGATTCTACATCTACTAGTAATCACAACTTTGATTGTTTATTGGTTTGGTTTGTTGATTCATAAACAAAAAGAAGAGAAAAAGCGGAGATGGCTCACATTGATTTCCGTTATTTTTTGTCTTTCAATATTGGTGTACTTCAAACTCATTGGGGTATTGTATAGCTATTTTAGCAGTCTGCTCGAATCCAATTTTCAATTGAATTCGAGCATATTGAAAATTACTGTACCAATTGGAATCAGTTTTTACACTTTTAGATTGATAAGTTATCTGCTTGAAATCAACCGATACAAAATGGAACCTACTAAAAACTTTATTGCTTTTTCTTCTTACATTGCTTTCTTTCCAAGTATTCTCAGTGGGCCTATTGATCGCCCAAACTCCTTAGTTCCTCAATTATTAGAAAAAAGAATTTTTAATATTAACAAAGCAATTAGCGGCTGCAAACAATTTTTATGGGGATTTTTTAAAAAAACAGTAATCGCAGATAATCTTCTAACTTTTACTGATCAAATTTTTGATTTACCCGAAAATTTTAGTGGATTCACATTAGTTATTGGAGCCTGCTTTTATACACTTATGTTGTATGCTGACTTTTCGGGTTATTCAGACATGGCTATTGGAATTGCCAGATTATTGGGTTTTGAATTGAGTGCCAATTTTAATTTCCCTTTATTTTCTCAAAACATTGCCGATTTTTGGCGGAGATGGCATATTTCTTTAACTTCTTGGCTAACGGATTATGTCTTCATGCCACTGACAATAAAATGGAGAAATTGGGGTAATAAAGGGATGATTTTGTCAATTATCATAACATTTATTTGTATCAGTTTATGGCATGGGATTAAATTTAATTTTCTGCTTTTCGGATTATATCATGGCATATTGTATGTGCCCCTCATTTTAACTGGGAGTGTTTTTAAGAAAAATAAAATAGAAACCTATGTAAACGGTATTCCAAAATTTAGAACTTTAGTAAAAATGTTGGTAACATTTTTATTAGTGACTATTGGTCTGGTTTTATTTCGTTCAGCCGATTTATCAAATGCATTAACTTTCTACAAACATGCATTAACAGATTTAACAGAGAAAAAAACAATAGTTGAATTTTACAATCTTCTATATTGGGAACTTGGTTTTGTAATGCCTATTCTAATCATATTGATGATTCTAATTGAATGGAATGGAAAAAAAGATAATTATGCTATTGAAAAGACCTTTAGTAAGAGAAAAAATTGGGTAAGATGGGTTTTTTATTCAGCTCTTATTCTTTTAACGATCTTCTTTATGAATGCCGGAAACCAATCATTCATTTATTTCAAGTTTTGAAATTATGCGCTACTTTTTAAGGAAATTATTCCTTTTTTTATCATTAACAACAATTTTGTATATCGTCGTAGTTATTCTTCTAGGTAATAATGAAGTTTATGTAAAAAAAATGAATTTCTTTAAAAATGATCCCGGCAGAATCTTAATAAGATTAAATGAAATCAATAAAATTAAAAATCTGGAAATAATTATTTTGGGTTCTTCGAAATCATTTATGGGAATAGACCCAAGATTATTTAACAAAATGGGTCACATTACTTACAACTTTGGATCCACTGCTCAAACACCTATACAATCAGATTTTTTGTTTGATAGATTTCTAAAAAAATTACCATTCAAGCTTGTCATTCTGGAAGTTGCTCCCGAACTTTTAGCAAATGATGGTATAGAATCCACAACAGACTTAATTAACAGTCTTGATATAAATTACGATTTAATCAGAATGGCCTACAATTCAAAAAATATTGGAGTTATTAATACTATTAACTATAAAATATTGTCGAGTAACAAGAATTCTAAAATTATTATGGCTACAAATGATTCTCAAGGATTAATCAAAAATACAGGATACTATCCGGGTGGGGGTACAAATAATGAGGCTACTAAAATGATTCCTAAATCAACTTTAATATATCGAGAGGCACAATTAGCGGCACTGAGAAATCTTGTCTGGAAGATAAGAAAATTGAAAAAGAAAGTTATATTAGTACAATGTCCTAACTCAAAAAATCAATATAATTCATTAATTAATCGATGTGAATTCGATGAAATTATGAAACATACCGGATTTTATATTGACTTTAACAGAATTACACGATTAAATGATTTCTTAGATTTTTCTGATAATTATCACCTAAATAGTGCTGGATCAGAAAAGTTTACAAAGTCGTTAATAAATGTACTAAAACAAAAAAAGTATATCTAATTACGATTTAATCTAACAATAGTAATTACTCGTATTTTATTCATTATTAACTATAAAAATGTCAGGAACAGTAAATAAGGTAATTTTAATAGGGAATCTTGGGAAAGACCCTGAAGTCAGATATTTGGAAAACGGAACAGTTGTAGCAAGTTTTCCTCTGGCAACTTCTGAAGTATATACAGACAAATCAACAGGGGATAAAAAAGTAACTACAGATTGGCATGATATTGTAGTTTGGAGAGGACTAGCTGAAATAGCTGAAAAATACCTCAAGAAAGGATACAAAGTATACATTGAGGGAAAACTCAAAAAAAGAACGTGGCAAGATAAAGAAGGAAACAATCGATACATCACTGAAGTGATTGCAGATGAAATGACTATTTTGTCGCGACCGGAAAATACATTGAAACAAGTTGAACAAAAAGATCCCTATTCAAATCAAGGAACTCCCTCCCAGCCGGGGCCTTTAGCTTCGACTGAAGATGAATTAAATGATGATTTACCATTTTAGCAGTACTTTTACAACTTGAAACGTTTAAAAAAATCAGATCAAATTAATATGAAATGACATATATCGTTGTAATCATTTCATTATTGTTCATTTCTGCATTAGCATCCGGTGCTGAATCGGCCTTTTTTTCTCTTGAACCTAAAGACAAGGAACGTCTTAAAAATGACGAAAGCAGAGCCTCAAAAATGGTATTAAAACTACTTCAAAATCCTAAAGAGCTTCTAGCTACTTTACTCATTACCAATAATTTTGTAAATGTTGCAGTTGTAATCTTATCTAGCGCAGTATTAGAGAATGTCGAATTAATTAAAGCAGATGAAACAACTCGTTTTCTGATAGAAGTTGTAGGAATTACATTCACTTTATTACTCATTGGAGAAGTAATTCCAAAAATTTATTTTACGCAAAATGCCTACATGATGAGCAGGATGATGGCAATTCCGGTTAATATTATTCGAATTATCCCACCTTTGTCTTGGTTCAAAAAATTATTGGTAAACGGAACCAAATTGATACAGCGAAGGGCAGGAAAAAAGGGCATTAAGATAACTACTGATGAACTCGAACAAGCCTTGGCTCTAACCAAGGAAGAAAACACATCAGAAGAGGAACATAAAATACTGGAAGGAATTGTCAAATTCGGGAACACGGAGGTTTGCCAAATCATGACGCCACGACTTGAGGTTGTATCAGTCAACGAATCCAGTAGTTATACTGAATTAAACAATTTGATTTTACAAAATGGTTATTCCAGAATTCCTGTATACCAAGGAACATTAGATAATGTCATAGGCGTTTTATATATCAAGGATCTTTTGCCACATCTTTCAAAAGATGATGCATACAATTGGGTTGAGCTTATTCGTAAGCCCTTTTTTGTGCCGGAAAACAAAAAAATAGATGATCTCCTAAAAGAATTCCAAACAAAAAAGATGCACATGGCGATTGTTGTAGATGAATATGGTGGTTCTAGTGGCGTTATCACCTTGGAAGACATTTTGGAAGAAATTGTAGGAGATATAACGGACGAATTTGATGATGATGAATTAATTTATACCAAGATAAATGATAACACCTATTTGTTTGAAGGAAGAACCGCATTGGTTGATTTTTACAAAGTTGTAAATATAGACGGTAAAGAGTTTGAACGAATGAAGGGGGATTCTGATACTCTTAGTGGTTTTATCATTGAACAGGCAGGCAGGATAATGAAAAATAACGAGTTTATCTTATTTGACTCTATTAAACTTGTTGTAGAATCATCAGACAAAAGACGGATCAAAATGATTAAAGTCCAGCTACCCAAAATTCAGAACGAAAAATGAAAAAACTACTTTATCTTTTTGTTGTGATTTTTATTGTTTCATGCGGAAAAAATGAAATAATATTGCCCAAGCCTCCAACATATCTTCGATTAAATCTCCCTAAACATTCATACCGAGAATTCATTGCCCCATGTGGTTATCTTTTTATGAATTCAACCCTATTTAAAGTGAAAAATGTTTACGATAGTCTTGGTAGAATCACTTGTCACAAAGACATCGATTTAGGTATTCTAAATGGTACAATTCATCTTTCATACATTCAGATGAATCAACCGCTTTCAACCTATGTTAATTATTCAAATAATAAGGTAGATGAGCATAAATTGAAAGCTACTGCTATCATTGACAAGCAAATCATTAGAAAACAAAATCGAGTGTTCGGCACTTTTTTTGAGCTTCATGGCAATGTTGCTTCACCATTTCAATTTTACCTTACAGATTCTACAGAACGTTTTGTAAGTGCGGTCGTTTATTTTAATTCAATTCCAAATTACGATTCACTTAAACCAACGTTAGATTATCTGAAAGTCGATTTAATTAAAATGATGAATTCTTTCAAGTGGGAGAAATGAACCTTGTCTATTTGAGTATTGGGAGTAATTTGGGGGATCGTTTGTCAAATATTCAAACATCCATTTCTTTGATTTGCGAAAAGATTGGGAGCCTTGTTTCTTGCTCATCACTTTATGAAACAGAACCTATCGGATTCGAATCTAATTTCCTATTTTATAACTGTTGTCTGGCTGTTCAAACAACTATGTCAGCTATGGAAATTCTTATGTTTACTCAGAAATTTGAAAAGGAAATGGGAAGACTACCCAGTAACGGAAAATCCTACGAATCAAGAATCATTGATATAGACTTGATCTTTTATAATAAGGAAGTCATCAACAATCCAAATTTAAAAATCCCACACCCAAGATACTCAAGTCGAGCATTTGTATTAGAGCCTTTGTGCGAAATCGCGCCAGATTATAGGGATCCTTTGACCGGTAAGACAATTCAGGAGTTAAACAACTTTTTATCAGAAAACTTAATGAAAATGGATTCAAAAAAGATAAAATTCATACCTATAAATAATTTCGTCATAGAAAAAGTAAGTGTGAGCTGATTTTTCAAGTTCGTTAATTAGTTAAAACCTAGAATCACAAAAAGTATAATTTTGTATTAAAAGAACAATCATTTTATGCGTTATAATTTATCGGAAATCAACGAACTTATCCGAAACAGAAGGACAATATATCCGGAACAATTCAGCGAACGCAAAGTTCATAAGGAACAAATTGAAGTCATCCTGAATAACGCACAATGGGCGCCCACGCATGGAAACACTCAGCCTTGGCGCTTCAAGGTCTTTATGGAAGATGCTAAAATTCGTCTAAGTGATTTTCTGGGAAAGAGTTACGTTACGTTGACACCTGAAGATCAACAAAATGACATGAAATTATCTAAGCTAATAAACAGACCTTTAAAATCTTCAGTGGTGATTGCTGTTTGCATGGAACGACAGGGTAGTGAAAAAATTGCGGAAATCGAAGAAGTCGAAGCTGTAGCGTGTGCAATTCAAAATATGCACCTGACCTGCACTGCTTTCGGATTGGGAGGTTTTTGGTCGACACCAAAACTCATCTATGATCAGTCAATGAATGAATTCTTAGGTATTGGTTTAAAAGACAAATGTGTTGGTCTTTTTTACATTGGATATCCTGCTATTGAATGGCCAACTTCACATCGAAAACCATTGGAATATACAACTGAATGGCATGATGAATAATTTAAAGTTCGAAGTTTTGTTTAAAAATTTCAACATAATTTTTTACTGGATGGAATGAAGACAGTTTTAACCTTCATCGCCTTAATTTCTTTATTTTTCATTGATTTTAAGGTATTTGCACAAAGAAAATATAGAACAAAAGAAAAATATCCAACGTATTTTGGGATACAAATAAGACCGGTTCTACCGACACAATTCATAGGAAAACCGTCACAAACATTACAAAACGAAAATTATACGACTACCATCAATCAGTTAACGGGCTATTCATTTGGCGGCACTGTTCGAGCAGGATTTACAAATACCTTAGCTTTTGAAACAGGCATTCATTTTATTCAAAGAAACTATCATGTCAGTATGGCTGTTACTGATTCCAATGTGTATGCCAAAAATGATTTAAGCTTCATAGCCTATGATATACCATTGAATCTACTTATGTATGTTCAAATGAGTGAAAAGATCTATATGAATGGCTCTCTTGGAATCGTATGCAGTTACAAACCTACAAATATTGGAATACTTACTAAACCCGGAAGTTACTATTCATTTATACATACCGGCTGGGTAAAACATAAAACAGGATTTGGTTTAAATGCCAATTTGGGGATCGAATTCAGAAGTAAAAATAGTGGATTTTTCTACCTTGGAGGATCCGCCTTTATTCCATTTTCTCCAGTCTTTTATCTTACCTCCGAGTATAAATATCAGGGATTTAGCAACATCGTTGAAGGAAGTGTTGATGGCTCATATTTAACATTTGATTTCAAGTATTTCTTTCCAAACACCAGAGTAAAGGAAAATTCATTCCTCAATGGTCCAATCGAATGATTATGAATGAAACAATTGAAAAACTAATCAATAAACTAGAACTACTTCCACATCCTGAAGGTGGGTTCTATCGTGAGACATACCGTTCTGATCAATCTGTAAGTAAATTAGATCGCCACTTGATGACGGTTATCTACTTTTTACTGACTTCAGAAAATGTATCTAAATTTCATCGAATAAAGAGCGATGAAATTTGGTTTTTTCATGCAGGTAGTCCTTTAATTGTTCATACACTGGATGAATATGATGGGCACAGACAACATTTATTGGGGCTCGATTTTCAAGCAGGAGAATATCCTCAAGTATTAGTTCCTAAAAACACGATCTTTGGATCAACTGTCAAACAAGAAAATGCTTTTTCACTCGTTTCTTGTACTGTGTCTCCAGGCTTTAGTTTTGAAGATTTTGAACTGTTTGGCAGGGATGAATTATTGAAGAATTACCCCAATGCATCCGATATCATTTGG
The DNA here is from genome assembly GCA_964526595.1 of uncultured Akkermansia sp. Lineage (GTDB taxonomy): Bacteria > Bacteroidota > Bacteroidia > Flavobacteriales_D > Crocinitomicaceae > M0103. The sequence goes on along the minus strand of CAZGJF010000025.1, from coordinate 13,657 downwards.
CAATTAACCTGAGTAGCTCTTTTTCATTGATAAGTGCTGTCCAAAGAGATGTTTTTAGACCATCCATACGAGGCCATATAGGCCTGACAACTCCCCTTACTGCCGCAATATTAAGGTAATCTCCAAAAAATTTTGAGCTGTCAGGGACAAAGGGTGATTCTGAGATACGTACATCACTGAAGGTTTTTCCTCCATCCGTCGAAACCGAAAGGTAAACATCAGTTTGATTGTCCTTATAATTTCTTCGGTCATAATAAACAACATATATTATTCCACTATGTTGATCGATAACCGGCCAGCAAAAAAACTGATGTGTTTGTGTCTGATCCTGATTAACTTTTAAAGGGGAAGACCATGAATTGCCCTGATTCTTCGAAAAAACCATCCAAACATCTGTATTTTCTGATCCATTTCTCTGATCACACCAAGTTAAATACAATGTTCCATGATTTTTGCCCCCACTGATGTCGCAGGTTAGTATTGGTAACCCATTGGCGCGCATCATACCGGGAATGGTCAAATCCCAACCACCTATTTGCTCATCAATCTGCTTTTCCTGACTTAACCAAGTCGTTCCACCATCAAGTGAACGTTGAAAGACCAACCCTTTAGGTCCAGCCCAAGCCACATAGATTTCACCAAGGGGCCCAACCGCAGGCACTGCACCCTCTACAGTATTATCACTGTCTAAGCAGTCTCCTGCGAAAGATGAAATACGAATGGGAGTAGTCCACGACCTGCCTCTGTCACAAGATTTTGAAAACAATATGATCGTTGAATCGCTCGTATTGACAGAATTATATTGATCAAACTGAGTCCAGGTCATATAGAGTTCATTCGTCTTAGGATTGACAATTACCCATTGCTTATCCTGCACTTTGCTACCGCTCGGTTTGGGCGATGTCCCCTCATTGAATGCATTTTCCACTCGATCTGAAGATTGACATACAATTCGATCCAACCAAGAAGTTTTACGATAATTGGATAAATGAAAATAATATATACGACCGTTTGTGTCAAAAATCAATGTCGGATCGCCGTAAACGCCATATTTGCTTTTTAATTTTTGAGCTATCCATGATTTTCCACCATCCAAGGAATAGTAATAGGAATCTAACACCGAACCGGCAGCCATGATGTTTTGATTTTTTGGGTGAATGGCAATGGAAGGTTCACATTGTTCATACATGGTTAGTACTTTTTGATAATCCGGTATACGTACATTTTCAAACACGGACTGTCCAAGTACAAATGGAACAATAAAAAAAAAGATTGGAACAACTAAACGCATCTTACAACTTTCTCAGCCAGTAATTTCTATATGCAGTTTTTTGTGGCTCTGAAGAGAACCTAAATTGAAATTGAGGTTTATCAAACATCGTTATTTGAGCTGTTAATTCGTAGAGAATCTCATCACGAGCAATGAGCAAATTGAATTCAGTTCCTTGTGTTAAAGTTGCCAAGAACGTCTCAAATGACGACTGATCTACACGAAACCCGTTGCACGCAATCAATTCATCATTTACACTTAACCCTGCATTTTCAGCTGCCGAGCCTGATCGAATGACCTTAACTATCGTTTTCCCACCTTCTTGTCTAAAACTTGCACCAAAAGAAGGCTTGGAAGAACCAATATTAGTAACTTCTACTCCAATCAGCCCAAGAATATCATTCAACGGTGTGATTTCTGTTCCGTTGACGTATTTCGCAAAGAATTCATCCATGTTTTCATTCAGGAATTTTTCGAGTTCTTTTTTGAATTCTTCTTCAGTAAACCCCCGGTTTAATTTTTTGTAATAGGCAGTGTACAATTCACGCAGGAAATGATCCAAACATTTTGTTCCCTCATATTTTGAAATAATTTTAGCATCCAATAATGCAGCCAGCATGGCTCCACGTGAGTAATATGTCATGGTAGTATTTGTACTGTTTTCCGTAGGCCGATAAGCTTTAATCCACGCATCAAAACTGGCATGTGCAACCGGCTGTATTCGCGCACCAACAGAACCTTCAACATAGTTGACTGAACTTTGCAACTTATTTAAATATTCTTCAGTAGACAAATAGCCGGCTCGACAGAGTAACAATTCATCGTAATAAGAAGTGAATCCTTCCATTACCCAAAGTAGTGTAGTGTAATTTTCCTGATCGTAATTGAATGGTCCCAGCTCTAACGGTCTGATACGTTTTACATTCCATAGGTGAAAATACTCATGAGCAACTAAGGATAAAAAATCAGTGTAAGCCGCTCCTTCATATGTCCAACGATTCACACTAAGCGTACATGAGTTGCTGTGCTCAAGACCACCCTGACCATCCACAACGTTGTGAATTATGAAGGTGTAAATTTTATTAGGATTCTCTCCTATAACTGTGGTAGCAGTTTCTACGATTTTGGTCATGTCTTTTTTCAAGCGATCTACTTCATAATTCCCTACGCCATACATTGCAACTGTATGCATCACACCGGCCGCAGAAAACTGAAAAATTTCCTGATTCCCAATTTCAATCGGGCAATCAACCAACTCATCGTAGTTGGAAAATTCGAAAGTTTGACAATTATCAACAGAATTTGTATTAGAAGCCATTCGTAAACTTGTAGTAATTCTCTTAAAGTCGCTGTAGGGATAAATGTGCAGTTTCCCAGGATTCATTTTGTGGTTATTGACGTACATGAATACACCGGAACTACTGACAAAGCCATGTGTCAAATCCAAAAAACTCGTTCTAACAGACAATTCAAAGGCATAAACTTCGTAATTTACACTAATCGTCTTTGCTTTATCGCGTTGGATTATCCAAGTATTTTTAGATGATTTTTTAACTTTCAGTACATTGCCCTTTTCATCCTTAGCTTTGACCAAATCAACATTTTTGGCAAACTCACGTACCAAGTATGATCCGGGAGTCCACACCGGCATTTTAAGCTCTATCTGATTCTCTTTAAAGTCGGAAATCAGCATTTCAACCTGAAAATAATGATTTTGCGGTTTAGCCATACGGAGCTGGTATGTTATTTGCTCCGCTGAAAGATTTAAGGTAATTAAAGAAGAAAAAAAGAAAATCCAAAACCATTGCATCATGTTCAAATTTGGTTTTCAAAGATAAAGAAATGTAATCTATATTGTGTCGATTATAAATTCACCATTGATATGATTACATTCTACAAGCTGATTGATTTCAGTTGACGACCTCCCAGTTATTAAGGATATGTTGGAAGTAGCGTTTCTGAGTGAGATCACACCAAGCGAACAATCAAAAAATTCATTTACAAAACTTTATAATTCATAACTTTATTTTTAAGTAGACAAACAAATGATAACTTTTTTAGGAAAAAATATTAAATGTAATAGAAATAAAGCATATATTTGTGATGTATTTCGAACCTTAAAAGGGTACCAACCGAGTGTAGACACCACGGTGGTAAAACGATACGGACTTTCAAGTCAAAAAAAACGTATAATATCCAATTTTTGATCGAAATACAAGTGAGTTTAATGTATTAACTAATACTTGTTTGTATGAAAAAAGAACTAATTGTTCGTTTGAAAAATGAGGCTAAAATTCAATTTGAGCCTTTCTTAGTTAGCAGCACATCAAAATTTATTGATGTAAGTCCAATGTTTAGTGAGCTTAACTTCCCGTTACTATTGAAGTTGAACCATGAAGGTTTGACAACAACACTAGACCTAAGTAATCTTCCCGACTGTTTATTATTACATCTAGATGAGTCGAATCAGTTTTCTAGTGCAACGTATTGCATCAATAAATCCGATGGAACATTTTCTATTCAAGCTCAAAGCAAAACCATTTTGTTTATTCCTTTCCCTGCACCTTTTTCCATTGAAGAAATTACATCCATTAATGTTGAACCTATAAACTGACATCCAATGAATTCAATACACAATAACGAATTTGAACGTCCGATTTCAAGCGAATTTATCAATAAAGGCTATGGTCAATTTCCGTACGTTATTATTCGAATGCATCATGCTATATACATACAGATTCCAATTCATTTTGAGGAGAATAAAAGAGGGAATTTCACCGGCATTCATATCAACATGCATGATGAACAGCGTAAAGAAGTTTTGTATCAATGTTTGATTCCTTTAATAACAAATTTTAAAAATCAAATTGATCAAAAATCGAAAATGCCACACCGTTTGTGTCTAGTTTTAGCTAAAAATCAAGCATATTATTTCGAGGATGATTTAATTAAGTTTAAAACTTCCATACCACGTGGAGGTACACTGGTAGACAGTAATCAACAATTCATTGCAATAGGCTCAAAGCATTTTGTTGATCAACAATCAATGAAGTCATAACCGATTACATATTCATTCAATGAGAAGGTGATCTTGAAAAAGTTAAAACGAATGTATCAGAATTTTTAAAATATAGTAAATCTGACCTTGTAGATAGATACAACTCTATGTTTCAAATTGGTATTGTTGGTGTACATGAGCAAGCCATTATTATAGTGGCACTCAACATTGTTTTTAATATGGTATTTTCAAAGTCTCCGATCTTAATTACTGATAATGTTATCATAAAATTAACAGGTGCAATTATTTCCCAAGGTAACATTGGGAGTATTTTATTCAATTAAATTAACGAAAAAAAGAAAATGAAACCATGGTTTAATAAAAATAATGAACAAAAGATAAAAAAAGATGGAGCCACCTATAAATCAAAGTATGGAGAAGATTTGACGTTTGATAAATCTACAAAATTTATTGATGTAGGAGTATGGAGACATGAACAGAATTGCAATGAGTCAGTATTTGACTATTTCTTTCAAAACAATACCCATCTATTTTTTGATAATCAAGAGTTGATTATGTCAGTTGCAGAATTATATGCCTTTAGGCCAAAAGCATTGAGAAGTGGTATGGCTTATTGTGGTGGATTTATCTGCCCGTTGGGAGCTCTATTTGAATCTTATAAAAAAGGCGTTCATTTTTATCTAAAATCTTTTAAAGGATACGAGGATCTTTGGTTAATATCGATGAGTGGTTCTCCACTAAATGGAATGCACACCACAATTTGGTGGTGTGCAGAAATGAAGAAAATTGTATCATTTGAAAGTTCAACACTCAATTTGACCGGTATCTTCAAAATTAAATATTTTGGCTGGGCATTTTCAGAATACCATAAAGCGGTTCGCCTTGAAGAATTTCCCCGAGTTATTAATCAGATGGATTTTGTACATCAGTGGTTGCTTTAAATATCATAATTTAAATAATTGAAATTGATTTGATATGGCTTCATTTTAAAAATAAAAAACGTTTGAAAAATATTCTAATTTTGAACTCGAACTTAAATAGGAATGGATGAAAATAAAAATTTTCAATGTTGTATTGCAAGGCTTGTTTTTATCGCTACCTCTTCTAGGCAGTTCACAAATCGGTGTACTTACTTTAGATTCCACGGATGAGGTTTATTATGGTCAATGGTATACTTTAACTGGTAAAGAATATAAAAATCAGGTCTATTATTACGATAAAAAGGAAATTGTTGATTCACTCGTACTTGAATTACTAAAACCATGGAATCTAACATTGAAAGACGGGAAATTCGACGAAGAAGGTGATTTATATTGGTTTCTTGACAATGGAAACGGATTTGATGCCACTGTCTACATCACAAAAAAAGGAGATGATTCAGTGATTACAATTTTGACTACAGAAGCAGTGATCGAGGAGAAATAATGAGAAAACAATTCATTTTTAAACTATCAATACTTTGAAAATCTTACTTGTTATTTTATTTTGGTCATTAGTCCCCTTCATCTCTTTGAACCAATCCTTAAAAGAAGAATACAGGACATGTGCTGTCGAAAGCTACCAACAAGGAGATTATGCTTCCGCACTCACCTATTTCAGTGACGTTATATTGATTGACCCATACGATTCTATTGCATATTTTGACCGCGGACTATTGAATGAAAAATTACACGATTTTCGCAGTGCAATATCTGATTTTTCAAAACAAATACAGGTTGATTCAACCAATGTAGACAGTTATTTCCTGAGAGGAATCGTTGCGTGTAAAATTGGAGATTTGGATGCTGCGCTTCGTGATTTAATCAAAGTCAGTGAACTGGAAGAAGGCAATGCTGATGCTCATTTTTACAGAGGATTGATTCGAGAAAAACAAGGGAATTATAACTATGCTATTGCCGACTTCACGAAAGCAATCAAAAGCAATCAAAAGCAATCAAAAGCAATCCGGAACATCTTGACGCACTCGTAGAAAGAGGATTCTTACACCTTAAATTACATAACACATCCAGAGCTCTTTTGGATTTCAATTATGCAGAGAAACTTGACACCAATAACTTTCTCACATCACTGTATAAGTCTTGGGTATATGTTCAAAAAAGAGAGCCAGAAAAAACCTTATCATGTCTAAAAAATGCGATTGCACTAAACCCCAATGGTGTTGCTACTTTTGAAATTCCGAAATGGCTGAGCAACAAAGAACATAAATTTCTTAAAAAAACAATTGAAGCCAATATTAATTCGAAAAATGCACTCGAAGGTACTATCTTAAACATAATTACTCAAAATGATAAAACAGCATTTCGAATTGCTGACAGCTTGAGACTACAATATTCAAATTCATGTGTGGTATTTTATATTCTTTCACTTTTACATGAGAAACAAACAAATTCATCTGCCGCTATAAGTGCTATCAATGAAGCAATTAAATGTAACTCAACCGAGGCTATATATTACCTAAAACGTGCAGAATTATTTCATAGTCAAAACAATTTTAATCAAGCTTGTGAGGATTATCTGTCATTTATAGATTATACAGATAAGTATTATTTGAATTTAACATTTAGAGATTGTTTTAATTTGGCTTTAGACTATAACAAGTTCGAATAAAATTTTCCTGGGCTATAGACTTTCTTTTTTCAAATAAACTATTTGGGTTTATATTTGTCGGAAACGATTTGAATATTGTTTATGCGAATAAAACTCGGCTTCTTTTGGCTTATAACTTTCTTTTCATGCTCTTCTTGCATTGAGATTATTGATGACATTACGCTAAAAAACGATGGCAGTGGTGTTCTTAAATATACAATCAACCTCAGTGCCAGTAAGATTAAGATCAACTCTATCTTAGCTTTGGATAGTTTAGACGGGTATAAAGTTCCATCAATTCAGGAATTACAAGAACAAATAATAACTTTCAGGAATAAACTATCCAAAAAAGAAGGCATTGTTTCAGTGACGATTGAAACAAATTTCACTGATTTTATCATGAAATTGGAATGTTCATTTACTAATATACAATTGTTACAAAAAGCGATCAAAGAAGTTGTTCGAGAGGAATTGAAAGATGATAACATTCCTGAACTTCAACAAAACTGGCTCAGTTGGGATGGTCAAAAAATGACGAGATCAATTCCGGATATTACCATTCAAAAAACCAAAAAACTCAAAGAGGAAGATGAGGAACTCTTAAAACAAGGAAATTACACTTCAATTACAAGATTTGAACGACCGGTTGAGAAATTTGATAACACTTCGGCCATTTTAGCAAAAAACAAATTGGCTGTTATGATCAGGAGAAACCCATTCGAATTAACCCGTGATCCTCAGTTGCTTGATAATGTGATTTATTTATCACAGCACAAGTGATACGTAGTTAATTTTCTTAATTTCGCGTAAGTCATATAATTTCGTAGAATGATTCGTAATATATCATCTTATTTTTATTTTTTAGTTGTGTGTGCCTGTATCAACTCGTATACCTTCTCTCAAAAGTCTGAAGACTTGATTCCAAAAGACGCTGTAACGGTATTTAGTATAAATAATTTCAATTTACTTCAAAAAATATCCATGGATGAATTGGTGAAATATGAATTCATGGAAGAAGTTCAACAAGAATTGTTTGATGGTTCAACAAGTGGTAAGACACTCAAAGATTCGGGAATTGACTTTGATCAAAAATTAAACGTGTTTTATGGTAGAGGAAGTGATTTTCAGCTTTCCGGTTTTACTCTTGGAATCAAAAATGAAACAGAGCTTTTTCAAACATTTGATGATTTTGAACGAGTAGAAAGTCCTTATCCCAATGTCCAATTTTTTACATCGTATTTTAATAATTTAATTATCAAAGGAAAATCAGCCTTATTGATTCGAGTCGATCCAACGATGGAAAAAGTGAATCAGATTACGGATTCAATTTGGTATGCACGAGGAAATGATAATCCTTGGTATTATCAGGATCCTTCTGAAATACAGGAGGAACATCCTCCGCTTGAAGAAACTGATCAAGATCCTTCAAATGAGCCAATCCCCGATTATAGTTTGGGTGACTCTAGTGAAATGTTGATTCAAAAAAATTACTATGAACTGCGTGACAGTGTACAATATGAACTACAATCATCATGCCTCAAAACATTGTGTGATGAATTGTTATTGGAAAACATCAATCTTGCTGTTTTTGATAAACGATTTGCAGAGCAGTTGACTCATAACAGTGAAGGTATATTTTATTTAGACAATTCCAGAAATTTACAAAAAACGAAACAACTTTGGTACCTTCAGACAATTTTACCCACGCTATTTGATGATATTAAGGAAATATACACCGGCAATGTTTTATTGGGCGATTTATTATTGAATGAAGAATCTGTAGAATTTAAAATGGATGCACGCTATGGTGATAAATTAGGCTCAATTTATCAAAAAATGAATGATTCTAAGTTTGATAAAGACGTACTTAAATATATCAATAAAACCAATACAGCCTATTTCACTTATAATATTAATTTGCGTGAAGCTTATGAACAAGCCTATAAAGTACTTATGCCCCTATTATCGGATGAAAAAAATGCTCAGATTTCAACCAATGTTTTAGCTATCGAATTGTTGAATGAATTTGTAAACAAAGATGCTTTATTTGGTACATATAAAGGGAGTATGTTCGGTACTTTCAACGGAATTCAAAAAATTAAAACAACCAAAGTAGAGTTCACTTACAACGAAGAAACATTTGAATATGCCGAAAGTGAAGTGGAAGCGGAGGAAGGCATGCCGATTTTTACCTTGGGTTTTTCTACTGATAGGAGTGATATCCCTGAAAAGATTCTAAAACATTTGTCAAGAATGACGTCACGTTTCCAAAACATGGGAAATTACTGGATGTACGAAGATGCGATATTAAATGCTGCACCGCTATACATGATAAATAAGAATGGCTTATTTATTTTTACAAATGACCGCGATTTGGCAGAGAACCATTTCAATGGATATGGGCAGGATGCTCTGTCTAAAAAAGCAGCTAAACGATCCAAGAAAAGTGGTTTTATGTACGCAAATATTGATTGGGCGAGTGCCATCAATAATTTTCCACGAGATTTTTTCAATGAACATCAAAATGAAATTATTGATGCGATGCGCGGAAAAACGGGTAATATGGAGCTGATTACATCCAAAACAAGCACTCAAAAAACAAGTTTTGATCTGATTTATCATTACAGTGGCAGCTATGAAAATTCAGGTAAATACTTACTTGACCTCCTGAATAGCATTTATGTCATCTCAAAATAGGATCAGCCTATATGTTTAAAAAGTTATCGCTGATTATTATTTTGTCTGTAGCACTTGGTACATTTCTTGTAATCAGACCCTATCTCTTTAATCGAAATGACATCCCGAGACTTGTAGATCGCTTACCTGAAGCAGATTTTCTTGGAAGAGTTTATTTGCTTGATTTAGCAAGGGAAACAAGTGCAATGTTATATTATAATAAAATTCCTTTTAGGGACTTATTATCCTATGAATTCTTGTTAAGCCAATCTAAATTGTACGGTTTGAATTTACAAGACCCTACTTATTTGTTTGCTGATGAAAATGGAAATTGGGGCGCATTGGTTGCAATCAATGACAGCAGCAAAATCCATGACGGACTTGAAAGACTCAGCAAAATCATTGAAATTTCTGATTCTGTTGCTGAAAACAATCACATTTATCAATATAAAAAACAGCAATGTTACTTAACTTACAATCAAAACTATTTGTTTTTTTACAGGGGTACCAAATTTAGTCAGACATACAATCGAATTCACAATGCAAAGCGTAACGGAATTTCTAAGGCTTGGAAATTATTTCTAAAAAACCCCCACTTCAAAAAAGAAAAGTTAGTACTTTATTCCAATTGGTTGAAAATACGAGAAAATGGTATCGAAACGGCCATGTTTGCTCACAATAGTGATTCGGTAAGTTTCCATCTTATGGCTTATGTGCGTAATCAAAAACCATTCAACTTTTCCCTTAAGACAAACGGAATGAATTTCAAAGAAAGCTCATCGGTACGCAAAATGCTGAATATACATTTGAATATTCAACAATTCAGAAAAAAAACGAATGATCCACTATACCTTTTGCTAGTAAGATTAGGGAAGAAGATAGGATTTCCAACACATGATTTCATGAATGCATGGGATGGAGATTTGTCATATAGACAAGGTGGTTATCAAATTGTAAGAGAATCATACATTGAATCTGAATTGGATGAAGATTTTAATATTTCTCAGGTTCAGAAAGTAAAAGAAGTCAAGATTCCTGCTTTTTCCTTGATGTTTTCTGTAAACAAAAACGGGAACTATTTAATAAATAGATTGCTCTCTAAAGGGGTGCTTACCCAACAAGAGGATGTGTATCGATTTCTTTTCAGTCCTGTATTGAGATTGACTAAAAAGAATAATTATTACTTATTTCACTCAGGTCAATTTCCACCAAAATTAGAGGAAAACAACAAGAACGATGCTGTTTGGACTCAACGGGGAACTAGAATCGAATTTAAATTAGATTCTCTTAACCGAAAAGAGGCCTTTGGCTCAATCTATTTTCCTGTGAATAGAATCATCAGCAAAAATCGATTCTTTAGATAGTCTATATTGTTCTTGCTAATTCAAAGTTCAAAGGAATCAATCGCACGCTCTAATTCAGAATATTTAAAAGAATAGCCTTCATCCAGTATTTTTTGATTTGAAGCACAAACACCATTTAAAAGCATGACTGACCCTTCTCCGAAAATCAACTTAATAAACAGTTCCGGAATTCGAGGCAACCATAGTTTTCTGTTTGTTTTATAAGCTAACATTTCTGTCAGTTCCTTATTAGTTGAATTACCTGCTACAGCATTGAACACTCCGGATGATTGCTTCAATATGATATGAGCAATAATCCCCAATAAATCATCCAAGTGTATCCAAGGTATAGATTGTTTTCCGTTTCCAAGAATTGCACCAACATTCAAACGAATTGGCTGTATAAATTTTGGTAAAGCGCCCCCACCTTTGTCTAAAACAATGGCTGTTCGAATCTTGGCAACTTTGCATTTTTCCTGAAACACGTCGGCACTTTTTTCCCAAGATTTTACTAATTGTGAAAGATAGTCACTGCCATAAGGGTCTGATTCCACATGATTGAAACCACCATTATCAAAACCATAACTGTTAATCCCTGAAGAACAGATAAATTGTTCTAAGTGGGGCATTTTTTCAATTTTTGAGTACAGGAATGCGTTGGTTTCGGTGCGTGATCGAAGTAACTCAGACTTTCGCTTAACTGTCCATCGTTTTTCCGCAATTCCTGCTCCACTCAAATTAATTAGTATTTGAACGTCTTTGATGGCCTTATCATCCAAGATTCCTTTTTCAATGTCCCATTGAAATTGATTTTTCTTTGAAGGTGTTCGCGATAAAACACTGACGTTGTAACCCATTTCCATCAGATAGTTTGTTAGAGCTGTTCCTATGAAACCAGATCCTCCTGCTATGACAACATTTTTCATTTCTACACACTCCCTTTGAAAAACTAAACAATTTAATCAGAAAATAGTTTTTATTTAGATTGCTCATTTTTTCTAAGTTTCACAAGATTTTTGATAAATTGACATCTAATGATGAACTATAGCTGATGGATAAGCCCGAACTGATCGATATCGAACTTTTGAAACAAGGAGATGAGTATATGTTCAGGAAGTTGGTTGATGTGTATGCCACAAAAGTTTACAATTTGTTTTGGTTGTTGTTACGTCACGAAAAAGATGCTGAAGATCTAACTCAAGAAGTCTTTACATCAGTTTTTTTATACATTGGGCAATTTGAGGGCAAATCAACCCTATCAACTTGGATTTATAGGATTGCCAATAATAAATACAAAGAACTGATCCGCCATCACTCTCGAAAAAAGCGTTTTGGCATTCATTTGCCCTTTGATTTAGTCAGTAAATCAGATTATAATTCTTCAGACATGAATCACCCCCATTATATAATGGAAAGTAAAGAACGAACAGAAATCATACGAACGGCCATTCAGCAATTGCCTGATCAACAACAAATGGCTTTTTCATTGCATAAAATAGATGGACTTAATCATTACGAAATTGCACAAATAATGGATTTAAGTAAGTCGGCAGTAGAGTCTTTGATTTTTCGTGCGAAAAAAAAACTTCAAGAAATTCTACAAAAATATTACATAGAAAATTAGGAAATAACACCCTTTTTGAATCAAATTAGTATCTACTATGAATATGGATTTTAAATTAAAACCTTTGCCCAACAATCTTCGGGATCAACTGTATCAAATACCTTTAAATAAAGGAAGTGAAGTTGTTTCCCTGAAAACAAAATCAGCTTGGATGGCAGCTGCAGGAATTTTAGTGTTAATTACCATAAATGTCTTGGTTATTCAAAAAACACTTCAAAACGAGGACCCTTCATCTGATTTAACAGGCTATAATGATTATTTTTATCAATACAATGCAATCAGATGAAGAATAACAGATTTTATAAAATAGTTCTATTTATTTTGGTTCTGTTGAATGTGGTAACTTTGACTTTACTTTTTACCAAACCGCCACATGATCCAAATGATGATTTACGTCAGTTGGACTTGGCTGAACATATTGGATTGAGTGGTGATAAAGCTGATGAAATCAGATTGCTTCAAAAAAAACATCACCAAATGATGCGATTTCTAAAGTTTCGTAATGAAACCTTACACCGCAAACTATTTGGATTTATGACCAATCAACACAGTGATTCTTTAAAAGCGAATGCTTTAATCAATCAAATCCTCGAAAATCATAAGCAAGTTGAATTACTATTGTATCACTATTTTACGACGGTCAATTCCTTTTGCACAAATGAAGAACAGCGTATTAAGCTAAAAAACCACATGCGAAAAGTAATTTTTCACCGGCATCGTCCACCTCAATTTAGGAAATGAATTTAAAAGTTTGTTGGTGTCAACTCTTGTTTTTTTTGTTCATGCCATTATTTGTACCGGCTCAAAAATATCTCTTTTTTATACCACGAATTGGAAATCATCGAATAGCATTGAACAAAGAAATTAAGTATGAAAACAGATCCTTTTATTTTAATACAGTTAAAATATATTTAACTAATATTCAATGTTATTCATCAAAAAAAGTGTCCTATACAAATCGTATATGTTTGATTGACCTCGAAGACACAAAATCGATGGTAATCTGTTCATACGACTCCACCGTTACACACATAGACATGAACTTAGGAACAGATAGTATGATGAATATTTCGGGAATTTTTGAAGGAGCATTAGACCCTGTCAATGGCATGTATTGGGCTTGGAATAGTGGATATATT
>CAZGJF010000024.1:31196-38615 GCA_964526595.1 uncultured Akkermansia sp. | reverse complement strand
GTTTCATTATTAGTAAGACTTTCAATTACTTGCGTTTTATTGGTTACATCCAGAGTTAAATCTATACCTTGATTTTGTTTGATAAAATCAGCAATAAAATAAGGTGATATATACTTTCCAGTAGAAACAACGGAAATTTTCAGTTCGCCCGTTAATTCTCCTTTATACGCCAAACTCAAATTATCAATTATTTTAATTTCTTGCAAAATTCTTTTCGCTGAATCCAATATTTCGTATCCAAATTCAGTGATGTATATTTTTTTATTTATTGTTTCAAACAAAGAAATATCAAACTGGTTTTGGAAATTTTTAAGTTGAATTGAAACCGCTGGCTGAGTCAAATGAAGCTCATCAGAGGCCTTCGTAATGCTCAATGTTTCTGCAACTTTTATAAATATTCTAAGTTGATTTAATGTGTAGTTCATAAATATTATTTATAATTTATATATCAAAAATAAATAATAATTTATGAATTATTCTATTCAACTTTGTCGAAAAAAATATGAGAATTACAAATACAAGAAAAATATTCCTTTTGAAATTGGATTGCCAATTAACTGGGATAAATAAGCCTTACTTGTTTAATGTCAATAAATTATAATTGTGTAACAATTTAAATTAGTCATGTATTATTTTATTATTTCTTCAATGTGTTTTGTATTAGCAATTATGGGACTTATCTATTCCATTATATCAGATGAACTTTCTCATAGTTGGATTTCTAAATCACTCGCCGTTATCATGTTGTTAATTGCCATGAAAGTATCTAATAAACTTGGACTGCTTGAAAAATCTGACAATGATTGATATGAATTTTGATCAGGATATTTTTAGAAATAGGGAATTAATCATTGCTACAAAGCATCGAAAAGAGAAGGTCATTGCTCCATTAATTGAAAGCGCTTTAGGAGTTAAGTGTATTATTCAGACTGATTTCGATACAGATGAATTTGGAACATTTACCGGTGAAATTGATCGCAAAGACGATCCTATTTCAACTGTGAGAAAAAAATGTATCGCAGCAATGCAAACATTTAATTATGATTTGGGTATTGCTAGCGAAGGATCTTTTGGTCCACATCCAATAGTGGGGTTTCTTAAAGCCAACGAAGAATTTTTAATCTTTATAGATCGAAAGCACCAATTGGAGATCATAGCTCGAGAAATATGTAATGAAACAAATTTAAACGGAGCGCAAATAAGCACTAAAGATGATTTAATTCAATTTGCAAATCAATCGTTATTTCCTTCTCATGCTTTGATATTGCGAAATGAAGCCAATGGAATTGAATTTATCCAAAAAGGCATTACAGATTGGAATCTTTTACTGAGAACCTTTGATGAATATATTCAAATTCAAGACCATGTTTATGTTGAAACCGATATGCGAGCAATGTACAATCCAAGTAGAATGAAGGTTATACAAAAAGCTGCGGAAAAATTGTTGGCAAAAATAAAATCACAATGCCCTAATTGTTTAGCACCGGGATTTGATGTTAAAAAAGTTAACAGCGGATTAACATGTAGTTTATGTGGCTTTCCAACCAAGTCAACCCTGAGTCATACATATTCATGTGAAAAATGTGGTTTCAGCAAGGATGTGATGTATCCACATACAAAAAAAGTGGAAGATCCTACTTATTGTGATGTATGTAACCCATAAATGTGATGGATTTTTTTCTTTTCAATGCCGATATTTCTATAATTTAAAAAAGTTTAAAAAATGGAATTTGAAATTTTAATTAGCAATCTTACTAATCCTACGCTTTTGTTTTTTGTTTTGGGATTTTTAGCAAGTCAATTTAAAAGTGATTTGGAAATTCCAGAAAGCAGTAGTAAATTTATATCACTCTATCTGCTTTTTTCGATTGGATTTAAAGGTGGTCAAGAACTTTCTGTGAGTGGATTCAGCAATGAAATAGTTTATGCATTATTGTTTGGGATATTTCTTTCGATTTTAATTCCTGCTTATACGTTCTTCATCTTAAAACGTAAATTGAGTATAGATGATTCAGGAGCTATAGCTTCTTCTTATGGCTCTGTGAGTGCTGTTACATTTGTCTCTGCGATGTCTTTTCTGGAATTACAACAAATTAAGTCGGATGGATACATGGTTGCAGTAATGGCCTTAATGGAATCACCAGCCATTATTGTAGGAGTATTTTTAATGATGCAATACAGAACAGAAACTGCTACAAATCATACGTTTAATATTAGATCAATTTTACATCATTCCTTCACAAATGGAAGTGTATTCTTAATTTTAGGTAGCTTGATTATTGGTTTTATTGCAGACAGTAAACAGGCTGAGGGTATTAAACCATTTACAAATGATATTTTTAAAGGATTTTTGGCAATATTTTTACTTGAGATGGGAATGGTAACTGCTAAGCGATTTAGAGTATTTAAAAACTATGGTTTGTTTGTTTCTGCTTTTGCCATTTTGATTCCGGCACTTAATGGATGTATAGTCGCATTTGCAAGCCAATTCGTAACTTCTAATATAGGGGATCGATTTATATTTTCAGTATTGTCAGCAAGTGCTTCATATATTGCTGTACCGGCTGCTATGCGTTTGGCTGCACCAAAAGCAGATCCGGGACTCTACATACCTATGGCTTTGGGGGTTACCTTTCCTTTTAACATAACAATTGGTATGCCATTATATTATTTAATCATTCAGGCATGGCATTAATCGGAAAAAATATCCATCAAGCAGCTGAAATTTTAATCAATCATGATGTAGTTGCTATTCCTACTGAAACAGTATATGGACTGGCAGGCAATCCTTTCAGTGCAAGGGCGATTGATAAGATATATGCTGTCAAAGAAAGACCTAAGTCAAATCCTTTGATTGTGCATCTTTCTGATTCAAATAAAATTTATGATTTTGTTGATCAACTACCTGATAGTGCTTTAAAGCTTATTGCTCAATTTTGGCCTGGACCATTAACACTATTGCTTCCAACGAAAACAGATGCTTTAAAAAATACAAGTTCAGGGAAATCTACGATAGCATTTAGGGTTCCTGATCATCCTTTGACTCTTCAGTTACTCCGACTATTAGATTTTCCACTCGCAGCTCCCAGTGCGAATTTATATAAACAAATAAGCCCCACGTCTGCGCAACACGTCGAACATCAAATCGGTAAAAGCATTGAATACATTTTGGATGGAGGTGAATGTTTGAGAGGTATTGAATCTACTATTATAGCTTTTGAAGACAACATACCTGTCATTTTTCGCAAAGGTTTAATAACACCCGAGGATATTAAAGTAGTTTGTGGGGATTGTTTAATCAACTCTTCGGGTGACACCAAAATCAAAACTCCCGGTATGGACATGGTACATTATGCCCCACTAACACCCCTTTATCTTGTTAAAAATACAAATAAACTCCCCCATAGTCTTTATTCAAAAAAAACTGGTTTTTTATCGTATAATGATTTCAATCCTATGTTTGACAAAAAGGATCAATTTATACTTTCCAAGAACTTGAACTTATATGAAATTGCTCAAAATTTGTACAGAGCCCTTCATGAGCTTGACTCCAAGGGGTATGATATTTTAATTGCAGAATATGTGCCGAATAAAGGTATAGGATTAGCAATCAATGATAGACTTACTCGCGCTGCAACAGATTCTATTAGTTCGAATTAAATATTGAAAAATCGTTCAGAAAATTAAATTGATTATTGAGTTGAATAAACCACTTTTCCTTTTATCATTGTAATTGTTGCAAAGTTTGGAGAATAAACGCGATTGTTTCTAACTGGCTTTTCAAAAATTACCAAGGTGGCATCTTTCCCTTTTTCAAGGGTTCCAAGTTTCTTTTCCTGAAAGGATGCAAAAGCAGCCCAAGATGTCATTCCTTTAATACATTCATTGAAGGAGATGGCTTCTTGTGGGTAAAATCCGTTAACAGGAGTGTTTTCCGCATTTTTTCTGTTTACAGCCGCATGAATTGTTAAGAATGGATCTGTTTGTTCGATAGGAAAATCAGTCCCAATGGCGAGCATGCCAAATTGATTCAGCAGGCTTTTGTATGCATATGCACCTTTCATTCGAGTTGAACCGATGCGTTTAAGTGCCCACCGTTGATCACTTGTGGCATGAGTAGGCTGTACAGAAGGAAAGATCGCATATTCACCAACTAAATGCACATCCTTAGGGTCGATAACCTGAGCATGTTCTATTCGCCAGCGATGATCTTTTTTCTTTCCATAGATTCGTTTGTAGAGATTAAGCACCAACTTATTTGTAGAGTCTCCAATGGCGTGTGTATTTAATTGATAGCCTGTTTTTTCACATACGGAAGCAATTTCTTCCATTGTTGAAAGTGGAGTTGTTAATGCCCCTTGATGCGAGTGGTCATCAGCATAAGGTTGTTTTAATAATGCACCGCGCGAACCGAGTGATCCGTCACCAAACACTTTGAAACTTTGAATGCGTAGGTTTTTGTAGGAATATAGTCCATGTTTCACAGCAAAATCAATGTTTTCTTTTGTTGCGAGTAACATAGCGTACACGTTTATCGTTAGCAAGCCTTTGTCAATCATTGACTTGAATAGTTGTATGTCCGTGAAATTAATGCCTGCTTCGTGTACTCCAGTAATTCCGTATTGTACTAATTCATCTTGTATTTCTAGAATTTTGGCACTAATTTCCTTTTGGGGGTAATTTGGAATTAGGGTGTTCACAGCGTTCATTGCGTTATCAATCAAAAGCCCGTCACATTTGCCATTGGTTTTATGAACTGTTCCCCCATCAATTTTGGTGTTTTCATTGATTTTAGCTTGACGAAGCAATACATCGTTTACTAGCATGGCATGACCATCTACGCGCATCAAGCAGACAGGAATCGTGGGGAACAGTTTATTCAATTTTTCATTCGTTGGAAATGTAGCAGGCGACCACAAGGATTGATCCCAACCACTTCCAACAATAAATTTACGATGGTGTTTCTGTTGGTATTTTTCCAAACGAACGAGTACTTCATCAAACGATTTACTTCCGGTTAAGTCAGCACTCAATAGGTTTTTGGCATACAATAAGAGATGCCCGTGACAATCGGTAAAACCCGGATATACATCTTTTCCTGAGGCATCAATAATTTCGTCAGCGCGATACTTGTTTAAAATTTGTTGTTCAGGGCCAACCTCGATAATCGTACCCTGAGCAATAGCAATGGCTTCATACCAGTGATTATCATCTTTCATTGTATGAATTACTGCATTGTGTATGATGGTGTCAACCTTTTTTCCTTTGTAACACGCGCTCAAAACGCCAAGAGTGAGCAGCAGCAAAATAGAGTGTTTCAACATAAAAAAGTCTGAGTATTTATAAATTATACGCTAAAGGGTTGTCTTTGCATGATCGATCTGCTTAATGTTACTTCATCAGCATATTGCAGTTCCGTTCCCACAGCTACACCGCGAGATAACGAAGTTATCATAACAGGGGCTGTATTCAATTTTTTATACAAATAAAAATTGGTCGTGTCCCCTTCCATGGTTGGACTTAACGCAAAAATGATTTCGATGACATTTCCACTTGTTGATCGGGCTATCAATGATTGGATATTCAAATCAGAGGGACCGATACCATCCATGGGTGAAATGATACCTCCCAAGACATGGTACACTCCTTTGTACATGTTGGTGGATTCGATGGCAAGTACATCCCGAATATCTTCAACAACACAGATGATTGAGTGATCTCTGTTTTCATCAAGGCAAATGGAACATATTTCCATATCGGAGATATTTCCACATGTCTGACATTTTTTTACATATTTTTTCATGGCAACAAATGCGTCTGAAAACTGTTGGATTTCCCCTTCTGAACGGTTTAATAATTGCAATACAAGCCTTAATGCCGTTCGTTTGCCAATGCCGGGCAAGGAAGCTAATTGTTCGACAGCGTTTTCAATGTATTTTGAAGAATATTTCACAGAGTAAAATTAACATATAAATTGGGTCATACTTTTACAAAAGGGGTAATGTTGTTTAATAACACTAATTACTTGTAAAAAAACGCACAATGATTAATTTTTAGACCATTAATGTTGAATCTTTAGTTTAATAACATAGACCATGATCACTCTATTAGTAGTGGTATTTTTTTTCAAATATAATCAACCTTTATTCCGAACATAGGTTCATTTAGTTCTTTTTTTATAGACTGATTAACAATTTAAAAGTAAATTTGGAAATGAATGAATAACTGCTTTTTGATTTACTAATTTAGCTATCAAAATAGGGCCATTGTATCACAGTAAATTTTATTGTTTATGATAACTGAAGTTGAATTCGAAGATGAAGTTGTAGAAGCTATTATTGAAGAGAAGAAATTAATAGTTTACAATGATGATTTTAACACCTTTGATTATGTGATAGAATCGTTGGTAAATGTGTGTAATCACCATACAATTCAAGCTGAACAGTGTACGTGGATTATTCACTACAACGGAAAGTGCCAAGTTAAACAGGGTAATTTTGAGTCATTGGAACCCATGTGTGTTGCTTTATTAGATCGAGGTATCACAGCTAAAATTGAATAAAACCTGGAAAAAAATATCTTTTCTATGCTTAATGTTTAAATGCTATTCAAACATTATATAAAGTAGTTCAATTTGAAAGGAAGCTTAAAAGCGCTTCTAAGGGGTGTTAGGTAAAGAGTTTTTTAACGTTTATTTTTTTTTTAAAATATCTCTCATTTTTGGGTGCTATGATGAAAGGAAAGAATAAATTTGCACTGCATTTGAAACAATAGGCATCTAAAATTGTTTAAATGCAATATAGAAATAAGGCTAATTATGAAATCTGTCGGTATTGATTATCTGCCCATTTTACTCCAAATAGGATTTGTTGGAGGATTTGTTGCATTTGTATTGTTTATTACCCATTTCTTAGGACCTCGTTTAAAGTCTAAACGTAAAGATGCAAATTGGGAATGCGGTATCGAGTCGAAAGGTGATGCTCGTTTTCCTGTTTCGATACGTTATTTTATGACAGCTATTTTGTTTGTATTGTTTGATGTTGAAGTTATCTTTTTCTATCCATATGCCGTCAATTTTAAATCGCTACAACTCGAAGGTCTTTTGGCAGTGATCTTATTCGTTGTCTTTTTCTTGATCGGCTTTTTCTATGTACTTAAAAAAGGAGCATTAGAATGGGAAAAATAGAAGATTTACAAGTTATAAATGGTGAGGGTTATCAATTGTCCTCACTGGAAAAAGTTGTGGCTACCGCTCGTGCTAATTCCGTTTGGCCTTTGCCTTTTGCTACGTCATGTTGTGGAATTGAGTACATGGCTACGATGGGAAGTAATTATGACTTGGCAAGGTTCGGAATGGAGCGTATGTCCTTTTCGCCTCGCCAGGCTGACTTGTTAATTGTTGCAGGAACCATTTCCAAA
>CAZGJF010000024.1:17265-31186 GCA_964526595.1 uncultured Akkermansia sp. | reverse complement strand
GTTAGGTCCAATCTTGAAACAGGTTTATGAGCAGATGGCTGAACCCAAATGGGTTTTATCAGTAGGAGCTTGTGCTTCGTCCGGAGGTATTTTTGATACGTACAGTGTGTTGCAGGGAATTGATCGTGTTATTCCTGTTGATGTGTATGTTCCGGGGTGTCCACCAAGACCTGAGCAAATCATCGATGGAATCATGAAAATCCATGAAATGGTTAAACATGAGTCAATGCGAAGACGCTATTCAGACGAATATAAAACATTGCTTAATTCATACAAAATAGAAAGTAATGAAGAGTAAAATGTCGAATGAAGAAGTCTTACAGCTTTTGAATGATCAATTTTCAGAGGCCGTTATTTCTGTTGACACACCTTGTGATTTTTTGACTCTTGAAATTGCTCCCGAGATGATTCATCAAGTGATTGAATGGATGAAACTAGATCAGCGTTTGCAGCTA
Organism: uncultured Akkermansia sp.; assembly: GCA_964526595.1. GTDB lineage: Bacteria > Bacteroidota > Bacteroidia > Flavobacteriales_D > Crocinitomicaceae > M0103. Next base: position 30,731 of record CAZGJF010000024.1, on the reverse strand, counting down.
TCGTTTTTGACAAATATTGGGGGTGTTCATTATCCTGATAATAAAGGTAGAGAGTTTGCTGTTGTTTATCATCTACACAGTCTGAAAAATAATATCCGAATTCGATTAAAAGCTTTTCTGTCAAATGACCTTTTAGAAATTGATTCACTGACTGATATTTATGCTGGTGCCAATTGGATGGAAAGAGAAACTTACGATTTTTATGGAATCAATTTCAAAGGGCATCCAAACCTAAAGCGAATTCTGAATGAAGATACTATGGATTACTTCCCGATGAGAAAAGAATATCATTTGGAAGATGCTACCCGTGAAGATAAAGATGATCGTTTTTTTGGCAGATAAATAAAGACCTTGTATGACTAATAGTACCAAACAAAAAAATCAACAAACGGTCTGGAAAGAAAAATCCCTCGAAACAATTGATGGCGAAATTTCAACCTTGAATTTGGGACCAACGCATCCCGCTACTCATGGTATTTTTCAAAATGTACTCCAAGTTGACGGTGAGAAAATATTATCGTCAGAACAAACAGTTGGATACATTCATCGTGCTTTTGAAAAATTAGCAGAAAGAAGACCCTACAATCAAATCACTCCGATTACGGATCGCTTGAATTATTGTTCTTCTCCAATCAATAATATGGGATGGGAGATGACTGTTGAAAAATTGATTGGAGTTGAAATCCCCAAAAGAGTCCAATACATGCGCGTCATTATCATGGAATTGGCGCGAATTGCAGATCATTTGGTATGTAATTCTGTGATAGGTGTAGATACAGGGGCATTAACCGGTTTTACATACGTTTTTCAGCAACGAGAAAAGATATATGAACTCTATGAAGAAGTTTGTGGTGCCCGTTTGACTACCAACATCGGTCGAATTGGAGGATTTGAGCGCGATTTTACGCCCGAATTTCACAACAAGTTGAAGGCATTTCTCAAAGAGTTTCCAAAGATTTTTAATGAGTTTGACAGTTTGTTGTCTCGTAATCGAATCTTTATGGATAGAACTATTGGAGCAGGTCCGATTACCGCACAAAGAGCACTAGACTATTCATTTACCGGACCAAATCTGCGCGCTGCCGGAGTGGATTACGATGTTAGGGTCATGAATCCCTACTCATCTTACGAAGATTTTGATTTTATCATTCCGGTCGGAACGCAAGGAGATACTTACGATCGTTTTCAAGTTCGTCAGGAAGAGATCCGCCAAAGTATCAGAATTATTGAGCAAGCCTATAAAAATCTTCCTGAGGGAGATTACAAAGCAGACGTCCCTGAGTTCTATCTGCCTCCAAAAGAAGAAGTTTACAACAACATGGAAGCTTTGATTTATCACTTCAAGATAGTTATGGGCGAAACGCCAATCCCAGTTGGTGAGGTCTATCACTGTGTGGAAGGAGGTAATGGCGAATTGGGCTATTATCTTATTTCGGACGGAGGTCGTTCGCCATATCGTTTACAGTTCAGAAGACCTTGTTTTATTTATTATCAGGCTTATCCTGAAATGATTACAGGTCAGAATATAAGTGATGCAGTATTGACGATGAGTAGTATGAACGTAATCGCTGGAGAATTAGACGCATAGTTATGAGTAGCACACACATAGATCTTACTAAAAGACACTCTGAAAAACCTCAGTTTAGTACGGAGAAAATGGCTGAAGTTACCGGAATTATTAATCAATTTCCGGAAGGTAAAAGTAAAAGTGCACTTATTCGTATTTTACATTTAGCCGAAGAAGAGTTTGGGGGATGGTTAAGTATTGAAACAATGGATTATGTTGCCGAAATTCTAAATATTCAACCCATTGAAGTGTATGAGGTGGCAACGTTTTATACGATGTTTAATCTTGAACCAACCGGAAAATTTGTTTTTGAAGTTTGTCGAACAGGTCCATGCATGTTGGTCGGGAGTGATGACATCATTAATCACCTTGAAGAAACGCTGGACGTGAAAGTAGGAGAAACTTCCAAGGATGGTATGTTTACCATTAAAACGGCTGAGTGTCTTGGAGCTTGTGGTTATGGTCCGATGATGCAATGTGGTAAAAAATATCACGAACATCTTACCAAAGAAAAAGTTGATGAAATTATACTAGCTTACCGAAATGGTGAGTTACCAAAATAATTGCTGAATGGCACGAAAGATATTGTTAGAACACGATGATGTACCGGGCATAGAAACTTACGAAGTTTTTCGTAGGATGGGAGGTTATCGCTCGGTTGAAAAAGCATTGAAAACAATGTCTCCCGAACAAGTTGTCGAGGAGGTTCAAAAATCAGGGCTTAGAGGTCGTGGAGGAGCAGGATTTCCTACCGGAATGAAGTGGTCTTTCCTTGCTAAACCTGAAGGTGTTCCTAGATATCTTTTGTGTAATGCTGATGAAAGTGAACCCGGAACATTCAAAGATCGTTATTTGATGGAGAAAATTCCTCATCGATTGATTGAAGGAATGATACTTTCCAGTTACGCCCTTGGTTCCAATCTATCGTTTATATATATCCGCGGAGAATATATGTGGGTATTGGAAATCCTTGAAAAAGCAATCGCTGAGGCTTATGCAAATGGTTGGCTTGGAAAAAATATTCTAGGATCAGGGTTTGATTTGGATTTGCGTGTAGCCCCCGGTGGTGGTGCTTATATTTGTGGCGAGGAAACAGCTTTAATTGAATCATTGGAAGGTAAGCGGGGAAACCCGAGAATAAAACCCCCTTTTCCTGCTGTCAAAGGTCTTTGGGGATGCCCAACAGTGGTGAATAATGTTGAAAGTATTGCTGCGGTAGTTCCGATTATTAATGAAGGTGGTGAAGAATATGCTAAAATAGGCTTAGGTAAAAGCACCGGAACTAAATTAATATCAGCATGTGGTAATCTTCAAAGACCTGGTGTTTACGAGATTGAGATGGGGATTACCGTGGAAGAATTTATATATGGAGATGAATGGTGCCGAGGTATTTCTAAAGGAAAACGATTGAAAGCTTGTATTCCTGGTGGTTCTTCTGTTCCTATTCTTCCAACCCATTTGGTTACTAAAACAGCAAATGGTGAAAATAGGTTGATGACCTATGAAAGTTTAGCTGACGGAGGCTTTGAATCAGGTTCTATGTTAGGATCAGGTGGATTCATCGTGTTTGATGAGGATCAATGCATCGTTCGCAATACTTGGACTTTCGCTCGATTCTATGCACATGAGTCGTGTGGTCAATGTTCACCGTGTCGTGAAGGTACCGGTTGGATGGAAAAAGTACTCAATCGGATCGAACATGGCCAAGGAAATCTGAGAGATATTGACTTATTGGCTGAAATCAATAAAAAAATAGAAGGTAATACTATTTGTCCTCTGGGAGATGCTGCTGCGTGGCCCGTTGCTGCTGCAATCAGACATTTTCGTGAGGAATTTGAATGGCATGTTACACATAAGGAAGAATCTCAGACCCGAAATTATGGTTTGTTGAAATCTCCTGTAATGAATTAGAAATAAAAGCACTAAAATCAATAGTATGGTAAAAGTTACCATTGATGATGTTCAAATTGAAGTGGAGGAAGGAACCACGATTCTGAATGCTGCCCGAAAAATTGGTGGCGACGTGGTGCCTCCGGCGATGTGTTATTACAGCAAATTGCCAGGAACAGGAGGTAAATGCAGAACGTGTTTGGTTGAGGTTGCAGCCGGTTCTGAAAAAGATCCACGCCCCATGCCTAAGTTGGTCGCTTCGTGCTCAACTACAGTCATGGATGGAATGATTGTCAAAAATAAAACTAGCCAACGAGTTCATGAAAATAGGGGAGGTGTTGTAGAGTTTTTATTGATTAATCATCCCTTGGATTGCCCCATTTGCGATCAGGCAGGTGAATGCCATTTACAAGATCTTGGATTTGAACACGGTAAAGAAAAAACAAGATACGAAGAAGAAAGAAGGACATTTGATCCGATTGATATAGGTAATAAGATCAAATTACACATGAACAGGTGTATTTTGTGTTACCGATGTGTCGCCGTTGCTAATCAATTAACTGATAAACGTGTCCATGGTGTTTTGAATAGAGGAGAACATGCTGAAATAAGTACTTATATTGAAAATGCAATAGAGAACGATTTTTCAGGGAATATGATTGATGTTTGTCCGGTAGGAGCATTGACAGATAAAACGTTCCGATTTAAAAGTCGTGTATGGTTTTTGAAGCCAATGGATGCATCTTGTCAATGTACTAAGTGTTCCGGTAAAGCTGTTGTTTGGATGTTTGGTAATGAAATTTACCGTATAACATCCCGCAAAGATAAATATGGTGAGGTAGAGGATCAGGATGGCAAAGTTGGTTGGATCTGCAACGAATGTCGATTTGAGAAAAAAGATGTAACAAAATGGAACATTGAAGGTCCCAGAAAAATAAATCGTCATTCTGTAATTTCTCAAGGTCAATATCAAAATCCGAGAACAAACCAAGAAAAAAAGTTGAATAATGGAGTTTAGTGAACTGATAGAGAAACTATTGTTAATAGTTGTCCTTTTTGCTGTAACACTAGGAATTGCAGCCTATTCAACCTATTTTGAACGAAAAGTTGCCGCATGGTTTCAAGATCGTATTGGACCCGACAGAGCAGGGCCATTTGGTATTTTGCAACCATTGGCTGATGGTGGAAAATTATTTTTCAAAGAGGATTTTATACCCGATCAGGCAGAAAAGTGGTTGTTTATTTTGGGTCCCGGAATTACTATGTTTACAGCATTAATGACTGGTTCCGTGATTCCATGGAGTAGTGATATCACTCTTTTTGGTAGAGATATTGCATTGCAAATTGCCGATGTGAACATTGGTATACTGTTCATTATGGGATTTCTTTCTATTGGCGTTTATGGAATCATGATAGGTGGTTGGGCATCCAATAATAAATACTCACTTTTTGGTGCTATTCGTGCCAGTTCACAAATGATTTCATATGAGCTAGCTATGGGAATTTGCGTGATTACTATTGTCATGATGACAGGCAGCTTGAGTTTGAGAGATATTGCGAATGCACAACATGGAATGGATTGGAATATTTTTTATCAGCCGCTTGCATTTTTGATATTCTTTATTTGCGCTTTAGCCGAGACCAATCGGGCACCATTTGATTTGCCGGAGTGTGAGAGTGAGTTGATAGGGGGCTATCATACAGAATATGGGTCAATGAAAATGGGATTCTACTTATTTGCAGAATATGTTAGTTTATTCACTTCGTCAGCTGTAATTGCTACCTTATTTTTCGGAGCTTATAATTTTCCTGGAATGGATTACTTCGAAGGGAATACATTGGCTATTTTGGGAGTGGTTTCCATTTTTACGAAAACATTCATTTTTGTCTTTATTTTCATGTGGATCAGATGGACCTTACCCCGTTTTCGTTTTGATCAATTGATGCATTTGGGTTGGAAGAGTTTAATTCCATTATCACTCATTAATTTGTTGATTACAGGGCTTGTAACAGCCTTTCATGAAGGGTGGTTCAATTAGAAAAGTGTAACTTATGGAACGTTTAACAGATCGAAAAAAAGTTGTTTCAAAAAAAGAAATGACCTTCATGGAGAAGATTTACATCCCTGCCATTGTTGGGGGTATGTGGATTACTTTCAAGCATCTGTTTCGAAAAAATAACACCCTCAAATATCCCGAAGAAACACGCGTTTTTGCACCGGTCTACCGAGGTCAACATGTGTTGAAAAGAGATGAGCAGGGACGTGAAAATTGTACAGCTTGTGGACTTTGTGCAGTGGCTTGTCCTGCCGAAGCAATCACCATGGTGGCTGCGGAACGAAAAAAAGGTGAAGAGCATTTATATCGTGAGGAAAAATATGCAGAAACATATGAAATAAACATGCTTCGATGTATTTTTTGTGGTTTATGTGAAGAGGCATGTCCGAAGGAAGCTATATTTTTGACAGATAGAATTGTTCCTTCAAATTTCGAACGAGGTGAGTTTCTATATGGAAAAGATCGTTTGGTGGAAGATTTGAAAAACCGAATTGATATTACCAAAAGACAACACACCGGAAAAAGAACTGAAAAATGAGTTTAGAGTTGATAGCCACAATTTTGGGAGGTATGACCATTGGATCTGCACTCATGGTTGTAATTAGTAAACATCCTGTCAGAAGTGTTTTGTATCTGGTTCTGACATTTTTTTTAATATCATCTAATTATATATTGATGAATGCACAATTTTTGGCCATTGTTAATATTATCGTCTATGCTGGTGCAATCATGGTTTTGTTTTTGTTTGTATTGATGTTGTTGAATCTCAAAAAGGAAACAGAGCCTAAAAGTCCATTAATTACTAAAATTATTGCGGTTGTTTCTGGAGGAGTTTTATTGACTGTCTTGGTTGCAACCTTGAAAGATGGAATCATTTTGGCTGAATCGGCATCCACTGACAATAATGAATTGGGATTGGTTCAAAATTTAGGAAATGTTTTATTTACTAAGTATGTCCTTCCGTTTGAAATTTCATCCGTTTTGTTTATTGCATCTATGGTCGGGGCAATTTTGCTCGCAAAACGAGAAAAACAACTAATTGATTAATTATGGAACAAACAAGTATTTTCAATTTGGGTGTTTCGATTCAATTTTACATTGTTTTGTCAACCATTTTGTTTGCAATTGGTGTTGTCGGTGTACTGATTCGAAGGAATGCTATTATTTTGTTAATGTGTATTGAATTGATGTTGAATGCAGTCAATCTCCTTCTTGTTGCTTTTTCAACATATTATGGGAAAGCAGATGGACAGATTTTTGTTTTCTTTATCATGGTTGTTGCTGCTGCTGAAGCGACAGTTGGATTATCAATTTTAGTCATGGCATACCGTAATCTTCGTACGACAGACGTGAGTATTTTCAATAATTTAAAAGGCTAATCAAAATGGAAATAGATAAGTTGATACTCACTGTTTTGGTATTACCTCTTTTAGGTGCTTTGATAAATGGTACCTTGGGTAAGTCAATGCCTAAAAAATTAGTTGGTTCCATTGCAACAGGCATTATATTTGTTGCGTTTGGACTTTCTTTAGTTGTATTTCTGAATCTTAAGCAGGAAACAATCGTTCATTTGTTTAGCATAATAGATTTTGATGATCTCACATTAAATGCCCGTTTACAAATAGATTCATTAGCTATTTGGATGACTTTGATTGTTACAGGTGTTGGTTCTCTGATTCACTTGTTTTCAATGGGATACATGAGCCATGATAAAGGTTATTACAAGTTTTTTACCTATTTAAATTTGTTCATTTTTGCTATGCTCATACTTGTATTGGGTAGCAACTATGTGATGTTGTTTTTTGGTTGGGAAGGAGTTGGTATTTGTTCCTATTTGTTAATCGGTTTTCATTACAGCGATGAACAAAGGGGAATGTTGAATGGTTTGGCTGCTCGTAAAGCATTTATTATGAATAGAATAGGTGATTTGGGGCTTCTTATCGGCTTGTTTCTAATCTTGAAGCAGTTTGGTTCATTGGAATATAAAGACATTGCTATAAAATTATTAGTTGAAAAGATGCATCCCACCACATGGATGATGTTTGGAATTACTTGCTGTTTATTTATCGGTGCAACGGGAAAATCGGCCCAAATTCCTTTATTTACATGGTTGCCTGATGCGATGGCCGGACCTACTCCCGTCTCCGCACTTATTCATGCCGCTACGATGGTAACTGCCGGAATTTTTTTGGTTGTCAGGTCTAATTTCTTATTTGAGCTTGCTCCGGCAACACAGGAAATCATGCTTTATGTTGGCTTATTGACATCCTTGCTTGCGGCTTTTATTGCACTTAGACAAAATGATATCAAAAAAGTACTGGCTTACTCAACGGTTTCCCAACTAGGCCTCTTATTTGTTGCATTAGGAATGGGAGCATATACAGCAGCTATGTTTCATGTTACAACACATGCGTTCTTTAAAGCATTATTATTTCTTGGCTCAGGAAGTGTTATTCATGCAATGTCAGACGAACAAGATATCCGAAAAATGGGTGGATTGAAATCATTCTTGCCTGTAACCCATGCCACATTTTTGATTGGGACACTTGCTATCGCAGGATTTCCTCTATTGTCAGGATTCTATTCGAAAGATGAAATTCTGGCACATGCACTTACTCACAATATATGGATCTATATTGTTCTAATGATTTCTGTAGCGATGACAGCTATTTATATGTTTAGATTGTATTTTCTAACTTTTTATGGTTCTTTTAGAGGTACAGAAGAAGTAAAAAAGCACATTCACGAAAGTCCTTTGAATATGACCTTTCCATTGATATTACTTAGTGTATTATCAATTATCGGAGGTTTATTGAATTTACCCGGTATTTTCTTAAGCAACGGAACTCACTGGCTATCTCATTTTTTAGAGCAAAATACACGTGGTTTAGATTTGGTTGTAAATCATCATTTGAGTGCTGACTCAGCACTTTTGTTGATGGGTGTGGCAGTATTTATGACTCTTTTGATATTGGTCGTTTCTTTTGTTGTCTATGTCAAAAATGGATCGCTTGCTAAATCAGATGACCATTTGAAAGGTTGGGAAATTAGTTCTAATCGCAAACTTTTTGTTGATGAAATCTATGGTGTTTTGTTCGTCAAACCTATTGAGTGGCTTTCAGTAAAAGGGCATCAATTTGTTGAATCTTTGATTTTAAACGGATCAATCACCGGTCTGGCACTTTGGGTCAATAAATCAGGTAATCTTGTCCGTAGGTTGCAAAATGGAATCATTACAACTTACTTATTCTGGATGGTTGTTGGAATTATTGGATTGATAGTATATTACCTCGTAAAATTTTAAGTTTTGGAATTATTAATTATCCCCATTATTTTTGCTATAGTCGCATCGGTATCTCCAAAAGATTTAGTTCGTTATGTAGGTTTAACCGGAGCTGTCACATCAGTTTTAATCACAGTTTTTCATGTTGCTTTTTTCAATCCTCACGCAACGGTCACACTTTTTAATCCGGGTATTTCATCATCGTTTGGACTAACTTTCTACATGGCATATGATGGCATTGGCTTGTTGATGGTTTTGCTGACGAATGTGATCGTAACATTAATTTTATTAGGTAATTTAAATCATGAAATTGCAAATCAACGTTCTTTCAATTCGATGGTTTTATTAATGCAATTTGGGCTGATTGGTGTTTTTACAGCGATGGACGGAATCCTGTTTTATGTATTTTGGGAATTAACCTTGATACCAATCTTTTTGATCGCCCTTTGGTATGGTGCTCCTGAGCGAAAACGCACCTTGATTCAATTCTTTATTTATACGTTTATAGGCTCCTTGGCAATGCTACTTTCATTAATGGCCATTGGAACTTACTCGTTAGATTTTTCTTACACTAATTTATTGGCTGTACAATTAAGTTCCAAGGTTTCGTATTGGATCATGGGTGGATTTTTGCTTGCCTTTGCTATTAAGATTCCACTTTTTCCTTTTCATACTTGGCAACCTTCAACTTATACGGTGGCTCCAATGGCAGGAACAATGTTGTTGTCTGCATTGATGCTGAAAATGGCACTTTTTGGAATGATTCGCTGGATGATCCCATTGGCTCCTGAAGCTTGGGAAGAAATGAAGCAAATAGTCATTATTTTAGGGCTTATTGGAATTGTCTATGCAGCTATTCTTGCCATAAAACAAACCGATATTAAACGATTATTTGCGTTTGCATCAATTAGTCATGTTGGATTGATTGCAGCAGGAATTATGTTGTTTGATAAACAAACGTTAAGTGCTTCTTTTGTACAAATTGTAAATCACAGTTTGGTCGCGGTTGGTTTATTTCTTTCAGCAGGAATTTTAGAAAAACGTTTAGAAACCAGATCTTTAGTTTCAATGGGTGGCGTAGCAAAGTTAGCACCTAAATTTGCTTTTTGGTTTGCCGTGATATGCTTTGCTTCAGTTTCAGTTCCATTTACTTCTGGATTCATTGGTGAGTTCATACTTCTCAAAGGATTGTATCAATACAATTGGTTGATTGGTTTAATTGCGGGTTCAACTTTGATTTTTGGTGCAATCTACACGTTACGGGCGTACCAGTTAAGCATGTACGGAGCGCCTAAAATGCAGCATTTTAAAGATTTGACTTGGAATGAGATATTCACTTTCTTTTTACTCACGGTAATGATACTTGTTTTGGGTCTTTATCCCAAACTAATCATCGATTTTGTTGGACCAAGTTTGGATAAGCTATCCCTTGCTTTGCAGACTACTAAATCATTTGTACCTTAATGGATGCATTAATTGTAATTTTTGTTACCGGTTTACTCACAATGTTCATTGGGATGGCTAAGAAACCGATATTGGTATTGCTTACGGCAGTAATAGGATTAATCCTTTCAATGACTTTATTGATTAATCAATGGGAGATACCTCGTTTGTTGTTTCAGTATGAGGGGTTGTTTTTTGACAGAAGTGTCATCATGTTTTCTTGTCTAGCTATTGTATTTGCTTTGCTGATTATTATAGGGGCGTATGATCAATTCAAGATAGAAGCGGATCATATTGGAGAGTACACGTCACTTTTATTGTTCTCGTTGGTAGGTGTATTATGTATGCTTTCATTTACAGACATGTTCATGTTTTTTCTAGGTTTGGAAATCATGTCAATTCCCATATATGTGATGGCGGGAAGTAAGAAAAAAGATTTGATTTCCACTGAAGCATCATTAAAATATTTTTTTACAGGAGCTTTTGCAACAGGTGTTTTTTTATTTGGTACCGCATGGGTTTATGGGGCTACAGGAACCTTTAAGTTGGTAGAGATACAGAAAGAAATCTACAACGGATCCGCTGATGGACCCTTGCTATACATTGGTGTATTAATGATTTTAGCCTCATTTCTTTTTAAAGTTGGTGCAGCTCCGTTTCATTTTTGGGCTCCTGACGTTTACAGTGGAAGTCCTGTGTTTGTTACGGGTTTTATGGCGTCTGTTGTTAAGCTGGCAGGGCTATTTGCTTTTTTGAAACTAATATCATTTGTTTTCGGGGATCTAAATTATGTTTGGGCGGATGTGTTAATGGGATTGATTGTATTAACGATGATCATTGGTAATTTATCGGCTATCAGTCAGACAAAATTTAAAAGATTGCTTGCTTTTTCGAGTATTGCCAATGCCGGGTATGCACTATTAGTAATGTTAACTCAAGACATACAAAGTGTTTGGAGTTTATGGTTCTATTTGGTTGGATATGGTTTTTCAATCATATCACTTGTTGTTATATCTTCCTTGGTAAATGACCCAAATGATGAAATAGCTGCTTTTAAAGGTATTGGAATTAAAAGTCCATTATTGGGAATTGTGTTGAGTCTTTCAATATTGTCTTTGGCCGGAATCCCTCCGCTTGCAGGATTTTTTGGAAAGTATATGGTATTTTCAAATGCCTTTAATCGTTTTCCTGTACTTGTAATAATCGCTGTAATAAACTCAGGTATCGGAGTTTATTATTATTTGAGGTTGTTAATGACTGTGTTAAATAGAAGTAATCAAAGTGAAGCCATTTTAATCAAGCCGTCTTTTTTGCAGGTAATTACATTAGTAATTTGTTCTATTGGTTTGTTGGTAGGCGGACTAATTATTTTATAAAAAGCCAAATAACACAGATATTATATCAAGTATCAAAGTGATTCCATTCTTAAAGTTTGTTGTTACAATTCATCAATAGTGAATCAAAATACTTTCCTCATTGTTTAGCTTTTTTCCTGTATCAATAATGAGAACAAAAAAGAAAAATTTTCAATTATGTATTTTAGTTAATTAAATTAATTAGTATATATTTGTGACTTAAAAATAAAGCGATTATGGAAAAACAGAATTATACCCCGGAAGATGCATTAAAAACAATTAACGAAGCCTTAAATGTTGTGAAAAATGAAAAAACAGGTGCGGCATTTTATTATCTGATTTGGGGTTCATTTTTGTTTGCTTATTTCTTTATTCACTATCTGTGTATTCAATATCAAAATTTAAATGGTTCTTTACTTGAACAGTTTTCTTGGTTAGTATTCCCTATAGGTGGAGTCTTCTCCATATTAATGAAAAAAAATGAACAACATAGAGAACACATGGAATTACACTATGAACGTATTTACTTTATTGCATTCACAGGCTTTGCCTTAGCATTTGGAATCTTTTTTTCATTTTCGGTATCTGTGTCACCTTTATTATTTTTAACATTTTTTCCTTTGTTATCAGGCTTAACAGTCTATATTGTTGGAGGGATTACACGACACATGCCTTCAATTATTGGAAGTATTGCCGGAATTTTATGCTCCGGATTTACTTTATTGGTTTCGGTTGAAAGTCAATTTTTGTTCGCTGCAATTGCAATGATCGTAACGTATGTTATTCCCGGATTATTAATGAAAAATAAGCATGTATAACAATTTAGATCCGATTTTACATTCACAACTTAGATTGACTATCATGTCAATACTTATTGCCATAAAGGAAGCGGAGTTTGTTTATTTAAAGGAAAAAATAAATACCTCCGCGGGAAATTTGAGTTTGCAGTTGGATAAACTTAGAAAAGAAGATTACATTACTATATCCAAAGGATTTAAAGGTAATTATCCTGTTACGGTTTGTAAAATTACCTCCAAGGGAATTGAAGCCTTTAAGAATTACGTGGAAACTATCAAGCCCTATTTGTATATCGATTAGAGATTAAGCGGTATTGTTGGTACAATTTTTAATCTTTTTTAAATTTGACATTAATTTCACTTTTTTAATAGGTACATCTCAATCAAGATTTAGATCATGAATCGTATTGAACAGCTTTTAGGAATAAAATATTCAGACATTAATCTGTTTTTGATAAAAGCGGGAACTAATTTGATGCTTTGTGTCATCATTTTGGTAGCTGGCTTTTGGTTTTCAAACATGCTCTCTAGGGGTTTAAAACGCTTGTTGCGAAAAAGTAACACTGACGAGGGGCTGATTACATTTATGTCCAGTTTCATTTCAATGGTTTTGAAAATTCTTGTTACTGTTTCTGCTGTTTCACAATTGGGCATTGAAATGACATCGTTTGTTGCCTTATTGGGGGCAGCAGGATTGGCTATCGGAATGGCATTTTCCGGTACCCTCTCCAATTTTGCGGGTGGAATTATGATTTTGGTATTGAAACCTTTTAAAGTGGGTGATACTATTTTAACTCAAGGAGAACAAGGTGTGGTAAAAGAAATTCAAATTTTTAACACGTATCTTTATACAGTTGATAATAAGGTTATTATTTTGCCTAATGGACCGATTGCTAACGGAAACATAACCAATTTCACCAAAGCAAAAAACAGAAGGGTAGATTGGTCATTCAGTATTTCGTTTGGAGATAACTATGAATTAGCCAAAAATTTAATTGAAAAATTCATTATTGAGGATAAGCGAATTTTGAAAAATCCACCACATTTCATCGGTGTGTCTCAGCTTACAAGTTC
>CAZGJF010000024.1:13276-17255 GCA_964526595.1 uncultured Akkermansia sp. | reverse complement strand
ATACTGACGATTTCTCGGATGTCTTTTTTAAGTTGAATGAGTTTGTGTACAGAGAGTTTGAAAGAGCAGGATTACATGCACCACATTCGTTGTTAGAAATGAATGTAAAAACGGGTCAATCGTAGTTTTTTAAGTATCAATATCAATTGTCAATCGCACATTGATTAATTATTAATCAATTGTTATCCGAATAATTAAGAATTATTGTTAGATTTGCATCATCGTAAAAAAGTGTGATTATGCAAATTGGGAATAACCTCAAGTTACTTCGTAAAAGAATCAATAAATCGCAGGAAGATGTAGCGTTTGAATTAAATTTTACACGATCTTCATATAGTGGTTATGAAAATGGTGTTGCTCAACCTAATTTGGAAAGTTTGATCGCGCTCAGTGATTATTATAAAGTCTCGATAGATAGTTTGGTGAGAAAAGATTTTTCAGAATTCAACGAAAATCAGTGGCTTGAATTGATGAATGCCCTAAGTATTGATTTAAATGGAAAAAATCTTAGGGTATTAACGGCTTTGGTAGACAAAGACGAGGAAGAACTCATTGAAATGGTTCCTTTAAAAGCAAGTGCAGGATACACCAGTGGATACGCAGATCCTGATTATTTAAAGGTTTTACCAACCTTTCATCTCCCATTCTTATCCAAAAGTAAAAAATACCGATCTTTTCCTGTTAAAGGCGATTCAATGCCGCCCGTTGTTGAAGGTTCTCAAGTTGTTGCAGAGTACATCCAGAATTGGATGACAATACGTTCTGGTACTCCGTGCATTGTTGTTACAAAAGATGATGGTATTGTTTTTAAAGTGGTTCATAACTTATTGGAAACCAGTTATTCTTTTCAGTTGACATCAACCAACCCATTTTACAAGCCTTATAATGTGCACGTAAATGATATTCTCGAAATCTGGAAATTTGTGAATTATATTTCACCAGAAATTCCGGATGTGAAATTGGATGAAAATTCGTTGACTAAATCCATACAAGAATTGCAAAAGGATGTACAGCAACTCAAGTCGATTCTTTCAAAACAATAAGATTAAAACACACAACAAAAGTAGTGTATAAACCTCTTTCTTTTGTTGTGTGTTCAATGTACTTAATGGCTTACTTATGGTTGTATTTCTTCGGATTCTCGTATTGGCTTTCTAAAGACAATTTTTCCATCAAAAACATCCATAACAACATTTTGATTTTTGTCTATTGTGCCCCCCAAAAGTGCTTTTGATAATTCATTTAGGACTTGCTTTTGTATTACTCGTTTAACAGGTCGTGCGCCAAAAAAAGGATCGTATCCGACTTTTGTTATCCACTCAAAAGCCTCATCAGATACAATAAGACTAATGTCTTTATCCCTTAATTGTTCTTTTAAATAATTGAGTTGCAACAGTACGATTTCTCGGACATTGTCTTTGGTCAACGGTAAAAACAAAATGGTCTCGTCAATTCGGTTCAAAAATTCAGGTCGAATGGTTTGCCTCAATAAATCAAGCACTTCGGATTTAGCCTGCTCTCCAACATACTCAAAATCTTTACTATTAACCCCTTCAAATTTTTCATGTAAAATGCTTGATCCCAAATTAGATGTCATTATAATGATCGTATTTTTAAAGTTGACCAATCGTCCTTTATTGTCGGTTAATCGACCATCATCCAAGACTTGCAGTAAAATATTGAAAACGTCCGGATGTGCTTTTTCTATTTCATCCAACAAAACGATTGAGTAGGGGCGACGGCGAACGGCTTCGGTTAACTGCCCACCTTCGTCGTATCCTACATAGCCCGGAGGTGCTCCAACTAGACGAGATACAGAATGTTTTTCCTGATATTCACTCATATCAATTCGAGTCATTGCGTTTTCGTCGTTAAATAAATATTCTGCCAGTGCTTTTGCCAATTCGGTTTTACCAACACCTGTGGTACCTAAAAAAATAAACGATCCAATTGGTTTTTTAGCATCTTGAAGACCTGCCCTTGATCGTCTAACGGCATCTGAAAGTGCACTAATGGCTTCTTTTTGTCCAATGACCCTTTTGCTCAACTCATCCTCTAATCGCAATAATTTAGAAACCTCACTTTCGAGCATTTTATTAACCGGTATTCCTGTCCATTTTGAAACTACCTCTGCAATCTCCTCCGAATCAACTTCTTCTTTAATCATTTTTGAATCCTTCTGCATCTGAGATAATTGATTTTTCAAGGTTTCTAATTTTTCTTCAGATTCTTTGATTTTACCGTATCTTATTTCGGCTACTTTACCATAGTCTCCTGATCTTTCTGCTTGCTCAGCTTCAAGCTTGAAATTCTCAATCGCCTCTTTGTTTTTTTGTATTGATTCTACTACATCTCTTTCTGCTTGCCATTTGGCTTTAAACGCGTCACGTTGTTCGGTTAGGTTGGCTAACTCTTTTTCGATTGGTTCTATTTTTTTTGTGTCATTTTCACGTTTAAGTGCAGCACGCTCAATTTCAAATTGCATTATTTTTCGTTCGATTTCATCAAGTTCTTCCGGTTTAGAATTGATTTCCATACGAACTTTTGATGCTGCTTCATCAATCAGGTCAATGGCCTTGTCCGGCAAGTGACGATCGGTGATATAACGTTGTGAAAGTTCTACTGCAGCAATGATTGCGGCATCTTTAATTAGTACTTTGTGATGATTTTCGTATTTTTCCTTGATGCCCCTTAGAATTGAAATGGCATCTTCTGTCGAGGGTTCGTCGACTAATACTGTCTGAAAACGGCGGACTAATGCTTTGTCTTTCTCAAAGTATTTCTGATATTCATTCAATGTGGTTGCTCCTACAGCCCTTAATTCTCCACGAGCTAACGCCGGCTTTAGGATGTTTGCAGCGTCAATTGCGCCTTCTCCACCACCACCGGCACCAACCAATGTATGTATTTCATCGATAAATAAAATAATCTCACCTTCAGCTGCAATTACTTCTTTAACAACTGATTTTAAACGCTCCTCAAATTCACCTTTATACTTTGCTCCGGCGATTAAGGCACCCATATCTAATGAAGAAACGATTTTAGATTTCAAATTCTCGGGTACGTCTCCGTCAATGATTCGGTGCGCAAGCCCTTCTGCTATGGCTGTTTTTCCAACACCAGGTTCGCCAATTAAAATTGGGTTGTTTTTTGTACGGCGGGTTAAAATTTGTAAAACGCGTCTGATTTCATCATCTCGCCCTATAACGGGATCTAGCTTACCTGATTTGGCCAAGTCATTTAGGTTTTTGGCAAATTTTTCCAACGACTTATAAGTGCCTTCCTGACTGTTTGAAGTTACTTTTTCTCCTTTGCGTAAATCCATGATTGCTTGTTTTAGTTGATTTTTTGAAATAGCATTGTCTTTCAGTAAGGTCCCTATGGAGTCACCTGATTCTGAAAGAGCAAGTAGTATAACTTCTATTGTAACATATTCATCACCCATGTTTTTAGCTTCGTTTTGCGCATTCGTTAAAACGCGTCCGGCTTGTTGAGATAAATATATTTGTCCTCCTTCTACCTTTGGGTAAGATGTTACAATGCGTTCTAATGCCTTTTCAAGCATCACTTTATTTACATTTAATTTTCCAAACAAATAGGGCGTAACATCTTGGTCATTTTGAAGGATAGACTGAAGCAAGTGGCCGGTTTCTAACCCTTGTTGACCATTGGAAGCCGCAATCTCCTGAGCAAATTGTATTGCCTCTTGAGATTTCATGGTGAATTTATTAAAATCCATTTTCTGATTATTTATTTAAAATCTAACCTCAAAACAAAAGCCATGAATAAAAATAAGTTTCAAATATGTTAAAATGGCATTTTTAGAAAGTGAAAAGTGTCAAGTTGACATGTTTTTTCTTTCTAAAAATGAACTCAGTGTAACTTGTGATTTATAAAATCGTATGAGTAAGAACTTAGTTGTTGTTATGAAATTGAAATCTGCATTCATTTTTTTCTCATTACTGTTAGTTTTTCCTGT
>CAZGJF010000024.1:9630-13266 GCA_964526595.1 uncultured Akkermansia sp. | reverse complement strand
TCAAGAGTCAGTATATATGTCCAAAATTTCCTACGTTCAGCAATGGAAAGATGTTGCAATTGAACAAATGGATAAGTACAAAATACCTGCCAGCATAATTCTTGCACAGGCAATCATTGAATCAGCTTATGGGAATTCTAAATTGGCTATTGAAGCGAATAATCACTTTGGGATTAAATGCCATGATTGGAAAGGTAAAGTAATTCATAAGGTTGATGATCAGGTGGATGACTGTTTTCGGGTTTATGAAACAGCAAAAGAATCATATGAAGATCATAGCATATTGTTGTCTTCAAAAAATCGTTATTCTGAATTATTTAAATTGAAAATAACAGATTACAAGTCTTGGGCCAAAGGACTGAAAGAAGCGGGATACGCAAGCAATCCTGATTATGCAAATCTTCTGATTTCGACCATTGAAGAACTAAAATTGAATGAGTTTGATTTCAAATGTAATAATTCTCAAAATTTTATAACGTCAACTTCGATGGATTCAAAAGCCGTAGATGAAAATCAACGAATTGTTTTAAAGGATGAGACGGGTCAATATATTATCGCCGAAAAAGGAGATACATTTTATCAATTATCTCTCGCTTATGGTACTTCACTCCGAAAACTTAGAAAAATCAATCAATTTGAATCAACCAAGGATTTTATATCTGAGGGAGATAAAGTGTACATTCAATAACAATCTTAAAATTAATCTCATTAAGAGATCCGATTTAAGTTCCGGCAATTAAGAACAATCAATTTTTTTGACTCATGATTTATCCTTCCTGAAATCATGGGTTATTTCTTTGATTATTTTTGAATCGTGAATCGAAATGAATTAATTAAAGGATTTTCCCAGTTGGGGGAGCTGATGTGTTCAGTAGGCAATGACGAAACTTGGACGAGTTATGAAACCGGAGTGACTCAATTTGAATACGATGCACTCAATGCCCTCATTAAAAAACAGGTGAATTTTAATGGATGGTTTACAGAAATGAATGTAAGGCGCTCATTTATAGCATTGGGTGAAACACTATCTGAGGAAAGTCTAAACAAATGGTTGAGACCATATTCTTTCGCGCATCAGTCTAAAAAAGTAGCCGTTATTATGGCCGGAAATATCCCACTGGTTGGTTTTCATGATTTTATAGCAGTTTTATTGTCAGGTAACCGCATTGTGTGTAAATTAAGTTCAGATGATCAAACATTGCTGCCTGCTCTAGCAAAGATATTAATTCAATTTGTTCCTGATCTTGAGGCTTTTATTGAGTTTTCAACTGGAAAAATTGGAATGATTGATGCAGTAATTGCAACAGGAAGTAATAACTCATTGTTGTATTTTGAAAAATACTTCGGGAAATATCCACACTTGTTTCGAAAAAACAGGACCTCTGTGGCTGTTATTGAAGGAGATGAAACTGCTGATGATTTTCACCAATTAGGACATGACTTGTTTGATTATTTTGGACTGGGCTGTCGAAATGTAACTCATCTTCTTCTTCCTGTCGGTTTTGATTTGAATCGATTTTTCGAAAGCATTGTTCAACATTTTGAGGTCATAAACAATCATAAATACGCTAATAATTATGATTATAACAAGGCTATTTATTTGTTAAATCAGGAGGCATTGTTAGATAATAATTTTGTTTTATTGAAGGAGTCTGATCAACTCTTTAGTCCTTTGTCAGTCATTCATTATCATTATTACAATGATTTTTCTGAGGTTGATCAGTTTTTAGAAAAACATCGCCCAGAAATTCAAGTGGTAGTTGGTAAATCCTTTATTCCTTTTGGTCAGACACAACGACCTTCGTTGGACGATTATGCTGATGGAATTGATACAATGAAGTTTCTAAATGAACTGAATTTTTAGTTTTTTTTGGATAATTAATAGATTAATTGTATATTTAACCAATCAATCCTTTAAAAATCACGCGCCTATAGCACATTTTTACACTTAATTTTCTTTACTAACCATTTAAAAGTCAAAGATATGAAGTGTATGGATGATCGTGATTTAATCACATCTTATATTCAAGGAAACGAAAAGTGTTTTGAGGTTTTGGTGATGCGTCACAAAGATGTGATTTATCGCTATATTTTTCAAAAAGTTAGGGATCGAAACCTTACAGAGGATATTTTTCAGGAAACATTTATTAAAATAATCAATACCCTTAAACTGGGTACCTACAATGAAGAAGGTAAGTTTTTACCGTGGGCAATGCGCATTGCCCATAATTTGGTAATTGATCATTTCAGAAAGGCAAAACGTTTCAAAATGATTTCCGAGTCATCCTCAACGAAAGATGATTTTAATATTTTTAGTGTTCTTTCATTGGAAGAAAAAAATATTGAAGAGCAGCTCTCTCATGAAGAATTGGAAGCTCAAATGATTCAATTGTTAGATCATTTGCCTGATAATCAAAAAGAAATACTTGTGATGCGTATTTTTCAAGATTTGTCATTCAAAGACATTGCCGAAATGGAAGATATTAGCATAAATACTGCACTTGGTCGCATGCGTTATGCCTTAATTAATTTGCGAAAACTTATTCAAAAACATGATCTTGTTACTGATGTTTACTAGCTATAGCATTTTAATCCGGCTGGTATGAATTAAAATATTACTTTTTTGAACGTATGATCGATTGATATTTTTCATTTTTATAGCTATTTCAAAGCACTTTCTCCATAAGTTAGTGCTTTTTTTATAGGATCTCTGCCAAAATAGTGCCGCATATTATGAAAGAACATGGATTTTATAGTTAACTCATATTAGTCGATTATTTGAGAAATAACATTTTTGTAAAACAAGCAGTATTCATTTTGTCAAAACAGGATGAAGGCTGGAAACGAAATTTATTAAAACACAATTAACTTTTCACACTTACGTTTAACTTACTGTGTTTTATACTATAACCAAAATAGATTACTAATCCAATACACAGCCATCCGGTAAAATATAACCAGTTGGTTAATCCAATTTGACTCATCATATAAAGACATGTAAGTAAGCCCAATGTTGGAATTAGTGATAAATTTTTTAATACTGCTGCGACACTTATGAAAATAGAAAATAAAATGAAAATCCAAGTAGGTATTTTTGCGATAAAATGAATAAATCCCGAGTGATAAAATGAAATTCCTTCACATCCGATGTTATACAAATCACGTTTCAATATTTTTGAACCTTCATTTTCGTATAATAGAGTGATGTCATCATTGTATTTAACCATTTTTTTTGAATTTGTTTCTATGAGATAACTTTTCAAATCATTGATTTGCTTTACATTTAATTCATTGATGATTTCATCTGTTGTTTTTATTGTAGCCTCATTAGTCAAAAATGCCAACGTTTCACGCTTGTGATAGGTTGTTAAAACACTTATTCCAATGAATAAAAGAAATGGCATAACATATTTTCCATTGACGTAAGGAGTTTTAAATTTACCTCGGGGAATATCTTTTTTGTTTTGTAACATCAAAACTCCACCACACACTAATACAAATGCAAATAAGGTTCCGATACTACATAAATCGGTTACCATGGTCAGGTTCATAAAAAGTGCAGGTACAGCGACTACAAATCCAACGATAATTGTTGAAAATGAAGGGGTTTTGTATTTAGGATGAATTCTCGAAAAA
>CAZGJF010000024.1:0-9620 GCA_964526595.1 uncultured Akkermansia sp. | reverse complement strand
CTCATCCAAATCCGAGGTTGCCCCATTTGAAATACCAATAATACGGATGCCATGGCAATAACAGCACTTATCGAGATAATTCCAGACATTTTCTTTAATTTGATGCTATCAAAAACAAAGGCTAATGGATCTCCTACAGCGAGTGATTTGTATGATACAATTCCGGTTAATATCAGAGCAATTATGATGTACAAAACGGTACAAATGATAATTGCCCACATCATACCTCTAGGTAAATCCCGTTGCGGATTTTCACACTCCTCAGCAGTTGTTGATATGGCATCAAATCCAATGTAAGCAAAAAACACAGCAGATACGCCTTTCAGGATTCCGGAAATTCCATGAGGGGCAAAAGGACTCCAGTTGTTGGTGTCTACATAAAAAACACCTACACCAATAACCAATAAAATAATAGACAGTTTAATGATAACCATAGCATTAGATGCGTATTTGCTTTCCTTGATTCCCCTGTAAACAAGCCAAGTTATCAGCACAATGATGAATAATGCCGGAAGATCAAAAATAAGATGAAAGCCGAAAACTATGGGCGATGTATTCCAAGCTTCGTAAGCTGTCCTAATTTGTGTTTCCATAGTAGCAAATGACTTACCGCCTTGTAAAAGTGTCATCGCTTCTTCGTGACCATTGAGGGCAGACAAATAATCCATCTGAATCCATTTAGGAAGATTTATCCCATGAATATTAAAGTAATCAATTTGAATTCCTTCTAGCATTCGAGTGAAATAATCACTCCAAGATATTGCGACTGTTATATTCCCAATCGCATATTCCATTATTAAAGCCCACCCAATGATCCAAGCAACGAGTTCGCCAAAAGCAACATATGAATATGTATATGCACTTCCGGCTACGGGTACCATGGATGCAAATTCAGCATATGCGAATGCGGCAAAAGCACAAGCTATTGCGGTAAATAAGAATAAAAATATGACAGCCGGTCCTCCTTGTGCACTTGCTTCACCAATTGTACTGAAAATCCCTGCCCCAATGATTGCAGCGATTCCAAATGCTGTTAAATCTCTTACCTTTAAGTGCTTACCTAAAGATTCATGACCGTTTTCCGACTGCCCTGAAGCAACTTGATTTAAGATATCTGTAACTGATTTTTTACGAAACAACTTTTTCATTCACAAAGGGATATTCAATTAAGTATAAATTCTATAAAAATTAAATGTACTGATTTTTAATACAACACATTGATTGAAAACTAATTTCAAAACATAATCACATAGCATATTTTTAGTAACTAAATGTTTATTAATTGTATAGTTGTTTTGTGAGGAATTATAGATTGAACAATTTTAAATTTAAAAAAAACGAATCATGGTGTTATTTTATCTATTTTCGTTATCGTATAATGAGATTTTGTCTTACCATCATCGCTATACTGATTTGTTTACATTCTTTTGAACAAAAAGCAAATGTATTTTGTGGTAAATTAGTCTATGATGTCGAAGAGTTTGACTCGATTTCTAATGAACGGATTTCAAAAATCATGGTCATTTACACTAATGATACCCTTTTACGGATTGAAAATGAAACAATTCAGCTTGGTAAACAGGTGCTAATTAAGCATCTATTGTTGAATAAATCATACTTATTACTTGAAACTGGTCTTGGGAAATTTGCCGTTCAAACGAATCACAATATCGAAAAAGAAGAAGCAAATCCATATAAATTTCAAAAACAGCGCTTTAAACAAAAAAAAATAGCCGGTGTTTCGAGTCGAAAACTAATTGTTTATTCTTGTAATACAAATGTACAACGTGTTTTTTATTACAGTAAAAAATGGAGTAACAAGTACTTAAATATGCCTGATGGCTTTCCCGGATTACTAACATTTTATTGCATTGTCAATGCGGCCGGAAGGACTGATTACAGACTTAAATCTATGGAGCAATTTCTACCGGATAAAAAACTTTTTGAGATACCTGAAGCTTTTAAGAAGATATCTTTTAGTGATTTCGTTGAGCTTATGATGGATGAGGGAAACTAATCAGAATTGTGTCTTCACTTCTGAACTGTAACTAACATTAAGCTGTTTATAGTTCGGTAATTATCTTGAGATATCCTTGTTCATTCTTGTTAAATTCGTAAGATATAGTCGAAAAATGACAGATAACGAATATAGACCCAAAGAAAACAGTACACAACAAACGGAAAAGCTTAGTTCTGAAAAAAAGTCCAAAAAGAGCCTCGATTCATCAAAGTCGAAACTCAATAATCCGATTGATACATTGGCAAATAGGTTTGACAAGAAAAAAACTCGGTCTATTCTTGGGGCTTTGATCACCATGTTTTCTCTTTTTCTGTTTGCATCCTGTTTTTCTTATATGTTTACCTGGAAAATTGATCAGGATCGTGTCTTAGATAAAGGACTATTTGAGTTTTTGTTTGAAAATAATCCCGACCCTGTATCGAATTGGCTAGGGAAATTTGGTGCATGGTTTTCTCACATGTTTATATTCAAATTATTTGGTTTACCATCATTTGGTATGATTTTCTTGCTGTTTACCTATGGGATAAAATTACTGGCCGATATTACCTTGTTTCCATTACTCAAGACAACAAAAGAGGTCGTTCTTATTATGATTTGGTCATCACTTTTTCTTGGTTTTTTTGCCGGTTTTGTTAATTTTTTAGGAGGTTCATTTGGGTATTATCTCAATCAATGGCTTGCATTGTCATTGGGCAGATTGGGATCCTTTGTGTTGCTTTTGGTTTTGGGTTATTTGGTACTAGTTGTACTTTATAATCCCAATTTTAAGGCAATATTTGCTCGATTTTTCAATAATGAAGAAGTATCCGTTGATGAGTACGGATTGAATGAAAAAAATAATGAAAATGTATTGACCAATGATTTGAAAATTATTAACAATATTCGTGATGAAGACATTCAAGCTGAAGCAATTTCTGAAACAGTTCATTTTGATGATGAGATTGAAGATGATTTAGATTTTGATCAATCCGAATTGATTATTACCACGAAAAAACCGAATGAAGAATTTAATGATCAAGATTTTGAAATCGAAATACCGGATCAAACAGATGAAGTCAAATTTTCGAAATCAGACAATCTGTCGATTGAGGTATCAGACTCCAAGGAATTTGAGGTATCAGACGATTTTGATCCTACTCTTGAATTGTCCGGTTATTTACTTCCCTCCATAGAATTGCTAAAAGATTATGGTTCTGGAGGCGTTTCAATAGACAAACAAGAATTAGAAGGCAACAAAAATAAAATTGTTGAAACGCTTGCGCACTATAAAATTGATATTTCGAAAATTAAAGCGACCGTTGGCCCAACAGTCACCTTGTATGAGATTATTCCTGCTCCGGGCGTACGTATTTCAAAGATAAAAAATCTGGAGGATGATATTGCTTTAAGTTTGAGTGCTTTGGGTATTCGGATAATTGCTCCAATACCGGGTAAGGGAACCATTGGTATTGAGGTTCCAAATTCTAAACCGGAAATGGTCAGTATGCGTTCACTCATTGCTTCAGAGAAGTTTCAGAACTTTGATGCTGAATTACCGATCGTAATGGGAAAAACAATTACCAACGAAACTTATACGTTTGATTTGACTAAAATGCCTCACCTTTTGGTTGCCGGAGCTACAGGTCAGGGAAAATCAGTTGGTTTGAATGCTATTTTGATATCGATTCTTTACAAAAAACATCCCGCGCAGGTTAAATTTGTATTGGTTGATCCCAAAAAGGTAGAGTTAACCCTTTACAATAAAATTGAACGTCATTTTCTTGCTAAATTACCCGGTGAAGAAGATGCTATAATTACCGATACTTCCAAGGTTGTAGCTACCTTAAATTCTCTTTGCGTTGCAATGGATGAACGTTATGAACTTCTCAAGGAGGCCGGTGTCAGAACCATCATTGAATACAACGCAAAATTTATTTCCAGAAGATTGAATCCGGAAAAAGGACATCGTTATCTGCCCTACATTATTGTTTTAATTGATGAATTTGCAGATTTGATCATGACGGCGGGGAAAGAAGTTGAGCATCCAATTGCACGTATAGCTCAACTTGCACGAGCCATTGGTATCCATCTAATTGTAGCTACGCAACGTCCATCTGTGAATGTCATTACGGGTATGATTAAGGCCAATTTCCCTGCACGCATTGCATTTCGTGTTTTGTCTAAAATTGACTCCCGTACTATTTTAGACGCATCGGGTGCTGATCAGCTGATTGGTCGAGGAGATATGCTCATTGCTACAGGTTCAGATTTGAAACGTTTACAGTGTGGTTTTGTTGATACTTCGGAAGTTGAGGAAATTTGTAGTTTTATAGGAGACCAAAGAGCTTATCCTGAGGCACTTTTATTGCCTGAATATGTTGGTGAAGGAGGCGAAGGAGGAGGGGACTTTGATATGAACGAATTAGATCCGATGTTTGCAGATTCGGCAAGAATTGTGGTCATAAATCAGCAAGGATCTGCAAGTTTATTGCAACGCAAGTTGAAATTAGGATACAACAGAGCAGGGCGAATCGTAGATCAATTAGAAGGAATGAATATCATCGGTCCATTCCAAGGAAGCAAGGCCCGTGAAGTGTTGTTTTCAGATATTGAGTCACTTGATGAATTCCTACGTACAAAAGGAATTATTTGATAATTCAATCTTCTTAGTTTGATTTGAAGTTTATAAAATTTGTAAATTTGATAGTTACTAAATTGTGGTTTCTAATGTGTCCTTTACTTAGTATAATTTGTTAGATTTTCATGAGTGTTATTAAATTGTTGCCGGAAAACATTGCGAACCAAATTGCTGCAGGCGAGGTTATTCAGCGGCCATCCTCTGTTGTCAAAGAAATGGTTGAAAATGCAATTGATTCAGGAGCAACCAAGATCAATGTTGTTATTAAAGATGCAGGTAAAACACTCATTCAAATTATTGACAATGGTTCCGGCATGTCTAAAGAAGATGCTTTATTATGTTTTCAACGACATGCGACCAGCAAGGTTCAAAAAGTGGAAGACCTTTTTGCGCTTACAACTAAAGGATTTCGAGGTGAAGCGTTGGCTTCGATTGCATCTATCGCACATGTCACCTTAAAAACCAAATTAGAATCTACAGATGTAGCTCACCTTGTTGAAATGGAGGGAGGTAAAATGCCAAGAAATGAACCTTGCGTATGGACCACTGGAACCTCTTTTGAAGTCAAAAATTTATTTTTTAATGTTCCTGCAAGAAGAAATTTTCTCAAATCCGATTCTGTAGAATTCTCTCACATAGTAGATGAATTTGAGCGTATAGCTTTAGCTCATTGCGATCTGGATTTCAGTTTGGATCATAACAATCAACGGATTTATACATTACCTTCCACAACGCTCAGAAAAAGACTCACCGATGTTTTGGGTAAACATTCATCCGACAAATTGGTTCCAATTGATGAACAAACAGATATTGTGACAATCACCGGTTTTGTAGGAAAGCCTGATTTTTCAAAAAAGACGAGGGGAGAACAGTTTTTATTTGTCAACAATCGTTTTTTTAAAGACAGTTATTTCAATCATGCAATAAACAGAGCATTTGAAGGAATGCTCCAACCCAAGATGTTTCCGAGTTATTTTCTATATCTGACAGTTGATCCTTCAAAAATTGATGTAAATGTTCATCCTACAAAAACAGAAATCAAATTTGAGGAAGATAAATTCATATATGCCATTATCTTGAGTAGTGTTAGACAAGCATTAGGAAAATATAATATTGCTCCAACGCTTGACTTTGATCGTGAAACGGGATTCGATATTCCATATAGTATGAAAAATAAGGATGTAGTAGCCCCTGAAATCCAGATCAATACCTCCTATAATCCATTTAACAATACGGTTTCGGGAACTTATTCAAGTAAGACACCGGCATTCACAAAGGCAATTTCAGCTGAAGGTTTTGGAAATCATAAAATCAGTCAGTCTGACTGGCAAAATTTCTATAAAGTAACAGAAGAAGAGGAAGTTGTTTCATCTGCCAAATTGGAACTGGATGAAACGCCATCGGCACCCAACGCAAACCTTATTAGAGGGAATTACCTTTTTTCACCATGTAAATCAGGTTTGCTGGTGTTTGACATCCAGAGAGCTGTAGAGCGCATCACATATGATAAGCTGATGAGTCTTTTTATTTCCAATCCCATTGATTCACAGACTATGCTATTTCCAATTGAACGAGCATGTTCCAACAATGAAAAGGCTGAATGGTTGAGCAATCAGTTGATTCTTGAACGTCTGGGTTTTAAAGCAGATTTTTCAGACAAAATAATGTCCGTCAAAGCTGTACCTTCTATTCTCAATGAAGATGGTATTCATGATTGTCTGGATTTAATTTTTGAACGTATTGCCTTTGAAACGATAGACAAAGGAGATATTGCTCACGTGATCGTTCAAGAAATCGCTGTAGCTACTGCGCGTAAAAAAAAGATTGTTTCACATGAAGAAGCAGATCTTTTAATTGAACAGTTGTTTCAATGCACGACCCATGCACATACATCGGGAGGAAAGAAAATAATAGAAACACTTACCTTTGAGGAGATTGCATCAAAATTTTGATATGTTTACATTTTTAAATCATTTACCACAAGTTACCAAAAATATTCTGATTCTGAATGTTGTTTTTTTTATAGCCACTTGGTTCCTTGAAACATCCGGGATCGATTTGATCTCCATTTTTGGGGCACATTATATTAATTCACCTCTTTTCGAGCCGTACCAGATAATCACTCATTTTTTTATGCACGGCAATATTTTTCACATTTTTATGAATATGTGGCTTTTTGTAATGTTAGGTTCATATTTGGAACGATTGTGGGGCGAAAAACGATTTTTTATCTTTTACATATCTTGTGCGATAGGTGCTTTTGTTTTATATAATTCAATTGGTGTTTATGAGTTAGTTCAATTAAAAAAGGAGTTAATAGCACGAGGATATGATCTAGTTGAAATTAATCAACATATCAAATCATATTCCACTTTTCAGTATAACATGAATGATTACGCTTTGATAAAAGAATACCGTGAAAAGGTATATACTCCAATGGTTGGTGCATCCGGTGCCGTATTTGGGATTATGGCAGCCTTTGCAATTTTATTTCCGAATACAGAATTCATGCTCTATTTTGCCATTCCAATCAAAGCGAAATACTTAGTTGGTGCTTATTTTATTTTTGAGGTTTACCAAAGTTATTATTCTCAGGGTGACAATGTCGCTCATCTTGCACATGTTGGCGGAGCAATCGTTGGGGCTTTATTCATAGTTATTTGGCGAAAAACCGACAAACGTAATTTTTGGTGAAATGCATTCTGATAGAACCTTGTTGAATGACTTAAGGCATCGCTTCAAATACGGAGGAATGACAACGCGTTTGATATTTATTAATCTGGCAGTTTATCTATTAATACAAGTTGTAGTTGTGATATCAAGACTTTTTTCCTCAAATGAAGGATTGGAGTTATTGTATCTGTTTTTTACGTTGAATACTGATATTGTTTCATTTCTAACACATCCATGGGGACTGATTACAAGTATATTTTCGCATTTTTCCTTTTGGCATTTGATGATGAATATG
The DNA here is from genome assembly GCA_964526595.1 of uncultured Akkermansia sp. Taxonomy (GTDB): domain Bacteria; phylum Bacteroidota; class Bacteroidia; order Flavobacteriales_D; family Crocinitomicaceae; genus M0103. The sequence continues at coordinate 2,015 of CAZGJF010000024.1, read as the reverse complement.
CTATTTCTCTACTTTTCGGGTCAGTTGTTTGAATCTCTTTTTTCGAACAAACGATTGTGGCATACTTATTTGATAGGTGGAATTGCCGGCTGTTTATTGGAATTATTGGCTCATCAAGTTTTTCCGGTAATGCAGGATCAATATAGTGTGATCGTCGGCGCTTCAGGTTCAATTATGGCAATTTTTTCGGCTTTGGCTTTTTATCGCCCTAACTTGCAAGTTCGTCTGTTTGGAGTATTTCCTATTCGTATCATTTTTTTAGCTTTTTTTTTTATACTGACAGATTTCGTTTCTTTAGGAATAGAAGATGGAGTAGCTCATTTTGCTCATTTAGGTGGCATACTTGTTGGATCCCTTTCAGTTCATAATATATACGGAAAAAATAACTTGATGAATGTTACAGATCGAATGGGGAAATTTTTGAATCAAATATTCTTGCGACTTTTTGGCAGCAAGAACATACGACTCCAAAAAGTCAAAAATACCCGTTCTAATCATTTTAAAACAGATGAAGAGTATAATCTTGAAAAGAAGGTAAAGTCAGAAAAAACGGATGCTATTTTGGATAAAATTGCCAAATCAGGTTATGAATCATTAACTAAAGCTGAAAAAGACTTTTTATTTAATCAAAGTAAAAATGGCTAGCTTCATTCTGAAAATACTTCGGTTTTCTACATTTTTCAAGGTGTTGACAATTGCTTGTTTATCAGGTTTGATTTTAGCATACCTTGCACCATTTGTTCATCCCAATTCATTTAAACTACTTCCTTTTTTTGGATTAGCTTACCCAATTATACTTGCTTGTACCTTATCATTGTTGCTCATTTGGAGTTTGGTGAGGTCAAGATGGGCACTGATTATACTTTTGATTATCTTGATTGGTGGAAAACTTCATTTCAGAATGATTGCTGTAGGGTCCAATCAAAAGGAATTACCTCCAGATGAACAAACTTTGAGAGTGATGAGTTATAATGTTCGTTTGTTCAACCGTTACTCCAATGAAGGTGAACGGAAATTTGAAAAACGAGATAAAATATTTGAATATGTAAGATCGGAGAATCCGGATATTATTTGTTTTCAAGAATTTTACCATCAGGACAAACCAACTACTTTTTCTACGCGCGATACATTAATTAAAATGCTCTCCATTAGAGATTATCATGAACGATATGCACATAAAATGAGAGGCAGGCAAAATTTTGGTGTAGCTATTTTATCTAAGTATCCAATGATTGCGAAAGGTGGAGTAATGTTTGAAACACAAGGAACTAAAGATTTTAATTATTGTATTTTTACTGATATTATTAAAAATAGCGACACTTTTAGAATTTACAATGTTCACTTGCAATCAATACGTTTAGGGCGAGATGTATATGAGGTTTTTAACCCGGATTCGATTAGTCAGAAAAAAAAATCTACAATCCGATTAATGCTTGATAAATTATTGATTGCTTATCCGAAAAGAGCTGATCAAGCTAAAGTTGTTATGGAGCATGTATTGAGATCGCCCTATCCGACCATTGTGTGTGGTGATTTTAATGACACTCCGCTTTCCTACGCTTATAATCAATTTGCCAGTGTAATGATTGATGCTTATCGAAATTGTTCAACCGGAATAGGATCAACTTATGTAGGAAAAGTACCGGCAGGCCGAATTGATTATATTTTTCATACAAGTGATTTGAATTCATCTCATTTCAAGATACAAAAAGAAGCATATAGCGACCACCGAGCTATTTCTTGCAACATTTTCAAGTTAAATACTGAGCAACAAATTAAATAGTCAAAATCAATTTACTATTCTTCGATATTCAAAAAACTATTTATATTGCTTTCTTACCATATTAAAAACTCTAATCGGAAAATAATGTAAGTGAATATCAATCCATTTGAATAACCTAAAATGATGATATATAATTTAAATTCTCATATTTAATTATACAATTAAATATTAATATGTTAACGTGAGTTCGGTTTAAGCGGCTAAAAATAATTGTCTATCTGAATTTTCTTGG
>CAZGJF010000023.1:13155-39082 GCA_964526595.1 uncultured Akkermansia sp. | reverse complement strand
ATAAACAGATCGTTCAATCAAGTTGTACAAGTCTGTATATTTGAGATCTCTAAATTACCAAGCTTTGGTTTACGAATTTGCCGGATAGGAGACAACGGAATCTTCAATGATTAAAGATGCGTTAAAATAATTTCGTAGTTTTGAATGAAGTTGTTCATAATGTTTAATAGAATGATTATCAATTAAATATATAAATTTTAAATGATTCTATGAACAACTTTTCTTTTTTGTCTAAATGCACAACGGGTTTTAATAAATGAATTTGATAGAAATGCTAAGGAAGTTGATCTCAATTGAATTACTTTGTTTATTCATTGTTTTAACAGCGTGTAATTTACGTAATCAAAATTCAATATCAGTTATCAAAATAAGCCAACTTTCTGATACCGCAAAACTTGGCAGACAGTTATTTTTTGATCGCAGACTTTCTGTAAACAATACCATTTCTTGTGCTACATGTCACAATCCGAAATATGGTTTTACAGATAGGTTGAAAAAATCAAGGGGAGTTTATGATCGTTCAGCTTTCCGGAATTCCCCTACGATATTAAATGTAAATCAACAGCTTACATTTATGTTTGACGGGGCGGTTCCAACCCTGGAACAGCAGGTATTAATCCCCTTACAAGATCATCGGGAAATGGGGATAACAATAGGTCAACTTATTGCTAAATTAAGTCGGATCAAAACATATCAAAATCAATCGAACAAGTTATTCCACAGATCCTTAGATGCATTTGTATTAACAAGAAGTATTGCAGCATTTGAACGAACACTCTCATCCCACTCATCTCACTTTGATGCGTTTTATGCAGGTAATCAAAACGCCTTAACAGATTTACAAAAAGCCGGTTGGCGCATTTTTTCTGAAAAACTTACGTGCACCAAATGTCACCCAGCACCCAATTTTACAAATAACAAAATGGAAAACAATGGATTATATGCAAATTACAATAATGACAGCGGAAGATTCCGAATAACTGGTGATTCAAATGATATCGGTAAATTCAAGGTCCCAACTCTAAAGAATTGTGCAATAACATTCCCGTATATGCACGATGGAAGCATTGAAACATTGGAAAAAGTGATTGAACATTATTCAAAGGGTGGAAAACATTCCCAAAATCAAAACAAATTCATTCGCCGATTTGAATTAACTCCATCGGAAAAAAAATCACTGATTCATTTTCTAAACTCATTGACAGATACAAATCAACTATTGTAAGCTGATTAGCGGTTTTGTTGCTTTTCATTTTTCAGAAAATAACTGTAAATAACAATAATTTACAGTTGATATGCGTTACAAAAGGAGATTAGGGTCTTATGAATGTTAATTTGTATTGAAATTTGTTCATCTAAAATTATAGTGTCATGGGAGTTAGTGGGGAGAGTATCCGATCAATCAATCGATTGGAAATTGAAAAAAAATGGGTTGAAAATGCAAAAGCAAATCCGGAAAATTTTGAGTTCTTTTACAAACAATATCACCGGCAGATTTACCGATACATTTACGAAAAACTAAATGACAGAGATCAGGCCAGAGATATAACGTCTCAGGTTTTTTACAAAGCCATGATTTATCTCCAAAAATATGAATTCAAAGGTGTTCCATTCGTTTCGTGGCTGTATCGCATTGCTAAAAGCGAACTTTATCAATCCTTTCGTGAAAAAAAGAGTTTAAACATAATTGACAGGGCTCTATTTCAGATACCTGAAAATATAAATGATGACGATTCAGAAAACGAAGAGAAAGAATACATCAAAAAAAAACTATTTCAGTGCCTTAAATTACTTCGAAGAAATGACCTCGTGTTGATCGAATTGCGTTTTTTTGAAAATCAATCATTCAGAGAAATTGGAAACAGCATAGGAATTACTGAAAATAATGCAAAAGTCAGAACATTTAGAGCAGTGGAGCGACTTAGACGTTTACTGGTCGCTTAAAGCATCCTTTTCATTGAATTAAATGAGAAATTAATTCGATGCTATTTCTATAAACTCTTCATAACTCACTTCTTTGTCACTCAGTTTAACGGTATTCTTAAAAATTTCTGTCAACTTATGTTCTGCAAGCATGTCATATATGCGATTTGCTTCATCGCGATTTTTGAGAACCCGATTAGCTGACTCTGTCAATTCTCTATCATCCGGAGCAGGAATTCCATATTGAGCATAATTATTAACCAAAAGATTCTTGGTAAAATCAACTACTTCTGCATTATTAAACTTGACCTCATTCGTTTTGAAGATATTTCCTTGAATCAACTGCCACTTCAAGTGACTCGCATATCCGTCATATTCTGATTCAAGTTGTTCCTCGGAAATTGGCTTTTCGTTAGATAACTTTATCCAACGTTTCAAGAATGAATGAGGCAAATCCAAATTAGTTTTTTCAATTAAATCATTGTAAATAGTTCTTGTCAATATTCGATCTGAATCAGCCGCAAACATTTTAGTCAAATCATCCGTAATACGTTTACGCAATTCCGTTTCAGAACTAATTGCGTTATGTCCAAACAGACGATCAAATAATTCCTGATTAAGATCTGCAGGCTCCATACGCTTAATCTCATTGACAGTGAATTGAAAATTATCGGAAATACCCGTTAATTGATCCTCAGAAATCCCCAACATCGCGGCCGTGTCTTTACCTCCTTTTGAAACAGAAAGCGGATTGACCACTATTTTCTCACCAACAGTTTTATTCAAAAGAAGATTTTTAGTTGCGGAATCAGAAATGAATTCCAACGATATGGTAGAAGAATGTAATATGCCCCCCTCTTTAATAGACTCATCTTGATTTAATTCAACAAATTGTCCAAGAATCATATCACTTTCAGCTACAGAGTCAACAGAAATTAATTTACCGTATCTTCTTGTCAAATCATTGATTTGATTATCTATCAGCTTATCATCAACTTTAACTTTAATATAGTCGTATTTACTGCTTGATGATAAAGGGGTTTCAAAAAGTGGTGCTAGACCAATTTCATATTCAAAAACAAATGAATCCGGTTTATCGAAATCTCCTTCGACCTCAGAATCTACTTTTGGAATGGGATTACCAAGAATTTCAATTTTGTTTGACTCAATAAAACCATATAGTGAATCATTAACGATTTTATTTAGTTCCTCCGCAAGCACTGACTTACCATATTGTTTTTGAATCAACGCGAAGGGTACATGACCGGGACGGAATCCAGGAATTTTAGCAGTTTTACGGTATTTTTCCAGTGCATTTTTAACTTTTACCTGATAGTCAACCGGAGCAATTTCAACTTTTAAAACTGCGCTTAACGCATCAACATCTAAACGTGTTACGTTCATTTTTCATTAAATTTAAACTTCTACAAACAAAAAAGGCCTCGTTTCAAATAACGAGACCATTTGTGCGGATGGAGGGACTCGAACCCGCACACCTCTCGGCACTAGATCCTAAGTCTAGCGTGTCTACCAATTTCACCACATCCGCAATATTTATTTCAAATTTAGACTGAATTCGTTTAACCAGTCTTTTTTCGGAATGCAAAAATACTTATTTGTTTGAAAAAATAAAATCTTTTATCAAAAATTAATTTTAATGAAACTAATTATCCGACGAGTTTTTGAATTCAATTAGCAACATATATAGAAAGAGTTCATTTCTTTTTATATTCTAAAAATAGGATAATTATACTATATTTGACCCCTTAAAAAATAACTAAAGTGGTGGATACTATTAAGTTTGGTACAGATGGTTGGAGAGCAATCATCGCTGATGAATTTACAACGAACAATGTTGCTCGCGTAGCTTATGCTACGGGTATTTGGCTGAAAAACAATTACGATAAACCTAGTATTGTCGTTGGTCACGATTGCCGTTTTGCCGGTGAATTGTTTGTTGAAACTGCTGTTAAAATATTCCTGAGTCAAGGCATTCACGTTCGCATGTCGAAAGGATTTGTATCAACCCCCATGATTTCGTTAGCTGCCAATCAGTTTAACTGTGGCATCGGTGTGATTATTACAGCAAGCCATAACCCACCAACGTACAATGGTTACAAACTTAAAGCGTATTTCGGTGGACCTTTAGCACCTGAACATGTTAAGGAAGTGGAACAACTAATCCCTGAAAAATGCCCGATTGATTTTGCATCTGTGTCATTGGAAAGTGCTATTGCATCAAAACAATTAGAAGTAATTGATATTGAAAGCCGCTATGTGGAGCATGTCACAGCGAATTTTGATCTTGATGCTATTAAACATTCAGACTTAAAGTTAGTATATGATGCAATGTATGGTGCGGGGCAAAATGTGATTAAACGTATCTTACCCAACACAACTATGTTACATTGTGATTACAACCCTTCGTTTATGGGGCAAGCTCCTGAACCAATTGCAAAAAATTTGAAGGAACTTGAATCCTATATTCAAAGCAATGAAACTATTGACTGTGCGCTTGCCACGGATGGAGATGCTGACAGAATTGGGTTGTATAATGGCAAAGGTGAATTTGTAGATTCTCATCACATCATTTTATTACTTATTCACTATATGGTGAAGTATAAAAAAATGACCGGTAAAGTAGTTACCGCATTTTCAGTTACCCCTCGTGTAGAGAAAATGTGCGCTCATTATGGATTGGAGCAACAAACAACCAAAATTGGATTTAAAGAAATTGCTTCAATCATGGTACATGAAGATGTCTTATTGGGAGGCGAAGAGTCCGGTGGAATCGCTGTAAAAGGTCACATTCCTGAACGTGACGGAATCTGGATGGGCTTAATTATCTGGGAGTTCATGGCTAAATCAGGAAAGACATTGGATGAGTTAATTGATGAAATCTACGAAATAGTTGGTGAATTTAAATTTGAACGAAGTGATTTACACATCACAGAGACACTGAAGCAAGAAATTATTGCAAATTGCAAAGCCAACAAGTATACTTCCTTCGGAAAATACCAAGTTCGCGATTTAAAAACCATTGACGGGTTCAAGTATTTCTTCGATGACGAACGCTGGGTAATGATTCGACCTTCCGGAACGGAACCTGTATTGAGAATTTATGCCGAAGCACCTACATTAGAGGAAGTACGCGTTATTTTGAAAGAAACGGAGAATACGATTTGTAAATAATCCGTATTTTTAGGTACTTTTCAATCTCCATCGGATTTATTTCGCTCTTTCAATCCTGTGAAGAGTAGAATCACTGCGATAATGAGTATCGGAGGAATAAACATAATCCCATTTCCGGATACGTGTAAACGATTGGCAATATACACGGAGTCAGCAAAAACAGCAATGCACCAAAGCAGGTATATAACTCCTGCTATCAACCTGCTTTTCCATGAATAATAAAAGCCAATCATAAATAATACAAATAACACTTTGACTAAAATCATTTCAATATCCCAAGGCTTGTAAGGATGATCTGCCAGCGGGCTTCCCTGAGGACTTGGGATGAAGCTATATATGAAGAAAACAAGATATAGCAATGCGAAAACCGTTGTAACGATTTGTATAGGTAATGCATAGTTTTTTTTCATGTATAGCACGTTTGTTTTTTGATTAAAATTGAATCACTAAAAACAAAAATATAATTTTTACTATACCTTAGTCATATTTAAAAATTATTTATGAAAATGCATAGATTATTAGTTTGTACTTTGTTATTATTCATACAAATTCTCAGAGCACAAACCAATGGGACAATTTTAAACGATAACATTAACCGTAATTTTGTTTATTATGTCCCTAGTTCGTGGAATGAGAGTCAACAATGGCCTCTGGTAATAGTACTTCATGGATTAACCCAGACAGGTGCTGGAGTTATGAACATTACTCAATTTAACGATCTCGCTGAAAATAATCACTTCATTGTTTGCTATCCTGATGGAATTAACAATGCATGGAATGCAAATATGAACATTACTGTATCTAATGCTGACGATATTGGATTCATTGAAAAATTAGCGCTCTATTTTCAAAACTCATATCATACTGATCCTATAAGACAATATTTGGTTGGTTTTTCAAATGGTGGATTCATGAGTTACAAAATGGTATGTGAGTCTAAGATGTGTTTTGCTGCTTTAGCTGTTGTTTCAGCAACAATGAGCGATACTGTTTATAGTAATTGTAATCCCACATTCAGACCATCATTATTACATATTCATGGAACTTCTGATTTCGTTGTGCCCTATGATGGTAGTTCTCAAACTGGAGTATCAGTTCTTCAAGCCATTGACAAATGGAAGGGATATTTAAATTGTGATGCAACACCCACAATCATCAACATGCCTGACAATAACCTATTAGACTTATCTAATCCTCAAGAAATCAATTATATCAATTGTGATGCGCCATTACAACACATTAAAATAAATGGTGGTGGTCATCAATGGCCAGGGATAAATACCTTGGTTGGCGGTACAGGAACCATCAATATGGATTTTTATTCACCTCAATATATTTGGGACTTTTTATCGAACAAAGTTTGTCCCAGTGCGTCCATAGACGCAATACCTTCAACTAATATTCACGTTTATCCAAATCCCACGAAAAATAAACTAAAATTAATGGGAATACCCCCAAATTCAAAATCAACAATTTGGGATTTAAAAGGAATAGAAGTTAGACATTTAGACAATGAGACAGAAATTGATGTAACAAATATGAATTCAGGAATTTATATTTTACAGATTGAGAGAAAAGAGAATACAGAACGTATTTTATGGCTTAAAGAATAGAAAACTAAAATCGCTTAAAATGCTCGTATTTATCTTTGATAAAGGTAATTAATTCCATTTCAGTTGCAGTCTTCAAAAATGAATCCTCAATATTCAGAAATGAAATGAAGGCGTCAAAATCTTCTTCACTTAAGGAAATGATATCATAAGATACATAATTTCTAAGTAATTCTTTGACAATCATCCGTTGATTGTCTTTGTATTCCTGTTGTGCAATCCAGCGTTTATGTTGCTCTTTTTTTGAAAATGCTTGATATAGGGCAGTAATTGGACTTCGAAGAGCTTCTATACCGGTTACCATTCTTGTTTCTCTCATGACTAACGACTCTCTTTCTTCTTTGATTTGCTGCAACGATTTCAGAGGTCTGACTTCTATTTCTTTAATTTCAACCACATTGGATTCGATGTAATACTCTTTTTTATATTGACAATTTGAATCAGCTACGATTAATGTTCGAATAATTGGATATCCTTTAATTGAAAGCAATACACTGTCTTTTTCTTTGACATACACTGAAAAAATGCCATTTGGCTGACCAAAAACGCCTTGTCCAGTTCGTCGATTGATGATCATTAAATTATAGAAATTTTGAGGCCTTATTGTATCAATTACTTTTCCGGTAAATAGAACTTTCTCACAACGTTGCGCAAACAAATTGCTACAACTTAAAAAAAACAATAAAATAGACCAAAAAACTTTCATTGGTAACGAAATTACAAAAAAGTTGTCCTGTATATAATCATCTTATTAATCAGATAAATCAACAGATGCTTAAAAAGTGTTTAATTTTGTATCACATGAAACGAGTTGTTGTCGGTCTTTCCGGTGGAGTTGATTCAAGTGTTGCCGCGTATCTCTTACAAAAAGAAGGATATGAAGTGATAGGTCTTTTTATGCGCAATTGGCATGATGAAAGTGTCACCCTTTCTGATGAATGCCCTTGGATTGATGATTCGAACGATGCATTATTAATCGCTCAACAGTTAGGAATTCCATTTCAGGTGATCGACCTGAGCAAGGAATACAAAGAACGTATAGTGAATTATATGTTTAGAGAATATGAAGCCGGAAGAACTCCTAATCCGGACGTTTTATGTAACAGAGAGATCAAATTTGATGTTTTCTTGAAAGCTGCATTGGATTTAGGTGCTGATTATGTGGCTACCGGACATTATTGTCAAAAACGAAGAAATGAGAACGGTTCATTCAGCCTTCATTCCGGAAAAGATAATACAAAGGATCAGAGTTATTTTTTATGTCAACTCAATCAATTTCAGCTCGAAAAGTCACTCTTTCCGATAGGTGAATTATTAAAAACACAAGTGCGCCAAATAGCAGTTGAAATAGGTTTGGTAACAGCAAACAAAAAAGATTCACAAGGACTTTGTTTTGTCGGCAAAATAAGCTTGCCACAGTTTCTTCAACAACAACTTGTACCAAAATCAGGCAGTATCATCGAACTACCTGAAAATTTGGAACAATATCACTTATATGATCAGATTCAGCCCATACCCGAAAACGTAGAAGTATTAGCCAATCCTTTTGTATACAATACTAGTATGGGGCTTAAGGTGGGTGAACATCAAGGAGCACATTATTACACCATCGGACAACGTAAAGGTTTGCATATTGGGGGAAGGCCCTTACCCTCCTTTGTAATTGGGACAGACATCATGAGCAACATAATCTATTCAGGTCAGACAGATATGCACCCGGGATTGAACCGGTTCGCACTCAAAATTGACCAGAAAGATATACACTGGATCAATATACATCATCGATTGAAAATCAATGAGCAATTAGATTGTCAGGTCAGAATACGCTATCGGCAGGCACTTCAAAAAGCAATCCTAATTCAAAAAGAGAACGGTTTATTTATTTTATTTCGAGAAAAGCAAAGAGGAATTACCTCGGGGCAATTTGCAGCTTGGTATATAAATGATGAACTAATTGGATCCGGAATAATTAGTCATTAATAATCGTTTAACCAGTTTATTCCTTTCCTAAGCATCGATTTTGTTTCTGCTTCTATACTGCCTTCAAGTGGCACAAAATTATACTCCCAAGAAGCATCCGTTGGTAAACTCATCAAAATAGATTCGACACGACCTCCGGAAAGTAGTCCAAATTTGGTTCCGCGATCGTGTACCAAATTAAATTCTACGTAGCGTCCTCGGCGTAAATTCCTCCATTTCAATTCTTCCTCCGTATAAGTTTTGTCTTTACCACATTTTACCTGAAACGCGTACAATTCCGGAAATTTTTCCCCTAAATCAAGGCAAAACTGAAATAGTTGATCTTTTGAAAGGGTCGTTTGTTCATGATTCAAATGATCGAAAAAAATACCTCCTATCCCTCTGGTTTCGCTACGGTGTGAAATAAAAAAATAATCATCTGCCCAATCTTTAAATTTTGAGTAAAAATCGGGGTGATAACGATCACAGAGTATCTTCAAACCTTCATGAAAAGATTTAGCTTGATTTGGAACTATGTAATGAGGTGTTAAATCGATCCCACCACCAAACCAATAAGTTCCATCATCAAGTTCAAAATAACGCACATTCATGTGAATGATTGGAATATGTGGGTTATAAGGATGTAATACGATGGAAACACCACTCGCAAAAAATTGATTCCCACCCAAACTCAATTGCTTTTTCATGACATCAGTAACATGTCCATGAACGGCGGAAAAGGCAACACCCCCTTTCTCTAAGATTGCGCCATTTCGAATAGTATTTGTTTTTCCACCGCCACCTTCTGTTCTTGACCATAAATCACTAGAAAATAAAGCCTTACCGTCTATCTGCTCCAACTTCTCGCAAATATGATCTTGCAATTGCTCAAACATAGAAGAAATCGTAAATCTGTCCATCATTTGAAATTTACATTTAACAGCTCATAATCAAGCATTTCAAGAATATAGGCATGCTCATTTTCATATCCGTTATTCTTTCCTTTTTGAGTCATTTGAAACTCATTCATAATCATTTTTTCAGGAGTAATACCCAACATAAAGGCAGAACAAAAATGAAAAACAACATCAAATCCTTGTACAGCCATTTTAGTCATATCTGAATTATAAGCAGAACGATATTTGTAATGTAATTTCTCGGTCTGCTGATACTTATAGTTGAGGTCATTCGGACTGGCAAAATGGAAGTGATATGTATTTTTAAAACCGGGTTTAATCTCCTCAAAATTCATCCATTCTTTGGTTGCATAAACACTTATCATTTCGTTTGTATAATTCGCGGCAACTCGATTCAAATTATTCATAAACTTAACAGCTAAGAGTTTATCATTAGTGGGAAAAATAAGCACATTTCGAACACCCTTTTTGAGAAAGGTAGTAAAATTGTCAATACCTGCTTCAATCAGCTTAGGGTGCGTATTTTGAGGAGTATGGAAAAAATCACGAAATCCCTCGTAAATTATTTTGTCCTTTTCATTGTTAGATTTTATAATGACTAATTGATCTTTTGAATTTGATCTGAGTGTGTAATTCGCCAAGCCTTTGATCAGTGTTAAATCTGATGGAACGGTGTAATACACATAAGGATTTTCTTTAAGTACACTCGTCTTACTAACTACAGGACAAATTAAGCGAGCCTCGTGTAACTTACACCATTTGGCGGTAATTTCTATAGACTCATGGTTCAAAGGACCGAAAACAAAATCAACATCTTGAATTTCTGGTTTTTCCAAAACTAATTTAAGTGAATTGGTATCATTTTTACTGTCAAAAACATAGAGCTTAGCATTTAATCCCATTTTTTCTAAGGAATCCATCGCCAATTTGGTTCCCATGTAAAATTCAGTCGCTAAAGTGGATAAATAATCTGAATGATTCGCTTCTTTGTCTGATTTATCCAACTGAAAAGGCAATAAAAGCATTATCTTGTAAATTGGTTTCTTTGAGAATTGTTTAACATTTTCAGTTTGATTTGATTCAGAATCTTCTACTTTCCGAATTAAAACAATTTGCATTTTTTCCTGCTTGACAGGAATTTTGATAACCTGTCCAGGTTTGACTTTCGAATTTTTAAGTTGATTCAATGCCAACAAGTTGTCGATGTTTACCATGTAGCGCTTAGAAATACTATAAAGTGTTTCGGTTTGACCAAGTGTATGAAAAACAACGGTATCAGAAAACGAAAGGTGATATGCCATCTGCTTGTTGGTGATACTGTCCTCCGATTTTTGAGTAGTATCTTCCGTTGATAATGTGGATAATTTCAAGTTATACACTCCCGGAATATAGACGATTTGACCTGACAGAAGCTCATCCGTTAAATTGGGATTAGCTAATTTAATTCGTTCAATTGGCACGTTGTATTTATTCGAAATAGAGTATAATGTTTCATGATCTGAAACCGTGTGAACGATAGTGGATAATATGACCGGAACATTGATTTTTTGACCTACCTTAATTCCTTTTTCTACACCCGGATTTGCAGCAATGATATCCTCAACAGGTACATTATAAGTAGAGTGAATGCTCCAAAGCGTATTTCCGTTTTGAACCGTATGAATGTAATATTCCTTACCATCTATTAATTCAATATGTTGACTCTCCGGTTGGGCTTTTATAGCCAATGAAACTGCTAATAATATAATTGCTATCCAAAATTTCATGTGTATATGTTTAATTTGTTTTTTGGTGTAATCACGAGATCATTTCACTTGAAATTTTTTAATTGCTAGAGGTAGTCTGTGAATTGAATTAATTTCATGAATATAATTTTCATTCGTGATCATTTATTCCCACTCAATCGTTGCAGGTGGCTTGGAGCTTATATCATAAGTCACCCGATTAATTCCTTTAACCTGATTGATGATTTTATTTGAAACCTTTGCTAGAAACTCATAAGGCAGGTGACACCAATCGGCTGTCATCCCATCAGTAGATGTAACTGCTCTAAGTGCGACTGCATTTTCATATGTTCGCTCATCTCCCATAACACCAACTGATTGAATTGGTAAAAGAATAGCCCCCGCTTGCCAAACATCATCGTACAATCCTTCTTCTTTAAGTGCATCGATGAAAATAGCATCTACATCCTGAATGATTCTGATTTTTTTCTCAGTTACTTCACCTAAAATTCGAATACCTAAACCGGGACCCGGAAACGGATGTCTGTTTAAAATCTGTTCATCTAATCCAATTGATTTCCCAATCCTTCTGACTTCATCTTTAAATAAAAGTCTTAAAGGCTCAACCACTTGCAAGTTCATATAATCAGGAAGCCCACCAACATTATGATGAGATTTGATTGTTTGTGAAGGTCCGCCATTCGTTGAAACAGATTCAATCACATCCGGATAAATAGTACCCTGACCTAACCATTTTACATTGTCTATGTGCTTAGCCTCTTCATCGAATACAGCTATAAATACTTTGCCGATTGCTTTGCGCTTTAATTCAGGATCAGTGACACCTTTCAGTGCTTCGTAAAATTTTACTGACGCATCAATACCAATCACATTTAATCCCATGTGCTTATAAGAGTCCAAAACCTGTATAAATTCATTTTTGCGTAACAATCCATTATCAACGAAAATACAATGCAAATTGTTGCCAATAGCCTTTTGAAGAAGTAATGCGGCTACACTAGAATCAACTCCTCCTGATAATCCAAGAATAACCTTATCGTTCCCTAACTGTTGTTTCAAATGGTTAACCGTTTCATCAACAAATGAATCCGATGTCCAATCTTGCTTACAACCACACACGTTCACTATAAAATTCTTTAATAATATAGCTCCATCTAATGAATGATAAACCTCGGGGTGAAATTGAATCCCATACGTTTGTTCACCATTTACATGGAAACCGGCTATCTCCACTTCATTCGTACTGGCAATCAACCGATAGGTTTCGGGGACTCGCTGTATGGTATCTCCATGTGACATCCAAACTTGAGAACTTTGAGAGATTCCTCGCATCAAAACATCATGATGATCAACAAATGATAAATGCGCTCTGCCATATTCTCTAATATTGGAAGGAAGCACTTCTCCTCCAAATTGCTGGGCCAGTAATTGAGCGCCAAAACAAATTCCCAATAAAGGGATTTTTCCCCTTAACTCAGACAAATCAAGTTGTGGAGAATGCGGATCTCTCACAGAAAAAGGACTCCCAGACAGAACAACTCCTTTCACTTTATCAGGTAGTTGGGGGAATTTATTCCAAGGATGAACCTCGCAATAAACATTCATTTCACGAATTCTTCGTGCTATTAATTGAGTGTATTGCGAACCAAAGTCAAGAATAAGAATTGTTTCATGCATTCAACAAAGATAAGATGATTTGCAAGGTAAATGATTGTTTATTGCCAACTCAATTAGTTTACAAAACTCGAAAAAACGTACTGAATAATTCAATTTGATAATCAATCAAATATCAACATTAATTGTTGAAAAGATTTTTTTGCAAATTGCACCTTTTGATTTAAATTGTGAAATGATTTGAGGTATGAGAAATTTTGTATAGTCAGTAAAAGAGGAAATCATTTTAATGATTGACAAGTTTTTCTCTTTAAAAATTGTCATCTATGAAAAAAATCATTGTCATGCATGATCTTTCTCCTTTGGGAGATTCTGCTTTTAATTACGCTCTTGAGCTAAATCGGGTAACTCAATCTGAACTTTTGGTTTTACATTTTGTTTCTAAAGAAAGTCAAATAGCTCAGATATCAGAAGAGTTGGACAAAATAATAGTACGTCATCAAAATAAGTCCATCAAAACCATTAAATATAAAGTCGTTGTTGGATCTATTTTCTATTCTATCAGTCGCATTGCAAAAGAAGAAGGTGCCCAATTGATAGTTATGGGAGTCAAAAACACATCAGGTTTTCAAAAATTATTCAGAAGCAATGCAATCAAAGTCATATCTTCTTCAGTAATACCATTTTTACTTGTTCAGAAAGAAACCGAATATCGGGAGATTAAAAAAATTACAATTCCAATAGACATTACAAAAGAAAGTTTGCAAATTGTCAATTATGCGAGTGAACTGGCACTTATTTTTAAGGCGGTCATACACGTTGTTGCTCAAAAACAATTGGATGAATCGCTCAGTCAACAAATGAAAAATCGCATATTATTGGTTAAAAAACAGTATGAAGAGAAGCGTATTTCAAATGTGGTGGAATTTATTTCACAAGGCGGCTCATATCAACGAAAAATAATGGAATATACCTCACAAAACCAATGTGATCTGATAGCACTTGCTTATCATTCTGAAAGTTTATTGCCACAATTTGATAACTTTGCACAGGATTTGATCTCAAACAATCAATTTCTTCCGTGTATGGTTCTAAATTCAAAGTTAGCATCTGCACTCTATTTTTAGCAGATGAATATTGGACAATACAACTTATTAACCATTCAACGATTTACAGCTCCGGGAGCATACTTAAGCGATGCTGAAGGAAATGATATCCTCTTACCCGGTAAATACCTGACTAATGATTTGCAGGTTGATGAACAAATTTCAGTTTTTGTTTATAGAGACTCAGAAGATCGCATAGTTGCCACTACCGAACATCCGCTAATTACCTTAAATGGCTTTGCGTTTTTGAGAGCTATTGAAATCAATGCTTTTGGAGCTTTTATGGATTGGGGTCTTGAAAAACACCTTCTTGTGCCTTTTAAAGAGCAAACTGTTAAAATAGAAGAGAAAAAAAAGTATTTGGTAACGCTTCGACTTGATGAAGCAACAGATCGACTTTATGCATCGATGAAGGTGAATCGTTTTATTGAAAAATGTTCTGATACCTCTTTGCTTGATAACGAAGTTGACTTATTGATTTGGCAAACAACTGAACTTGGTGTTAAGGTCATTGTTAACAACAAGTATCAAGGGTTGATTTTTAGAAATAATATTAGTAAAAATTTAATTTCCGGAAAGCAGATGAAGGGTTACGTCCACCATATTCGCGAAGATGGTAAATTGGATATTCGCCTTGAAAAAGCAGGACATCAAAAATATGAGGATGCCTCAGCTGTGATTTTAAAAATCCTTCATGAAGAAGGTGTTTTATACTTGTGTGACCAAAGTGATCCTGATGAGATAAGAGAGAAAGTTGGTATGAGTAAAAAAACATTCAAACAAGCTATCGGAAAACTCTACAAAATGAAACAAATCATAATAAAGGATAATTCAATTTGTTTAGTTAGCCAATAATGGTTAGAATTTCAGTTATTTCGATGCCATCTTTTTAAGTCCAAAACTCTTTTTTTTCAACCATCTAAGCAGCTTAAGATACTTCAAAATCAATTTTCTTTAAGTAAATTAAAATTGAAGCACAAGGATATTTAGAAATTATAAAAAGGCTTACTTGTATTAAAAAACCAATTTTACTGCATGAGAAAATAGGTAAAAGGTTTTCCTTTGGATTAATTCATTTAACCACAACTATTCCAATCTATTTTATGTCAAATTAAAGATTTAATTTTATTCTTCGAGTCGCTTATTAGAAAGTAGTTTTTCAGTTTCGCTCAATAATTGAATTCTGTCGATAGACACCACTCCACTTTTTTCACAAACTAATCCGCCGGCAATGTTTGCAATTTCAGCAATCAGTTGAATTGGTAATCCGATTGAAAGACATAAAGTGGCGACAGAAATAACAGTATCACCGGCCCCGCTTACATCTGCTATTGTCCTAATGTGGGCTTTGGCGTAATGTTTGTCCTTCTTATTCTTGATGAAGACGCCTTCTTCTGACAGTGTTACAAATGAAATTTGATTATTCAGATTATTTTCCATTTTTTCAATAGCTAATTCCAAATGTTTCAAATCAGCATCCCATATAAAATCAATCCCCAATCCTTCTTTCAGTTCTTTTAAATTCGGTTTGAAAAGAGTCACATTTTTGTATTCCAAAAAATGCTGTTTTTTGGGATCTACAGCAGTATATACCTTGAAATTATTGGCTAATGCGATAATTTCTCGAATACAAACGGAAGTTAAAACTCCTTTGTTGTAATCCTCAAAAATAATAGCATCGACTCCTGTTTTCAGTAATTCATGTACTTTATCAATCAGTTGCTTCTCTTCATGATTGTCAATTGGATCAACTTGTTCATGATCAATGCGTAATAATTGTTGATGATTACCAATTATCCGTGTTTTTACTGTTGTTTTTCGGTTTTCACTGAAAATTAACCCATCAGATGAGATTTCAGAGTCATGCAGTAATTGTTTTAAGTTTCGACCAAAATGATCATTACCTATGACCGAACAAACTATTGGTTTCGCTCCCAATGCGGATAAATTAACAGCTACATTGGCAGCACCTCCCAGACGATCTTCTTCTTTTTCTAAAGCTACAACGGGTACAGGAGCCTCCGGACTTAGTCGATTGACACTCCCCATCACGTAGGAATCAATCATTACATCCCCGATTACAAGAATTTTCTTGTCAATAAATTGGTCAAATACTTCTTTGAAATTCATTCATTCAATTTTTCCAGAGCTTTTTTGATGCGATGCATGGCTTCAGTGAGTGTTTCTTCTGAAGCAGCATAGGATATCCGAATACAATTAGGATCGCCAAACGCATCTCCTGTTACCAGTGCTACCAATGCTTCAGAAAGTAGGTACATACACAAATCATCAGCCGATTGAATGGTGTAATCCTTGTAACATTTACCAAAAAAGGAGGAAATATCCGGAAAAACATAAAAAGCACCACCGGGGTTATTGGTTTTTACTCCGTTTATAGTACTTAAGGCATCTAAAACAAGCATTCTTCTGCTTTCAAATGCGTTTACCATGTCATTCAGCACCGTTGGATCAGCTTCCAATGCTGCAATCGCTGCTTTTTGTGTTATTGAACATGTTCCAGAGGTAAACTGTCCTTGTATTTTGGTGCATGCATCAGCGATTACTTTCGGGGCTCCAATATAGCCAAGTCTCCAACCTGTCATTGCCCAAGCTTTTGAAACACCATTGACAGTCACAACCTGTTCATAAACTTCAGGAAATTGAGCTAAGCTTTCATGGTTTCCGACAAAGTTAATATGCTCATAAATTTCATCTGAAATGACAACTAAATTCGGATATTTTTTGATCACTTCAGCCAAATCTTTAAGTTCTTCTTTCGTGTAAACTGACCCTGTGGGATTACATGGAGTCGAAAAAATCATCAATTTAGTTTGAGGAGTAATGTATGCCTCAAGTTCCTTTCCGCTGATTTTGAAATCTTTGTCTATCCGGGATTTAATTATGACCGGTCTGCCCTCTGCCATCTTAACGATCTCGACATACGAAACCCAATAAGGTGCAGGAATTATGACTTCATCACCGGGACCAACCAGACTTAGTACAACATTCGCAATTGATTGTTTAGCACCGGTTGAAACTACAATTTGATCTTTCGTATATTCCAAGCCGTTATCTCGCATGAATTTTTTGGAAATGCTTTCTCTCAAGTCATCATAGCCTTGTACGGGGGTGTAGGTAGTGAAGTTATTGTTCATCGCCTTCAGTGCAGCATCTTTGATGAATTGGGGCGTATGAAAATCAGGTTCTCCTAAACTCAAAGAAATGATGTCTTTTCCTGCTGCCTTGAGTTCACGGCTTTTACGAGACATGGCCAGTGTTGCAGACTCCTCCATCGCGTTCAATCGATCCGATAATTTTATCATACTTTTCACAGCTGAAAATTCATACAAAACTAATCAAACTTCATACAAATTACATTTAAAGTAAAATAAAATAACCCCGAATTCAAAACCATATTGTGAATAAGTCAATCATTTAATTCTCACGCTTCGATATGTATTATTGTATTTTTGCTTTGATCATGAGAGAGTTCACATCTATAGATGTAAAGCGTTTAATTGAAAGCAAAAATCCGAAATTGGCAAAATTATTGCCGAGATTTGTGATAAACTACCTTAAAAAAATTCTTCATCAGGACGAAATCAATTTATTTTTAGAAACGAATAGGGAAAAGCATAATGTTGATTTTTGCGAAGCGCTAGTAGAGTATTTGGGTATTCATGTTCAAATTTCAGGTATAGATCAGATTCCAAAGTCAGGTCCTGTAATCATTGTTTTGAATCATCCTTTGGGAGGGATGGATGCCATGGCTTTTGTTACAGCGTTGAGAACTCAACGTCAAGATTTGAAATTCATTGTCAATGATTTATTGATGAATTTAACTAACATTCGTGATTTATTTGTTGGGATAAATAAACACGGAAAAAATGAAAGTTCTACGCGTCAGAAAATCCATGATGCCTTTGAATCTGATGAGGCTCTTTGCATTTTTCCTGCCGGCTTAGTGAGTCGAAAGCAACACGGGCTTATTCAAGATCTTGAATGGAAGAAAACATTTGTCAGTTATGCCCGAAAATTCAATCAGTCAATCATTCCTGTTCACATTGATGGGGGGCTTTCCTCATTTTTCTACAGATTGTCTAATTTTAGACGGTTTATTGGGATAAAAACGAATATCGAAATGTTATATCTTGCTGATGAAATGTTTAAACAACATGGTAAGACAATTTCATTTACGGTTGGAAAAGCTATTGAATACAAAGACCTCGAAACGAAAGATTCAGATTTTCAAATAGCGCAAAAAATCAAAAACCATCTATACAGCTTATCTTCAAAAAAATAATATCAGTATGGAGCAAATCATAGATCCTGTTGCAAAAGAATTATTAATGTCAGAATTGACTTTAGAACGATTCGTAAGGCAAACAAGAAAAGGAGAAAACGAGATTTATTGTGTCAATCGACACAATGCACCAAATGTGCTTTTGGAAATTGGTCGTTTGCGTGAGTTGACATTTCGAAGTTCGGGTGGGGGCACTGGTTTATCCATTGATTTAGATGAGTTCGATACGAATGAGGTGTGTTATCAACAGTTGATTGTATGGTCTCCTGAGGATCAGGAAATTATTGGGGGATATCGATTTATTAAGTGTAAGGACGCTATGATACCTGAAACAGGAGAAATTAAATTATCCACAAAACATTATTTTCATTTTTCCGATCGCTTTGTAGAGGCTTATCTTCCATATACTATTGAATTGGGCAGAAGTTGGATTCAGCCTAATTATCAATCCAGTGTGAATCCACGTAAAGGGCTTTTCGCGTTGGATAATATTTGGGATGGTTTAGGTGCCTTGATTGTCTTAAATCCTGAAATAGCCTATTTTTTTGGTAAAGTAACTATGTATCCCAATTATCACACCACGAGTCGTGATTTTTTGTTGCATTTTATGCATCATTATTTTCCGGATAATGAACATTTAGTGACACCGATTCGCCCTCTTGTTCAGAATTACAATAGGCTATACGTTGAAGAACAATTGAAAGACTTGTCTTTCAAGGATGGCTTTAAAGTATTGAACAGTGTGGTTCGGGAACATGGCGAATTTATCCCCCCTTTAGTCAATATCTACATGAATTTATCACCCTCGATGAAAACCTTCGGGACAGCAGTAAATGAAGAGTTTGGAAGTGTTGAGGAAACGGCTATTCTAATTACAATCGCAGATATTTATCCGGATAAAAAGGAACGCCACATGAATTTTTGATGTTATCATTTCGTTTAATGAATGAATATTCAAGCTAATTTTGTAATAGATTAAATCATCATGTTATCAATTGACCCTAAAACATTATCGATTCCTAAACTTCATCAGTATTTATTGGGAAGTATTGGTCCAAGACCCATCGCTTTTGCATCAACTATAGATGAAAATGGTAATAATAATTTGGCACCATTCAGCTTTTTCAATGTTTTCAGTGCCAATCCACCCATCTTAATTTTTTCTCCTGCCAGATCAGGAAGAACGAATACGAACAAAGACACATACCATAACGTCAAAAAAGTTCCCGAGGTCGTTATTAATGTAGTTAATTTCAGTATGGTACATCAAATGAGTTTAGCCAGCTCACCGTATCCACCTGAAGTTGATGAGTTTGTAAAATCGGGCTTTCAACCATTACCTTCTGTAAAGGTTAAACCAATGCGGGTAGCTGAATCTCCGGTACAATTTGAGTGTAAAGTGAATGAAGTCATAGAGTTAGGTAGTGAAGGGGCCGCGGGTAATCTGATAATATGCGAAGTCTTGTTCATTCATATAGATGAGTCCATTCTGGATGAAACTAACTTAATTGATCAGGAGAAAATTGATTTAGTGGCCCGAATGGGAGGGGATTGGTATTGTAGAACTGACGTTAATTCGATGTTTAAGTTAACTAAACCCATTACAACCTGTGGCATTGGCTTTGATCAACTTCCTGAAGATATAAAAAACAGTACAGTTCTGACTCATAATGAGTTGGGTCAATTGGCGGGTATTGAGGTAATTCCTGACGAAACAAGTGTAAATGAGTACAAATTAATTGAGTTAAATGAATTATTTGTATCTTTAGAGGATGATCCTGCTGATTTAGAGTACGAATTACATAAACATGCTCAAAAATTATTATCTGAGAATCGCCTGGAAGATGCCTGGAAAACCCTTTTGAGTTTCAACAACGGATAAGTTAAACGTAGTATAATTTCTAAAATATAACCATTATGTTCAAGTTTACAGGTACCCTTAAAGTTTTAAACGATACCGTTCAAGTTTCAGAACGCTTTTCAAAGCGAGAATTTGTAGTAACCGATAACGCAAACATGTATCCTCAAGATATTCTTTTTCAGGCTACTCAGGATAAATGTAATTTGTTGGATTCTTTTCAGATTAATGATCAAATTGAAGTATCATTCAACTTGAGGGGTAGGGAATGGACTAGTCCGCAAGGGGAAATCCGGTATTTCAACACATTAGAAGCTTGGAGGATTGACAGAGTAGGAAATCAACCTTCGCAAGGTATTCCGCCGAATGGCCCGTCTGCTATGAATATTGACATGCTTGAAGTCGGAGGGAACAAAGCGATAGAAGGCGATCATGAAAATGATGATTTACCCTTTTAAATTAAATTTATTACTTTTTTAAATCAGACTTTTTTATCTTTGGTGGCAATTAGTTATGAATAACCAATTTACTTAATTTAAAATGCGTAGATCTGTATTTTTGTTATTGTTATTTTTACCATTCTTGGCTTCTTCGCAGATGTCAGATAGGAAATTGGTCAAAATACTTGAGAAAGGATCTGAGAAAAAGCTAATAAAAGTTAGTACCAATTTAATTCGATACGGCGATTATTTTAGTGCCAATAAGTTGGTAGAAAAATTGTTGGTTTTAAATCCGGGTAGTGCCAATTACAATTATCGAAAAGGTCTGTTACACCTCAAAATAAACAATGATTTTAAAAGAGCTTTGCCCTATTTTAAATTGGCTGTTTTTAATACCAAATTGAAATACGATGAGTTCAGCGCCAAAGAACGCTGTGCACCAATTGATGCTATTTTTTACATCGCCAGGTGCTATCACCTTGATCAAAATATAGATTTAGCAATGGAATATTACAGAAAGTATTTGGGGATGGCTAAGTACAAATCTCCGCTTTTTAAGCAAACTGAATTCTATTTATTGCAGTGCAACAATGCTCTTAACATTCTCAAAAATCCGGTTAAAACCAAAGTTGAAAACTTGGGACCTAAGATAAATACCGAATACTCCGAATATGCACCGATATTAAACTATGATTTGAATAAATTGTTCTTCAATTCAAAACGCCCATGGGTTGTAGATTCTACACTTAAACAAAGAGAGTTCGTTATCAAAAGATACAATGAAGACGTGTATTCAACAGATAAAGAGAGCGATACCATTTGGACAGAACCCAAAAGACTTGATTTTTGTACTGAATACAATGATGAAGGGGTTGCATCTTTGAATAACGAAAACAGATTGTTATATTTTAGTTCCGATTCGATCAACACGACTGATATTTATTACAATGATTACAATATCAATGGCGAATATTTTGATATCAGATTACTTTCAAATCCTAATGTCAATACAAATTTTTATGAGTCTGGTATAGTGTTTACAAAGGATGGCAACACGGGATATTTTGTTTCAGACAGACCTGGTGGTTTTGGGGGAACAGATATTTATATGGTTAAGAATGAAAATGGATTATGGTCTAAACCCATCAATCTTGGTGATAAAATTAACACACCATATGATGAGGATTCTCCAAGCTTAAACTTTAATGATGAAGCATTGTATTTTGCTTCCAATGGTGCAAAAAGCATGGGGGGCTTTGATATTTTTGTTTCAGTGTTTAAGGACGACGGTACCTGGGGTGAATCTTATAATATTGGGGCTCCATTCAACACAACCTCAGATGAAATGTTTTTAAGTCCGTTTCCGTCCAGAGATGAGGAAAAAGTGTATATCTGCTCAAATAGGTATGGAGGTTATGGTAAAATGGATATTTATGTCACAGCAATCGACTCCAATTTCCTTAAGCAAATCGAACTATTTGAAAATGGAAATGCTAACTCTACTGTCGTCGCATCTAAGAAAGACATGACAATGGATGACATTTTATCCTACATGAATTACATCGATTCCAAAACATCTGATTTAGATACCAATGAAATGTTCTTAATACCTCTACTAACTAATTCGGTATCAGCTATTACGAGTAATAGTGCTAAATTCAGTGGTAAGCTGATTAGTTTAAAAGGAGAAAATGTGATGGAACGTGGGTTTGTTTATTCGACCAAACCAGAGCCTACAATAAATGATTCAAAAGTAGTTGAGGGATTTGGTAAAGTTGGAAATTATAGCGCATACACTCCATTTGATATTGAACAAGGCAATATGCTTAAAGCGAATACAACCTATTATGTCAGAACGTATGCGACTACGGATCACAATGTAACGTCTTATGGCAAAGAGGTAACTTTTACAACACTTCAAGTTGGTCAAAACGGACCTTCGGGAGGAATTGTATTTTATGATAACGGTACTTACTCGAATGGATGGAGATACCTGGAAGCAGCTCCCGAAGATCAAAGCAATGGTATTGCTTGGGGCTGTGAGAAAACATCCCTTGACAGCTTAGAGTCAAACATTGGATTTGGTTTGTTAAACACCTTGTATATTCTTAAAAATTGTAATGAAAATTCTGCGGCAAAATTGTGTTACAATTACACTGTAAATGGTATTGATGATTGGTATTTGCCTTCATTTGATGAGTTGAAGTTGTTATATGTAAATCTCCATGCAGAAAACATAGGAAATTTTACACCTGATTTTTATTGGTCTTCAACCCAAGAAAGTTCAACGGAGGCCATTTCGATCAATTTTGATGTCGGATTCGCAGGTGTTGATAACAAATCATACTTTGGCTATGTTCGTGCAATTCGGAAGTTTTAGTTCTAACTAATTTATTCAACACAGAATGACTATTCATTTTGATTGAACATTCTATATAACACATCATTACATACATGGGCATTTCCGAAAGTGAACTTGAATTTAATTTGAACGACGATCAAATGAGGCTGAAAATTTCAGCGTTGGAACGTGAACTGGCTAAAATATATTTAGGAGGTGGTAAAAAGCGAATTGAAAAATTACATGAGTCAGGAAAGCTGACAGCCAGAGAACGCATTGATTTATTATTGGATCCCCAAAGTGAACGTTTTGAAGTCGGAGCTTTGGCCGGTTATGAAATGTATGAAGACCATGGCGGATGCCCATCGGGTGGAGTAGTGGTAATGATCGGATACATCTGCAGAAAACAGTGCATTGTTGTTGCAAATGATGCCACAGTTAAGGCAGGTGCTTGGTTTCCGATTACCGGAAAAAAGAACCTGAGAGCTCAAGAAATATCCATAGAAAATCATTTACCCATCATCTATTTGGTAGATTCTGCAGGCGTTTATTTGCCCATGCAAGATGAAATATTTCCGGACAAAGAACATTTTGGACGTATTTTTCGAAATAATGCCATCATGAGCTCCAAAGGAATTGTACAAATTGCAGCTGTAATGGGTAGTTGTGTAGCCGGAGGAGCCTATTTGCCAATTATGTCTGACGAATCATTGATTGTAAACAAAACCGGTTCCATTTTTTTGGCTGGCTCATACTTGGTGAAAGCAGCAATAGGAGAAAGCATTAATAATGAAACATTGGGTGGCGCAACTACTCAAACTGAAATATCAGGAATTTGTGACTATAAATCTGAGGACGATTACGAATGCCTTAAAACAATACGTGATATTATTGATAAAATTGGTAAAGCTGATGACGCCGGTTTTGATCGTAAAGAATCTAAATTACCACAAAAGGATCTCAAGTCTGTTTACGGAATAGTTCCGCAAGATCGTTCTAAACCTTATAATACCAAAGAATTAATTCGTTGTTTGGTTGATGATTCAGATTTTACGGAGTACAAAGCCAATTATGGTAAATCCATTGTTTGTGCGTATGCACGCATTGACGGTTGGAGTGTTGGCATCGTTGCCAATCAACGGGAAGTAGTCAAAAATGCAAAAGGTGAAATGCAATTTGGAGGAGTTATTTATTCTGACTCCGCAGATAAAGCAGCCCGATTTATAATGAATTGTAATCAAAAAAATATTCCGTTAGTATTCTTACAAGATGTGACAGGATTTATGGTTGGTTCAAAAAGTGAGCATGGAGGTATCATTAAGGATGGAGCCAAAATGGTCAATGCAATGTCTAACTCTGTGGTTCCAAAATTTACTGTTATCATTGGTAATTCATACGGTGCCGGAAATTATGCCATGTGTGGAAAAGCATACGATCCTCGTTTGATTGTCGCCTGGCCGACGGCTGAGATTGCAGTAATGAGTGGGGCTTCGGCCGCTAAAGTTTTATTACAAATTGAAGTCGCCTCGCTTAAAGCGAAAGGTGAAGAGATTACAACGGATCGAGAAAAGGAATTGTTTGATCAAATTAAAAAAAGATACGACCAACAAATATCTCCCTATTATGCAGCAGGTCGACTTTGGGTGGATGCAATCATTGATCCTGCTCAAACTCGAAATGTCATTTCCCTTGGAATAAATATGGCGAATCACAAGAAAGCTGAATCTTCGTTTAATGTGGGGGTTTTTCAAACGTGATCATGAGGAAAATGACCTTATTTACACATGACTTGTGCGACTTTAAATGTTGAAACAAATAATTGTCTTTTATTCAGTTTCATGTTATAATTACTCGAAAAGCTATAAGATAATTGATTTAAAGATCTTTACGACATGCGAATTGATATCCTGACAGTTTTACCTCAATTATTGGAAAGTCCGTTTTCTGCGTCCATCATGCAACGTGCAAAAGACAAAGGGCATGTTGAAATCATTGTGCACAATATCCGAGATTATTCGACAAGCAAACACAAGAATGTAGATGATTATCAATACGGTGGTGGGGCAGGAATGGTACTATCCATCGAACCAATCGCAACATTGATTGAGAAACTACAAGGTGAACGTTCCTATGACGAAATCATTTACATGACACCCGATGGTGAATTATTCGATCAGGGAACATGTAATCAATTGTCTATCAAAAAAAATCTGATGATTTTGTGTGGACATTACAAAGGAGTGGACGAACGCATTCGCGAACATTACATCACCAAAGAA
Organism: uncultured Akkermansia sp.; assembly: GCA_964526595.1. Lineage (GTDB taxonomy): Bacteria > Bacteroidota > Bacteroidia > Flavobacteriales_D > Crocinitomicaceae > M0103. Next base: position 13,795 of record CAZGJF010000023.1, on the reverse strand, counting down.
ATTTCCATTGGGTCGTATGTGCTTTCGGGAGGTGAACTGGCAGCAGCGGTCGTTGTGGATGCCATTGTACGCCTGATTCCCGGTGTGTTGAATGATGAAACATCTGCCTTAACAGACAGTTTTCAGGACAACTTACTTTCTCCACCTGTTTACACGCGACCTCCGGAATACAACGGATGGAAAGTCCCTGAAATATTACTTTCCGGCGATTTTGGAAAAATTGAACACTGGAGAGAAGAAGAAGCATTAAAGCGAACACGTGAACGTAGACCGGATTTACTGAAATAAGGAATTAATTTTCAGTAATTCACTAAATTAATTGAGCATGAATAAAAAAAGGCATATTTTTACACTTGTAAAATAAAACACATGAATTAAAAAAAGCAGTCTTAATGGCTGAATAAACATATTAGCGTTTGCTAATTCCTGTATCTGAAAAGTCGAAAATTCAATTGCACAGGGAATAAGGCGAAACGCTCACGTCAAGGCGTGGGCGTTGCTTTACTTTGTGCAAAGGGCTTCGACTCCCTCAGATGCAAGCTAAGGCAACTGTCCCACGCTTTTTTTATTGTGTATAATCTCACTGCGGGGCGAGTGAAACTAAAACTTTAAAAAATGAAAAAAGTTATGTTTACAGCCT
>CAZGJF010000023.1:0-13145 GCA_964526595.1 uncultured Akkermansia sp. | reverse complement strand
TCCCTCAGATACGAGTCACGGCAACTGTCCCACGCTGATTTTTTTTATAAACGCTACTGAGGGGCGAAGCAGCAACTATACTTTAAACAATGAGAACAAAAAGTTTACTTTTAACTGCAGTAGCAACGCTAGGTTTGACAACTGCAACAATGGCACAAGTGCCAAATTATGTACCCACCAATGGATTGGTTGGATGGTGGCCCTTCAATGGAAATGCCAATGATGAAAGTGGAAATGGTAATAATGGGACAGTAAATGGCGCGACATTGACAACGGATAGGTTTGGGAATATCAATTCTGCATACCAATTTGTTGGTAATGATAATAATACTATCAGTTATATTATTGCTAATAGCAATAACTTACCGATGGGAAATTCTCTAAGAACAATTTCATTATGGGTAACTAATGATTCTTATGGTATTCCTGGTGGAAGCGGTAACGATGGTCATCCGTTAATTGCATATGGTTCACCTTCAACAAATTCCGATAATGAAATTTTGTTTTTTACGAGTCCATCAAATGTTCCTTTCATAAAATATGCTGGATTCAATAATGATCTTGACATACCATTCAGTTATGATTTACAGAAATGGTACAATATTATTGCTACGTTCGATGGAACAAATGCAATGCTATACATCAATGATTCTTTGTTTGGCTCAGGTAATTTTTCTTCATGGAATACAACTTTTGATTCTATTGTTTTTGGTACACAAGCTACAAAAACGAACTTTCACAATGGAAAAATAGACGATATTAGAATATACAATAGAGTTCTTAATCAAAATGAGATCAGTTCACTTTTTAATGAAAGTTATTGTTATCAAATTGTATATGATACAATCACATCAAATTTTACAGTGTATGATACCATCACAATAAATGAGACTTTCTATGACACCCTCACTACAAACATCACAATCTACGACACCAATTACACAACTATTTATGACACGCTCACAACGAACGTAACAATTTACGACACCAATTACACAACTATTTATGACACACTCACAACGAATGTGACAATCTACGATACACTTACTACAAACATAACAGTGTACGATACCATTCAAACGACTATTTATGATACGCTCACAACGAACATAACAATATACGATACCAACTACACGACTGTTTATGATACCTTATTAACTACTGTTACCGATACGCTCATCATAAATACCACATTAGGGTTGCCGGCTTCTAATACTGAAAATACCATCTTAATTTATCCAAACCCCGCCAATGACCACATCACCATTGACAATGGAAATTTCTCAGCAATGGCAGGTTACAGCATCAAAATCACAAACAATGCAGGGCAACAAGTGTTTCAAAGTGCCATCAACCAAGCACAGTTTTACCTGGATTTAAGTTCGTGGACAGGAAACGGGCTTTATTACATTCATTTAATTGATCCACAAAACAATACACTTACAATTCGCAAATTGGTATTGCAATAAAAATAGTGAACTTTAGGGATTTAGAGAGAAAAGGTTGGGTGTAGCTCAACCTTTTTTATTAGCTGAATCAATCTACAAAGTAAGTTAAATTCACCTTAATTTTGTAGGAACTTTGATGCTGTTATCAATCAACTCAACATGAAACGGAATGAATATCACACAAACAATCGAAGTATTGCAACAAGGAGGGATTATACTTTATCCAACTGATACAATCTGGGGAATCGGATGCGATGCTACCAACGAAGAAGCTTGTCAACGTATCAATGTATTGAAAAATCGTCCCACAGACAAAAGTTTTATTTTACTGGTTGATAGTTTTAATATGCTTGAAAAGTATGTTCCTGATTTTCATGCTGTGTGTTATGATCTTGTTGATTTAGCTGTCAGACCACTTACCATCATTTATCCCGATGTACGAGGAATAGCTCCCTCTGTCGTTGCTGAAGACGGCTCTGTCGGAATTCGAATAACCAAAGACCCAACATGTTTAAAATTGATTCGTTCGCTCAAAAAACCCCTTGTCAGCACATCTGCCAACACTTCCGGTAAACCAAATCCTGTTAGGTTTGACCAAATTGAAGCTACTATCAAACAAGGTGTAGACGCAATTTTGCAAGAACGAACCAACGAAAAAATGACTACACCGTCGCAAATTATCAAAATTGAATTGGATGGTTCAGTAAAGGTGATCAGGGTCTGACAACTGATATTATTCCCAAAGAACAATTATTTTCTGACTATCTTTGCGCCCCAATGATTTCTAATTACGCGCATTTTTTAAAGCATCCGGTATTCAAGGTTGCATCCCAAATTGTTACTGAACTAGGTTTGGAAGCATACGTAATCGGTGGATTTGTGAGGGATTTATTGCTTGAAAGACCATCTAAAGATATTGACATTGTGGTTGTTGGAAATGGGCTGGAATTAGCCAAATTATGTGCTGAAAGACTCAAAGTCAAAAAGGTTTCCTTGTTTACCAATTTTGGTACAGCTCACTTCAGATACAAAGATCTTGACGTAGAATTTGTGGGTGCCAGAAAAGAATCATACCGTGCTGATTCACGTAAACCTATCGTTGAAAACGGAACATTGACTGACGATCAAAACAGACGTGATTTCACAATCAATGCATTGGCTTTAAGTTTACATGTATCCAATTTTGGTTCATTGATTGATCCTTTTAATGGAAGGCAAGATTTGGAAAAAGGAATCATTCGTACACCACTTGATCCGGATACCACTTACAGCGATGATCCACTTCGAATGATCCGAGCCATTCGTTTTGCAACACAATTAGGATTTAAAATTGAGGCGGAAAGTTTACAGGCAATTTACAGAAACGCCCAACGCTTGGAAATCATTTCAATGGAACGAATTATGGACGAATGTCACAAAATGATTCTAAGTAATGAACCTTCCAGAGGATTCAAGCTGCTTTTTTCAACAAAGCTCTTGCACCAGTTTTTTCCGGAAATGGTTGAATTGCATGGAGTTGAAATGGTTGATGGGAAATCGCATAAAGATAATTTTTATCATACCTTGGAGGTGTTGGATAATGTTGCACAAAAAAGCGATCATCTTTGGTTGCGGTGGGCTGCTATTTTTCATGATATTGCCAAACCGCCGACTAAAAAATTTCATCCTGAAATTGGATGGACCTTTCACGGTCATGAGGAATTAGGTGCAAAGATGACACCTCGTATATTCAAGCGTCTCAAATTGCCATTGGATCAAAAAATGAAATTTGTTCAAAAAATGGTTCGTTTACATTTGCGTCCAATTTCCTTGGTAAAAGGTTCAGTCACAGATTCAGCCATTCGAAGATTATTGCATGAGGCGGGTGATGATATTGAAGATTTGATGATTTTATGTAATGCTGATATTACCTCCAAAAATGAGTTCAAAGTCAAAAAATATCGCAAAAATTTTGAAATCGTTATGGAAAAGTTGAAGTTGGTTGAGGAAAAGGATCGCATTCGAAATTTTCAACCACCAGTCACCGGTCAGCTAATCATGCAGACATTTAATTTATCACCATGTGCTGAAATCGGAATTATCAAAGCGAAAATCAAAGAAGCAATTTTGGAAGGAGATATTCCGAATGACCCTTACAGGGCGATTGAATACATGCTTCAATTGGGTGATGAATTAGGATTAACCGTTTTCATTAAGCCAATCTTAAGTAATTAATTGTTAACTTTACCTAAAGTCAATCGTATGGCAGGTCTCAAATTTAGAGTGCTTTTAGACTCTGAGAGCAAAAACGAAGTTTTTAGAGATATTTTAATCGATGATTCAGACAATTTTGAATCACTTTATCGCGCCATCATCTCATCTTTCGGATTTCAGGGAGATCAGATGGCCAGTTTTTATGTGTCTAATGACAATTGGGATAAAGGACACGAAATAAGTTTAATGGATTTAACCTATGACGATGATGACATTGATTCCCCTGCCATCGTTATGAAGTCTGCCATTATCAAAAATTTTCTTGATGAGCCTGATCAGAAGTTTATTTTAGTTTACGACTTTTTGAGGATGTGGATTTTTCTGGTTGAACTCATCGGCTATGAAAAAATAGGTCCGGATAAGCCAGAAGTTGTTCTCGCAGTTGGGATGGCTCCACCGGAAGATTCTAAATTGATCGGTGAAAACGGAGATGAGTTCAGTTCCGTCGAAGACGATGAATTTGATGAAGAGGAAGACGAGTTTGGTTTCAATGACTATGATGATGATTTATCAGACGAAGATTACGCTAATTTCGATGATTACGAATAAGAATGAACAATTTTCAAAATGATCCCATCGGTTCTGCTATATTAGAATATTCCAAAAATGGAAAACCAACTGATATCGTTGTCATTTCCGATATCTGCGATGATGATATCATCCCTACAGAAGTTCTGTTCAGAACCTTTGATGAAATGCCTGATATTGAAAGAGAAGCCATTAAACAAGCAACGGGAAAGGTGCTGGATGTTGGTGCTGCAGCTGGAGTTCATTCGCTTGAATTACAAAAGCGTGGTTTAGATGTTTTAGCCATTGACTTATCTGAAGGAGCTGTCAACTACATGAAATCAAAAGGATTAAGGGCTGAGCAAGTCGATTTCTATCAGCTTAAAGGAGAGCACGAACAATTTGATACTATTTTGATGATGATGAATGGTATAGGTATTGCAGGTACCTTATCTAATCTCGAAAAAACCTTGCTTCATGCTAAATCCTTATTGAGGGATGGTGGTTGTATTTTATGTGATTCTTCCGATATTAAATACTTGTATGAAGACGAAGATGGCTCACTATGGGTGGATTTGAATTCAGATTATTATGGTAATTTTCGATTTCAAATGATGTATAAAAAAGCTAAAAGTGATTGGTTTGATTGGCTTTATGTTGATTTTGATAACTTGTATAAAGCAGCAGCTAATGTGGGAATGAAAGCTGTGCGGATCATGGAATCCAACGATCACTATCTTGCAAAGATCAGAACTGTTTGATTATAAAATAGCTGTATCAATCACTTGAATTCTTCAAAAATTCTCAACGATTAAACCATAATTTGATCGATATTAACACAAAGATTTTATTTTTTAATTGCATTATTTTCTTACAACTTATTACTTTTGTTTAAAATTATTCTAAATAAGGTGGAAGTAATATTAGCTGACAGTAATGATTTGGTAAGATTAGGTTTACGTACCATTTTGAATGCTCAAAAAGATGTAGAAATCGTAGGAGAAGCCAAAGATAAAATTGCTTTGTTGCGTTTGCTTAGTTCAGTTGATGCTCCCGTTATTTTGATTGATTATACCTCTTCGGGATTTGATATCAACGTTATTCCTAAAATCCTTTCTTTTAAAAAATCAGTTAAGTTTATAGCAATCACATCCGATCAGTCCGCTCAAACACTCGTTAAAGCCTTACGAACAGGAGTGATGAGTTATGTCAAGAAAGATTGTGATTTAATCGAAATTATCAATGCTGTCATAGAGACGGGGAGAGGTAATAAATTCTTTTGCGGAAAAATACTTGAAACTATTCAACGTGCCAATATTGATGTTCATGATATTGATTTTGAATCGTTTTCATGTGAACCCATTACCATATCGGAGCGAGAAAATGAAATTATCACACTGATCGCCGAAGGACTTACAAATACTCAAATTGCTGAGCAACTATATTTGAGTAATCATACGATTAATACGCACCGTAAAAATATCATGGCAAAATTGGGAGTCAAGAATACGGCAGGAATTGTCATGTATGCAGTCAAAACAAATTTGGTTTCCCCCAATAAATTTTTATTTGCATCTGAGTTGAATTGAATCCACGAAGTGTTTGTTAGGTCTTGATTTTGTTTTTGTACTTCTTTTAGGAGTTTAGGACTAAATCAATACCGAAGAACAAAATGTTGTTTAGCTTGCTGGGATCTCTTGAAGATCATTCCCATGCGAAACAGGTCAATGGTCAAGTGAAATTTAGTGTCTGAAATTATCTTTTTCCATGCATCATACATGGAATCGCTCCAACGAATGTCATCCAATAAAATGATGGTTTCGTTGTGAATATGTGAATCTAAATCGTACAAATATTGAACTAAAGCTGATCCATCATGATGACCATCAATGTAAATTAAATCAAAAGTATCGGAAATTTTGTTCCTTAAAAAATGTGTAAACGTGCTGTTTATGCAATCAATATTCTGACAATCCAACTGTTGAAAATGTTTGATTGCCTGCCGTTGAGTTTCAGTGCAAGCATCAATGGTTGTGATGTGTGCCTCTTGATTTCCTTTACTGAGATGAATACTTCCAACACCCAACGATGTGCCAAATTCTAACATCTTTTTCGGTCTGTAGTAGTTACTTATCTGATATAACAGATTGGCATATTTTCCTTTGGAAGAGTTGTATTTGAATAGTTCAGATACTGTTCTTTTGTGTTTCATTTTATGTGATCCCACCCCAAAATCGTTTGTAATTATTTCATTTTTGTTTGCTTTAAGTTTATGATAGAATGAATAACGTTCCTTTAAAAAATGTTTTTCAACAGGTACTTGAAAACATCGATCGACCAGCTCATAAACAAATGGAGAATGCAATCCATGTCTGCCTTGGGCATTCCAATGATATTTCATATATTCGAAGACGATATTCATACGACAAATTAACGAAAACAATCGCAATGGCTAACTCATTTTCAAATGACGAAATCGCTCATCAAAGAAAATCCGTTTTTTCTGATAATCCTTCAATGGAATTGGTTGCACCATGTAGGATAGGAGAGGGGATTCTGCGATTAAATGCCGAAGATGAACATAAATACAGAGCAATATTTAATAAAAATAATTCACGACTTCATTTTTTTGTTCCTGCTTCAGGATCTGGGTCTCGTATGTTTCAGTTTCTTTATGAATTTATCGAAAATTCCAATAGTGATCATAGAAGTCAGGTTGAATTGTTCTTAAACGCAGTCAATGAGTTGGCTTTTTTTCGTTTAATTTCATCTGAAATGCAACAATCGGTTGTAAATCAAACCATTGATCTCGAATATTTTATTAATTATTTGTTGAATGCTGAAGGATTAGGTTTTGGTCATTTACCTAAAGGATTAATTCCTTTTCATTGTATGAATCCTTTTATTTTAAATCCCTTCCAAGAGCAAATTTTACAAGGATTGAGATTGGGCAAACGGGATACCTCATTTCATTTTACCATACAGTCCAAATATGAAACGGAAGTTACTAAAGGAATAAAACATATTGAAGGATTAACAGGAATGGATGTTGATGTTTCTTTTTCAGAGCAAGATAATCAAACAGATTCGTATGCTTTTTATGAAAATGGAGAGTTGGCACTATCAAATTCTAAGGATATTATTCGCCGACCCGCAGGTCATGGTGCATTGCTATCTAACTTGAACAAAGAAGCACACGAGTTGGTTTTCATTAAGAATATCGATAATGTTCAGCATTTTAACAAGGCTGATCAGTCAATTAAAACATGGCAGCAATTAGGTGGTCTATTAATTGAGTTCAGGAATGAAGCGCTGAAGCTGTACCAAAATCCATCTCATGATGGGCTTAAACGCTTAAATGAAAGATACCAACTTTACTCTGAGTCAGAATTAAATCTTTGTCAGACTTCGAACGAAATAAAAGAATTGCTGAACAGACCAACACGTATTTGTGGCATGGTGAAAAATGAAGGACAACCTGGCGGGGGGCCTTTTTGGGTGAAAGAAAATGGGAAAATAACTAAACAGATTGTAGAAAAAGCACAGGTTTCCAATGCGACCGACCAATTGAAAATAATTGTGCAAAGTACTCATTTCAATCCGGTTATGATTGCTGCATCAACTATTTCGTTGAATGGAGAACCTTTTGATCTGTCGAGGTTTTCGGATGACTCTAAGTATTTCATTGTTCATAAAACGCAACATGGGCAACGTATCAGATATCGTGAACTTCCGGGATTATGGAACGGAAGTATGGCAAACTGGAATACGATTTTTGTGGAAGTACCACTGAATACGTTTAGCCCGGTCAAAACGATCTTGGATCTGTTGGGTGATGTCCACAAAGAATAAAGAGAGATTTGTATTTACCTGCAAGGTTTATATTTTGGGTACTCTTAATAAAAGTAGTAGTCCCGCAATAAAAAACAAAACCAGTGCCAGCACAGAGGTACGGATGTCAGCATACGATTCAATCAGACCAAATGAAAATGTTCCCAGTGCAAGTCCAATTTTCTCACTGACATCAAAAAAACTGAAATAAGATGTATGATCTTCTGTTTCCGGTAACATTTTGGAATACGTTGCACGTGCCAATGATTGAATGCCTCCCATAACTAGACCTACAATTCCTGCAGCAATGTAAAAATGCCAAGGTTGGTAAACAAAAGTATAAACAAACAAACACAATAAAATCCAAACACCAATGGCAAGTGTAAGTCCTCTTAAGTTGCCAATTCGAGAAGCTAGTTTTGAAAATATGTAAGAACCTAAAATCCCCAGAAATTGAATTAAAAGAATACTAACTATCAAATCGGTCGTTTGTATGCCGATTATTTCTTTGTTCGCAAAAGCTGTTGCCATGATCATAACTGTTTGTACAGCCATATTGAACATGAAGTAACTGGCTAAATATCTTCTTAATTGGATACGCTTTTTTATATCTTGCCACACCATTTTCATTTCCGCAAATCCACTTTGGAGTACGTGACCTTGACTGATGTGTTTTTTAGTAATTCCGGGTAATTTACTGAATGAGTAAAATGCAAACGAGACCCACCATAAGCCAACAAGTGGAAAAGCGAACCTGTCGGGTATCAACTTAGTGAATTGTGTTAACACGAGTATCACTATGAGTAAAATTGAACTACCCAAATATCCCATGGAAAATCCTCGGGCACTGATGGCATTATGGTCTTCCGGTTCAGCTATCTCAGGCAGGTATGAATTGTAATACACCAAACTTCCCCAATAACCGATGCTTGCAAAAAAAAGTGGGATGATTGTCCATCCGATGATAAAAGGCGTGTAAGCTTGTCCACCATTATCAGGATGAAAGAAGAATAACAAGCTGCTGGAAATAGCACCTAAAAAACAGAAAAATTGTAAAAAACGCTTTTTTTGACCGGAATAATCTGCCATGCCCGATAAAATCGGGGTCATTAATGCAACAACAACATATGAAAAAGAAACTAAGTATGCGTAAAATTCAGTGTTTTTAAACTGATATCCCATGAAAGAAATGGTGTCATAAACAGTTTTTCCGTTAGGATGGTCCTTAATGCTAGTCAATTTCTCATACATAATCGGAAAAATGGCAGAGCTTATAATGAGTGGATAAACGGAATTCGCCCAGTCATAAAATACCCAACCTTTGATTACTTGTTTATTGCCTTTTTGTGTCATTTCTTATTTCTCTCCATTGACGTACTCAGTCAAATAACTGAATTGTTCTGTTAATTGACCATCTAAGGTTGTTTCACTTGCATTTTCAATGATGTTATCTGAATCCTCTATCAATAAAGCTGGGAAAACGTGTCTGATTAATTCATTACCAAAATCTTCTGAAGCGTCTTTTGGTAATTCGCATGGCAGATTATCAACGGCCATTACAGCGATTACACCCTCTTTTTTGAAATCATCCTCAGACTCAGTCATCGGATTGTAACCATAGATAGGATCCGCTATTTTGGATGGACGTATAGTGCAAGCAATTGGTCCATTTATATCACACGAAATATCTGCAACGACAGATAATCTCAAGTTCCTCATTTTAAGATCCTCTTTTGTGATGATCACAGGAGATTTATTACTCCAATAATGACAAGGGATATAGATGTCTGCATGGCTCAAAAACCGACTGAAAGTAGATTGATATATTTCCGGTTGTGAATAAAATTCCTGCTTATCAAATGGTTTTCCATCTTTTCTACTGTAATAATCTTCTGCTTCAAGTTGTGTAAAAACAGGTTCTTCATAGGTTTCTTCTACAAATTCTTCAGGCGTAACTTCTTTGATAGGCAATAAGTCGATAACTTCTCTTGCTCCATGTCCCACGCGACCATAACCGGTTAATACTATTTTTAGGTTTGAAGGTAACTCAATTTGTTTTAATGCATGTTCCAATTCGTCACGATCCGAATATTCATACGCCGGTTTTAATTCAAATAAATTAAATTTTAAACCATAGGTCCGAAATGCATGATATGTACCAACAATACCGGCATAACGACCAAATCCAATTATGCGTTTATGTTGCTTGTTTTTGAGCGCTTCGTAATCAACTAATTGTATTTTTTTTTCTAGAATTGTACGAAGTAATTCTCTGTTATAGGGTTGCTTTTTTAGAGTGTGTGAAAAAAACAAGTATTTCTTGTGAGGTATTAAGTCATTCACATTTACCTCCTTTATGCCCAGAATAATGTCACAAGAACTTAAATCCTCTTGAACGATAAGCCCTTCAGCGAGATATTCTTCATCTTTGTATGCTCTGATTTTACTCGATTGAACGATTATTTCAATTGATGGATAAATCGTTTGCAGGCTTTTACACTGTTTAGGTGTTAATGCTACACGGTGATCGGGCGGCACTTTACCTTCCCTGATAAGTCCAATGGTAATTTTGTTCATAACAAATTGCTTTAACTCATGGGGTGTTCCAACAGAAATGTATCGATAAACTCACGAACACAACCCTCTCCTCCCTTCAAAGATAGAACGACATCAACATTGCTTTTAACACTATTTACAGCATCTTTGGGGCATGCGGAGAAACCAATTGAACGAATCATTTCAAGATCATTTACATCATCGCCAATCAATGCAACATTTTCCAAACCAATGTTTAAGGTGTCGCAATGTTGTTTCAGTATATCTATTTTCGGTTCTCGACCAACATAGCAATATTGAATTCCAAGTAATTCAGCTCTGGCTTTAACCATTTCAGCTTTGAACCCTGATGAAATAATGGCTGTTTGAACATTATTTTTTACTAACTGTTGTATCGCCATTCCGTCTTTGGTATTGTATTTTTTGAATTGGTCGCCACTTTCTGAGTAGTACATTCCACCGTCAGTCATTACACCATCAACATCTAAAACTAATAATTTGATTTTTTTTAATTTTTCAATCCAATGAGACGGTTTAAAAAGTGGTTTAAATAGCAAAGACATCATATCAACCTCATATTCTTCGCAAATTGCTTCGAGATCATAAATGGTTAATTCATTAACATGCTCAACGTCTAAGTCATCTAAAAACTGATTGTAGTCAACTCCGAATTTTGAACAAATCCCTTTGATATTCAGTTCCAGATTCATGTTAAATTAATTGATATCCTACACTTTCAGCAACAGGCTTTAGCGAATTATACAACGCTTCAAACTGCTGATGATCTAATTGTTGTGAAGCATCTGATTTTGCCACTTTAGGGTTGGGATGTACTTCAATCAATAAACCATCAATACCCATTGCAACACATGCTTTCGCCAGATTTGGTACGCCGTATGCATAGCCCATCGCATGGGAAGGATCCAAAATAATTGGCAAATTTGTATTTTCCTGCAACCATGCTACACCACATAAATCAAGCGTAAAACGAGTTGCTGTTTCAAATGTCCGCAAACCACGCTCACATAATATCACATTTTCATTCCCACCGGACAACACAAACTCAGCCGCCTGAACAAATTCTTGTAAAGTAGTTCCAAATCCCCGTTTGATTAATACAGGTTTGTTAGTTTTCGAACAAGCTCTTAAAATTCCCTGATCATACATTGCTTTTGCGCCAACTTGGATAACATCTGTATATTCAATGATTTCATCAATGTGTGTTGCATCTCTGGCTTCGGTTATAACATTCAAACCAAATTCATCACGCATTTTAGCAAGTAATTTTAATCCTTCTAAGCCTAATCCCTGAAAAGAGTAAGGACTTGTTCTTGGCTTGTAACATCCTCCTCTTAAGGTAGTTAATCCCAATTTGGAAAGCAAACTTGCCGATTCACGTATTTGAACTTCAGATTCTACGGAACAGGGTCCTCCAATTAAAAGCGTATGATGAGTATCTCCACCGATCGAAATATTTCCGAATTTAATAGTTCTTTTATTGGGGATGTAGGTTTTAGATGCTAATTGTAAATCATTCGGAAAAATCCAACATTTATCAATTTGATTTTCGATCGATTTTGGTGCTTCTTTTACTCCGGATCCGGTAATTAAAACATTGATTTCATTTGAAATAATGTGAAAGGCTTTGATTGATTCAGCTAACTTAGCTGCTTCATCATGACCCACTGATTTTTTAAGATGAATGATCATATTTCTCCTTTGATAAGGTATGTAAAATTAACGATTCCGCTTGCCTTCCCGTCCTTGGATATAACCGGTAAGTAGGAAACAGGAAAAGGACATTTTTTGATTTTCTGCAGTAATTCAATAACAGTATTTTCTTGGTAGATGGCCACAGGATTTGAATTAATCCATTCTCCGGTATGCATTTTCGAAAAATCATCAATGTGCTTCAATAATGCTTTTCGGATGTCAGCTGTGGCGATTATTCCTGATAATTGTTGTTCTTGATTAATTACCAAGCAAAATCCAAGGTTACCTGATTCAATTGTTTCGAGTACATTTTTCATGGACAGGTGATCCAACTCGACAATCGGGCATTCCTCAATGGGTGTCATGAAATCTGCAATCATGAATTGCGACTCAATTTCTCGTTTGGTCAGATTCATTAAGGCGTGACCAACACTGGGTGCATTGAATAAATAAGAACCTGAAACAGATGAACTGACCCCCATGTTTCGCAAAATAAAGGAAACTTCACCATTAACTCCACCATCTACGTGAATTGATTTGTCGGGGTATTTCTTGCGAAATTGCCGGATTTTTGAGAAGTTTTGCTTATCGAAAACACCTCCACTTTGTCCTGGAATCGTTGCCATGATTAAAATAAAATCAAAATCAGCATACTCGTCAAAAACTTCAACGGAAGTGGGTGTAATCACTGCCAATCCTTTTTTTCCTTTTATTTCTTTTGGAAGATTCAAGGGCGATTTCAAATCCTCGTACTGAAACGTTACGTATTCAACTGGATTCTCAAGCAATAAATCAAAATATTTCTGAGGTTCTGAAGTAATGATGTGTAAATCAATC
>CAZGJF010000022.1:36825-39234 GCA_964526595.1 uncultured Akkermansia sp. | reverse complement strand
AGTTGACGTTGTCTGTTGACTTTTGCCACTGAATCGTACCGACGGTTCCTGATGCCAATGTCAGCGTTGCCGTATTCGTACCTGTACATACCGATGCCGTTCCGGTTATTGATTTTGACACTATAATTGGACTTGTAGTTACTACGAAATTAGAGGTGTTGACAGAAGCACAAGCTCCACTCGTCACAATGGCTTTATACGCGACTTGACCTGCGCTAAGTGATCCTGTTAATAGTGTGTTTGCTGTTTGTCCTGTTACAACTGAAAATGTTCCGATTACTCCTCCGCTTACAGTTGCCTTGTACCAGGCAATCGTTCCGGTATTGCCGGTCAATGTCAATGAGGAACCGGTATTTGGAACGCACAACCCGTTGATTCCACCAATCGTTCCTGCTACTGATGGTTCATTAACAGTTACTTTGAACGCTGTTGTACTTGAAGAAGCACAAACTCCACTCGTAAGCAATACTCGATACCATGAAATTTGAGTCAGGTTCGTTTGGGTCAACGTGTTCGCTGCATTCGTCGCTGCGGTTGGTGCAATGGAACTGCCAGTATTCATCCAGTTGACGTTGTCTGTTGACTTTTGCCACTGAATCGTACCGACGGTTCCTGATGCTAATGTAAGCATTGCCGTATTCGTACCTGTACATACCGATGCCGTTCCGGTTATTGATTTTGTTACAACAGCTGGACTCACTATGATAATGTAATTTGATGAAGTGAGAGAACAAGATCCTACGCTTATTTTTACGTTATAGGCTGTTGTGGCTGTTAAAATCCCTGTTGAAAGGGAAGTAGTCGTCTGTAGGGGAACTGCTGAAAAGGTTCCTGTAACACCATTTGTAACGGTTGCTTTTTGCCATGCTATGTTTCCTAATGACCCGGATAAAGTCAATGTGGAACCACTATTGCCAACACATAAGCTGTTGACACCTGATATTATTCCCGATATCGGAATTGTAACATTGAATTTTACAGCATTTGAATAAATTGGAGTACAAATACCATTTGTAACCTTTGCACGATACCATGTTGTAACAGTCATTGCTGAAGTGGTATAGCTTGCTGTTGAAGCACCGGTAATTGTTATCCAAGAAATACTATCTGTTGATTTTTGCCACTGAATACTCCCTAAACTGTTGATCAATGACACTTTTCCTGCATCACCTGAACAGATGTTAATCAATGTGGAACCGGTCGTTGAAGCTCCATAAACGCCCGATGCTGTTCCCGCTACTGCTGTTGGGCTTACTGTAATAACTGTCGCTATTGCTTGTGTTGCAGATGCCAAACAGACACCACTTGTAACTATCACTCTGTAGTACTTTGTTGAGGTTAAATTTTCGGTTGTGTATGATGGCTCTGTCGCTCCTGTAATGTCATTAAATGTCCCTGAAGAACTTGATGAAGATTGCCATTGGAAACCATCTCCCGTATATCCTGAAACAGACAATGTTGCAGAAGATCCCTGACAAATTGCTGACTGAGTTGATGAAATTGTTCCTGCAACAGCTTTAGGTGATACAGTGATAAGAAAACTTGATGATGTTACTGATGGGCATGATGCATTCGACAAAATAGCTCGATATATCGTATTAACTGTTAGACTTCCTGTTGAAAGGGTCGCTGTATTAGCACCGGAAACGTCTGTCCATGTTGGAGTTAAAAGTCCAATATCGTTACTCTTTTGCCACTGAATCATTCCCGTATAATCACTTAATAACATTGTCGCACTGCTCCCGGAACAAAGAGAAGATGATTGCGATGAAATTGATCCAGATTGTGGTGGTGGAAGGGCAGTTATTCCTATACTATTTGAGAATTTTGGTTGGCATGTACCGCTGCTAACTTTTACCCTGAATGACGCTGACTCAATAACATCATTTTGAGTGTATATCGATGAAGTAGCTCCAGAAATATCATTCCAACCTGACACATCTGAATATTTCTGCCATTGTAAATCTCCTAAATAACCAGCTATTTTAAATGACTTATCAGTTCCGCTACAAACGATCATTCCAACACTATCATTCATTGTGGCAACACCCGAAATTGGGACAGCATTAACAGTCACGGTATGAACGGCTGTTGGTATATCAATACTACAATCACCACTAGAAACTAAAACTCTGAAAAAATTTGCAGAAAGATTATCTATACCAGCGATTGTATATGTTGATACCGTAGCATTTGGAATATTTGTAAATGGTCCTGACGCTGACGAAGCTGATTGCCACTGCAATGAAGTGGCACTATAACCCAAAATTGAAAGTACAACAGTATCTCCTTCACAAACAGCTGTAGGAGCAATAATATTACCAATAACTGCTTCTACTTGATTCACAGAAACAAGGACTTGATCTGTTGACTGACAGCCATTGGATGTATTGGTGACCGTCAGCGTGT
>CAZGJF010000022.1:0-36725 GCA_964526595.1 uncultured Akkermansia sp. | reverse complement strand
CTACATTCGAAGTACACGTTTTTGTAAAATCTTGACCCGCATTGGCAACTGGTGTGGTATTATCAACTGTTACGAGGACTTGATCTGTTGACTGACAGCCATTGGATGTATTGGTGACCGTCAGCGTGTAACTTGTTGTCACTGTGGGATTGGCTGTTGGATTCGATATACTCGCAGAACTTAATCCACTTGATGGGGTCCATGCGTATTGATAACCTGAAACGGTGGTACTTCCAATTGAAGCACCACCTACATTCGAAGTACACGTTTTTGTAAAATCTTGACCCGCATTGGCAACTGGTGTATTACTTCCGGCACATGGATCAACTAAAACACCACTGACATTTATGTTGTCAATAAATAAATCATTTCCATAATCAGCAAGATTTCTGAAAGCAAGTATCACTGTTTGAGAACCGGCGTATGCTGACAGATTAATGGTATCGGTTCTCCATTGAGCACTCGTAGGTGAAAAGTGAGAAGTAGTGGTAGGTGCGGTAGCCAGAACGGTTCCAACTTTGTTGTATAGTGAGGTAAACGATTGGCCACAATTGTTGGATATCAATATTTCAAGACCATCACTGTAACTGGCGCTATACGGAGCATAGGCAACATCAAAAGTAAGAATGGTATTAGTAAATCCAGTAAAATCAAGTGTTTTTAAACGAACCTCATCCTTATTTCCTGAGTCATTTATAGAATAATTAGGAAAGAACATAGCATTTCCTGAAGTGGGATTTCTACCAACTGTTGAACTTCGTTGCCATGTTGTACTACTATCAGGATTTATAATTGACCACCCTAAAGGAGGAAAAGTTGTAGAAGTAAATCCTTCAAAAAAAGGTAAATTTTGACCCTGACCTGATAAAACTTGTATGTATGCGTTTTGGATTAATGTATCTGAACCCAATGAGTTTGAAACAATCAGCTGAACACTGAACATACCGGTGTTATTGTAGCTAACAATTGGATTTTGATCATTACTTGTTGAAGGACTTCCTCCCTGAAAAACCCATTGAAATTGTGTTGGTGTTCCGTATGAATTATCTGTGAATTGAATAGTGTTTCCAGCACAAATGGATCTTGTATTTGAAGAAAAATCAGCAACAGGGAGAGTGGGTGTAGGAGTATATAAATCTGTTTCCCAAGTTCCTCTGCCATATGTAGCAGCTCGGATTTTTCCACTTGGATAAAAAATCTCAAGATCAGAGATTGCACATCTAGGTAAACTCACACAATATTCAAGCCAAGAAGCTAAAGTGTTATCCCTATAAAAAACTCCGATATCTGTACCAATATATACCGGATCATCAGAAACTCCATTTTGATAAACAATGCAATTTACAGATACATTGGGTAAACCAGATCCTGTCGGAGCAAAGTTAATCCATGTGCTTCCCCCATCTGTGGTTTTAAACACTTTATTATTGGAAGAAAAACCGGAGTAAGTCAGATAAGCAACATTCGGGTTTGTACTTGAAACAGTAATATAAGTAGGATATGATGAAGTTGGTAATCCATTTGTAATTGTAGTAAAAGTTAATCCTCCATCAACTGATTTAGAAACTCCATTGGATCCTGACTTCAAGGCATAAATTACTTGATTATTACTTGGTGCAATAGCAAATTCTATGATATTTCCTGTTCCGGTTGGAGTACCTAAGACAGTCCAGTTAGTTCCTGAAGCAGTAGATTTGTATAATTCTGTTCTACCTCCTGCATAGTAAGTATTTGCATCAATTGGATCTTGATGTAAGGCGCTTAGCCAGGAACCAGAAGGCAAATTGGTGTTGATGGATGACCAGCTTGATCCCCCATTTGTTGAACGATAGTGATATCCATTCACATAGGAACCCACCATGACATTATTGTTCGTTCTGTCAATAAAACAATCCATCCCATCACCACCATAGATCTGTGTCCAAGCGGTTCCATTGTATCGGTTTGTTCCATTATCTTGATGACCGGTGATAATTAAATTTGCATTTGTTGTTGATAATCCCAACCGATATTGCTGAGCTATGGATAAATTACCGCTGATATCTGTCCAGGTTGTTCCTCCATTACTTGTCTTAAATATTCCACCATCATTTGCTGAAAAAATCGTAGTTCCCGATCCCGGAAGATAAACGATATCATGAACATCAGCATGAACGTATGGCTTAGAGTATCCCCCATACCAATGGGAGTTTAACGTCCAAGTTGTTCCTCCATCTAACGATTTCCATTGGTTTACACCTCCAACCATTAGTTCTTCAGAATTCAGAGGGGAAACAGCAATAGCCAAATCATACCAACCTTGTCCACCGGTGTCTGTTGCATCTGTTCCATCACTCCACCCCATTAAATTAGGTGAAGTAGAACGAGTTTCAAATGTTGATCCACTATTTGATGAGCGGAGCAAGGCATTGAATGAATTATTTGAGGATTTAGACACCAACAAATAGACATTATCGGGGGCAATTGGTGTTACTCCAATTGCAATTCTGCCAATATCCGTCAAGTTGGTCGTAATTGTTGTCCAGGTTAATCCTCCATCTGTTGATTTTCTGAAGGTTGCACCTGCCGCATAAACGGTGTTTGGATCTCCCGGCTTGAATTCCGCATCTTTACATGAAGTCGAATTAACTAGTGTCCATGTTACTCCCGCATCTACTGTTCGATAGATTCCGTAAGTTCCAAATGCCATAATAATTTGCGGATTAGTTGGATGAATTAACAATTTACTAATTCTTCGAGTTTGCGTAACTGACCAGTTAAGTCCCGTTGTATTCCATGTAGTGCCGCCATCTGTAGATTTTAAGACGCCCACACTGTAAGAATCGCCACCATCTCCATCTCCAGTAGCAACATACATCGTTTGATTATTGGTAGGATCAAATACTATGTCAGACATGCCAATAACGGTCAATTTATCCGTATTAGTTGACCAGTTAGTTCCTCCATCCGTTGATTTCCAAAGTCCACCATCGGGAGCTCCAACATAAATGATATTCGAATTGGTTGGATCAAATCGAACAAAATTAAGCCTTCCTGCTCCTCCTCCCGATGGTTTGCCGGTTGGACCTATCAACCTCCAACTGGGATATGTGGGCGTTGATACACCAGCTAATTGCTGTGTCTCCAACCATTCGAGGTAATTAGGGTATGTTTGTGATAATAACCTTAGATCACCGGTAGGATATACTCGTTGTTCAGCATAATATTCCCAACGTTTGAATTGTTTGTACCCATTTCCTTTTTGATAGGATCTATTTGACCAATAATCGCTGAAAGATTTTTGTATTTCGTATAAATTATCAGACTCACCCAACATGAGGTCAACCCATTTTTGAGATTGAGAATTGAACACCATTAAAAGACTTAGCCCTGTAGCGAAAATAAGTGAGGGTTTGAAGTAGTTCATTTTTTGCAATGTAGTTTTTTGATTATCACGCAATTTACGGCAAAAAAATGGAATGATAAAACACATTGAGCGAGTTACGTTGAACTGCAAGAAAATATTTCATTAAGATCTTTTAAATGGCTATAGAAAAGATAAGATTCTTTGAATAATAAGCCAAGACCATTGCCGCGAATGAAGAAATAGTATGAAAAGAATAGTATTTCTACTATCTCTTCTGCTGATTTCCGGTAGGAGCAGATTGAGAACCTTTCGGTTGTTGACCTTGCTCTTTTTGTTGCATTTGGTTGGGGCTCTTTACTTCAGGAGTTTTAGACCTCAAGGTGAGTACGATACTCAACAGCATAATGACTCCTGCCAATGACCAAGTTGCTTTTTCAATAAAATCGTTGGTTTTTTGAACACCACCTATTTGTTGTGCTGCACCAAAATCAGAGCTCAGTCCACCACCTTTAGGGTTTTGAACATATACTACAAAAATGAGCAATATACTTGCCAAAATAATGATGATTGAAAATAAGGTGTCCATTATACTGTGTTTATTTTTTTATTCAGTTCTTCAATTTGGGATACAAAGAAAGGCTTTTTTTCGGGAAATTTCAAAATTAATTGCTCAAAAACGAAAATTGCCTTCGGATAATTACCTTGGAGTACAAATATTTTTGCCAAAGTTTCACTTACAGGCATTTGATTTGAGTCCAAGCTTTCCTTAGCTTTTTTGACAGGCGAAAAAAACTCCTTTTTTGTCTTTTCAACTTCTATTCTGTTGTCACGCTCTGCAAATTCTGGATCATTCTCAGTCAAATTAGTTACAAACGTATCTGATGATTTTTTGTCATCCGATGAATGTCCTGCAACAATATTTACATTCGATTTCAACCATTCAGAAAAAGAACGGTTTTCGGTTTGAGATGGTAATATAAAATGTGGACGTTCCTCCTGCTTTTCTATATCGGAACTTGATTTATCTGATTCCCTTGGTTTCAACTCACTAAGCGAATAACTGGCAGCGATGGTGTTCATGATTATTTCTTTCGAAAAATCATCTATCTCTTCATCTTGTTGAATCTTCAGGTTTTCTATGTGGATCGTGTCTAATTGATTCTTATCATCTAACTTTTCTGAACCTTTAATATTCAGAGGAATAGCTACATCTTCTAAGTCTTCCTCGGAAATTTCAAATTTTTCAGACAATAGCTCTTCACCCTTAATTGCTGAGTCATCCGATTCGTTTGTGATGGTAATAATTTTTGATTCAAGAGGTTCTGATTGTTTAACAATTTCGATATCTTCCAAAGAAACCGGTTCAATTCTTGGAAGATTTTGGGCAAAACCACCACCTGATTGGTGTTGATGAATGAGCTGAAACAGTTGTTTTCTGTCTGCAATTTGGTACGAATAATTTGTCAACTCATCTTCAAAACTCACATGATTATGCATGGCTAACCCCTTCAAATATAGGATTGGAAAAATTTGAGCATAAGGATATTTTATCGCAAATTCTCGCAAATCATTCATGTCCTCCGGCCTACAAACAGTGGGGTCAGCAATACGTTGTGCTATTTCCTCTAGATTCAGCATTACCAGTTTGACAGAAGTTTATTTACCAAATCCTGAACGATTTGCTTATTGATTTCCTCCAACAAATTTGCTTCCAAAACTCCTAAGTCCTGATCGGAGGCATAATCTACAAATCGGACACTATTCACTTTCAATTCTTCTTGTTTGGGCTTTGTAACAAAAATAGTAAACTGAACTGATATTGATAAACGGTTCTTTGATGAAACATCTCCCGGTTGCACAGCGATCGGATTAACAGAATAATCTGAAATAACTCCTTCAATCAAAACATCACTACTTTCAACTTGAGAAATTAGCATCAAACGCGTATTATTTTGGATACCATCCTTTATTTTTTCAGATAGATTTACAGCATAGCTCAATGGGGCATTAGCTGCCTTATTGGTAAGTGTTCTGACATAAAATGTTTTCCATTCAGGAGGCATTGAGCCATTATCAATGAAAGAAACACTTGTAGGCCAGCAACTGCTCAATGTACTTAACAAGCAAACTGTAAGCAGAAGCCTAATCATAAATTAATATTGTATTCTTTGATTTTACGATATAAAGTACGCTCAGATATTCCTAATTCAGCTGCTGCATACTTGCGTTTTCCTCTGTGTTTTTCCAATGCTTTGTTAATGAGTTCTTTTTCTCTATCCCCCAAAGAAAGTGATTCTTCCACTTCTTCATGTGTTTCATATTCTGTAGAATCCGAATGAATACGTTGATTAGCTGAATTTGCAGGAGGCAACATGATGGACGACGAGTTAATCGAAGGATTGACTTCTTGGAACAAGCGATTTATCATAGCCGTTTGGTCCGTATTTAAAGTAACATCGCTCCCTTGTGTGGCGATTTCCAAAACCAGTTTTTTCAAATCTGTCAAGTCTTTTTTCATGTCGAACAAAAACTTGTACATAATATCTCTCTCTGAAAAACTGTCTGTAGCGTTTTCTCCTATTAATGAGGGGGTCGTTGACATTTCACCGGGAAGGTAGCCTGCTAACGTAAATTGGTCAAGTTCTCGATCTGTTTCAATGACGGATATTTGCTCCACTATATTTTTAAGCTGACGAATATTACCTGGCCAACTGTAATTTGTTACCAAAGAAATGGCATCTTCTGTCAAACGAATAGCTGGCATCCGGTATTTATCAGCAAAGTCACTGGCAAACTTTCGAAACAAAAGATGGATATCCTCTTTTCTGTTACGTAGTGGGGGAAGAGGTATGGGAACTGTACTTAAACGATAAAACAAATCTTCTCGAAATTTTCCAGATGTAATGGCTCTTTGCATATTTTCATTTGTTGCGGCCACAACTCTCACATTGGTTTTAATGACTTTAGAAGATCCAACTCGGATAAACTCCCCACTCTCTAAAACTCTTAAAAGTCGTACCTGCGTTTGCATGGGAAGTTCTGCTACTTCATCTAAAAAAATAGTCCCGCCATTAGCTACCTCAAAATAACCTTGGCGACTACCATGAGCCCCTGTAAATGAACCTTTTTCATGACCGAAAAGTTCAGAGTCAATTGTGCCTTCCGGAATTGCACCACAGTTGACAGCAATGTACTCACCATGTTTACGTGCACTTAAATGGTGTATCACCTGAGGAATTATCTCTTTTCCTGTTCCACTTTCTCCTGTTACAAGTACTGAAATGTCGGTTGGGGCAACTTGTATAGCCACTTCTAAAGCCCGATTCAGCAAGGGGGTGTTTCCAATAATTCCAAAACGCTGTTTGACTTGTTGAAGATTCATAGTAATCTTAATTTGAGGGATTCAATACGTCAACGACTTCTCCAATAAGTGTTGCGGATGTACAATCGGTGATCCTTACCATCACATATTGACCTTTAGAAAATGATCCCTTCGGAAAGACAACCATTGAATTTCTTCCATTTCTTCCACATAAGAAATCCTCAGATCTCTTGGAAAATCCTTCAACTAAAATTTTATCAACAGATCCTATTTGTTTTTGATTATTAATCAAAGAATGTTTTTGCTGTTTTTCAATGATTTCGGTAAGTCTTCTTCCTTTATCATCTTCTGGAACATCATCTTTATAGCGTCGCTCTGCCAATGTTTTAGGTCGTTCTGAATACTTAAACATATAAGCATAATCATATACTACTTGATCCATCAGTGTTAGTGTTTCTATGTGCTCTTCTTCTGTTTCTCCACAAAACCCCGAAATAATGTCAGTGGAGATGGCACAATCTGGAACGATACGTTTGATGGCTTCTATACGATTCAAGTACCATTCTCTAGTGTACCCCCTATTCATTCGCCTCAACACCTCAGTACTTCCTGATTGAACAGGCAAATGAATATATGGACAAATATTTTCGTACTTTGCCATGATATTTAACACTTCATCAGTCATGTCTTTAGGATGAGAAGTTGAAAATCGGACGCGCAAATCAGGTGAAACAAGAGCTACTTTTTCCATCAGTTGTGCAAAATTAACTGTAGCTTGTGAATCATCTTTGATTACACCTTTGGCAGTAAGATTCCAACGATAACTATCAACATTTTGACCCAATAAGGTGACTTCTCGATATCCATTAGCAAACAGTTCACGACACTCCTTCACAATGGTTTCCGGATCTCTGGATCGTTCTCTTCCCCTTGTAAATGGAACGACGCAAAAGGAACACATGTTGTCACAACCACGTGTGATGGTTACAAAAGCTGAGATTCCACCATGATCTAATCGAACCGGAGAAATGTCCGCGTATGTCTCGTCTCGCGATAGAAGAACATTGACAGCTTTCTGTCCTGTACCAACAGATTCAACTAGATTTGGAAGATCTCGATAGGCATCGGGGCCCGCAACGATATCAACCAGTTTTTCTTCTTCCAACAAGTTTTTTTTGAGTCGTTCGGCCATACAGCCAAGAATCCCAACAACCAACTGTGGATTTGATTCTTTTTTGGACTTGAATTCAGTAAGTCTATTCCTGACACGAATTTCAGCGTTTTCTCGAATTGAACATGTGTTTATAAGAACCACATCTGCTTCATCAATATTCCGGGTAGTTGCGTAGCCATTTTGACTCATGATGGAGGCTACCACTTCACTGTCAGAAAAATTCATTTGGCATCCGTAACTTTCTACATATAATTTTTTGGATAAATTTTTATGTGTGGAGTTTACTTCTAGAGCCTCCCCTTGTCTTGACTCGTCAATGACCTTATTTTGTTCAAAATCCATGAACGACAAATTAATTTTGACACAAAAATAGAGATAAAACTAATGTGTGTCAAATTGTCATGAAACAAAACACAATGAAGTCAATAACAAAACAAAAATTATATTGATTCTTCACGGATTTTAAGCATTTTCTTATAAACAGAAGCAGTTATTTCATGGATTAAGTTAACCAACGTTTTATTGTCTTTACCCCTAGTCATTATTGTAAGTAAAAATGGGTTTTCTCCTAAATAAACTATCGCAGATTCATGCAATTGTTTCTGTTCATCTGTGCCAGATTCACCAAACTTATGGGCCATTTTAATGTTTTTTGGAATAGAACTTCGAATGCCTTGCTTAAAGTCAGCGTTACTCAACAACTCTGCAGCATATTCAGAATCTTCAATGGTCAAATAACTTGCATTGTATAGTGCACGCATAAACAAAGAATATTGTTTAACATCAAAAAAGTACTTTGAAGATTTTACATTAGGAACTTCCAGACCCAAATCAGTAAATAATCTAGTCAAGGACCTCTGATTTATATTTTGATTTAAAAGTGCTGTTGCATTGTTGTCGGAATATAAAATCATGTATTCCAATAATTCACGAACGCTATATTCCTTTCCCAATTGAATAGATTTAGATTTAAAGGCAACTGACTTATTGGTAATAAAAGGAGTTCTGAAAGCTATTTTCTTATTTAGATAACCGGGCTCTTCTTCATTCATTTTTAAAAAAGTAATCAAAATTGGAACTTTGAACAAAGACCCGGGTTCATACTTCTCAAATTCATTGACAGCAGTCCAAATGGTTCTACTATAATCCCTAATGTAAACAGATGCATTAGAGACACCTTTGTACAATTTGTAATCTTCAATAATCTTTGCAATCTCATTTTTGATTCCTTGCAATTCAGAAGATTGACAATCACCATCTACAAACATTAAAGGCTTAACATATTTATATCCTGACATTCGGTCAATGCGATAATCACAAAAGGAAGCTGATTGAGAAGTTTCTTCGATTTCTTCGATTTCTTTGCTGTATCTGAAACTGGTAATGAAAAAAGTTACACCTACGGATAACAAAACAATGCCAACAAGGTAAGGCAAAGAGATTTTAACTTTTAAAAAGGCACTCATAAAAATAACAAATTCAACAATACTACAAACTTAACAATAAAAATTACTTAAAATCAAAAAAATCCCATGTTTCTTCGTTCTTTTTTAATTTGTGGTGGTACTTCTATCTTATCTTGAGTTCGGTTTAGGCGGCTAAAAACAATTGTCTATCAGAATGTTCATGGAATTAAATATTTAAAGATTGTTTTAGGGAAGAAATAATAGGTTGACCTATTGAAAAAATAGACTATAGTGTCGAAATACTACTGGATCCGAAGAAGACAGAAGAAAAAATCAAGAGTTTATGCAGCAACATTTATGAACAAAGTAATCGTTAGATATGTTTTCAAATAAAAAATTGAACATGAAGCGAATCTATCACCTAAGTAACTGCAATACCTGCCAAAAAATAATTACGCGGATTTCACCCGAAACATCTGTGGAACTTATAGATATAAAACAACAGAACATTGATCCCAAAACCTTGGACTGGTTAAAAGATAAAGTGGGTTCCTACGAGGCTTTATTTTCAAAAAGAGCCTTGAAGTTCAGAAGTATGGGGCTCCACCTGATGGATCTAACCGAAGAAGATTACCGAAAATTATTGTTGGAAGAATACACATTTCTAAAGCGTCCTTTCATAATTAATGGAGATGAGGTCTTTATAGGAAACGCTTCCAAGACTGTTGAACAAGCCGTAAGCTCATTCAACCTTTCGTGAAAAAACCCAAAACTACTTTTTCTTATTACTCCATTGTTGCATTAAATTTGACATCGTTTGAATTAATGCTGTGTTATTGGATTTTTCAGCAGCAACCAAAACTTGCTTACCTGTTTCAAGCGCACCTTTAAAGTCTCCTAATCCTGCCTGAATCTCTGCCTTAAGACGAAGCATCCAATATGCTTCAGGACGGAGAGCAACCGCTTTCGAAGACCATTCCAAAGCTTTGTTCAACTCTTTTTTCTCTTTGAAGTAGAACTCTGCTGCTGCGTAATAATCATTTGCCGAAGGTCCGGCAATCATTTTATCAATACTTGCCTGCATTTTGTTCGCTGTAGGAACTGAAAAATGCAATGTTGCTCTGGTTTTATCCCACGAAAAAGTCAAGTCAGCATCTTTGGTTGTCAATCTGTCTATAGAAATGGTAAACGATTCTACCAACTCATCTAAGGTACTAACTGGTGCCTGCAATCTCAAAACTACATTTTTTTCCTCCCATGTTTCAGGCACTCCCCAATTAGAGAAATCATTATAAAAAATAATATCCCATTTATTTGGAGTGGGCACAGAAAAAATGGCATAAGTACCTGCTTTCAGTGTATCCTGACCAAAAATAATAGGATCTGTAGTGGACAATTTAGTATTTTCATTCGCACCTGTTCTCCAAATCTCCTCCCATGGAACTAGTTCACCAAAAATGAGGCGATTATTTTTTGAGGGGCGAGAATACTCAATTTTGATGTCCGTTAAACCAACTTTTTGTTCCAATTTAGATTGCGGACTTAACATAGGTCTTTGCAACTGGGCACTTAAAAAAATAGGAATCCCAATGATTAACGAGATACAACTTTGCTTTTTCATTTTTTTTCACAAAAATAGTGATAGTTGTTTAGAATTTTCATTCTAGAATTACCGCCCATAAAGAAATTTTCATTCCAAAACACAAAGTAATCAACTGAATAAAAGAACATTATGAACAAAATGGGTGTTTAAAATTTGGTAAAAAGAAGAAAGTTGAATCACAATAAAATAGATTAGTATATTTATCCAAAATTTTAAAGTGTTAACGTATGAGAAAAATTCTACTTTCATTTATTCTATTTGGAACAACTTTTACAGCAAATTCTCAAGTAATTTGTGCCGTTCAATCTCCCGCATCAATAGCCGGAAATTATAATTTCACCTGGGCAGATCCTACCAATGGCGATTGGAGTACTCCTGATTTTTTAATCCCCGGAACTTTTATCGTAGATACACTTGTGATGGTGAATGATGGGACTCCAGGAACAAATGCTGATTACGGTAATTTGTTAGCTGAAGAAGGGTGTTACCCTTCTGATTCTAGCGCTTATTATGGTAAAATTGTTGTCATACGTAGAAACACCTGTGAATTCGGTACCAAGGCTTACAATGCTCAGTTAGCAGGAGCTGTTGGCGTTATCATCGTAAATCGTGATCCGGAATCAATTGAAATGGGCGGAGGTACTGATGGTATTAATGTAACCATCCCAGTAATCATGCTCTCAAGTACCGATGGCAACAATATCATTCAACAAATGCAGAATGGACCGGTCGTTGCATTCATTGGAAATAAAGCAGGGCTGTATGCCAACGATGCGGGAATCACAAAAGGATCAACACTCATCTCTAAGTCATATGGGGTACTATCACAACTATCACAAAATGGATCAGAGTTTAGTTTTGATATAGGCTCAAGAATTTATAATTATGGCAATTTGCCTCAAAATAATCTGACATTGACTGCTGAAATTAAAGATCCAAATGGTTTAGTTGTTTACAATAATTCAGTTAGCTCCCTTTCCATTTTATCTGGAGACAGTTTAGAAGTTTATACTGGAGGAACAAATGCATTACCTGCATTTAGTTTATCTAATTACATTGCAGGAAGATACCGCCTTACTTACACTTTGTCTTTGGGTGATGGAGCAACTGATGAATATCTTAGTGATAACATCATTACGTCTGATTTTGTTATCAATGATTCTATTTTTTCATACGCTCGTTTAGACTCCGTAACTAATTTACCTGTTGCTAATGCATATTATAGACCTTCTACAAGCACCAATAGTTTCTCAACTTGTATAGAAATAAAACATCCTAATGCAAGCAGAGTTGGAGTATGGGGGATTTATTTTTCTGCAGTTACTTCAGATACAACTGTTTCTTTATTGGGTGAAGAGTTTAGCTTGAGTTTATATCGTTGGGATGATGCCTTTACAGACATTAATGATACAGCTAATTTGCTTTTCAATGGATTAAATGAAGTTGCATTTGGTTTTTACAATTACACATCTAATCTTCAGGAGGAAGTGGTGTACGGGCAGTTTCAAACACCGGTTTTGTTAGAAGACAATACACGATATTTAGCTTGTGTAAAAACGTTTAACACGGCAATATATATCGGACATGACTCACAAACTAATTACACATGGAATTTAAATGGGTATTTAGAGCCTATTGCGCCTATCGAAAACGATGGAACATATAATGCATTTGGATTTGGTGCGGATGTTCATTCTGCCATAGCTGTAAAAGTGTTTAATGCCAATGAATTAGGAATTAACGAAGTTAAGGAGAATGTTGGGTTGTTGTATCCAAATCCTGCAAATGATCTGGTAACAATTTCTTTGCAAACACTCGGGAATGGGCAACTGAATGTTGTTGATTTATCCGGAAAAACTGTTTTAGATCAAACATTGGTTCTTACTAACAACAAAGCTCAAGTTAATATTTCGTCATTTGATTCAGGAATTTACTTCTTCAATGTGACTACTGATGATGGAAAAACCACTCAGTTTAAGGTTGTTAAGAAGTGATTTTGTTCTTTTAATTCATAAACCGTGGGAATCCACGGTTTTTTTTTGCCTTTTCATTTAGTATGCTAAAAGTCGCTTTCTCAAGATACGATGATGATTTTTTCCAACTGGTTTACGAAGTGGTAAAACTAATTCCACCGGGAAGAGTAACAACCTACGGCGCAATTGCTCGATACTTAGGCAGCTCTAAATCAAGTAGAATGGTTGGTTGGGCGATGAATGCATCGCATAAACTTACAGGAATACCCGCACATCGAGTGGTCAACAGAAATGGTCTTTTAACAGGTCACATGCATTTTTCGACTCCGACAACAATGCAGGAGCTTCTGGAAAAAGAAAGGGTTCAAGTTAAAAATAATCGGGTGCTTCATTTCAAGGAATTGTTTTGGGATCCCTTTGTGGAGTTGCAAATTGATTAACAACAATGTTATTTAATCCACTTATCTTTGATTTATGATACTTGTAACAGGAGGTACCGGATTATTAGGCAGTCATTTGTTGTTTCATTTGACAAGGAACAATCAACAAGTACGAGCCCTTTATCGGAATGATTCTGCTGTAGCTAGGGTGAAAGAGGTATTCCAAAAGTATGACTGTAAACAATTTTCAACTTACTTTTCACAGATTGATTGGGTTCAAGCTGATCTATTGGATCTTTTGAGTTTGGAAGATGCGTTTCAAGGGATCTCTCATGTTTATCATTGCGCGGGTATGGTTTCTTTTGAGAAAAAATATTTTTCTCAATTGATTAAAATCAATCGCGAGGGAACGGCCAATATCGTTAATATGTGCTTGAAATTTAATGTAGTGAAATTGTGTCATGTTAGTTCAACGGCTGCTCTTGGAGGTCAAAATGAAGAGCAAATCAACGAAAAAACGAATTGGAAACAAACGCCACACACCAGTGCTTACGCCTTTTCCAAGTATGCTGCGGAAAAGGAGGTTTGGAGGGGAATAGAAGAAGGATTAACTGCTGTAATCATTAATCCATCGATCATTTTTGGAAGTGGCAGCTGGGATAAAGGCTCATTATCTATTTTTAGAACAGTGGACAATGGTTTACGTTTTTACACCGGAGGTGCAAATGGTTTTGTGGATGCACGTGATCTTGCAACAATCATGATACAATTAATGGAAAGCAGAATACAAAATGAGCGATTTGTATGTGTTGGAGAAAATGCATCTTTTTATTCTCTTCTTTCTAAGATTGCGAACAAACTGAATAAAAGGCCACCGAATGTTTTTGCTCCTGATTGGTTGATGGGCTTTGCTTGGCGTCTTTCATGGGTTACGGCAGTTATTCATCGCAGACGTCCAACAATAACGAAGGCGAGTGCACATGCTTCAACGTATAAGCTCTATTATGATAACAGCAAAATTCTGAATGCCATTGAATTTTCATTTAGAAACTTAGATGAAATGATAGAAAACGCGATTAATACAAAAATTTAAACTTTTTATTTTGTATGCTAAGTTCGCCTATGAGAATCCTTGTTCGTTTTAGATTTCTTTTATCATCTAGTTTCCTAATTGCCGTTTTAGTAGTTTTTCACGCAGTTGGGTTGACTGGAATCATTTTTAACATTTATAAAGTCCTCTGTTTGTCATTGTCCCCCTTAAATTTACTTTTATCCTGCAGCATAATGATATTGGTGCGACGTGAAAAACGAGCACTTTTCATTCTATTTCTCGTTATTAGCTATTCCATAGGATTCTTGACTGAATTAGTTGGAACAAAAACAGGCTACCTTTTTGGAACATACCGGTATGGGGCAAACTTGGGGGTTAAACTTGTCGGAGTACCACTTTTAATTGGTTGTAATTGGTTTATGTTAACGGTTGTGACTGCTTCTGCAGCCAATAGGCCGGAGTTGCCAAATAGCTATAAAATTCCTCTTGCCGCTTTGTTGATGGTTGGTTTAGATATTTTGATAGAACCACTAGCTTCCAAACTCGATTATTGGCATTGGAAAAATGACGAAATCCCATTGTTTAACTATGTTTGCTGGTATTTTATTGGGGTGTTGCTACAATTTTTTTATACTAAGCTAAAATTAGTTGAAACGAACAAAGTATTCGACGCGTTGTTATTGATAATGATTTCTTTTTTTAGTATTTTGAACTTTTATTTTTAACCTTATGTATTGGTGGGGGGTGTTGATTTTCATTGCAACGTTTGGTATCATGGAATTCATGGCTTGGGCTACCCATAAATTTGTGATGCATGGGCCAATGTGGTATTTTCATGAAGATCATCATGTTGAAGAACCAGGAGTTTTTGAAAGAAATGATGTATTTTTTCTCATATACGCAATCCCATCATGGTTGTGTATTATGCTTGGATTGATGAATCAAAATTTTGTGTCCGTTTGGATTGGATTTGGGATAGCCGGATATGGTTTGGCTTATTTTTTGATACATGATGTATTTATTCACCGAAGGCTGAAATGGTTACGAAATATCGATAATGCCTATTTCAGAGCCATTCGAAAGGCTCACAAAGTTCATCATAAACATCTTGGAAAAGAACATAGTGAGTGTTTTGGAATGTTATTAGTCCCTCGAAAATACTACCTCGAAGCAAAAAAATCGCTTGCATCTAAAAAGAAACAAGCATGAGTTTGTATGCTTGGATAATTATATGTAGCTTGCTAGGTCCTTTTCTGTTGAGTTTTGATCAGAAAGTTCGTTTTTATACCTATTGGAAATCATTATTTCCATCCGTACTATTGGTGGCAATATGCTTTATTGCTTGGGATGAATACTTTACCCGACAAAAAATTTGGGGGTTTAATCCTGATTATTTATTAAACCTTTATTGGATGAATCTTCCGTTAGAGGAAATTTCTTTTTTTCTCGTTGTTCCCTACGCATGTATCTTCATATATGAGGTAACCAAAACATATTTCTCATACGTAAGAAATTCTCAATTCACTCATTATTTTGCCATTACGAATACTCTTCTAGGATTAATCCTTGTTGTTCTATACTGGGGAAACTGGTACACCACAAGTGCTTGTGGAATTAGTTCACTTCTGACTGTCGGAATTTATTTTCTGAGTAAGCCAGAATGGTTCGCTCACTTTGTGATTAGTTTTCTAATTGTATTGTTCCCTTTTTTGGTCGTGAATGGAATCCTGACAGGGTCATTCACAGAAGAACCTATCGTATGGTACAGCAAATCTCATATAATAGGCCTAAAAATGATAACAATCCCTGTAGAAGACCTATTTTATAATTACGACATGCTTCTACCGATTACAGCACTTTATGAGATGTTCAAAAAGCGTTTTGCCAAAAAAGTTTAGGTCACTAAAGAATGTTAATAAAGTTCCTGCTTGAGTGCAGTGCGATAATCCTTAATTTCTTCGCGATTGATTTTATGATCGGCGTTTTTTAGTAAATTCAACAAGTATAGTAAGTTTTCCTTGTCATCAATCTCAATTGGATATTCATTTCCTTCTTCGTCCTCTTCATATTGAGCCTGAACATCAAAGGAATCATTTTCGCCAATGAACTCGTAGGATAAACGCAAGACCTTTGTTACAAGAGGATCCTGTTCTTGCAAGGCGAAGGCTCTTAATTCTTTTAAATCATCAATCAATTTAGGCGATTGAAGCCCTTTCTTTTCAACTTTTGCGATGATCTCTTCTAACTTTTTGTTTGCAGTGGCAATTTTCATAATTGTTCAGCTTTTTGCTCCTTGAGAAATGATATTTCTCTTGATTAAACCTGTACAAAGTTAAACAACTCGCACTATTTTCAATAAATTTATTCAAAATCGACTCCTTTTTTTTTGAAAAATCAAGGATTCAAACTGATATTTCATCGATAAAAGGACTTAAAAGCTATTTTTGTAAAAAAGGATCACTTGGAAAATTTATTAATAAAGGGAGTTGTAACGGGATTCATTCTGAGCATTATGGTTGGTCCCGTGTTCTTTGTTTTGCTTGAAACAAGTATTCGAAGAGGGATTCGAGCGGCTGTAGCTTTTGATGTTGGTGTCTTGTTCAGTGATGCGATTTATATTTTAATAGCTTACCTATTCTATTCCGAAGTTTCGTCATTGATTTCTGGTCATAGTGAGGGAATTCTCCAGCTCGTAGGAGGAATTCTGTTTCTAATTTACGGTTTGGTTACCTTCTTCAAGAAGCCAAAGGGAGAAGAAGTTGATGAGATTGGCAATACGATTCAAAAATCGGGGGATTATGTTCTGCTCTTCATCAAGGGTTTTCTGTTAAATTTTGCAAATCCAATGGTGATTTTTTATTGGTTCAGTGTCATAACTCTAGGAGCCAAAGGAACTCCAACAAATGGAACGGTTTACGAATCAACGCTCTTTTTTGTCGCTGTTATTTTGACAACTTTTTTCTCGTTTGATCTACTGAAAATCATTGGTGCAAAAAAACTGCGTCCTCTTGTGACCCAACAATTACTGGTTTCAATTAATCGTTTTATAGGAATTATTTTTATGATTTTTGCAATGTTTTTGATTTTTCACGGAATATTCGAAAAATGATAAAACCCATTCTTTTTTTAAGCTTATTTAGCTACTCTTTAATGGTCTTTTCTCAAGATATTCGAAAAGAGAACTTAACCAAAAAATACACCTTGTTTTGGGATTTTAACAAAACACAAATCCAAGCAAGCGGATCATATTATAAAGATGAACTAGGTGAAACTACCGAAAAACACGGAAAATGGTTGTATTATGATCGTTTAGGCGTATTAGAAGAGGAACGAAACTATTACAGAGGGACACTTGAAGGAACAACTATTCTGTATTACCCCAACCAAAAAAGAAAACAGGAAGGGCATTTCCACAAAAATCAACAAGACAGTATCTACAGAGCTTGGAATGAAAATGGCAATCTATCGGTGGAAGGATATTACTTGAACGGAAAACCTGTAAAAACGTGGACGTACTACTACCTGAACGGGAAGGAAAAATCGATAGAGAAACTCAAAGATAGTGTCAATTATATCTGGTCATTTTGGTTAAATGACTCTCTTCATACTCAAACCATCCGTGAAGGAAATGGGGAACTTTTCACCTATTTTACGAATGGAAATCCTAAAGAGTGGTATCATTTTCAGAATGGTTTAAAACATGGTTATTTTGAGGAATTTCTTGTTTCCGGTAATCTTGCTTTGAAAGGTTATTTTGAAAATGGGGACAAAGACAGCACATGGACATATTCTTATTATACAGGCACAACTGAAAAAATCAGTAACTACAAAAATGGTCTATTAGATGGTCCATACGTTTATTATTACGATAATCAAGTGTTAAATGTCAGCGGATATTATTCACAAGGAAAAAAAACCGGAAAATGGACTTGGTACACCAATCAGGGAAACAGAGACATGGAGGGTGATTTTAAAGATGACAAGCAACAAGGTGATTGGGTTTATTGGTATCCAACCGGTGAATTATCATATACTGCTCATTATTCGTTGGGACTAAAAACAGGTGTTTGGACTTACTTCTATAAAAATGGGCAAAAGTTTAAGGAAGGATCCTTTGAGGCCGATGAAAAACATGGTATTTGGAAAACTTGGTATGAGAATGGTGTTTTACTGATGGAAGGAAGTTATGAAAAGGGGAAAGAACAAGGCGAATGGATTAATAACTGGGAAGACGGGACGCTCAAAAACAAAACAACCTTTAAAAATGGCAAATTAAATGGGAGATGGGCTTCTTACTTCCCTACCGGAAAAATTAAAATGAGCGGCCAATACGATGATGATTTGAAAATCGGCGAGTGGATTGATTATTTTGAAAATGGAAAACCAAAGGACATTGTAAACTATAAGATATTCAAAGAAAAATCCGGTATAGACTTCGGAATCATGAAAAATAGGACTCACATTGACAGTAAAAAACACGGCCATACGATTTCATTTTCATCAAAAGATTATCAGAAAACAGAAGAAGGCGACTATCATGAAGGGCTCAAAGAGGGTGAATGGACAGCGTACTACCCAGGCGGGAAATACCCTGCCGTTATTTCACACTATAAAAATGGAGAATTGGATGGACTCATGCAACAGTATAGCCGTCGCGGTCAATTACTGAATGAGATAAGCTATAAAAATGGAGTCAAACATGGGAAGTTTATTGTTTACAACTCCAAGGGAAAAATAATGGTCGAGAAGTATTTTGAAAATGGTGTTGAAGTGATTAAAAACGAACAAAATAATTCAGGAAGTTTTTCTCCCAATCATTGAAAAAGCAATCAATGAGTTAGTGTATTCAAAAGAATTATCGCCTGTTTTCTTAACTTCGCATTATGCCCCAAACGATTTTTTTTCTGGTTCCATATCCTTATGGTGAAGCACCCTCCCAACGATTTCGTTTTGAACAATATCTGCCTTATTTGAAAGAACAAGGGTTTGCCATTGAAATACATCCTTTTTATTCATTCAAAACATGGACAACTTTATACAGCGAGGGGAATATCGACAAAAAAATCAAGGGCTTACTCACTAGTTTTCTAAGACGCTTCGTATTGTTGTTTCGATTGCGGAGCGCAACACACATTTTCATCCATCGGGAAGCCGCTCATGTTGGTCCACCGGTGTTTGAGTGGATCATAGCCAAGGTACTGCGAAGAAGGTACATTTTTGATTTTGATGATGCTATTTGGTTACCTAACTATAGTGAAACAAATGCACGATTTCATCGAATTAAAGCTTATTGGAAGGTCAATTATTGCATGAAATGGGCATATTCAATTACAGCAGGAAATGAATACCTCGCAAGTTATGCAGAACAATTTAACAAGAGTGTTCAAATCATTCCGACAACAATAGATACAGACAATCATCATACAATTAGCTCGAATCACCACAATCCTAAAGTGGTTATTGGCTGGACGGGAACTCACACAACCATGCGCTATTTGGATGAGCTGATTCCTGTTTTACGGGAATTGGAACAAACATTTGATTATACTTTTTTGGTTATTTCAAACGAAAAACCGACCTATGATTTGAAATCATTAGAATTTATTCGCTGGAAAAAAGACACAGAAATTAACGATCTTGCAAAAATAAATATTGGTGTGATGCCCTTGCATCATGACATCTGGTCGGAAGGGAAATGTGGATTTAAAGGGTTGCAATACATGGCATTGGAAATAGCAACAATTGTTTCACCCGTTGGTGTTAACACAGAAATTATTTACGATGGTCACAATGGGTATCTGGCAGGCAGTCCGGACGAATGGAAAGAGAAATTAATCCATCTTTTGGAAGACCGAGAACTCAGAATCAGATTGGGTCAAGAAGGAAGGAAAACAATTGAAGAACGTTATTCCATGCAAGCAAATAAAGAAAAATACCTTCATCTATTTAAAAAATAATCGGGTATGAAATTGATTTTTGCGAGCCATAATCACCATAAAGCAAGAGAAATTCAATCTATTATGCCAAGTGGTATCGAAATAATGACTTTGGATGAGATTCAATGTAATGAAGAAATTCCTGAAACAGCAAA
This sequence comes from uncultured Akkermansia sp., assembly GCA_964526595.1. GTDB lineage: Bacteria > Bacteroidota > Bacteroidia > Flavobacteriales_D > Crocinitomicaceae > M0103. The sequence continues at coordinate 16,379 of CAZGJF010000022.1, read as the reverse complement.
CTCCTTGCAGGGAAATGCATTTTTGAAGGCGAGTTATATTGCTGAAGAATTTAATTTGGATTGTTTTGCGGATGACACAGGATTAGAAGTTGAAGCATTGCAAGGGGAGCCGGGTGTTCACTCAGCACGATACGCAGGAATAACGCGTGATTCAGAAGCAAATATGAACCTTTTATTGAAAAAATTAGAGGGAAAAACGAATCGATCAGCACAATTCAGAACAGTTATTGTATTATACTGGAACCAAAAATTTCATTCTTTCGAAGGGATTATTAGAGGTCAAATCTTGAAAGAAAAAAAAGGGGACAATGGTTTTGGATATGATCCCATTTTCGAACCGGAAAACTGTGGAAAGTCATTTGCACAGATGACCATCGATGAAAAAAATAAGTACAGCCATCGTTCTCGGGCATTTAGTAAAATGATTGACTTTTTGAAGTGGCAATCCGTTGTATCTTGACTTTGTCCATTTGTATTCCATATCCTGTGTAAGGATTATTATCTGTAAATGTTTAATAACTCGTTGATCTTTATTATTTGAGTCCATTTTGGGAGAATTTCACTCGTTTGTGTTATTCAATTGATACTGCCGGATAATATGTTAATTTCGTACAATGATGCAGACTTCTTTCAAACAAAAGAAATATCGAATTGTACTAGTAGTCGTAGTTGCAGCGCTGGGTTATTTTGTTGATATCTATGATTTAGTTTTATTCGGGGTTGTAAAATCAGAAAGCCTCAAAGAGATATTGCCGCAAGCTTCACCTCAAGAAATAGCAGATTCCGGTAAATTCTTATTTAATATGCAAATGCTGGGTATGCTTCTTGGTGGTTTGTTATGGGGAATTTTGGGTGATAAAAAAGGTAGATTAAAGGTCTTATTTGGTTCAATATTACTTTACTCTCTGGCAAACATATTGAACGCATTTACCACTGATATTACAACATACGCTTTTATTCGTGTGGTTGCCGGAATAGGATTGGCGGGAGAGTTAGGCGCAGGAATTACGCTTGTTTCTGAAATGATGTCTAAAGAAAAGCGGGGATATGGTACGATGATTATCGTCACTTTTGGCGCACTCGGAGCTGTGGTTGCATCTTTAGTAGGTTCTAAAGGTCAAATTATTAGTGATTTATTACTGGCTGCTTTTGGGTTTCATCTACAAAATTGGCAGATTGTATACATTCTTGGCGGCTTCATGGGTTTGATTTTACTAATGTTACGTGTTGGAACCATTGAGTCCGGCTTTTACAAGGCGATGAAAAGCAAGCAAGTGGATCAAACAGGAGATTTGCGTATTATCTTCTACAACAGAAAAAACTTGATAAAATACTTACATTGCATACTCATTGGCGTACCAATTTGGTATATTATTGGGCTACTGATCATGAATTCAACAGATAATTTTGGTCCTTGGCTTGGAGTTAAAGATGTAATCAATGGACAAGCTGTAATGTTTGCTTACATAGGATTGTCTGTAGGCGATTTATTATCCGGGGCACTAAGTCAGTTATTTAAAAGTCGGAAACTGGTCGTTTATCTTTATCTGTCATTTTCAACATTTACAATCATTTTATTTCTTTTCGGTCTACGAGACGTAACCATAAAAATGTATTATTTCTTCTGTTTTTTATTAGGTATGGGGGCAGGTTATTGGGCTATTTTTGTTACGATTGCAGCAGAACAATTCGGGACAAATATTCGTTCAACAGCAGCAAATACCATTCCGAACTTTGTTCGCGGCTCTGTTAATTTGATCACTCTTTTTTTCAGTTTTTTGCTTTCTATTAATTTGAATGATGGTGTATCGGCATTGATTATTGGTTGTATCTGCATAGCGGCAGCTTTTATAAGTGTTTCAAGGCTGCAAGAATCTTTTGGGAAAGATTTGAATTACATCGAAATAACTTAAAAAACGAGTATAAAAGTTCAACTGTCAACAAATTCTTTTAAAATAACCTCGTTTTTAAGCTCATCTAAATACTTCCCCATCAAACCCGTCTCACTACATATATTCGTCTGCCATATTCAATCAGGTTTACAAACAACCTTTAATGAAAATCTTTCAACTTCGAGTGGTACACATCATATTTTTTAAAATTTTTTTTAAACTTTCAGATTATTGAATCTCATTTTGTACTTTCGATAAAAAACAAAAAAGACATGAAAAAAAGCATCATTATTTATTCAGTTTTGGTACTCGTATTTGGGACTTCTTCGTGCGGAAGAAATAAAGAAAATTCGACTGAAAAATCAGAAAAGACAAAATGTTATTATACGTACGACAAAACACTGTCAACTCTTGAATGGACAGCATTTAAATACACCGAAAAATCCCCGGTAAAAGGAACATTTAACAACTTCAACATTTATGGGGGCATAAAATCGGAAAATGCAAAACAATTGTTAGAGTCCTTAAATTTCAGCATCAACACGAATACTGTGGAAACTCAAAATCCGGATCGCAACAGTAAAATTGCTTCCCTTTTTTTTAAAACGATCCACACTGAGAAGATAAATGGCAAGGTCAAGTCATTAGGAAAAAATGGGGTCGCAACGATTCAATTGACCATGAATAAAATTACACAAGATATTAAAGGGAAATATCTGTTGGAAGATGGTAATTTCTCTTTCAAAGCAACTATTGATGTGTTGTCATGGAATGCTTCTGAGGGAATCAAAAGATTAAATGAAGCATGTAAAGACTTACACACAGGTGCTGACGGAAAAAGTAAACTATGGAATGAAGTTGAAATTGCTTTTACAACTAAGTTAGTCTTGGAATGTGAGTAGTACCAAATGATCGCTTTATAGAAAATCCATTTTTTTGATGAATTTAATTGACATTTTGATTGTTATCCCTCTTGTTTATGCCGGGTATAAAGGGTTTAAAAAAGGTTTTATCATCGAAATATTCACCTTTTTAGCCTTTGCTGTTGGAATCTATGCCGGAATTCATTTATCAGATTCGTGTGCTACTTTACTGAAAAGCAAATTTGAATGGGATTCCCCCTATTTACCAGTCATCTCTTTTACTCTTACTTTTTTGCTGGTGGGCGCATTGATTTTTTTTGCGGGCAAAACAGTTGAACAAATGATCAAAGTAGTTCGGTTAACACCTTTCAATAAATTTTTGGGAATCTTTTTTGCTTTAGTTAAAATGCTTTATATCGTGAGTGTTTGTATTGTAATTATTGAGTCCTATGATGAAAAAAACCACTTTTTACCGCTTGACAAAAAAGAAAAATCATTGCTTTATAAACCCGTTAGAAATGTAACAGCGTACACCATTCCTGGAATCAAAGAAAGTAGTATCTTCATTGAAAATGCTTTCCGTCCGGAAATTGACAGCACAGGGCTCAGTGCACCAGAAATAATGGAAACTAAGAAAATAGCGGATAGTTTAGGTCTTGAAATTCACAATGCGAATGACTTAAAAACCCTTCATGATAACTATGTTAAAACTAAAAATTAAGTTAATCTGCCTATTTATAGGAAGCCAATGTATGGGTCAGCTTGAAATCCCCAAATTGGACATTCGTGTAAAAAAACACGGGCCCACATTTGGACTTCAAAGAGGTCAATATACGGCTTTTGAGCTTGGGATTGAACGACAATGGAAAAATATTCAATTAAAAACCGCTCATACCAATGCCATTCGCACAGCCTTTAATTATGATTTTTTAAATAATATAATCGGTTACGATCTTGGTATTTGGACTAAACCAAGTCGCTTGGGACTGACGTATGGTGTTAATGGATTGATTTATTCAGATTTTACCCATTTCCGAAGTGGACTTGCACCGGTAATTGGTTATAAAATCTCTGCTTTCCATTTGCAAACCGGCTATAATTTGCTTTCAGGACCTGTTTCTTTTAAAATGATTAATACCATATTTATCAGTTTGCGATTCAGCTTATTGACCCATCGTGACATAAAATTTTGATCCCTAAAAACGAGCACTAATACCACCCATAATTTGGAAACCTTGAACAGGATAATTGTACCAACGAATATATCGTTGTGCAAGGGCGTTATTTAACTGAATGAAGGCGGAAATAGTTTTGGTATAGCGGTACTCAACTTGAATGTTTAAATCTGCGAGTAACCCCATTTTTTGAGCTAATTGGGTTTTAGTATGAATAACATTTAATTCATTTTTATAAACCAATGCTTTTCTGCCGCCCTCAATATTAATATCTAGGCTAAAATGTAAATCGTCTTTGTATAGGTAGTTCCCACGCATAATCAATTGCCATTCAGGCATATTCCAAGCAAATGCATTATTTTCTAATGCATAGTGAAAATACCTTCCTATACCATCAATTTTGATTTTTTCATCCAATTGATATGAAAGGGAGCCTTCAGCCATGGCGATTGACATAGTATCATAAATAACTTTAAATCGATGCCCCATGATATAGTTGGTATCCGACACAAAAAGAGCTTTGTTGAAAATGTGGGAGTAGCTTCCTCCTAAATTGAATGAAACATGCTTACTAAGTGTTCCTTTGAATCCACCATAAATATCAAAAGGCTTATTTTCATTAAGCATCTGTGGATTGGTCTGTATAAATTGGTTGTCAGTCGATAATGAACGAAATGTTGTTTGTTTCAAACCGCCACGCACACCCAAATAGGGGACAAAAATGGCATCATACAGTTCGTACGAAACCTCAGCTAAGGGATAAATATAGGCTCTAGTTTTTGATACTGATGCTATTGTGACATCAACTCCCACAGCCATTTTTATACGCTTATCAAGCAGATTTGAGGTAATCGTTGGAACTAGGTTAAAGATTGTGTTTTGCTGTACTATTCCTGTATCTGTCTTAGAACTAATGGTATCTCCAGGTGTTCCATATCTAAAGTTGTTGTTTATAAAATTAACATCCAATGCATATTTTTCAGTTTCTCGTACATAAAAACCTCCCGCATTCAACGTGATACTGTTTTCTCGAACACGCCAATTGTCATTCAATGAATTGAAGGGTTTTTTCGATTGAAAATTGCGATATGTTGCCGCGAAATGATAATTTAGTTTGGAGCTGTCTTTTATATGTGAAGCATACATCAACTGAGCTCCGCTTTCCTGAAAACGTTGTGAAATACGGGTTGCGGAAACTGTATCTTGTGGAACAGTTAATCCATAATAATGAAATCCATGATTTTGATAATTTAGAGCAGCATCCAATGTATATTTTTTCTCATTCAAAGTACCATAGGCTCCAAGAGATGTTCTGTCAAATTGTGAATTAGCATAATCTTTTATCGTCGCAAATGAACTGATGTGCTTAGAGTGTAGCCCATAAACATATTTCTTGGACCGCTTAGAATTATAGTAAAATTCGCCGAGAGGCATGATTCGAGATCCGATACCCGCCTTAATGTAAAATGGAGTTAAAACTGTCGGTTTTGAATCAGTCTTGATCGTTACCGGATCAATCGTTTGCAAATTGACCTGTGTATAATGTTGTAATACCAACAAAGGATATTCCGTCACTTTTGATGTAATATTTGTATCAATAATCTTTGGACTTTCGGTCATACGGTAGGCTTTCTCAACCTTCCGAGTGCCAATTCCGGTTAAAACGAGCTCATCCGGTTGCCCGAACAAAGTAGTGCCCCAAAAGAGCAAAATAGGAAACAAAAATCTATTCATTTTAGTTTTTTTCATCATTAACATCAATAATTATTTCTGAATCTGACTCGACATCTTTGGGCTTGTCCTTTAGTTGCATCAGTTCACTTTTCAATTCATTGGCTTCTAAAAGAATACCATCATCCGAAATGGGATAATGATCCATGACGGATTGAATGGTTTGTTCTGCCTGAAACAAATCTCCTGATACAATAAAAATATGTGTTTGTAAAAAGAGTGATTTTGCTACCCAAAAATTGTACGTAGGTTTCATTTGAATCAGATTGTTCAGTTCCCGTTGCGAACTATCATACATTTGAGCTCTGTAATAAATATCTGCTAACGAATACCGCGTTTCAGCCGCCTTGATGGTACTTGTGTGACTGGAAACCCATTGCAAAGATGGAATAGCCATTGAATCTTTATTTAGATAGTAATTAGCCATTCCATAGGCGTAATTTGCTTCCAATTGAATAATCGAAGCAAGGTTCTCATTGGATAGAATGAATTGGGAATAAATAGACGCTTTTTTCCAATTTTTGGATAAAAAATAACTTCGCATTTGTCCTAGTCGTGCATTAAATATGATAGATGGCTCACTACTAATTTGTTCCAGTTGAACATAATATGGAATAGCTTGTTCGTATTGACCATGATTGTAATAAAATTGAGATATTTTCGATGCGATAAATTCTGTGTAAGCACTCACTGAATCTTTTAAAGATTTCTTATAAAAATCGATTGCTTTGCTGGTGTCTCCCGTTTCATAATAAGAATTTGCCAAATAGAAGTATGATTCAGAAGTATATTTACCCTGAGGAAAATTAGAAATATACTTCTCAAAAAGAGGTATAGATGCCGAAAAGGCACTATCATTATATGCCTCAAAAGCAGGAGCATAATACATACCTTCTTGTTCTTCTGATGATATTTCTGCACATGAGTATGTATTGGCTAATTCGCTGGCTTTTTCCGGTTGTTTTAAAACTGTGTAAATATCCACTAAACCACGTACTACTGTCGCGCAAATTTCTCTGTCATCGCCATACACCTGCAAAATTTCCTTGTAAGCAGATTCTGAAAGAGCGTATTCCCAGCGTTTGTAATGGATATCGGCGATTTCAATTCTTGCTCGAACGACCAAATCTGATCTGGGATAATCCAAAATAATCCGATTGAAGTAGCTCATTGCATTCTCAAAATTGGTCTTGGCTTTGTAACTGATTGCTAATTCAAAGATTGCTTGTTGGAGATACGTGGATTTTTGATATGTAGTTACTAATTTCAATAGTTGTTCAATTTTCAAATCTTCTTTTCCTGAATACCCATAGGATTTAGCCATGTAAAAAAGAGCTTGATCTTCAAAGCCCTTCTCTATTTTCAAGACCTCTTGATAGTACTTAATGGCATTTTCATTTTGCGAATTCATATAATAGGCATCTGCTATTCTCATGTGTGCATCTGCCAGTTTATTCTTATTCAATTTTTCCGATTGGCAATAGATTCTGAAAGCATCAATGGATTGTGAGATGTCATTTTTCTTCAAATATGCATATCCTAAATTGTAATAGGAATCAATTTTGTATCGTTCAGAAGCAGTAGCAGGCATGGCTTGAAATTCTTTGTAAGCTCGGATGGCTTGATCCATTTTGTTTTGATAATAATACGCTTCCGCAACCCAATATTTAGCCATACCTGATAGAGACATATCGACAGGATATTTTTGAACCAATTCGAATGACTTTTGAGCATTTTCAAATTTAGCTTTTTGGAAAAATTCAACCCCCTGATTATAGGACACCAACTGATAAGCAATTTTTAATTTGGCATCTTTATTTGTTATTTTATCTAATGAAGTCAGTGCTTTGGCATAGTTATTTGTCGTTGTGTAAACTGTCACTAAATACTGATTAATGTCCTTGCATCTTGCAGATTTGGGAAATTTCTCAAGAAATCGTTCAAAAGCAATAATGGCCTGATCATACGGATTGTTGGAGAGTATATACGAGGCAAGAGCATAATTGTAAAGAGCATCTTCCTGAATAAGAGGATCCGCATCGATGGTTGCCGCCTCATCAAAAGCGGATCTAGCTGCTGAGGGATTGGCTAACTTTAAGTAGCACTCTCCAATATGATAGTATGCTATTTGACCTAAACTGTCTTTAATTCGACCGACCTTATCAAAGTAGCGAATGGCATTCAGGTATTCATAATTCTTATAGTATGCAAATGCCAATTGGTAATCATCATCTCTGCTGGTATTCGTTTTCTCATTGTATATTTTTAAATGAGGTATAGAAGCGGAATAGTTCCCCTTTCGATAATAAGAATCACCAAGCAAATGATTCAATTCAACGAGATTATGAGCCTGAGAAGAGTCCACGATCGTTGGAGTGTATTTAATGACTTCATCATATTGACGTAACAAATAATAAACCTGTGTTATATAATATGGAACAACCTGAGCGAATTCTGATGCTTTTTGAAGTTTCAGAAATCCATCTAATGCAACTTGATACGATTTATCTTGGTAAGCTATATGAGAGAAATAATATAACGAAGGAGTTGCGAATTTAGTTTTACCATTTTTCACCTCATGGAAGAAATTCCTAGCCTTTTGATAGTTTTTCAGTTGGAAATAGGAGAATCCAGTTTTGAATAAGTACTCTTCGGAAAGTTTCGGGTCAACTTGTTGTATTGAGAGTCTTTCAAACCATTGAACGGCTTCGGAATAATCTTTTTTTCCAAAATAATAATTGCCCAGTTTGAATAGAATATCAACATTGTGGTTACTTTCCGGATAATTTTCTATGAAGTTGGTTAAACATTTTATCGCATCATTGTTCGATAACTCAAGTGCCGCAAGAGCATCATAATAAGAAGCCTTCATGTAAAAAGGATCATTAGGCTGCCTGCAAACGTTCATGAAACTTTTAAATTCAATTCGTGAAGCGGCATACTGTTCTTTTCGAAAGAGCTCTTCTGCACGAAAAAACCCTTGGTATATTGCCGAATATTTCGATGAAACTTGAGCATTTATAACGAGGTGAAAGAATACTATTATCAGAAGCAAAAATCGATTCATTACCAATATCAGTTTAAACAATTAAAATTAGAAGAGATATATCCTGCTGTTTTTCTGAATATCAAAAGTTTTTAACGGTAATCTGTTAAGATAATTTTTGGAGATAGCTGACTAATCAAGTGTAGTTTTAAGATTTTTGTCTGACATATCGCTTTCAACGTGGAAAAAGTTATTCAAATCAGCAAGGGTAAAATCCAACAACAACAGAATATCATTATTGATGATCTTGATTTTGAATTGGGTACAGATGAATTTGCCTATCTAATAGGTAAAACGGGTAGTGGAAAAAGTAGCTTATTGAAAGCTATTTATGGAGAGCTGAAACTTGCTGAGGGCGTAGGATCGGTTGCCGGATTTAATCTTTTGACAATGAATAAGCGTGATATTGCAATGTTACGCAGAAAAATAGGTGTTGTTTTTCAGGATTTTCAATTGTTAATGGATCGGAATGTCAAACAAAATTTGCTGTTTGTGTTGGGTGCTACCGGATGGAAAGATAAACAACTGATGGAAAAAAGGGTGAAGGATGTCTTACAATTGACTGGCATCGAACAAAAAATGAATGCTATGCCCCACACACTTTCAGGAGGAGAACAGCAACGGGTTTCAATCGCAAGGGCATTACTCAATAAACCTTCACTCATATTAGCCGATGAACCCACAGGGAACTTGGACCCTGAAACATCTGAAGAAATTATGCGCCTTTTAATTGCTGTTGCTAAAGAAGAACATACTGCAGTGTTGATGGCTACCCACGATATGACAATGGTTCAAAAGTTCAAAGGCAGCATTTATCAAGTCGAAAACAGAAAATTATCCGAGATAACCCATAAATTCTGATGTTTTTTCAATTTACACCCCTGGTTTTTCTAAAGCAACTTCAAATAAGGTTTTCCAATTTTTGCCGGTCAGATACATTTTACTTCCATTGAATGCAATACCATTCAAAACATCACCATTTCCACGCCCTTTGTTCACGAGTTGGGTCGCATCAATTTGAGCCAAAACTTTTCCGTTTCTAGCATCAATAACCACAATCATGTTAGACATCCAAACATTAGCATAAATCAAATCATCCGCAAACTCTAACTCATTTAGATTTGTAACGGGGCCCTGATCCGTATAAACTTCAATGGTTCGTTCAATTTGAAATGTTTTGGGATTTCTGAATGTAATTCGCTCCGAGCCGTCTGACATGATTAGTGATGTTCCATCATTACAAAGTCCCCAACCTTCACCTACATAATTTATGTCTTTCTTTAGTTGAAATGTGTTTTTATCATAGACAAAACAAGTTTGTTCCTGCCAAGTCAATTGATAAATTTCATCATTAAAAATAGTGATTCCCTCACCGAAATAGCTGGCATCTAATCCCATTTTTTGGAGTTGCCTGCCTGATTTTAAGTCAACTAATGCAATCAAACTTTGTCCTTTTTGACCCGTTCCTTCATATAATTTTCCTCCATCAAATTCTAATCCTTGTGTAAAACTTGTTTCAAGATGCGGATAAGAATTAATTTCTCTGACTAACCACTTTTCTGGTATCACATCCGACAAAACACGTACCATTCGTTCATCAATTATCGTTGATCCATCTTTCATCGTAGAAATCAATTGAATCATCTTCGTTCCGACACCATATAAACCAATATCAAACGGGAATTGCAATATTCCCTTAGGTTGAAACCATTTTTTTAACAGGCTGTCGTTATAAACCAATTCAAGTTTTTCAATCTGACTGCTCGTAACTTGAATATTGATAGGGAACTTATCACCCCATTTTGCAGCTAAGTTCTCCTTAAATGTAAACATTGCAGGAAGCTTTTCTTCCTCTGTGGATTCTTGGTTTTTGAAATATGGAATTAAAATCATTGCCCCTGCAAAAGCAATAACCAATCCTATGACGAGGTACTTCTTCATAATTCTAAAAGATGTTTTTCAATGTGAGAGGTGTCAATATCATGGTGTGATGCATGGAAAATTACATTTTTGTTTATCACCAAAATGACTTGTGGAGACTGGTGAATTACTTGAAGATAGAATGCCATTTGATTAGACAATTCTTTGTTTTTCAAAAGATCAAGTAAAAACAATTCACAGGTTAAGTCAGTATTCCAAGATAATTCAAATTGTCGTAAGACCATTGTTGAAATTCCACATCTGGTACTGTGTTTAAAAAACAAAACCGGTTTATTAGCGGACAGTTCGATCGCTTCATTGAATTTACTTAACTCAGTAAGAAAACCCCATGAAAAAGAGGAATTTGAATCCCGGTTAAATAATCCCATTATGTTATATTGCAGCTGTAAATTGTTTTAAAAATCGGAGATCATTTTCAGAATATAACCGAAGATCATTTACCTTATATTTCAATTGTGCAATGCGCTCTATCCCCATACCGAAAGCGAATCCTGAGTATATTTTAGAATCGATTCCACAAGCTTCAAGTACGCTCGGATCAACCATGCCACAACCCAATATTTCTAACCATCCAGAATGTTTACATACATTACATCCTGATGCGTTACAGATTGAACAGGAAACATCTACTTCAGCACTAGGTTCTGTAAACGGAAAATAAGACGGACGTATTCGAATTTGGGCTTTTTCACCAAACATTTCCCGAGCAAAATACAACAATGTTTGCTTGAGATCGGCAAATGAGACATTTTTATCTATGTAAAGACCCTCTACCTGATGAAAAAAGCAATGTGCTCTGGCAGACACAGCTTCATTGCGATAAACCCTGCCCGGAGAAATTGTACGGATTGGTGGTTTAGAATTTTCCATGACACGCACTTGAACAGAACTTGTATGTGTTCTCAGCGCCATTTCTTGGACCCCTTTTTCAACAAAAAAAGTGTCTTGCATATCCCTTGCCGGGTGTTCCGGTGGAAAATTTAACGCTGAAAAATTGTGCCAATCATCCTCAATTTCTGGACCTTCAGATACAACATATCCAATTCGACTAAAAATGTCAGTTATTTCACTTCTAACAATAGATATGGGATGTCTTGATCCAATGTTTGCATCTTCTGAAGGGCGAGTTAGATCAATTGAAACTTTTTCTACATGAGCGTCTTGAAGCAAATTTTTGTAGGCATTATATTTTTCCTCAGCTAATTCTCTAAGCACATTTAGCAATTGACCAACAGCTCGTTTTTCTTCATTTGGTACAGATTTCAATTCCGTGAATAGATTTTTAATGATGCCCTTCGTGCCTAAAAATTGAATTCTAAATGTTTCAAGGGATGTTAAATCATGTATTTCAAATTGCTGAATATCAGTTGTTATTTTTGGGATCAATTCCTTCATTGTCTGATAGTTATTAAAAGATGTGTGAATTTTTGTTCCCAAAATGTAACCTTTTGGAAACAAATTAAGTTTATCTGTTATTTAACCCAAGTTATTCATTAACATTAGCGAAGGTACGAAATAATGCATGATTTTATTCAAAAATAAGTTTATCTTTGAAGTTGTGAAAAAGACCTTAATAAACATAATAGCTAAAATTGGCAAAATAGCAACATTGGTTTTGTTATTCTTATTTGTGCTTTCTTCTTGTAAAAATAATGATCCTTCAGTGTTGAAAATTTTTGTAAGGAGTGCAGGCAATCAACTTTTGGATGGAGCTCAAATTGTGATTATAGGGGATGTAAATTCAGATCCGGCGACATTACCGCACGTTGACACACTTGTTTCTAACAGCTCTGGCTTTGCAACATTCAATTTGGATGATTATTTCAAATCTGCAGGTGAAGATAACAGCACTGCTTTTTTTGATCTTATTGTTGAAAAAGATGGCAAAGATGGCTCAGGTTATGTAAGATGCAGGGCACATATTACAACGGTTGAGACCGTTTATTTATCAAATTAATCTAATTGATGATTATGAAGGTTAAAGATTCCGTTTTGATTGTTTGTTCTTTAGTAATGTTACTTCTGTTATCTTATGGTTGCAAAAAGAAAACAGCAGATACAATTGCTTTGATTTATGTAAAAGATGAATCCAACAACCCCGTTGCAAATGCACGTGTTGTTTTATACGGAAAATCAACGCTAGATGTGCCTAAGGAAGTTGTACTCTATGATACAGCGTATACAAATGGTTCAGGTGAAGCTACTTTCAACTTTAACGATGTTTATCAACCTGGACAGGCGGGTGTTGCTGTATTGAACATTGACGCCGCTAAAGAATCAAAATTTGGACAAGGAATTATCAAAGTCGAAGAAGAGAAGACCACAACCGAAACAGTTTTCATTCAATAGTCGATTCAATAAGTCTGCTTATAATTCTTTCTCATTCTGAGTGAGTCGCATGCTACTCTTCTCGAATCACTAAAGTCATGTCGATTTGTCTCTTTCTTGGGTGAACGTCTTGAATTTTTATGCGAACCCGATCTCCAAAATTATATTCTTTCTTATGTCTTGTACCTATAATCCGATAATTTTCAGCATCAAAATAATATCGATCTTTCGGGATTGCATTCATTGGAACTAGTCCCTCACATTGATTACTGTCAATTTTAACAAATAATCCAAATTCAGCAATCCCAGAAATGGTTCCGTCAAATTCCTCACCAACATGATCCTGAACATACAATGTTTGAAAGTACTTTGTTGATTCGCGTTCTGCTTCAACTGCTTTGCGCTCCATTCGCGAAATACGTTTACAAACCTCTTGTAGTTCACTGTCAAAAGCGTGTTTGATTCCTTTCAATTCCTGAAATAAAATTCTGTGAACTACCAAATCAGCATATCGCCTGATTGGTGATGTAAAATGAGTGTAAAAATCAAAAGCAAGACCATAATGACCAATATTGACTGTATCATAACTAGCCTTTGCCATGGATCTTATTGCCATTGATTGAATCAGAGAATATTCGTTTTTCAGTCGAATATCATCCAATAATTTGTTTATTTTTTGTGAGATTTTAGCGGGGTTGGAAAAATCCGGTTTATGACCAAACTTTTCAATAAAGACTGAAAATAGCGCTATCTTGGACGGATCCGGCTTGTCATGTACCCGATATACAAACGGAATCTGATCATGACCTTTTCCACGTCTGGCTATGAACATGGCTACATATTTGTTAGCTAATAACATAAATTCTTCTATCAGCTTATGAGCATCCTTTGATGTTTTGATAACGACTTCTACCGGGTGACCTTTTTCGTCCAGTTTAAATCGCATTTCCTCTGATTCAATATTTAACGCTCCATCTTTTAATCTTTTTGCTCGAGCTATTTTAGCCAGTTTATCGAGTGTTAAAATTTCATCTGAAAATTCTCCAACGCCACCTTCTATAATTTGTTGCGCTTCTTCATAACTGAATCTTCTATCTGAGTGAATAATGGTCTTCCCAAACCAATGATTATATATTTTGCCATATAAATCCATTTCAAAAATGGCAGAAAAAGTAAATTTATCTTCATTCGGTCGTAAAGAACACACCAAATTCGAGAGTTGCTCGGGCAACATTGGAACGACTCTATCAACCAAGTAAACGGAATTCGAACGCTTCAAGGCCACCGCATCCATTGCACTTCCGGGTCGTACATAATGACTGACATCAGCAATATGAACACCTATTTCAAAATGACCATTTTCCAATTTTTGGATTGATAACGCATCGTCAAAGTCTCTCGCATCTATGGGATCAATTGTAAAAGTTGTAACTGACCTGAAATCACGACGATTAGAAATCTCTTCTTGATCTATGTCTATACTGACAATTTCCGCTTCATTTAGTACACTCTCAGGAAATTTATAATCAATTCCATGATTGGCAAGAATACTAATCATCTCGGCATCGTTCGTGCCTGGTTTGCCGATTACCTCCACAACTTCTCCATACGGATTTTTGGAAGATTTTGGCCACACCGTAATTTTGACGAGCGCTTTATCTCCTTCCTTAGCACCATTCAAATGCTCCTTTGAAATATAAATGTCTGTTCCTGCTTTTAGATTATCTGGTACTAAAAAGGCAAAATTTTTGTGAAGTTCAATGGTTCCTACAAATTGCGTTCGTTCTCGGCTTAATATTTCTACAACTTTTCCTTCGATTCTGGATTTACCTTGTTTCAGAATATGAACTCTGACTCGATCTCCATTTAATGCCTGACCAATGTGCTGAGGTGCTACATAAATATCATCTTCCTCATCATCACTCACTACAAAACCTGCTCCTCGATTAGTCAGTTCTATGAATCCCTCTATGTTTTTATTAGATGACAGCAACGAAAACTGACCGGATCCATGAGTACTTAAAAATTGTTGAATTACTAACTCTTGCAGAATGTCATACACCAACTTTCTCAGCGCAGTTTCTCTGACATCAATCAAAGTACACACCTGTTTATGACTCAATACACTCGTTGGATTTTTTTCAAACAATTTGCGTATAACATAAGTCAGGCTGTTCTTTAATTTGGAGGATTTATCACGTTTTTTGCGAACCATACACACGAAGATAATCTTAATTTAATGGTATTGATTAGAAATACCAAGGAAATCAACGAACATTTAAGATAGTGTTGTGTATAAACCTAAGAAAAACAGATATAGTGGGTGATGTTAATTCATTTAAGCTCCATTTACACTAGATACTCATACTTCAAACAGAAATATGATCCAAAAACACAGCAGATTCATTTTTTCCTATGAAGAATCATAATATTCCAATTTTGTGTCTCATTTATCCTGGAAAAATGGCTTAGATAGATTGTGAGAATGTTAAGGAATCGTTTTTCTAACTTCAAAAAGGAGGTGTCCACATGCTTCAAACTCAAGCAAAGGAACCATAAGGTTCCTTTTTCCATGAAGCAATTCCAAAATTTTATCCCGGATTAAAATTAAACTTTGGAACTGATGGTCCAAGATTATTTTTAATTTTGTAAAAATTAAAAATAATGACTGTTCCTACAAATTTAAAATATACTAAAGATCACGAATGGGTTAGCATAGATGGTGATTATGCTACCATTGGAATAACAGATTTTGCTCAAAGCGAATTGGGTGACATTGTTTATGTTGAAGTTGAAACTGTTGGGGAAACTCTCAATAAAGAAGATGTTTTTGGTTCAGTAGAAGCAGTTAAAACAGTGTCCGATTTATTCATGCCACTTTCAGGGGAAATATTAAAATTTAACAGCGAACTAGAAAGTAATCCGGAATTAGTTAACACGGATCCTTATGGGAATGGGTGGATGATTCAAGTCAAAATTTCCGACTCATCCGAAATAAATCAGCTTATGGACTCATCAGCATATTGTGAAATGGTTGGATAATTTGATATTATTCGAAGAACGTGCCTTCCCAAAGAATCAAATCGTTTAAAGTTGCAAAAGAACAAGCTTTCTAAAAGCTTGCTCAAATTGTTATTCATTTCACTATTGCTATTTTTTGAGTGTGTCAACTTTGTTGTTTATCAATGTTTATTTTTTCAAATGAATTAGACCTGTTGTTCAAGATTATCGCAAAAACAAAGAAGGGTAACTTTATCAAAAAAACATGTTTTTTATTGCCATTCTACAAAAACTTCATAAATTTGTCACTCGGGTTTTTCTTTAAACCAAAGATTAACCACCGAATTAAAGCGAGAATAGCTCAGTTGGTAGAGCACGACCTTGCCAAGGTCGGGGTCGCGGG
>CAZGJF010000021.1:0-40046 GCA_964526595.1 uncultured Akkermansia sp. | reverse complement strand
ATTACTTTCCGATACAAAACTTAGAGAAAATGGAACCAAGAATATCCGTATCCACATCGATGTGGCCCGTGATGTTTCCGAGGTGACGCATAGCGGTGCGGATATCCATGGCAATGAAATCCCCAGAAATACCTTCTTCCAAGCCTTCTTTTGTTTTTTTCAAGGCTTCTTCTGTCTGTCGAAACGCTTCGTAATGACGTGCATTGGAAACGATGGTGTCTTGCGATAAATCAATCCCTTCAGTCATTGCACTTACAAATGCTTTTGTCAATTCTGAAATACCTTGTCCTGATCTGGCACTGATGGGATAACAAGGCAAATTTATTTTTTCAGTTAAAAAGTTAGATATGTCGCATTTATTTAATGCGATAATAACCTTTTTATCAAGATGTTGTGTTTGAATTTCTGTTGCCCATGCGACAACATCTTTCACCTTTTCGGGGGTTGTTACATCTGCCATACAGACGACAATCTTAGCCTGAATAATTTTTTCTTTGGAACGTTCGATTCCTATGGCCTCAATTTCTTCCGCGCCTTCTCGAATTCCGGCAGTGTCAATCAATCTGAACTGAATTCCTTCAATATTGATCACCTCCTCAATTACATCGCGCGTTGTTCCGGCGATGTTACTTACTATTGCACGTTCCTCACCCAACAATTGATTCAACAAGGTACTTTTACCAGTATTGGGGGCACCTACAATCGCAACAGGAACTCCATTTTTGATGGCATTCCCCAATTCAAATGATTTAGCAAGGCGATTTATGTGGTGTAATGTATCATTAACCAATCGATTTAATTCAGTACGATCGGCAAACTCAACATCCTCTTCTGAAAAATCAAGTTCCAGTTCAATCAATGAGGCAAATTGGATTAATTTTTCACGAATCTCTCTTAATTCAGAAGAAAATCCTCCACGTAATTGCTTCAAAGCAAGATCGTGTGCAC
This sequence comes from uncultured Akkermansia sp., assembly GCA_964526595.1. Taxonomy (GTDB): domain Bacteria; phylum Bacteroidota; class Bacteroidia; order Flavobacteriales_D; family Crocinitomicaceae; genus M0103. The sequence goes on along the minus strand of CAZGJF010000021.1, from coordinate 39,098 downwards.
TTTTGGATTGAGATGCAATTAAATCTGAAACTGCTTCAGCCTGTGACAAATCTAATTTACCATTGATGAAGGCGCGCATGGTGAATTCCCCAGGTTCTGCAAGTCGACACCCTGAAGCGATCAATGTTTGAATGATTTGCTGTTGAATATATGGCGAAGCGTGGCACGTGATTTCTACACTCTCTTCTCCTGTGAAACTTTTTCCATGCTCAAAAATGGAAATCAACACTTCATCAATCAATTCTCCCTTTGAAGACCTGAAATATCCGAAATGTAACGTATGAGAAGAACAGCCTACCAACTTTTTCGAAAAATGGCATGAAATGATGGTTCGGGTGTTTTTGCCTGAAACGCGTATCATTGCTATGGCCCCCACTCCATTTGGAGTTGCCAATGCACAGATTGTATCATCTGATTGTAACATCTATGCAAATATAAGAATGGTAAGGATTTGAATTTTAATTACGATATTATAATAGGATAAAAACAAAAAAAGTAGGAATCCCGACTTTAAGCAACATAAAGACAATTAAAATCTAACTTGCATTCGAATCGTAAGCACATTGTCTTTAATATCCCTCAAATAATCAGAAAGTCCTTTTGCAAGTTCATTAGCGACCATATTATAATAAACCATAAACTTCACATTTTCGTTTAGATAATAATTATATCCTAACCCCAACATTGTATATTTCAACTCTGCTTTTGTCATTCCATTGATGCCTACCAGTGCATTACCCGTAATCTTTATGTTCGGATCATACCATTCGTACTTTGCTACAAACTCATTTTTGCTTTGACCAATTCGATGTATTAAATAAGCATAACCACCATTAAATTTTCGTATCACTGCTTCAAGTTTTGTTGGTAATGAACTGGGGCTTTTGGTTTCATCCATCGTTCCGGTTTGTGTGCCAGAGATGTATTCTCCTCTAAGTGTCGTTGTTCCCAATTTTGTCTTAATACTAAATTGAAGATCAGCACCATAATAAATTCTAGGAGCCTTCCCATTTTTATAATTCTTTGAATTAGTATCAGCTAATTGCCAGTATGTAATTCCATCTGAATGATTTGAGAGGGAATAATAAACTTTATTACTTTGATATACAAAACCTCCGTTATAATGAGAAATGCCCATACCAACATTTATTTTATCTTGTTTGTAACTCTTTTTGTAATGAATTCGCCCTATAAAATCTTTGTAACTGTCAAAATCTACAACTCCTACACCATTTAATGAAGTTGTACCCGGAACGGCAATTCCTGTTCCATTATAAAATCCTCCGTCTATTTTCAGACCATACAACTTGTTTTCCTTTGTTGGTTGATAGGTTAACATTGCTCCCAAATCACGTTCATTCGGCAATAAAATCTGAGTAAAGCGAGATCGTTCGGGAGTTTCACGTTCTTGAGAAGATTGCTGAATTTCAAATCCAAAAGGTCGATTCATAACCCCAACCGTTAATGCTAATGATTTTTCCCATGGAACAGTTAATTTTCCATAAAAGTCAACAAGATTAATCCCCCGTTCAGTTGCATTAATTTGTATTACATATTGACCTAATCCCTTAGTGTATGTAAACTTAATTCGCCCCCTACGAATCATAAATCGGCTATTAGAGTTTGTCATAAAGTCGCCTCCATCAAAAGTTTTAGCTCCCTTGGTTTCAGTCATTTGAAATTGAGCCTGAATCCAACCTCCTGCTTTTAAATTTTTTAATGCGTCAACATCCGAAGCGATATTATTAAGTGACTTTTTCAATGAATCAATTGTTGCTGTTTGTCCAAATACATTACCATAATGGCTTAACATAAAAAAAAACAAACCCAAAAAAAGGCGCCAAATTTTATTCATTTTATGACATTTAAATTCAGGCCAAAGGTATGCGCTTAATAATGTCTTAAAATAGAATAAATAATAATTTAAGAAATCCTTAATTATTATAACGTTTTCTTAACATTCAATAATCTATTTATAATTTTGAATTACAATTGATTACTTAAAATTGGTTTCTTTCAGACCAATACTTTATTAATATTAGCTTAACATTTTGATTTAGTATAAAAATTGCTAATTAATTCACTATCAGTATGGATTGTTGTTTTAAAGGGGTATTATCTTTAAATTAGATTATGTTTATGTTAACATTTGACGGGAATCGGCACTGCAAATTGAGAAAGAAATACATTTGTCAAAAAAAAATATAATTATGGCATCAGGTATTTTTAAATTCTTTTTACCGAAAGACAAAGTGTTTTACACGCTTTTTGAAAGCGCAAGCAGCAACTTGGAAACCCTCGCAAAAAAATTAGTTCAAGTTGTTCATGAATCAGATTTTAACAAACGCGCAGCCATCATCAAAGAAATGGAAGATTTGGAGCACCAGAACGATCATTTAACACATGAAATCTTTGTTGAATTAGGGAAGAACTTTATTACCCCTTTTGACCGGGAAGATATTCACTCATTGGCTACTGCCTTAGATGACATTGCCGACACGATATATGCATCTGCCAAAAAAATTAATTTTTATAAGATTGAACCGACAACAGATTCAGGAATTCAAAAATCAGCGGATGCAATCCAACAGGCAGTTTTAGCGGTAAATCAAGCAGTAGTTGAGTTAAGAAACCTTAAAAACACGCAGAAAATAGTTGAATGTGTCATCAAAATAAACAGTGCCGAAAATAGTGCGGATGATTTGTTTGATTTAAGCATTGAGAAATTGTTTGATTCAGATGTGGATGCTAAAGAATTAATTAAAAAACGTGAATTATACATGATTTTGGAGACTGTTACCGATAAATGCGAAGATGCAGGAAATGTAATTGAATCGATCGTAGTGAAATACGCATAAGCAATCTTAATATAAACATATAAAAAAGAGTTATGTTAACGTTATTGATCGTTGTTATCGTAATCGCCTTGTTATTTGATTTGGTAAATGGATTTCATGATGCAGCCAATTCCATAGCAACGGTAGTATCAACAAAAGTATTGACTCCAATACAAGCAGTAATTTGGGCTGCTGCCTTTAATGTGTTGGCATTTTGGGTTTTTGATATGAGTGTTGGAAATACCATCGCAAAAACAGTGGACAACAGCGCTATTGATTTATGGGTTATTTTGGCAGGATTACTCGCCGCAACGTTTTGGAATTTGTTAACCTGGTGGTTGGGAATACCATCTTCTTCTTCACACACATTGATTGGTGGATTTGCAGGTGCAGCAGTTGCTTGTGCGGGATTTGATGTGTTAAAATTAGAAGAAATTATTAAACCATTGCTGTTTATTCTATTCGCACCATTAATTGGAGGAATCATTGCATTCATCATTGCGCTTGTTACCATTCAGCGAAATTTTTTAGTGAAAATGCTATGGGCAATTGTCCTTTCTTTTTTAACAATTTACATTACATATTCACTCAAAGATTCATTGGACATAAAACCAATCATGATCTGGATTATTGCTGTCATGTTAAGTGTGTTTTTATTGGTTTATCTTGGTTACCAATTAATTTATGGTAAACGCCAATCTGCGATGAAAGAATCAACTATGTACAAACGATTACAATTGTTGTCATCTGCAGCATTTTCATTGGGTCATGGGGGTGCAGATTCCCAAAAAGTGATGGGAATTATCTGTGCGGCACTGATGGTATATGGAAATATGGCGCGTGATGGTGAAGTGAAAACCAATGTCCCCAAGTATCTACAAGTAAATGAGCTAATTCAAATCGAACATAAAAATGATGCCGGTAAATTGGAAAAATTTAAACCGGAATACAAGAATGGGGATAAATTATTGGTTTATACAAAAGGAAAGAAAATTTATGATCAACATTCCGAAGAATTGATTTTTGAAGACAAAACCTTGAATAAAAAATACAGCCATAAAGCTATTTTCGAGGAGTATGTTGGGGCTGACGGAGAATTATTAAAGGGACATAAAATCAAAGCTAAAGTTCATTCAGATACCATGCCGTTTTGGATTTCATTTGGATGTTACTTCATGATTGGATTAGGTACATTAATGGGGGGATGGAAAATCGTTAAAACCATGGGTACAAAAATCACAAAAGTAACTCCATTAGAAGGTGTTTGTGCTGAGACAGCCGGCGCATTGACATTGTTTACCGTAAGTCAGATGGGTATTCCTGTTTCTACAACCCATACTATTACAGGTTCCATTATCGGAGTAGGCGCAACCAAACGATTGAGTGCTGTTCGTTGGGGAGTTACGATTAACTTACTTTGGGCTTGGATATTAACGATTCCAGTAAGTGCATTGCTTGCAGCATTATTTTATTACATAATCCTGCTTTTCAATTAAGAAAACTTACAAAAAAATACCCCGAAGAATTTTTTCTTTGGGGTTTAATAAAAATCTTCTCAAGAAAGCAATAAAGGACTTCTATCGGAAATCAACCCCAAATCAGTATAGCAGCAATGATTCCTAGTGCGATAATCGTATAAATGGTGCCAACTGCTGCTGTTGATTTTTCAAAAAAATTATCTGACATATCTTTTTCTTTCAAAATTAGAAATTAGTTTTGAACCAGCAATCGATTTTTTTTTCAATCGGGCAGTAAAAGCATTGCGAGTTTCAAATCTAGGATGGTAGTTATTTTGATATTCTCTTCGTTCCCATCCACCAAATAGATTGGAAAGCCACTTTTCTCAACCAGTGTTGCATCATCTGTAAATTCACTGCAAAAATCATTTTCATATGCCTTCAACAAGACTTCACGCTTGAAACATTGTGGAGTTTGTACAACATAAAAATGATCTCTGATTACACTTTTTGAAAGGCCTTTTGGATCAAGCTCCCGAATAGATTCTTTCATTGGTAGAACCGGTATGACCTGACCCTTTAATTTAACTTCCGAAAAACAACGTTCCAACGTTGCCTCACTCACAAAGGGTCTAACCCCGTCATGAATCATGATATAGCTTCCATGACAAACACTCAACGCATTTTTGATGGAATGAAAACGCTCTTCACCACCCGAAACAACAGTATGAGGAATCAGACATTGGTTTTTCTGCACTAACTCTGACCAATAATTCCTCCAAGTATCCGGTAAGGTTAGTACTAGTTGTATATGGGGATTGAAGTTGTAAAATCGTTCTAAGGTATGAATCAAAATGGGCTTTTGTCCCAATTCTATAAATTGTTTGGGAAGTTGTCCTCCCATTCGTTTACCTGTTCCTCCGGCTGTTATGATAACTGAATACTCAAACATGTTTAAACGAAAAACTTCAACGTAGTTTAATTGATTTCATTGTTGCTAAAATCATCTTAACTTAAAATTCACCATGAAAACACTGAGAAAATCAATAAAAAAACAACTAACTAATTAGAAAAAAACTATCAGATGAAACAGATAACTATCTCTTGATCAGTAGTTTTTCATTTTAGATGACTCATTTTACAAATAAAATGCCAAACATAAAACAATCTTTTATCCGAGTGTTATTCATCTTGGCTTTCATCGGATTTAGTTTCTGTTGAGGACTCTTCTTCCGATGTTTTTTCCAAATCTTTCAAATCATTATCTGAATTGTTATCAACGGAATCGTTTTCAATAGCTTTTATGGTCGTTTCATGTGCAAGATCAGCTGTAACGATTTTCTCTTCTTCCTCTTTTTCCCATGGACGTTTTCCAAAAATTTCAATCAAGTCTTCCTTGAATATCACCTCCGATGTGAGTAATTTTTCAGCTAATGAGGTTAACTTATCCTTATTTTCACCAAGAATATGTATAGCTCGTTGATATTGTTCTTCTATCATTTTGCTCACCTCTTCATCTATTACACGTGCGGTTTCATCCGAATACGGTTTTGTAAATGCATCTCTGCCTTGCGAATCGTAGTATGAAATATTTCCGATGCGCTCATTCAAACCATAAATCGATACCATCGCATAAGCTTGTTTTGTTACTTTTTCCAAATCACTTAATGCGCCTGTGCTTATTTTACCGAAGATGAGTTGTTCTGAAGCCCTTCCTCCCAATGCTGAACACATTTCATCTAATATTTGCTCAGTTCTTGTAATACTTCGCTCTTCGGGCAAATACCATGCAGCACCTAGTGATTGTCCTCTGGGAACGATGGTGACTTTCACCAAAGGAGATGCGTATTCCAACAACCAAGAGATGGTGGCATGTCCTGCCTCATGATATGCAATGGCTCGTTTCTCTTCTTTGGTAATGATTTTGTTCTTTTTTTCAAGTCCACCAACAATTCGATCAACAGCGTCCAAAAAATCTTGTTTCTGAACAAATTTCTTGTCGTGTCTTGCTGCAATAAGAGCCGCTTCATTACATAGATTGGCAATATCAGCCCCTGAAAATCCGGGGGTTTGTTTAGCTAAAAAGTCAATATCTATTCCGGGCTCTAACTTGATTGGTTTGAGATGAACCTGAAAAATCTCTTTTCGTTCATTCAAATCCGGCATATCTACATAGATTTGTCGATCGAAACGACCTGCACGCATCAATGCACTGTCCAAGACATCAGCTCTATTGGTGGCTGCCAATATGATGACTCCCGAATTGGTGCCAAATCCATCCATTTCTGTTAATAACTGATTTAAAGTGTTTTCCCGCTCATCGTTGGAACCAAAACTATTGTTTTTCCCTCGTGCACGACCTATTGCATCAATTTCATCAATAAAGATAATAGAAGGTGCTTTTTCTTTAGCTTGTTTAAATAAGTCACGTACACGCGATGCACCAACCCCCACAAACATCTCCACAAAATCGGATCCTGAGAGGGAGAAAAAAGGAACCTTTGCCTCACCTGCCACAGCCTTTGCCAATAATGTTTTTCCGGTTCCGGGAGGACCAACCAACAAGGCTCCTTTAGGAATCTTAGCTCCCAGTTCAGTATATTTTTTCGGATTTTTCAGAAATTCAACAATTTCAACAATTTCTTCTTTAGCTCCTTCTAGTCCGGCAACATCTTTAAAGGTTACATTAGTTGTCTTTCCTTTCTCATAAACTTGAGCTTTCGATTTTCCGATATTGAAAATCTGCCCACCTCCACCGGCACCGGCACCACCACCGGTCATACGCCTCATGACGAACATCCAAATCAGGACTAGAACTATAATCGGTAATAAAAAGCTGATAATGTTACCGATATAATTTACTTCTTCCTCATCTGTCAATTGAACAAGCTTCATAGGCTCTTTGTGCTCAGCAATCAATTGAATGTTTCGTTCCTTGATTTGCAAATTCAACTTATCAACTTTTTCTTCAAAATTACCGGCATCTATGATCTTTAATTCAAACGTAGGATCTGCATCTTTACGAATCGAATTACCTTTAACCAAATAATCTCTTAAGTACTTATATTGTTGATCATCAGAATTATTGACAATAAAGTCTTTTCCTTTTTTGTTGATTTTGAAATCAACGCGAACTTTATTGATCAATTTAGCTTCATCAATGTATCCTTTCTCGGCAAGATTAAAAAAGGTATCCGAAGATTTTACCGGGACATGACCGGCTGAACTCATGTATAGTTGATATGCTATGATTGATACTCCTATGATGGCATATATCCAATAAACGGAAAATTGTGGTCTTTTTTTGTTTTTATCTTCTGACATGTTGTTGTGTTACTTATTAATTAGGAATATCCGTTCGTATGGCGTCTGCCCAAAGATCTTCCAGCTCGTAAAACGATCGAGCATCTTTGTAAAAGATATGAGCAACGACTGAAACATAATCGAGTAAAATCCATTCTCCGTTAGTCTTTCCCTCTATGTGCCAAGGTCTTTCCTGCAACTCTTTGCGCGCATGTCTCGTCACCGAGTTGCTGATTCCATCAACCTGAGTATTGGATTCACCGCTACAAATCACAAAGAAGTCACACACTGCATTTTGTATCTTTCTCAAGTCCAACACCACAATTTCATTTGCCTTATTTTCTTGCATACCCTCAACAATCACATTACATAGCTTTTGGGAATCAACCTCTTTATTTCCTTTGCGCATCAAATCTTTTTATCTTACAAATCTAACTTTAATATTTTAATTTTACGTTGCTTTGAACAGGAACTAAACTCGAAAATGACTCATCAAATAGGCCATAGCATCATCCACCTTCAAACCATTGATTCAACCAACAATTATGTTGCCAAATTGTTTAATGCAGGAAAAATAAACCATGGATCGGTAATTATGGCTGATGAGCAAACGGCAGGTCGTGGACAAAGGCAAAAAAAGTGGGATGCAGAGCCGGGAAAGAATCTCTTGTGTTCCTTTTATTTAAAACCTGCCAATCTGTCAGTTGACAATCATTTGGTTCTATCGCATATAACATCGTTAGCATTGGTTGATTTACTTAGAAAATACCATGTAAATGCAGCAATAAAGTGGCCTAATGACATTTATGTGAATCATCGCAAAATTGCAGGTATCTTGATTGAAAATAGTTTGTCCGGCATGAATATATCTCATTCAATCATCGGGATAGGATTCAATGTAAATCAACAACAATTTGAGCATCCGTTGGCTACAAGTATGTTGAACGAAACCGGAAATAAATACTTGGTTCGAGACATTCTGATGGAACTCCTTCAATCGATGAATAATTACTGGAATAATCTTGAAAACAAGCAATATGATTTACTTAATAAAGATTATTTGGAACAGTTGTATTTAAAAAACATACCTGCGACTTTTTCAGACATTGAAGGACAATTCACAGGAACGATCAGAGGTGTTAATGAAAAGGGGTTGTTATTGGTTGAAAAATTAGGAAACTTGAAAGCATATGACCTACAAGAGATCACTCTTATTGCTCAAAATGACGTTTAAGATTTTCGGACATCATATTGAATAATGCTGTTAACGGCTTTTCTACCATCATTTTAAGAAACACATTCACTTCACCATCAAAAGCTAAATATCCTTCCGTCTTGGAATCAGCCCCTGACAAATGAATGGTCAAAGAAAACGGAAAAGGTGATTTTTCTCCCGATTTTAAAGAAACAATTGATTGATCATCCGAACCTGCTTGAACAAGTGATATAACGACCCCACCCTGAACTTTAAATGAACACTCATCCGATGTAGCTTTCCAATCACTGATTTGATCTCGGGGAAGCAAGTAAATAATGTTTTGTGCATCTTTAAGAAAGCGAATCACCTCATCTTTTCCGACCAAAACAGTTACTTTTGTGCTTTCTATTTTCATTTTGATTTATTTTCCCCAAGCTTCAGGATTGTCTTTCCATTCACGAAGTGCTATAATGTCATTTTGAGTTATGTAATCTTTTTTCAGAGCCTCATCTATCAGATAATCGTAGTTTGTTAAGGTGACATAAGGACAGCCCACTTTATTGAACACCTCATCTGCCACTTTGAAGCCATAGGTAAAAATTGCCGCTAAACCTTTAACGTTAAGATTCGCTTCTTTCAGAGCTTCAATGGCAGCAACGCTACTTTTTCCACTGGAAATCAAGTCTTCGATAACAACCACTTTTTGTCCTTTCTCAAAATGGCCTTCAATCTGATTACCCATTCCGTAATCTTTGGCTGCACTTCTTACATAGATAAACGGTAAACCCAACTCTTGGGCGACCAAAGCTCCTTGCGCAATCCCACCTGTCGCTACACCGGCAATAACATCCGGCTTACCGAAAGATTGGGTGATGATATCAGTATAAGCCTGACGAATGTAGGTCCGAATTGTGGGGAATGAAAGTGTAATTCGATTGTCGCAATAAATGGGGGAATTCCATCCGGATGCCCAAATAAATGGTTTTGAGGGCTGTAGTTTAACTGCTTTTATTTGTAATAGGAATTCAGCTACCTTTAGCGCTTTATCATTGTTTAAAATCATGGGCACAAATGTATAAAGTTTTTATAGATAATAGAGCTCTCTTATTGACGACTAAGAAACCGTTAAAATTCAAAGGGAAAATTCAAAACGCTGAAGCGATTAATAAATGTGACGACAATTTATTGAAAGATTTATTTGTAAACAATAATAATCAAGCAGTTTGTTTGTTATGTGAAAATCCCAAAAATGAATTAATGCGTTTATTTATTGATTTTGAATTTATAAAAGCAGCTGGTGGCATAGTCCAACGAGGTAAATCCTTACTTTTTATTAAGCGAAATGACATTTGGGACATTCCAAAGGGCAAATTAGAATTCAATGAAGATTCTGAATCATGTGCACTGCGTGAGGTAGAAGAAGAATGTGGGTTATCCGGTGTTACGATTAGTCAATTTCTGACACGAACGTACCATACTTACTCATTCTTGGGTAAACCGGTATTAAAGGAAACCTTTTGGTATCTGATGGACTACAAAAGGTCAGCTGTTACAACTCCACAACTTGAAGAGGGCATCACAGAAGCGAAATGGTTTAGCGAGGATTTGCTTTATATTATCAAAAACAATACCTATGCATCTATTTGTGAAGTTCTTGGGGTATTTGAAGAATTAAATCAAAAGGAAAAATAGATGAGTTCATGTTCTATGAATAACGGTTGATGAAGCCTGGGCACTTGGCACAATGACCAAATCATTGATATTTACATGAGCCGGTCTGGTAGCTACAAAATAAATAGTTTCCGCTATGTCTTTGGCTAAAAGTGGATCAAAACCATCATAAACAGCTTTGGCAATTTGTTCGTCTCCTTTAAAACGGACCATTGAAAATTCCGTTTCAGCTGCTCCCGGAGCGATGTTTGTTACCTTAATGCCATGGTGAACCAAATCAATGCGCATGGATCTGGATAATGCATCGACTGCATGTTTGGTGGCACAATAAACATTTCCGCCTGCATACACTTCCTTACCGGCGATGCTACCGATATTGAAAATATGTCCTCGTTGGTTTACAACCATGTAAGGAACAAGCTCCCGAGTAATGTATAACAACCCCTTGATATTAGTGTCAATCATGCGCTCCCAATCGTCAATGACTCCTTCATTAATGAATGATTTTCCGACAGCCAATCCGGCATTGTTGATCAAAATGTGAATGTTTGATTTAAGCTGCTCATCCAACATACTAAGTGTTTGATGAACTGCTTCTTTATCTTGAACATCGAAACATAAAGTTTCAACTTTCACCTGAAATTTTTGTTGAATTTTCTCTTTTAATCGATCTAATCTTTCTTTTCTTCTTCCGGTAATAATAATATTCCAACCATGATGGGCAAAAATCTCTGCACAAGCTTCACCAAAACCTGATGTCGCCCCACTGATAAAAACGTACGAATCCATACCGCAAAATTAAACATCTTCTGAATTGGAAAGAAGAGCAAAGATTTAAACATAAAGTCAGAATGACCTGAATCGCGCCACTTTGTCATAGAATGTGCTGTGGCACAATGATTGAAAACAAGTAAATTAAAATTAAAATTATGAGATCAGGTCAAATTAATGTTCAAACGGAGAATATTTTTCCCATCATTAAAAAATTCTTGTACTCCGATCATGAAATATTTTTACGGGAGTTAGTTTCTAATGCAGTTGATGCCTCGCAAAAGCTTAAAGTTCTTTCAACTAATGGAGAATATAAAGACGAATTGGGAGATTTAAAAGTCGATGTCGTTTTGGATAAAGAAGCCAAAACACTCACAATCAGAGACCGAGGAATTGGCATGACGGAAGAAGAAATTGACAAATACATCAATCAAATAGCATTTTCAGGAGCAGAGGAATTTGTAAAGCAATACCAAGGTAAAGAAGGGGCAGAGCAGATTATCGGTCATTTCGGACTTGGGTTTTATTCAGCTTTCATGGTGGCAGAAAAAGTCCAAATACGTACTCTTTCTCGTCATGAAGGGTCTCAAGCTGTACAATGGGAAAGTAATGGGTCTCCTGAATATACCATAATTCCAATCGAAAAAGAGGAAAGAGGAACTGATATCGTACTTTACATTGCTGAAGACGCTGTTGAGTTTTTAGAAAAATCACGTATATCTGAAATTCTGTCTAAATACTGTAAATTTCTCCCTATTCCGGTCTTTTTTGGTACCAAAACAGAATACATTGATTCGCCGGAAGGAGAAAAAGATGAAGATGGAAAAATCAAACGCGTTGCAATTGAAATTCCAAATCAAATCAACAACACAGAGCCTGCTTGGACAAAAGCTCCTGTTGATCTAAAACAAGAAGATTATGACTCTTTTTATCGTGAATTATATCCGATGACCTTTGATAGTCCGTTGTTTCATATACATCTAAACGTAGACTACCCATTTAACTTGACAGGAATCCTTTACTTTCCAAAGATTAAGGAAAATGTAGAGGTTCAACGAAACAAAATTAATTTGTACTCCAATCAAGTTTTTATAACGGACAGTGTTGCGGAGATTGTTCCTGAATTTTTAACACTTTTACATGGTGTGATTGATTCTCCGGATATCCCTCTAAATGTTTCAAGATCCTATTTACAAAGCGACGGAAACGTCAAGAAAATAGCGACTCATATTACCAAAAAAGTCGCAGATAAATTAGCTGAAATGTACAAAAAGGATCGAAATGATTTTCAGGAAAAGTGGGACGATTTGCAAATATTTGTTCAATATGGGACACTTTCTGATGAAAAGTTTGCAGAAAAAGCAAAGACATTTTCTTTAATTAAAAATACTTCCGGTAACTACTTCACCATGGAAGAATACAAAGAAAAAGTTGCTGCTTTACAAACAGATAAGGACAATAAAACAATTTTTCTCTATACAAATAACCCCGATGAACAATTTTCCTTTGTTAAAAAAGCAACGGATCGTGGATACGATGTGTTACATCTGGATGGGCCACTGATTCCTCACTGGATTGGTAAAATGGAGCAATCCATGGAAGGTGTGTCTTTTGCCCGAGTTGATGCTGACACCTTAGATAAATTGATTCAAAAAACAGATGAGATACCCTCCAAACTATCTAAAGATGAGGAAGAAAAATTGAAGCCGATTTTTGAAGCTGCGGTGAACAAAGACAAATTCAGTGTTCAATTTGCCAGTATGAGTGACGATGATGCGCCGATTATTATTACTCAACCTGAATTCATCAGACGTATGATGGAACAACAAAAATTAGGTGGCGGTGGATTTTATGGTGCTTTTCCGGAAATGTATAATTTGGTAATCAATACGAATCATCCAAAAGTGGGTGCTTTATTAAGTAAGGATGAGAAAGAACAAAAATATACCGTTAAACAATTGACTGATTTGGCACTTCTTGCTCAAGGAATGTTGAAAGGTGAGGCTTTGAACGTGTTTATTGAACGAAACATCGAACAAATCGCTTAACAACTAATACATAACAATAAAAGGAGTACCTTTCGTACTCCTTTATTTTTATAACTTATAAAACAAGCATACTTTGTTTAAATGGATTTTAGGTGTCGGTGGTTTTATAATCAGCCGAAGTTTTTTTGGGGGAATTCTCGGTTTTATCATCGGTACCATCATTGACAATTATCAACAGATAATGGGTCAGATGCGTGACCAAGCTCATAAAGAAGGAAAAACATTTAACCCGGAAGATGTATTCCGCTTCTATCAGCAGCGATCTGCAGTTAACGATGTCCCAACAATGCTCATGGCACTATCTGCCGCTATTATGAAGGCAGATGGGAAAGTTCTAAAGTCAGAATTAGACTTCGTCAAAGCCTTTTTCACGCAACAATTTGGTCCGCAATTCAGTAAATCTCACCTACAAACACTCAAACAATTTCTTGATGCAAGTGCTATCCCATTAAATGAAATCTGTCAGGACATTCGAATGCGGGTACAGCCGGAAGTTCGCATTCAATTGGTGCACTATTTGTTTGGGATTGCAAAAGCGGATGGGCATGTTGCTGCATCTGAATTAGATGTGATTCGGAATATCGCTGACATGATGGGGATTCCCCACATTGAATTTGAAAGTGTTAAAAACATGTTCTATCGAGATGTTAACTCGGACTATAGAATCTTGGGAATAGATGCTTCTGCTACTGATGATGAAGTAAAAAAAGCTTACCGACAGATGGCTATCAAGTTCCACCCTGACAAAGTTGCAAGCATGGGTGAAGAATTTCAAAAAGGTGCAAAAGAAAAATTTCAAAAAATCCAAGATGCTTACGAAAGCATCAAAAAAGAACGTGGATTTAAGTAACTTTTCTCAATCCTTAAATGCGATGCATGTCCTTGATAAATCGAAAAGTATTGACTCATAGGTTTTCATGCTCAACCGAACTACTATCAACTTCAAAAATATTTCAAGAAAATAGAAAGCATGGTATTACATCTGTTTGAAAAATTCACATAAGAATTATTCATCAATGCTACTAAACAAGGATAGGTAGCTGTTAAATTCTGTTATGGAATCATAATAGTTAATCGCAAAGTAATTTTGACTGTAATTTTTAGTTTATCTTTGTTTCCAATCTAATATTATAATTTCCAGAAATGAGTTTATCCAACGTGAGATTCGCCCGAAATCACAATGAAGAATTTTATAAAGTGCTGCGTCAACGAGTAAACGAGTATTTTAAATTTAATGATATTTCACACTATGCAAATACCAATATGATTATCAAGAGTATTTGTATGGCATTATTGTATTTCATTCCTTACATTTTTATTGTCACCATTGCAGCAAATCCAATAATCATTTTACTGTTATGGATTTTAATGGGCTTTGGAATGGCCGGTCTCGGATTATCTGTCATGCACGATGCCAACCACAGTGCGTATTCAAAAAATGAACGTATCAATAAAACAATTGGCTATGTCATGTTTTTTTTAGGGGGGAGTGATGTCAATTGGAGGATTCAGCACAATGTTTTGCATCATACTTACACAAATGTGACAGGAATGGACGAGGATATAGATCCAGGAATAATCTTGCGTTTTTCCCCGCATGAAAAAAGAAGATTCTTACACCGTTTTCAACACATATATGCTTGGTTTTTTTACGGATTAATGACATTCATGTGGTTTTTGACCAAAGACTATAAACAAGCTCTACGATACGAAAAGATGGGGTTAACCAAAACTCAAAAAATTTCATTTAAACGACACTTAGCTGTTTTGATTATAACAAAACTTTTATATGCTTCATTTATTTTACTTATACCTATGATGTTTTCGCAAGTT
The DNA here is from genome assembly GCA_964526595.1 of uncultured Akkermansia sp. GTDB lineage: Bacteria > Bacteroidota > Bacteroidia > Flavobacteriales_D > Crocinitomicaceae > M0103. Next base: position 23,980 of record CAZGJF010000021.1, on the reverse strand, counting down.
TCTTGGGTATTAACACTCATTGGGTATTTAACAATGAATTTTATTGCAGGACTGACTCTTTCTTGTATTTTTCAACCGGCACACGTTGTTCCATCCTCTGATTATCAAATGCCAGATGAGTCAGGTAATATTAAGGCTGATTGGGCTGTTAATCAATTGTATAATACTGCCAATTTTGCTCCTAAGTCACGATTATTCTCTTGGTATGTCGGCGGTTTGAATTATCAGGTTGAGCATCATTTATTTCCGAATATTTGCCACATACATTATGCTAAAATTTCACAGATTGTTAAAGAAACAGCTTTAGAGTACAATTTACCTTATCACTCGCACAAAACTTTCATCAAGGCGTTGAGAGAGCACACTAAAATGCTTTATCAACTAGGGAATTTAGACTTTGCAAGTGCTATCCACTAATAAGAAGTGCTAAAGAATCCTAGTATTTTCAGATAACTATACGGTGTATCTGAAGTTTTCTTTAAAAGAAACATTACGTAATATAATTTACGACACAGATTTGAGAAATGATTTTTGGAATGTAAATGTAATTGTGAATTAAAAACGGTATAAATCGCCATTTGAGTTCATCAAAGCAAGTTCGCTCAAAAAATCAGTAAATAGTCATCCAAGACTGATTCCTTACCTAAATACTCTCCTTAACGTCACACTTTATCCCAACTACAATAATAAAATTTCAGGATATAGTTAAGTTTGATTTATTTTTTTCTCTATAAAAAATACTTGCCCACAAGAAAAAACCCTTGAAATGTTTTATTTTCAAGGGTTTATGATTTAATTCTTGTTGACCCACTAGGGCTCGAACCTAGACTCTTCTGAACCAAAATCAGACGTGTTGCCAGTTACACCATGGGTCAATAAAATCAATTTCCGATAAAATCGTCAGCAAAGTTATAACAAAAAACATCTTTTCAAAACCTCTCATTAAAAATAATCAGGACAATCACACTTTTTAGTTTTACAATTTTTTACTTTTCAAATAAGACAAAGTAGTTAACTGATAATTTAAGAATTAGAAATAAGAATTGTACTTTATTTCAGAATCGTTATCCCAATGATGTTAAAAAGGTAAATTATAAAGAACATGGAGATTTTACCAATTAAATTAGTTGTTGATTCAAAGTTAATTTACTAATTTAGTTGTTTGAAGTTGATTATATCCGCTATGCATAAAATACTAAGAGCTTTTTCAATCGGTTTATTTCTCTACTGCTCGTTTAGTGCTGTTGCACAAAATAAAAAGGTAGAAACGAAATTCTTCAGACCATCAATGACCACCACATTCATGGCATCTCAGACAAATCAAACCGCAAAAATCATCAGCTACTTCAAGCAATTACCCATGGAAGCTCGTTTTGACGAACGAAAAGTTAGTAATAATCAGTTGAGTGTTTCCGACAAGAAGAATTTAATGGTTGGTTTAGCACCTGTCACTCGAGAAGTAGTTGGTTCTCTTTTTGGGAGAGATATTTCCGGTAACATGACTTATGATAAACTCATGGAAGCTGCCAAATATGCAGCAACGGATAATCAGGCTCTATCTTCAGGCGCATCCAAAGATGTCACTAAAGTTTATTTTCAAATAGCTGATGAATTACTGAAAAGATGCTACATTCTTTCATACGACATCACAAAAGTTCAAACGTATCAGGAATACTATGATGAACAAGATCAGCGTGGCAGACAAATGGCTCAAAAAAGCGGAAAACCATTCGTTCCTGCTGTCCGAACTAAGGAAGGTTGGATCGTTAATTATGCTTATTACATCCATCGCATTAATTGGAACGACACCATTCAAAATTACTTCTTTGAGCAATTATGGTTGGATGAATCAGTTCAAGAGGAACGCTCTACTCGTAAGTCAGCCTTCGAAACATACTCATTTCCTTTAGAATTGGTTTATTCTTCATACGGTTCAGCTACATCCTCACAATCGAATGATCCTAACTATTACAAAGGAAATTTGTTTGCCAAAAGGCGATCCATGGATGAATTACTTTCCCTGGTTCCCAAGATGATGCAAGATCGAGTGATTTTTGTCGGGGGTAAAAAAATTGACGATTTTAGGATGAAAGCGCCTATTTTTCAGGAATATCCAACTACTGTAAAACTTGGCAAAAAGGAAGGGCTATACTATGATCAACGGTTCTTTGTTTATGATATCATTGTAGATAAAGACGGGAATCAACATAAAAAAAGAAGGGGTGTTGTTCGTCCTAAAGCAATTGCAGATAATGTCAAAATCGCAGATGGAGATTCACCTGCAAGTTCTTTTCAACAACAGGGCGGAAGATATTTATATCAAGGGAGTTTAGTTGAATTAAAAGAAGATGTCGGTATTGGTCTTTCTGCCGGTTACGGACTAGTGGATCAAATTTATGGTGGTGTTACTCTCGGTCTGGATTTTAGAATACCTCGATTTACTAAGAATATTTTACCGCTTGGAGCAAATAAAATAATAAGAAATCTTCATTTAAATGCCGGATTTAGCATCAATTCGTTCACGTCTAAAAATATTTTTGAGCCAACTTCAACCTATTTCGATAGTCTTTCTAACATTTATTCCGCAGGGCAAATGGACACTCTTAAAACAAAGTATAACTCCTACCTTTTTACTGGCAGTTCTTCCATGTTTTACGTGAGTTTATCTCGTGAAATCTACTTCACTAGAAAAGGAAACGTATTTGTCGCACCGGAAATTGCTTATTCAATGATGAGTTTAATTGCTAATGAAAAGGACTCACAAGACTCAATCAAAGCTAAATATACTTTTTCGAACTCTTCATTGATGGGAGGATTAGGTATTGGTTACCATTTAACCCCTTCGATACAACTCTTTGTAAAAGCGTTCGTCAATTATAAGCTGGGGTTTTTCTCAATGAAAGATCAGAATGGACGAAATTGGACGAGTGATAAAGATGGAACAATCAAAAATGGCTCAATATTTGATGATCCGTTAAACGTAAGTGCTTCAAGTTCTTTGGAAAAAGTAACTTCTTCTTGGGGTTTGAACAAGATGAATGACATCTCTACTCCATTGTATGTAGGGGTTCGATTTAAATTTTAATAGTAACATAAAAATTCAAAAAAATGAAAAAAGGAATTGCATTAGTATGGACTACGGTATTTTCATTGTTAAGCCATGTCAATTTTGCTCAGGCCGCTAAAAAGGCCGATAGAGATACGGAACAATGGCGTTATGAAGTCGAAGCTGTTCAAACGGGAACGGAAGGAACTTATTTGGTAAAAGTTTGGTCCTATTCTAAGAAACCTAAAATTGCTATTGAACAAGCCAAGAAAAATGCCGTTCATGGTATCATTTTTCGAGGAGTTAGTGCCAAAGAGCGTGTCCCGGGGCAAAAACCGTTAACCAACAATCCAAATCTGGAAATGGAAAAACAGGAATTTTTCGATAATTTTTTTGCTGATGGGGGAAAGTATATGAAATTCGTCAACGTAACCGGCGATGGTTCAGTAGCTGCGGAAGACAAACTAAAAGTTGGAAAAGAGTACAAAATAGGTGTTGTGGTATCAGTCAATGTATTAGGATTGAGGAAAGACCTCGAAGCTGCAGGCATTATCCGCGGGCTCAATAGTGGATTCTAATCAAAAAACAAAGAGTATGAAAAAACAAGTTTTTTATATCGGTTCTATTTTAATGATAAGCGTTTTATTTGCATGTACACCACAACGAAAGATTGCCGGAAATTATCAATATAAAACAGAATGTTTGGGCCTTGAAGGTGATGGCTCACAAACGCTTTTGGCTTGGGGATCCGGAAGGAATCGTTTAGATGCCGTGGAACAAGCTAAGAAAAATGCTGTTAAAGACGTAATGTTAAAAGGCATTATGGATGGAAAAGGTGCTTGTGATAAAAGACCATTAATTGGTGAAGTAAATGCTGAAGAGAAATATGAGGATTTTTTGTTTACTTTTTTCCAAGATAAAGGTCCATATTTGACTTTCGTTTCCATGAAAGATGAGCGTATTGACGATAAAATCACCCGTGACAGACAAGGAGCAAGCAAAGATGTTACAAACAGTGTGGTAGTTATTGTGAATCGTTACGCTCTGAAAAAGTACTTGACAGAACAAGGAATTATCAAATAAAAAACGGTAAAAATTAATAAATAAAAGCTAAACAAATGAAATTGAGCAAATTAATTGGATTGACTACATTCTGTTGCTTCAGTGTCTTCATGGCATGGAGTCAGGCTAAAAAACCGACAATAATGATTGTGCCTGCCGATATCTGGATGAATGAACGTGGTTACGTCAAAACGTATGATAACCAAGGGAAAAAAGTTACCGAAATGGATTACGATCGTGCATTTTTGGAAAATTCCGAGATTAAAATCGTTATTAACAAGATGCAGGAAATGATGAATGAACGTAATTTTCCTACCAAAGATCTGGAACAAGCATTAAAAACAATTAAAAGCGAAAATGCGGAGGATGCAATGCTGACCAGTAAAAATGGAGCTGAAATAGCAGAATCTCCCATAGATAAATTAAAAAAAGTTGCCAAAGCAGATATTTGGATGGAAATTTATTGGAAAGTTAATACTCAGGGACCTCGTAAGTCTGTCTCTTTCACTTTAAAGGGAGTTGATGCATACACTGATAAACCGGTTGGAAATGCCGGTTCGACAGGACCTCAGAGTGTTCAAAGTGATTTGGCAATCTTACTGGAAGAAGCTGTGTTAGCATATTTAGATAATTTCAACACACAACTTCAAAATCATTTCGATGATATGTTTGCAAATGGACGTGAAGTAACTATTCGCATTAAAAAATTTGACTCTTTTGATGGTGATTTAGAGTCAGAATATGAGGGGGAAGAATTAGGCAGCATCATTGAAGATTGGATTCATGACAATACTCAAAATCATCGTTTTAATACAACTGATGCGACTGAAAATATGATGCTTTTTGAACAAGTAAGAATTCCATTGTATGATGCAAACGGAAAAGCAATTGATGCCAGAGGATGGACAAAAGGCTTACAGAGTGAATTAAAAACAAAATATGGTATAACATCTAAGTTAATGACAAAAGGTCTGGGTCAGGCTATATTGGTTATTGGCGATAAATAATTAAAACAACAACATGAAAAAAATAAGCATTTTATTTTCAATTGTAATCGGGTTCAATGTAATTGCTCAAAATGTTGAAAAACAGATGGATGATGCAAATAGAATCACCTTAGCGGCTTATGTCCCGGAAAAAATAGTGAATATGCCGAAAGAAGCAAGGGCATCTTTATCAAATAAATTGAGTCAAATTATTACTCAGAATGGTTTCGCGGGCAGTAGTTCAAAAGAGCGTTTTGTTTTGACAACCAATATTGTTGAACTTTCCAAAGATGTGACTTCATCTGCTCCGGCAATGCACGCCTATACCTTAGAATTGACATTGTATATTGGAGATGCGGTTAGTGGCACTAAATTCTCTTCATATACTGTTAAGTTAAAAGGGGTCGCTGAAACAGAGACGAAGGCATATTTGAATGCATTGAAAAATCTCAAAGTAAAAGATGAGGCATATCAAGAATTTGTAGAGTTAGGAAAAATTAAAATTGTAGAATACTATAACAGTCAGTGTGAATTTATTCTTAAAGAAGCACATTCTTATGAAGAAAGAAATGAATATGCAAAAGCCCTATTTACGCTAACATCTGTCCCTAATGTGTGTAAAGAATGCTATGATAAATGTCTTAATATGATCAAACCTATTTATCAGAGGTATATTGATTATCAATGTAAAAACAATCTGAATGAGGCATCAATGGCTTGGAATACAAATTTAAATGCTAAAGGAGCTAAGCAGGCAAGTCAATATCTTAGAAAAATTGAACCTAATTCAGCATGTTTTCCTGAAGCTCAAAAACTTGTCGCAGAAATTGGAAAACGGATAAAAGAACTGGATAAACGAGAGTGGGATTTCAAATTAAAACAACAACAAGACAGTGTTGACATCCAAAAAGCCAATCTGAAAGCAATCAGGGACATCTTAGTCGCTTATGGTGAAAATCAGCCGGATATTCGATATGAGACCGTAGTTTATGGCTGGTGGTAATTCAGAAATATAATCATGATTACTTGAAAGTCGGTTGCCTTGAGATGACCGACTTTTTTTTGTTTGCCAAGCAATCAGAAAATGGATACACGGTTTTTAGTAACTTTGAGGCTTCGTTTTAATTGTTCATTTCAAGTATGAATTTCAGTAATCTTTCAGCAATCTCACCTATTGATGGTCGGTATTTTTTAAAAACGAATGAACTATCTGCCTATTTTTCTGAATATGCATTGATTAAATACCGTGTGCAGGTAGAAATTGAATATTTCATAGCCTTAGTTAACTCAGAAATTGAACCGCTGAAAGACTTTCCAGATGATAAACTTGATTCGCTCAGATCAATTTACACCCTTTTTTCAAAAGAGGATGCCCAAGCTATCAAACAAATTGAAACAACGACTAATCATGATGTAAAAGCGGTTGAATATTTTCTTAAGCAAAAGTTCGAAACTCTCAAACTGAATAAATATATCGAATTCATCCATTTTGGGTTGACATCTCAAGACATCAATAATACGGCTGTTCCACTTTCTCTGAAAGATGCCATGCTTTTTGCTTATACCCCATTGCTTGAAAAATTAATTGCTAAACTGAAAAGTCTGCAAAATGAATGGAAATGGGTTTCTATGTTGGCACGAACCCACGGGCAACCGGCTTCACCGACAAATCTTGGAAAAGAGATCAAAGTATTTACAGAAAGAATGGATGTACAAATTGCTCAACTAAAACAAATACCATTTTCTGCTAAATTTGGGGGTGCTACCGGTAATTTGAACGCCCATCATGTTGCATTTCCTTCATATGATTGGGTAAACTTTGCCAATCATTTCGTAGAAAAAATCCTTGGATTGAGCAGAAGTCAAACTACGACACAGATTGAACATTATGACAATTTAGCTGCTTTATTTGATAATCTCAAACGAATTAACACGATCATTCTTGATTTAAACAGAGATTTGTGGATCTACATATCAATGAATTATTTCAACCAAAAATTGAAAGAGGGTGAAATAGGCTCTTCCGCTATGCCACACAAGGTAAATCCCATTGATTTTGAAAATTCTGAAGGAAATATTGGAATTGCGAATGCACTTTTCGAACATCTTTCCTGGAAATTACCCGTTTCTCGCCTACAAAGGGATTTAACAGATTCTACTGTTCTCAGAAACATAGGTGTTCCTTTTGCCCATACATTCATCGCTTTCAAATCAACACTCATTGGTCTTGAAAAATTGCTGTTGAATGAAAATGCAATCACAAAAGATTTGGATGAAAATTGGGCCGTAGTTGCAGAAGCAATCCAAACCATATTAAGAAGAGAAGGTTTTGAAAAACCGTATGAAACGCTTAAAAATCTTACTCGAAAAAATGAGCAAATTACTCAGGAAAAGGTTCATCAGTTCATTCAACATTTAGACATATCAACTGACTTAAAAGAAGAGCTGCTCAAAATAACTCCACATAATTACACGGGAATCAATTTGGTTTGATTTTAGTCAATCAACAGAAATTTTAAAAACAAAAAAGCAAGTTTTCTTGGGCAAACAAATATTGTTACTATATTTGCCCCCACGAATAATGTTGGTGATGTAGCTCAGTCGGTAGAGCAAAGGACTGAAAATCCTTGTGTCGGCGGTTCGATTCCGTCCATCACCACCATAAATCCCGATTTAACAAGTTGAATATCAACAATTTAAGTCGGGTTTTTTTATTGATGGATTTTTTGTTTATTTTATTCGTAAAAACAGCAGAAGATGGGAAATTTCAGTGAGATTGTAAGGTCGGAAAAGCCAACTTTAGTTGACTTCTATGCAACATGGTGTGGACCGTGTCGTGCTATGCACCCTGTATTAGACACATTGAAGGATGAATTGGGAGATCAAATTCGTATTCTTAAAATTGACGTAGACAAAAATCAGGAAGTGGCTGAAAAATTTAAAATCAGAGGTGTACCAACATTTGTTCTCTTTAAAAATGGTGAAATACTCTGGCGACAAAGTGGTGGAATGGACTTGAGTACCCTCAAAGGCAAAATTACAGGGCATATTTGATTCGAATTAGTCGGTAAGCACTTTGATTGTTTCCTCCTTTTGTAACCTTTTATAAACTTCATCGTAAAAAAACGCTGATTTAATATTGTGATGCAAATTTGGAGAAAATTGATAGTTTACTAATTTTGCACTCTTTTTTAACAAATTTTGAAAAAATGGAATCTAACTTAATTTACGTGCCAATCGGTTTGGCGATTATCGGACTGGTTTTCATGCTGGTTAAAATGGCTTGGGTCAAAAAGCAAAACCCGGGCAATGAAAAAATGCAAAATATCTCTAAAAGTATCAAAGAGGGAGCTATGGCATTTTTAAGTGCAGAATACAGGTTGTTAGCTATTTTCGTAGTAATTGCTTCCGTTGCTCTATTTGGAATTTCAAAAGTCGTAGATACAACCAGCTGGTTAATTGTTCCTGCATTTATTATTGGAGCAGTATTTTCTGCCGTTGCGGGAAATATAGGTATGCGTGTTGCTACTGATGCAAATTCACGGACGACAGAAGCCGCACGCACAAGTTTACCAAATGCATTAAAAGTATCGTTTGGTGGTGGCACAGTAATGGGACTAGGTGTTGCCGGTTTGGCAGTGTTGGGATTGAGTTTGTTTTTCATGTTATTTGTTGGACATTTTGTTAAAGGCGGAGATTTCTATAATGAAATGACTATGGTTTTAGAAGCATTGGCCGGTTTTTCATTAGGAGCTGAATCAATTGCTTTGTTTGCACGTGTTGGTGGTGGAATTTACACTAAAGCTGCAGATGTGGGCGCTGACCTCGTTGGAAAAGTTGAAGCGGGAATTCCTGAAGACGATCCAAGAAACCCTGCTACAATTGCTGATAACGTAGGTGATAACGTAGGTGATGTAGCCGGAATGGGTGCTGACTTATTTGGTTCTTACGTTGCTACCGTTTTAGCATCCATGGTATTAGGAAATTACATCATAAAAGATATGAGCGATGCTGCAGGCACACAGTTCAAAGATGCATTTGGCGGAATGGGTCCTATCTTATTACCTATTATGATTGCAGGAGTTGGTATCATTGCTTCCATTATAGGAACATTCTTAGTTCGAATTAAAGATAACAATGCCAAAGAAGCTCAGGTACAAAAAGCATTAAATTTAGGTAATATCGTTGCAATGTTGCTTTCTGCTATTGCAGGGTGGTTCTTAATTGACTGGATGTTGCCTAAAACAATTGATATGGAATTCTTTGGTGAAGGTATCAAACAAATTCCTAGCCGTTATGTGTTCTATGCTACATTAGTAGGTCTTGGTGTCGGTTATTTAATCTCAATGTTCACAGAATATTATACTGCTTTAGGTAAAAAACCTGTATTGGACATTGTGAAAAACTCATCGACAGGTGCTGCAACAAATATCATCGCAGGTCTTTCTACAGGAATGATTTCTACGTTCTCTTCTGTTATCGTTTTTGCTGTTGCGATTTGGGGTTCTTATTCGTTAGCGGGATTTTATGGTGTTGCAATTGCTGCTTCCGCAATGATGGCAACGACTGCCATGCAATTAGCAATTGATGCTTTCGGACCAATTGCAGACAATGCAGGGGGCGTAGCCGAAATGAGTGAATTGCCAAAAGAAGTTAGGGAACGTACAGATGTATTGGATTCAGTAGGAAACACTACAGCTGCCGTCGGAAAAGGTTTTGCGATTGCATCAGCTGCTTTAACTGCATTGGCATTATTTGCAGCTTATGTCACATTTACCGGTATCGACGGAATAAATATTTTCAAGGCAGACGTGTTAGCTGCTTTATTCATTGGAGGGATGATTCCGGTAGTTTTCTCTGCATTGGCAATGAAATCTGTTGGAAAAGCAGCAATGGACATGGTGATGGAAGTTCGTCGTCAGTTCCGTGAAATTCCGGGAATTATGGAAGGAACAGGTACGCCTGAATATGGTAAATGTGTTGAAATTTCTACTAAAGCAGCATTGAGAGAAATGATGTTGCCAGGCGCAATCACTATTATTTCACCAATTATTATAGGATTTGCAATGGGTGCAGAAGCGTTGGGTGCATACATGGCCGGAGTAGCCGTTTCAGGTGTTCTTTGGGCTATTTTCCAAAACAATGCTGGTGGTGCTTGGGACAATGCTAAAAAATCATTCGAAGCTGGTGTTATGATTAACGGTGAAATGACGTACAAAGGCTCTGATGCTCATAAGGCGGCTGTTACAGGTGACACAGTGGGTGATCCTTTCAAAGATACCTCTGGTCCTTCTATGAACATCTTAATCAAATTAACTTGTTTGGTTGGTTTGGTGATTGCACCTATTTTGGGGAATGGTCACGGTTCTGAAAAAGAAGCAGGTCACAATGGCACTTGTAAAATGGAACAAAAGTGTCATGGAAAAATGGAAGCATCACACTGTAAACCATCTTCTTGCACTGAAAAAGAAAATTGTGATATGTCTAAATGCCATGGAGAGAAAAAAGAATGTCATGGAATGGGGGCTTGCAAAGGTGAAAGTGAAATGTGCAAAGAAGGACTTCAATCTGGAAATTGTCATGGAAAAGAAGTATGCAAAGGAGATATGATGGGTAAATGTGATCTATCCGAATGCGCAAAAATGACCAAAGAAGAGTGTGCAAAAATGTGCGATGCGAAAGGATGTTCTCCAAAAGAAAAAGCAATTTGTATGGCACATTACGGAAAAGATGGAAAATTCATCGGAGGCGAATCTTGCAAGAAAGAAAAAAAATGTTGTAAAGTGAAGAAAGATGCATGTAAAGAGAACTCTTCGTGCAAACATTCTTCGTACAAGAAATAAGTAGTAGCTTACTTTAATTCTTTAAAATTTAGCTTTTATCTTATTTTTAAAGCAGTTAAATTATTCTTATACTAATTTCAAAGATTGTTCATTAACTGAATTCAAGACGGGAATGGTTTCTAAGATAGACTCTAGATTTTACCGATTGAAGTTATAAACGAAAAATATTAGTACTGTTACAAATTGATCTGCAATAATTTTTAAATAGTTATTGACTCAGAAAAACGAGAAATGATTAGATTGCAGTTATTACTATTTGTATGATATTAATCAACATACCTATTTTGGGAGAGACGTTCTTTTATTTCTTCAAGATTTTTTAGTTTTTTTTCATTTCTTGATTTAATAGCTGTTTCTGTAAAATAGGTATGTGATTGTAAAAAATCAACTTGTATCTGATCCCAAGCCCTGTCACTATTTAATTTTCCAAATTCGCGAAATTCTAGACGCAAGCGATCAGCAATTTCATGAAAATCATCTCGTCCTAAATAATCCAAATCAGCATCACAAATTATTTCTTCTAATTTATTTTTTGGTTGATGCGGAATTTGAGTAACATAAATTAATTCTTTAATGGTCTCAATGTGTTGTTCAGTATAGCCATATTTAGGTAAAATTTCTTCTGCATACCTTACACCTACAGGTTCATTTCGTTCGTATTGCTCAACAAATCCGGCATCGTGAAATGTTGCCGCTGATTTCAATAAAAACAATCCCTCATCTGTTACCCCTTCCAATAATGCTATTCTTTCAACCGATTTAACAACATCTCGGGTATGCCCAATGCTATGGTAGTACAGTTTATCCGAAAGCCCTTTTTGAAGAATTTTCATGATGTGCCTTTCAGCTTTGTAGTAATTAATTGAACTGTAAAGATGTAAATTTACAATCTTCTGAAAACGATCGTTGGGGTAAATGCCCTGCCCTTGCACAGATAACTCAGGTTTAATCCGTTCGACAGTATACATGTCAATCAGCTCCTGTGATTTGCTTTTTGCTTTACCTCTAAATACACACTCAAAATAGGGCTCAATCAATTTGTGAGTATTACCGGTAACAGTAACTTTTCCGGGCTCCCCAAGCATTTCCATACGTTGAGCAAGGTTTACTGTAGAGCCCCATATATCGTATGCTAAACGTTCACTTCCTATGACTCCGGCAGTCACTTCGCCTGTATTGATTCCCAAGCGAAGTTCCCAATATTCTTGATTGGAAAGGATCGCCTCATTTTTGAGCATGCGCATGTATTCCTGTATTTGGAGGGCTGCTAAGCAGGTATCAATGGGATTTGTTTTATTTCTCACGGGAACACCACCGGCACACATATAAGCATCTCCCATCGTTTTGATTTTCTCTAAGTTATTCTGCACAATGATTTCATCAAATTTTCTGAAATAAACATCGAGTTTACTAACAAGATCGGTAGGACTCATTCGTTCAGCAATTTTGGTAAATCCAACAAAATCAGTGAAAAGGACAGATACTGTTTTATAGGCCCTTGCACTGGCAGTTCCTTTATTTTTTAGCTCTTCTGCCGTTGCTTCCGGAATCATCTTTTTAAGCAATTTTTCAGATTTATCCTTCTCAATCTGCAATAATCGCTGCTGTTCAAGTACTTTATTTTTTTCCTCTTCTAAGAGTTTTCGTTGCTTTTCAATCTCTTCATTTTGTGCTCTTATTTCTCGGGTTCGCTCTGCTATTTTCATTTCCAATCGAACTTGCTTCCTTCGTTCATAATCAATCCTTCGCTTCCAGAAATAGCGAATGACAAAGAATAGCAACATAGAAAGCATTGTCAAAAACCACCAACTCGACCAGAATGGTGATTTAATATGAATAATCAATTTTGTTGGTTTTCCCCAAACACCAAATCCAACTCTGGCATATAGCTTTAACACATAATCACCCGGAGATAACGAGCTGAATCTTAAAAAGTTTGTACGTCCTAATGGAATTACACCCTCTTCCGATCCCTCTAGTTTATATTGATAATTCACAGGTTCTGTGATTCCTGATTTGGTCGAATGAAAATGAACAGTAAAACTACGTTGACGATAATTAAGCTCTAATATTTTATTTGAAGGGAATGATTTTACATTCTGGGGCTTTTTTTCAAAGGGCTTCAACCAGCTCTGCTCAATTTTGACATAATCAATAATCACCCTTGTAGTTTCGGCAGATGCTTCGGTGCCAATAAGCGAAAGCAAAAAAACACGAAAAAGAACATTAAATTTCATAATTGAATTTGTCATTATGTCTGAGTCAATCAAAGATAACAAATGTACCTTTCAAACAGTAATCCATAACAGAACAGAAACCAAACAAGTCACTCTTCAAAATGTCAAATTGATTGTAAAAATAATACTGCCTATTTTATCTGTATGGCTCCTCACTTCTTGATCTTTAAAACGATTTTATATGTTTTTCATTCAATTAAAATTGGATGACATCTAAAAACTACTCTGTGTTAAAAGAACAAAATTTAAATATCTAATAGTTAATTATGTCAGCTTTAATATTCATAGATTCAGTTTGACTGTTTCTATTGAATTCATTGTAACTTTGAAATAAAAAAATGAAAGCACGAAAAGCATCCGAAACACTTTCTATTACGACGAAAATAGTATTACCTAATGACACAAATACACTCGGAAATTTATTTGGTGGGCAATTACTTGCTTGGATGGATGTAATCGCAAGTGTATCTGCCCATCGTCATAGTAAACGTGTAGTTGTTACAGCATCAGTTAACAATGTGTCGTTCAAGAAACCAATTAACCACGGATCTATTGTGACATTAGAAGCCAAAGTTTCAAGAGCATTTTCATCTTCCATGGAGGTTTTTGTGGAGGTTTTTGTGGAGGATCAAGTTACCGGTCAACGAGAAAAATGCAACGAGGCAATTTATACATTTGTAGCTGTTGATCAACACGGGGGACCAATACAAGTGCCGGAACTAATTCCAGAAACCGATGAAGAAAAAGCGCGTTATGATGGTGCCTTAAGAAGAAAACAACTAAGCCTGATTTTAGCAGGAAAAATGAAACCTTCTGAAGCAACGGAGCTGAAAAAATTATTTCTAAACGAAATATCTTGATTTTACTGCTTCAATGAAGATCCACCTGTGAATAAAATTAATCAGTGTCATAATTTTGGTAATATTCCATGTTAACTTAACTGAAGAAATGAAATTTTAAGCTGAAATCGAGACTTTGTTAATCGAATTGAGAATATTGGAAATTAGAAACTCATTGAGAGATGCTGTTTCAATGACGAGTGCATCTGAGTGGTTGGCCTTCTTGACAAGTATTGTTTACATTTATCTTATTATATTAAAAAAAACCAGCGCTTGGGCATTTGCTATTTTCAGTTCTTTACTTTACCACATTGTATTCTTTAAAAGCAAATTATACCTCGAAAGTAGTTTGCAATTATTTTATGTAGTAATGGGGGTCTTCGGCTGGATAACATGGAAAATGAAAGAAAAACAAAACAATAACAAAATTATCACATGGTCCTTAAAAAAACACCTATGGAATAGTTTCATCTGCATCTGTTGCTCGCTGATACTCGGTTTTGTTTTTAAAAATTATACCAATCAGTTCAATCCATATATGGATGCGTTTACAACCGTTTTTAGTATCTCCGCAACTTATATGGTTACAAAAAAAATACTCGAAAACTGGGTCTATTGGATTCTCATTGATTCAATTGCAATGTGTCTATTTATTTCACGAAGCTTATATTTAACGACCCTATTATACCTTATTTATACCATAATGGCAATCATTGGACTGATTCAATGGAAACGGTTACTAAAACTTCAAACTTCATGATTCGAATTGCTGTTACAGGTCCAGAATCTAGTGGAAAAACTACCTTGGCCTACTCGCTTACAAAAGAGTTAAAAGGCTTGTTGATTCCTGAATATGCACGTGATTATTTGAAGAAAAGAAATGGAAGATATGAGCAAACTGATTTGGACATCATTGCCAAAAATCAGTTTGCTAACTGGGAGCATATCGAAAAAAAATACTTGATTTGTGACACAGAAATGCTCGTTTTGAAAATTTGGTCAGAATTTAAATACAATGTTTGTAGCCCTTTTATCATTGATAAATTAAAACAACAACAATTTGACCTCTATTTTTTGTGTCGACCTGACATTCCATGGGAAGAGGATTTTTTGAGAGAACATCCCCATGAACGTGACAAATTATTCGAAATCTACCACAAAGAATTACTTGCTATGAAAGTTCCTTTCACCATAGTTGAAGGAAGTCATGAAACTCGAATTAAAATTTGCATGAGTAGGATTAACACATTAATAATAACTCAATGATGAATATTTGCCTTGTTGAGGACGAAAAAAACATTGCCGACATGATTCAATTGAATCTTGAGTTGGAAGGATATCGCGTAACTATCTTCAATAACGGAAGAGAAGCATTCAAAAAAGCACGTGATATGAATGCTTATGATCTTGTAATTTTAGACGTTATGCTTCCTGAAATCAGTGGATTAGATGTCTGTAGTGAAATACGAAAATACTCACCGGTTCCTATCTTATTTCTTTCGGCAAAAGGCACGACTGAAGACCGAATAAAGGGATTAAAAAAGGGCGGTAACGATTATCTGCCCAAACCATTTGATCTGGAAGAATTCCTTTTAAAAGTTAAAATTTTGACCAGCCAGATCCATTCAAACATTTCAATGATTGATTCAACTGTACGAATAGGAAGAAAGGAAGTTAACTTTGATAAATTTGAGGTCAGGGACATCGCTACAAATCAAACCATCGTACTATCTAAAAAAGAAATTGAGCTGCTAAAATTGTTTTGTCAAAAAGAAGGCCAGGTAATTTCACGTAATGATATTCTTGACATGATTTGGGGGAAAGATATGTTTCCAACCTCCAGAACTATAGACAACTATATTTTATTTTTGAGGAAAATTTTTGAGGAAAATCCAAAAGAACCTTGTTTTTTCCACTCAATCAGATCAGTAGGATACAAATTTACAAATAAAGATTTGGCTTAAAATTACGTTCATCTAAGCGTCATGATTTTCTAAATCGTAATTTTGTATGTTTACATCATGAGTAGTAAAGAACATTTCAAACAGCTTCGTTACGATAAGGCTTATTTACGCATCGCTCAGTCATGGGCATCCCTATCACATTGTACTCGTAAGCAAGTTGGGGCAATCATCGTTAAAGACGAAATGATTATTTCTGATGGTTACAACGGTACTCCTGCAGGTTTTGATAATTGCTGTGAAGATGAAAATGGAGAAACCCAATGGTATGTCCTCCATGCAGAAGCTAATGCCATTCTAAAAGTCGCAAAATCTACTAATAATTGCAAAGGAGCTACCCTTTATTTGACTTTGTCTCCTTGTAAAGAATGTAGTAAGCTTGTTCTTCAAGCAGGAATTAAACGGGTAGTTTACCAACATTCTTATAAAGATACAGAAGGTATCAACTTTTTAAGAAATGCCGGTGTTGAAACTGTAGCCATCAAAGATCTAAACGATGTTAAATAATAAACAATATAGTTACCTGACTCCAATTGTGTTGGCCTTAGTCTTATCTCTGGGATTATGGTTGGGGCATGTGCTTACTCCTCAATCTGTTGAAGGAGAATCATACACTTCAGATCAATTTCTCAAAATGAGAGACATTATCGAACTCCTAAACCAAAGATACGTAGACACGTTAAATGGTGAAGCGTTGTTCGAGCATACCATTTCAGACATGCTCCACAAACTAGACCCACACAGCAACTATATACCGGCCAGAGAATTGGCACTGATGAATGAATCTATTGAAGGAAAGTTTGGTGGAATCGGTGTTCGTTTTCTGATTTTACGTGATACCATTTGCGTAACCAATGTTATTGGCAATTCACCCGCACAAAGGAGTGGTATTTTGAGTGGGGATAAAATCATACGTGTTGATGGCAAATTGGTTGCAAATAAGAATATTACAAACGAAATGGTTATGAATCTGCTCAAAGGAACTGAAAATACAAAGGTAAAAGTCTGTATTTTGAGAAAAGGAATGGAAATCAATTTCAACCTAAAACGTGGAACAATACCAATTGAATCTGTCACTGTGGCATATATGTTATGTCCGACTGTCGGTTTTATAAAAATAAATGAGTTTTCACTGACTACCAGTGAAGAATTTAACGAATCAGTAGCAAGACTCAAGCAAAAAGGTATGCAAAAACTGGTACTTGATCTTAGAAATAATGGAGGAGGCGTTATGCAAGCAGCAACAGATATTGCCGATGAATTTCTAAGGAAAGGGATACCAATTGTTCAAACCAGAGGGATTCATGTAGGTTCTCGCACATATAGAGCAACATCCCGAGGAAAACTCGAAAAAATGGAAGTTGTTTTGTTGATTAATGAAAATTCTGCTTCTGCGAGTGAAATTTTGGCCGGTGCAATTCAAGATAATGATAGAGGAGAGATTGTAGGACGAAGATCATTTGGTAAAGGGTTGGTACAAGAAGACATGAAACTGAGGGACGGAAGTGACTTACGATTGACCATTGCAAGATATTATACCCCTACAGGGCGCTGTATTCAAAAACCTTACAATAAAGGTTATGACAGGTATATGAACGATCAATTGGAACGTTATGAAAGTTCAGAAATGTATCGTCCGGATAGTACCCTCTTTGTTGATTCGCTTAAATTTAAAACCCCCAAAGGAAAATTTGTTTACGGGGGTGGGGGAATCATGCCGGATGTTTTTGTGCCTGCAGATACCGATAGTCGCTCATTGTATTTAACAACATTGTTATTCTCTCAAGCTTTTCAAACATTTGCTTTTGATTTCTTGCAGGATAAGCGTACTAAATGGACTTCAATAGCACTTTTTGATAAACAATTTAATGTGACTCCAATGATTTTAAAACAGTTTGTCAGTTTTGCAGCTAAAGAATTTAAAATAAAATATATATCAGAGGAATTTGAAGCGTCTAAAAAACTGATTGCGCGAATACTCAAAGCCGAAATAGCAAGACAACTATGGTTAGAAAACGGATATCACTACATTATCAATAAAGAAGACAAAGAAGTACAACAAGCATTCAAATGTATCAATCACACCAATTGATTTTATATTTTTGCACTATCATTATTCTCTAACAAATAAAGTATGTACCCAGCTGAATTAGTTCAACCAATGAAAGATGATTTAATCAACGTTGGTTTTAAACAATTGACAACGATTGACGAAGTTGATCAAACCATTCAACATACACAAGATACACTCTTGGTTGTTGTAAATTCTGTATGCGGCTGTGCAGCAGGTAATATGCGTCCCGGTGTGAAGCTGTCATTAAATAGTGTGAAAAAGCCACTACATCTCACGACTGTTTTTGCAGGAGTTGACAACGAAGCAACAGCCCAAGCTCGCAAATATTTCTTGCCATATCCCCCTTCCTCACCTTCAATCGCTCTATTCAAGGATGGAAAATTAGTTCATTTTTTAGAAAGACATCATATTGAAGGCGGAACAGCACAAATGATTGCCGAAAATTTGGTAGAGGCATACAATGAGTTTTGTTAAAAAAACATTCACAAAGTAATATCCTTGACTTACTTGGCAGTTAAAATTCTTAATTCGTCTCGTCAGGAACTTTAGGATACACTTAAATAATCATCAATTGATCGATTTTTTGATTGACTTGAAATACAATACCAATGAAATTTATTCGTTTCAATGATTAAATCATGCTATTATGAAATGTGTTTCTCTTGTACTTACCTTTCACTTTATACTTGCAATAGGTACTGGTGTTTATAGTCAGGAAAAAAGTCCAAAACTTCGCGTAACAGAATTTTATCTGCAACACGGATTAATGCATCAATTACCTGAACACGGAACAATCACTGACTTTAGAACCCTTGCAAAAGGCTCGGTTATTTTGGGTCAAGATTTAAGTGGTTTCTCTGAAAGCCGATTTGATTTAATGAATCGAAGAAGCAACTCTTTATTGGCAGTACAATTGGGTCTTCAGTTTGCAAAAAGATCCAATCCTTTGTTTCGTGTTGGGTTTAATTATTTCTCTTCAAGTTTTATTAGCGGTTCTCTTAGAAAAACAGACAGCTACATTACAGATACGCTGGTTTCGACACAAACGGGAGCACAACAAGTTGTTGTAACGACAGACTCTAAGTCAGTTAGAATGAATCAAACATCACAGCAATTTCGGTTTGACGCTGCGCTTTTATTTCGTACCAATACAAGTGCACGCTGGTCGTTATATTCCGGTATAGGAGTCACATTTGGATATGCATTTAATACGAAAACAAGGATTCAGTTCGAGGAGAATAAATCTGAATCAAATGGGAATAGTGCTTATTATTACCCTATTTTGGGGTCAACGGACATAAATGAAGTCTATAGGAATCGGAATTTTTCAACTTTCTCGGCCTACCTTCCATTAGGTGTTGATTTTAGAATAGGTAAAAAAAGAGAATTTTGGAATAGACTACATCTTTTTGGAGAGTTTAGGCCATCATTGAATTATGCTAAAATTCCTGAATTAAGAAGGATTTTAAACCCGGCCACAACTCAAACATTGGGAATCAAAGTTACATTTTAATAATCCTATTTTGTAAGGAATAACTACTTTCGTTATAGTACTCCTTATTTTTCTTTACAACATGAAGTTTTTAATTGTGGGTCTGGGAAATCCCGGAGAGAAATACAATGAAACCAGGCATAATATCGGCTTTAAAATCTTAGATTTCTTTGCCAAAGAACAGACTACTTCTTTTACAATCAATAAGTTTGCGGAGGTAACAAAAGTAAAACACAAAGGAAGATCTATCATTCTGGTAAAGCCTAACACATTTATGAATTTATCAGGTAAAGCCGTAAACTATTGGATGCAAACTGAACACATTCCACTTGAAAATATTCTAATTATTACGGATGATTTGGCACTTCCATTTGGTAAACTTCGTTTGAAAGGTAAGGGAAGTGATGGTGGTCACAACGGATTAAAAGATATTCAATCAACACTTCGCACTCAGGAATATGCACGATTGAGATTCGGTGTTGGGAACGAATTTCATAAGGGTCAGCAAGTAGATTATGTTTTAGGAGAATGGAATGAAGATGAAAAATCGATTTTGAATGAACGAATATCGCTTGCTGTAGAATTTATCAAAGGATTTACAACCATGGGGTTACAGATGACAATGAACCAGTTTAACAACAAATAACATCATTTTATCTCAGGAGGTTGATTTTTCCTACAAATATTTTATGATCTGCTTCATCAAAGGCTTTTAAAATCAATTTCCACATATAAGTGCCGTTTTGAACTATTCTATTTTGTTGACCATCACCGTATGTTCCGTCCCATCCAACCGAAACATCATGTGATTCAAATAAGAGTTCACCCCAACGATCATAAATTAACAATGTGTAATTTGTCACATCAATACCTGAATTTTCTGATATAATAGGTTTAAAGGTCTCGTTTACTTCATTGCCATCGGGAGAAAATGAATTGGGAATGAAAAACTCATAATTACCCTTGTAATGAATTGTCACAGAATGTGTATCTAAACAGCCTGCGTTTGAAAAGGCTGTTAACGTAATTGTATATCCATCCGATGTTTCTGAAAAGAGATGTGTGGGGTTCGTCACTTCTGAATTGCTACCATCTCCAAAATCCCAAACATAACTTATTGCTCCCAGAGATTGATTTTCAAAGACAAGCTCTTGAGAATATTGTTCAAAGGTGCTTGAACTACTGATGAAATAAGCTGTTGGTTTGGCGCTAACACAAATATAGTCAGGGTTTACTACGCTGTCAACACATCCGTTTTGATTTGCAATTAGTTTAACATCGTAACAAGAACCATTGTTAAAAGTGTAATCGATGTTGTTGCCTGTTAAAGGAATATCATCTATATACCATAAATAACTAACTCCAGATTCGGCCGAACTTTCAAAATGAGAAAGTAGAGGCGCACATCCACTTGTATGATCAACTGAGAAATTTGTTGAAGGTTTTTGAGCAATGGTTACCTCTTCAGATGCTGTTACCGTACAACCATTGACTGTATAAGTTACATTGTAATTCGTAGTGTTAACGGGTTGAATAATAATTTGATTATTTGTTTCTCCGCCCGGTTGCCAAGAGATTAATCCTCCATTTATAGAAGGAACGGCTGTCAAAGTGGCACTTTCGCCAATACACAGTGAGGTATTTGTACTGTTGATGGTGAGAGTCGGCATAGGGCCAACGATTATTTCCATAATTCCTGCACTACTTGTACAACCATCAAGAGTATAGATCACACTGTAAGTGGTGTTAGAAGCAGGTGTTACTGTTATCGTTGGAGACGTTGAACTGATTGGAGACCAATTATATGTTCCTCCAGGTAATGAAGGAATGGCTGTAAGCGTAGAAGATGCGTCAGGGCATACTGTTGGATTAGATGCAGAAACAACGACAGATGGTATAGGCTTTACAGTCACTGTAGCTGATGTTTGAACCATTGAGCAACCGGGATACGAATAAAAAACATCGTATGTTGACGTTGATATCGGCGAAACAGAGATAGAAGCTGTTGTCTGGGAGTTGGACCATAAAAACGTACCCCCTGAAGGAGTTCCTGTAGCAGTTAACGTAACCGTTTGCCCGGAACAAATAGAGCCATTATCTACTGATACGGAAGGCGTATTGGTAAACGGAACAATAGTAAACGTTAATGGCAAAGAAATACATCCGAAATTATCCGTATAATTCAACTCGTATGTACCTGCAATGAGACCACTGAAATTTCCTGAAAGGTTCGACTGAGTCCATGATGTTGGTGTTATTCGAGTTATAGAAAACCCTGCAACATCAAGCGATGATGGATTTATCGTCTGAACAGATCCGGTAGAAACTGAACAAGATGGCTGGGTAATTGGTCCAATAGATGGTGCTGAAGGGCTTGAAGGTTGAGAATTAATTGTTACAGAAAAAATACTTGATGTTAAATTGTTTAACGAATAAGTTAGTTCGTATTCACCCGGGTTCAAATTCTGAAAAATACCGGTTGTATTACTTTGTACAGGGGAACTTGGATTAATACCAATAAGTGAGTATGAAATCCCAGGAATTGGTATCGGCGTGGTAACCGTCACCGTTCCGGTCGATATGATACACGTTGGTTGGTTGGTTGTCGCATTGATCGGTTGTAAATTTTGACTCACTGTAATCGTTGCTGTTGCTGTGGCCGTTCCGCACCCACCTGAAATGATCACTGTTATTTCACAGGATCCCGATCCAATTGCAGTTATTTCACCCGTTGCAGGATTGACAGTTGCAATTGATGGATCACTACTGCTCCAAACTGCACTTCCACCTCCTAATTCAAGCGTTGAAGTGCTTAATGTTAATGATTCTCCGATGTTCAAATTGGTTACTCCATTTAACCCTGTAACTGAAGCATTAGGTGTTATATTGATAGTTGTGGTTACAGCTGAAGCACATTCTCCGGATAACGGAGTGAAGGTATATGTTGTTGTTTGTGTATTATCAATCGTTGGTGACCAAGTACCTGAAATTCCATTTTCGGAAATTACGGGAAGAATCATTGTATTTCCAAAACATTCATTTGTAGAAAGAGAGAACGATGGAATTGTTAATGGATTTGTTTGGATATCCCATGCACATGAAGTAGAATTCCATGTTGCAGATTGGTTACAATCAAGATTGGATGGTGGTGATGGTTGAGTACCTGTAATATCCCAAATACAAGTTGTTCCGTTCCAAGTGGCGGTCTCATAACACGCTGTCGTTGGTTGTGTTGGTTGTGTACCTGTTACATCCCATTGACACGTTGTTCCGTTCCATGTGGCGGTCTCATAACATGCTGTCGTTGGTTGTGTTGGTTGTGTACCTGTTACATCCCATTGACACGTTGTTCCGTCCCATGTGGCGGTCTCATAACACGCCGTTGTTGGTTGTGTTGGTTGTGTGCCTGTGACATTCCACTGACACGTTGTACCATTCCATGTGGCAGTCTCATAACACGCTGTCGTTGGTTGTGTTGGTTGTGTACCTGTTACATTCCACTGACACGTTGTACCATTCCATGTGGCAGTCTCATAACACGCTGTCGTTGGTTGTGTTGGTTGTGTACCTGTGACATTCCATTGACAAGTTGTTCCGTTCCATGTGACAGTCTCATAACACGCCGTTGTTGGTTGTGTTGGTTGTGTACCTAAATTTTCCCAAGCACAAAGAGTTGTGTTAAACTGGTAATCGTCCCAACAGTTGGTGACAGTTGGTTGTTGAGGTTGTACACCTAAATTTTCCCAAGCACAAAGAGTTGTGTTAAACTGGTAATCATCCCAACAGTTGGTAGCAGTTGGTTGTTGAGGTGCGGGAATTACAGTTACATTTATCGTAGTAGATGATGTTGAACAATTATTACTGTTGGTGGCAATAACCGTATAGCTTCCAGAAACTGTAGCGGTGAAAGAAATAAAAGTTTCTCCTGAGATATTTGATCCATTGCTCTGCCATTGATAGGTTAATCCCGGAATGTTCGTTGTACTCAATAAAACACTAGACCCTTGACAGAATGTAGTAGGTCCGCCGGCAGTTATTATAGGTGTTGATGGCAAGGAACTGATTGTAACTGTCGTAGCAGCAGATGTTGCTGAACAATTGTTGTTGTTGGTTACAATAACTATATAACTCCCAGCTGTTGCGGCAGTGTAGGTATTGCTTGTCGCTCCTAGAATATTTGAACCATTTTTCTGCCATTGGTAAGTTAATCCCACAATGTTCGTTGTGCTCAATAAAACACTAGACCCTTGACAGAATGTAGTAGGTCCACCGGCTGTTATTATAGGTGTTGATGGCAAGGAGTTCAATGTAACAGTCGTTGCAAGAGATGTTGCTGAACAATTGTTGATGGTGGTTACAATAACTATATAACTCCCAGCTGTTGTGGCAGTGTAGGTATTGCTTGTCGCTCCTAGAATATTTGAACCATTTTTCTGCCAT
>CAZGJF010000020.1:2591-42428 GCA_964526595.1 uncultured Akkermansia sp. | reverse complement strand
GTCCTGTACAGACAGTTGATGCTGCACCTGAAATTGAACCGGAAACAGCAGGCTGATTAACAGTTATCGCAACCGGAGTAGTAGAAAGCACAGATGAACATGCGCCATTCGTAACCTTCACTCTATACCATGTCGGTACAGATATTCCAGTAAATATGTATGAGCTTGTTGTTGCTCCAGTGACATCAGTAAATCCTGCTGTTGCAGAGGCTGTTGAACTTTGCCACTGTATAGAACCATTATTTCCTGTTACTCCAATAGACTTCTGACCACCGATACACACTGCTGTTCCAGAACCATCGTTTACAGATACAGTCCCAGATAATGAAAGTGTGTTAACTATCAAAGTGAACGAAGCCGTATCTTTACAAACGCCTGTTCCTAAAGTCAATAACGTTCGGTAGAATGTTGTCGCTGTTAAGGTACCGGTAGCTAATGATGTTCCTGTAGCACCTGTTATGTTTGTCCATGTTGGTGCAGCAACGGTAGATTTTTGCCATTGGATTGATCCGGAGCCATTATTCAAGGTAAGCGTTGTTCCGCTTCCTGAACAAACACTATTTACATTGTTCGTTGCCGTAATTGTAGCAAATGTATTGGTAGCAACATTAACTGTTGATGTACCGGAAATATTTTGAGTACACCCATTGATGGTTGCTGTTTCCAATACCAACACTTGATTTGCATCTTGAGCTATTTTTTGAATGGTTGCTGTACCTGCACTACTTAAAGTAATTGTACCAGCAACACCATTTATTTTATAGCCTACAACCGCATTTGGTGTTCCAGTTAAATTAAAGACCGCATTACTGTTATTACAAATTGGCCCATTGTTTGAAACGATAGATGCTGTAGCAATGTCTTTAGTTATAACAACAACACTATCATACAAGTCGATCGAACAATTCGCATCTTGAATCTTTGTAATGTAGTAAACATTTGTATCAACAGATGAAGTATTGAGAACAATGCTTCCACTTGGACTCAAAGTGATTGTAGAGTCAAATCCGTTATCTACATTGTACGTCAAAGCAAATGGAGCTGTACCAGTCGATGCAGTAACAGTTAAAGCAGCTGTTGAATTCATACAAACACTTGAATTTCCGGAGATACTAATGCTTGGTGAAGCTACAACAACAGCTGTTGTTGTAGCAGAATTCACACAGCCATTGTTATCTGTATAAGTATAAGTTACTGTATGAGAACCTATTCCGGCATCTGATGCATCAAAGTTCATTCCTCCAACTCCATTACCTGTGAACACACCACCTGTTGGAAGACCACTTAATGCGTAAGTACTTGAAGATGCGCATTGGTTAGTAATACTACTGATAGAAACCGTAGGAAGAGTGTTCACTGTCACAACAACTTGATCTGTGCTCACACAACCATTAGTGTCCGTACCTGTTACAATATATGTAGCTGTTAATGTAGGTACAAATGCTGTAGCATTCACAACATTGTTATTCCATACATACGTAGATGCTCCAGAAGCGTTCAACGTAGCAAAAGAACCTATACATACAAACTGATCAGCACCCGCTGATACATTCGGTAATTCATTAACTGCTACAACAACTTGATCTGTGTTAACACAACCATTCACATCAGTACCTGTAACCGTATAAGTAGCTGTTGCAGCTGGAGCAAATGCTGTACCATTTACAACATTGTTATCCCAAGTATAAGTAGAAGCACCTGAACCACTTAATGTAGCATTTGATCCTTTGCAAACTGCGATATCGGAACCTGCTGAAACAATTGGTAGCGCATTCACG
Organism: uncultured Akkermansia sp.; assembly: GCA_964526595.1. Classification (GTDB taxonomy): domain Bacteria; phylum Bacteroidota; class Bacteroidia; order Flavobacteriales_D; family Crocinitomicaceae; genus M0103. The sequence continues at coordinate 40,650 of CAZGJF010000020.1, read as the reverse complement.
GTAACCACTACATCATCAGTATTGACGCAGCCATTTGAATCAGCACCTGAAACAGTATAAGTTGCCGTTGCTGAAGGAATAAATGAAACATTGTTCATTACATTGTTATTCCAAGAATATGAAATACCACCTGTACCATTCAAAGTAACAGATCCTCCGATACATACCGCTTGATCAACTCCTGCAGAAATGGAAGGTAACTCACGAACTGTAATCGTAGCACTTTGACCACTTACAGCTAGAGTTGAATTCGCATCCTGAACTTGTACTAAGTTAAATACAAACGGACCTGCAACATCTGTTGATGCAGCAACGTTAGCTGATGTGCCACTCGTAGTTGTGACAGTTTGATCTGCTCCTCCATTAATGTTATAAGTAAATGTAAACGGCGCTACACCGGTTCCATTAAACGTTACATAAGGAGTTGAAGCATTTTTACAAACTGATGTAGTTCCGGAAATCGTAGCTGATAACAAGGAATAAACAGAAATTGAAGAAGATATAGAATTGGTACAGGAATTAGAATCCGTGTACATATATATAATTTGATGGGTTCCTATTCCTGCAACGGTAGCATTGAAATTAGTCCCGCTCACACCCAAACCACTGTACACCCCACCGACAGGAAATCCTCCTGTTAACTCATAAACAGTTGAGCCAGAATTTTGTGAAACAAATTGGTTGGCTAACGTAACTGTAGGCAATGCATTCACCGTAAACGGAATAGTCGCTGTATTCGTACATCCATTCGCAGTTGCACTAACTGTATAAACAGTATTCGCTGTCGGTTTTGCATAAACACGTCCTGTTGAAGTTCCGGTATAAGCAAATGTCGCAGAAGAATCTGTATACAAATCTGTTGTCGGTGACCATGCCAAAGTTGCTTTTCGCGTAAAAGTGAATTTCAGATTATTACGAGCTGAATACGTATATGTTGGTGCGCCTGCATAGGCCTCAATGGTTGCAGCATCAGTATTGTCAGCACGATAATATGCTGTACTCACAAAGGTAGTTGCCGCCGAAATATAGGCTGTATTAGATGGAGTTGATGCTCCTGTATTGGTATTGGAGTAGCTGATTTCAACCAATAAATTACTTATCCCATCCCAAGTAAAGGTATTGCTAAAAGGAATGTTCGTGTATCCTGCCGTTGGATAAAATGGAGTTATTGGAGCATAAACAGTCGTCCAACCTGAATTTACCATTGAAGTTGTAGAAACATCAGTTAATGTGGTATTTTGCAACTTAACTTTCAAATTATTCAATCCATACGTTAAATCAACAACTGCCATTTGAAGTTGCATTGCAGATATGACAGAACCGGTAAAGAATCCCAAATTACTCAATGTTGATGCTCTAATAAGCATCTGTTGCTTACTTCCTCCATAATAGTTCTGGAACGGATTTGGTCCAAGAGTTGAAGTTTGTGAATTTGAAGAGGTTGTTGTTGTTCCTGTTCCAATACTTCCGGTATTTACATAAATACTGGAAGCAGTTAATTGTTGTACTGTACCATTACAGATTGTAGCATTGGTAGGACTTAAGGTAACTTGTGTTGGTGATTCATTGATAACAACTTGTACTGTATTTGAAAATGCTGTAGCGCACGCAGCTGAACCGGTCAAAACGACATCGTAACTTCCTGCATCTGAGATTGAAGTAGAATTAATGTTGTATGAACTGGATGTTGCACCTACGATATTGATTCCATTTTTACGCCATTGGTAAGTCGTAGCATCAGTTGCAGTGACAGATAAACTCAGTTCAGATGGAGCGCAAAGTGTTTGGCTTACAGGTTGGGTTGTGATTGTCGGAACAACTCCCTGACAGTTCTCTACGTATCCATTGATCGTCAAATCATCCATTCTCCAGTTTCCGGTATTTGAACCACCATACGGATAGATTCTGAAAACTGTTGCACCGGAAATAGTATTAAATAAAACACCCGACAAAGTGATAGTTGCAACTGTTGCCGGCGATCCTGATCCACTGGTAGTCGTATAAATTCCTGATCCTAAATTTGCAGTATAATTATCAGCACTTGAACGTACAACAAAATTTGTAGCACCTGCTGATGTTCTTAACTGAGCAAACGAAAGGGATGTAATGGTTAGTGTTTTTCCTTGAATAGGCGCTACACTAAATTGAACGTAATTATTGGTGTTCAAACCTGAACCCCAACCACCGGATACAGAAAGGTTGTAGTAATTACTAGAAGTCGTTCCTGTAACTGTATTAGGAATAACATTTGTATATGCCAAATTAACATTTGGAGATGTAACTGCCAATGAACTTGCAAATTGATATTGACCAAGATTTGTAGATACCGTCAATGTCTGTGTAACTGGAGAGGCAGCATTGTATTTATTATTTCCTACTTGAGTCGCAGTGATGTTGGTTGTACCTGCTCCAACGATTGTAACTGTACTACCTGAAATAGTAGCAACAGCAGTATTGGAACTTGTATATGTAAGCGACAATCCTGAAGAACTTGTTCCGTTCAACGCAAAAGAAGCATCAGTTGTCGTTTTTGAAGCTAATGCATTGAAAGTAATCGTTTGATTGGCTTTATTAATAACTAATTCTTGAGATACATCTGTAGCAGGATTATAATTCGAATTTCCGAGTTGTGATGCTGTGATTGTTACAGTTCCTGAACTCAAAATAGTAACAGTGTTTCCACTAATAGAAGCAATGGTTGGATCTGAACTTGAATAAGTCAATGCTAACCCAGAAGAAGTTGTTCCATTCAGCGCAAACGGCAAATCCGTCGCCAATTTGTTTGACAAAGCATTGAATGTAATTGTTTGATTGGCTTTTTGAACAGTTATAGTATGTGTCAAACTTGGCGCAGGATTGTAGTTATTATTTCCAGCCTGTGAAACTGTAATTTTTGCAGTTCCTGCACCGGTAATGGTAACAACTCCGCTATTTGAAACACTAGCAACGTTTGTATTATCAGAAGTATAGTCAATAGCTAAACCGGATGAAGCAGTAGTAGCTATACTATACGCAACATCTCCAAATGATTTAATAGCAACGGAATCAATTGCTACAATTATTTGATTTGCCTTGAGAATGGAAGCCGTTAAACCTTCTAATACAGATAATGAGTAGTTAGAAGCTGCTGAACCAATCAATGTGTATCCAGAAACTGCTATCCCTTTGTTGTTTCCTGCATTTGAATCTGCAAAGGTAAAAGAGGGTGTACCTGATAAGGCAACACTGTCTGCCCCTATTACACCTATTAAAGCCGGTGTGCCTTGAACTGTCGCAGCATTATTACCATCATAGATTTTATCTTGAACAATAATACCTGTAATTGAAAGTGCTTTTGGTGAAACAGTACTATTAACGGTTGGTATTAATAGACTAACTGCATCCTGACTGCTTACAACTATATTCCCCGAATATGGTGAACCAGAAACATTAGCATTAGCAACTAAACGAACGTATATTGTTGTAATTGGAATAACTCCGTTCTGATTGATATTTAGTGATTGCCCAAACGATGAATCTGCGTATAAAGACACCTCAAAACCAGTTGGGGCAGTTATCGAAATCCCATTGGTAATAGATTGACCGTTCACTGTGAAATATGTCGTGCTACTTGGCGTACCGTAAATAGTTGAAAGACTATTTAATGTGCCATTACTATATAAAGTTGGAGTTACAGAAATTATGTCTGCTGTAAGTGTAGGTTGAATTAGTGAGTAATTCATTGCTTTTGTACCAATCAAAGTATATCCAGAAACTAATACCAACTTGTTTGCCCCGGAAGTTGAGTCAGCAAAAACGGCATTTGGAATACCACTTATTGCAATAGTATCTCCATTAACTAAACCAACTAATATTGGTGTTCCTGTTAGTGTCGCAGTGGTTGTCCCGTCAAAGTTTTTATTTGAAGCAGTGATTCCTATAATCGAAAGACTTTTTTGATTTACTGTTAATGTTTGTGTTTTCTCAACAGCATTGTAGTAATTATCTCCAACTTGTGAAACAGTAATTGTTGCAGTTCCAGAACCTGTTATAGTTACCTCACCGATACTATTTACACTTGCAACATCATTATTTGAACTTGAATATGAAACAGGAAGTCCGGACGAAGCAGTGGCTGATACACTATAATTTACATCGCCATAGGTTTTAGAAACTGAATTAGCAACCGAACTCAACGATTGATTTGCTTTTATGACTGTCAACTGCTGTGTCACATTTTGTGCCTCATTGTAATTACTACTCCCTGCCTGATATGCTGTAATGGTTGTTGTTCCAACGCCCACAATGTGAATATTTCCATTAACAATCGTTGCTACAGACTCATTCGAACTCGTGTATATAATTGGGTTTACTGCAGCACTTGCAGATGTTGCTCCTGGAACGAAGTCTGCATCTCCGAATGTTTTTGTAGTTATACTATTGAATGTGATTGTTTGAGTTGCTTTTGAAACTACACCTGCAGGAATTGGAAAAGTAAGTGATGTAGTACCTGATGTGCAAACAATTGGTCCTGAATATGTACCAACATTGCTACTTGCCGCCAAACGAGTATAAACCGTTGTAGTAGCTGAAGCAGATAGACCGTTGAGTGAAAAAGAATAAGGTCCTGTTGCACTGGTTGCAAACTCATATCCTGAAAGTGCAGCAACAGAAATAGTCGATGTTAAACCAATACCTGAAACCGTAAAACTATTGGTAGCGGATGCTGTCCCGAAAGTTGTAGCTAATGCATTCAATGGCTCATTTGATAACTGAATGGCAGGAGAGGTATTACATGTTCCTGAAACTGTAATATCGTCTAAACCTACACCAACAGTTCCATTCGCTCCCAACGATTGAAAACGTATTTTTACCTGAGAACCAGTATATGAAGATAAATCGATTTGAGTTTGTGCAGTTAATGTTGAACTTCCTGGCACAACTGTTTTAATCGTTGAGAATGTACTTCCATTATCTGTAGAAACCGAAATTGTAATAGTAGCTTGTGCTGTAGTGACAGTTCCAAATGTGCGCGCTTTAAAATCTAATTTGAGATTACTAAAATTATTAGCATTGAAAGCAGGAGTAATTTCAGCAGAATTACTATTAATTAATTTGATGTAACCTGAACTATACGATACATTGGTTTCTGTCCATCCTGTTTGTGCTGCAGCACCAGTATGTACAGGAAGGCTAGCACAAGCTGCACTCACATTTCCGTTAACACTCACATTCGATGCTAGCGCAGAAGTCCCTGAAACAACAATGTTCCCAGTATAAGCTCCTGAATTTGCTGTTGCACTCAAGCGAGCATAAATGATTTGATTGGTCAGTGATCCGCTACTTGGTGTAAGTGATAAACTCGTTGCAAAACCGGTAGTTGATGAAGTGTTTGAAACTTCATAACCGGTCGGAGCAATTACTGTAATATCAGAAAGTAAGTTACTTCCTGAAACGTAAAATGCTTGCGTTGCGGAGGCAGTACCTGCAATGGTTGTAAATGGCGCCAAAGCACTAACAGATGTAGTTAAAATTGGTGTTGCCGTAACGGTCAATGTTTGAGAAACATCACTTGCTGCATTGAAATTGTTATCTCCTGACTGTGAAGCAGTGATTGTAGTCGTACCGATTCCATTAATTGTAACTGTATTTCCTAACAAACTAGCCACTGAAGGATTTGAACTCGCATAAGTGATCGATAATCCCGAACTTGTTGTACCATTCAATGCAAACGGTAAATCACTTACTACTTTATTCTGAAGTGCATTGAAGGTAATTGTTTGGTTTGCTTTTGTAATATCTGCTGTGATACCAATTGGCTGTATTAAGGTATAGTTGCTTGCATCTGCTCCTGAAATAGAACAATTTACTGTTACATTAATACTAGTACCGGCATTTGCAGAAGTAAAACTTCCTGTTTTTGCCAACTGTACAACATCATTACCTATAACACCTTGTAATGCACCTCCGGAAAGTACAACTGTAGTTGTACCATCGTACGTTTTATTTTGTGCGCTGATACCTGTAACAGAAAGTGATGCAGGTGTAACATTCGCTGTAATACCATTTAATGCGATCAGTAAATAATTCGTTGTTGGCGCTTCATATCCTGTAACAGATATCGACTTAGTATTACCAACTGATTTGGTTAAAAATGAAGCTACCGGTGTACCAGCGACAGTAAATGATTCTCCGTTAACCAATCCTACGTATGCGGGGGTTCCGGCAAGCGAAGCGGTAGTTGTCCCGTCATAAACTTTATCTGTTCCTGAAACACCTGTGATACTAATTGTTTTTGCCTGAACAGTACTATTTACGGTTGCGATACTAACATTGCTTGCATTCAAGCTGCTCAACACGATATTACCATTATATGTTCCAACAGGTGTTGTTGCAGATAATCGAAGGTATATGGTTGTAGAAGCCAAATCCCCTGATGATCCGATGGTCAATATAGAAGCAAATTCACTTGAGGCATTTGTTGAAACTTCAAACCCTGTCGGAGGAGTAATTGTGATTCCTTCTTGTAAGGACTGCCCATAAACAGTAAAACTAGTTGATGTAGAAGCCGTTCCATACGTTGTATTCAGAGCATTCAAACTTGCATTTGCAAAAATCGTTGGTGCAGCTGCAATGATATCAGCACTCAATGTTGGTTGAGTCAAGGAGTAATTTCCGGCAGAAGTACCATTCAACATATAACCGGAAACGGTAACTGCAATGTTAGTTCCAGGACTTGCGCTTGCAAATGTTGCAAGCGGCGTTCCTCCTAGAGTAACATCATCACTACCCACAATACCCACAAGAGTTGCCGTGCCACTTAAGGTTGCGTCAGTTGTACCATCTGCATTTTTATTGTTTGCAGTTACGCCTGAAATGGTTAGTTCTTTTGGAGTGACAGTCAGCGTTTGTGTTACACTTGTTGCTGCATTGTAATTATCATTTCCAGCTTGGGATGCAGTGATAATTGCTTGACCCACTCCAATAATACTAACTGTGCCATCTTCGGAAACGGTTGCAATAGCAGTATTGGAACTGGTATATGAAACCGTTAAACCTGAACTTGCAACTGAGCCTGAACTATAGGAAGCAGCACCATACGTCTTCGTAATAGAAGCAGTCAGAGCTGTTAACGTTTGATTTGCTTTGTTGACATTTAATGTTTGTTGTACATCGTTAGCTGCATAGAAATTGTCATTTCCTGCTTGGGAAGCTGTTATGGTTGTTGAACCAACTCCAACAATGGTGATAACATTTCCGTTTACAGTAGCAACAGTTGAATTGGAGCTGGTGTAAATAACCGATAAACCCGAACTTGAAGTTCCATTTAACGAAAATGGTAAGTCCGTGTAAACTTTAGTTGGAATTGGATTAAATGTAATTGTTTGATTGGCTTTGTTAACAGTTAATGTTTGTGAAACATCTGTTGCAGCATTGTAGTTTCCATTTCCTGCTTGCGAAGCGGTTATTGTAGTTGTTCCTACCCCAACAATTGTAACAATAGTTCCATTAATAGTAGCAACAGCTGGATTGGAACTAGAATATGTAATTGCCAATCCTGAAGTGGTCGTTCCGTTTAATGCAAAGGGTAGATCACTCGTTAATTTATCTGTCAAGGCACCAAATGTGATGCTTTGATTTGCGGTTAAAATGTCTGCTGTAAAACTTGGCTGTGTTAAGTTATAGTTACCGGCAGTTGTTCCATTTAAGGTAAATCCATTAGTAGTTATCGCAATGCTTGCACCCACATTTGGTGATGCGAAGGTATAAACAGGGGTTCCACCCAAGGTAACGTTATCTGTTCCGACAACACCATTCAATGCAAATGTACCTGTTACGGTTGCGGTTGTTGTACCATCGTATGTTTTGTTATTGGCTGTAAGTCCTGTGACTGTCAGCATCTTTTTCGCCACCGTATTCCCACTGGATGTTGTTGTTATATTAACCGATGTAGCACCTGTTGAACTCAAAACGATACTTTTTGAATTGTAGTCTCCGGCAGTGGCTGATGAACTTAGCCTTGCGTAAAGAGTTCCACTTGCAGAACCGGAAGACTGCGTAAATATTGCCGTTGAACCATACGTTGTCCCATCATTCGAAACTTCAAATCCTTGTGGCGCAGTTGCAGTAATATCCGCCGTTAAATTTATCCCTGAAATCGAAAAGGATTGAGCATTTGAAGCTGTTCCATACGTTGTTGTAAATACGGAAGATGCAGTCACAGGTCCGGTGATAGTAGGTGTTGCGGCATTACCTGATAATTTTATGCTTTGCATTCTCAACCCAGTTCCACTAGTAAGTGTATTTGAAAATCTAAATTTTGTTGTACTAGAAAATGTTTGTCCGGTAACATTTATTGTCCCAGACACATAAGTAGAACTTGTTGGAGCATTTGATGAGTATGTAGTCGGTGACCAAGTTGAACCCCCATTTGTAGATACTTCCAACTTCATCGCCGGATTTCCACTTATAGTTCCAAAAGTTGCCACGGAATAGGATAAAACCACATTTGAATACCCAGCCATATCGTAATTAGGTGTAATAATCTGATCTGAAGGATTCCCTGCATCAAGCAACAAATAAGTTGATCTATCAACTACGTTAGTAGTTACATTATTAGTTAAAGTCCAACCGGAAGGGATTGTTGCCGTAGTATTTTGATACCAAAACACTGTTGTCTGCCCCCATCCGTGATTAACACTAAAGAGAAACAAACTAACAAATAGGATTGCTTTTGTAAAAGCAACACTTCTTTTTAATTTCGATTGAGAAATTTCAGAACCCAACCTAACAACTTGATCAACAACTGTAACCGTTTTCATAAGCACTTATTTTGTAGACAGATTTTTACACGGTAAAATTAAACCCTTTCAACGGAAATAATATTACTATTGTAATAATATTACGTTAATTATACCTTGAAGCATATTTTATTTATAATATTGTTTAACAGGTAATTAAATGCTGTTTTTGACTCATTTGTTGATAACTTTGTCCAAGGTGTTAATTACTATTTACTTAACGAATAAAAAGTTAATTTTCAACTGATTTTGTAATTTTACTCAAAAATTATAGGCTAATAATGGATTACAGCACATACACCACTCTCAAATCGTTGCACATCATTTTCATGGTCAGTTGGTTTGCGGGACTTTTTTACATGATACGCTTATTTATTTACCATACGGAGGCACAGAATAAATCGGAAAATGAACGAATTATTCTATCTAATCAATTCATTGAAATGGAACGAAAGTTGTGGTGGATCATCACAACGCCGGCGATGTTTTTAACTGTATTTTTTGGGACATGGATGTTAATAAGCAATGATTCTCTCATCCATGCTTCATGGATGCAAATTAAATTAGCGTTTGTAGGTGTGTTGCTTGTTTATCATTTTGTAAGTCAAAAAATCATGTTTGATTTGAAAAATGGGGTATTCAAATGGAAATCAACTAGTTTACGTATATGGAATGAGCTGGCGACCTTAGTATTGGTGGCCGTTGTATTTCTTGTTGAAATGAAAAATTCGCTGGACTGGATTAAAGGTACTGTCGGATTTTTTGCGGTCGCAATCGCATTAATGATTGCAATAAAACTATACAAGCGCTTTAGACGTTAACTATTCGATTTTAGTCTTTTGTCTATCTTTGCCCCATTAATATTTAGTTATGTATCAAAATCTTTTAGCTGAAAAAAAAGGACATATCCAGTATATTACCATCAATCGGCCGGCACAACTCAATGCGTTAAACAAAGAAACGATTGCTGAATTACATGAGGCATTGAAGACAGCTAATGAAGACCTTAAAACAGGGGTAATTATTCTGACCGGTTCGGGTGATAAATCCTTCGTGGCAGGTGCCGATATCAAAGAGTTTGCAGATTTTACGATTGCACAGGGAGGAGCATTGGCTTTGACCGGACAACAAACCTTATTTTCGTTCATCGAACAGTTGGAAACCCCCGTTATTGCTGCAATAAACGGCTTTGCGTTAGGCGGAGGATTAGAATTGGCAATGGCATCGCATATTCGTGTGGCATCCTCAAATGCCAGAATGGGTTTACCAGAAGTTTCATTGGGTGTAATACCTGGATATGGGGGAACACAACGATTGGCACAATTAGTTGGAAAAGGCAAAGCAAATGAAATGGTTTTTACTGCCGGAATGATTAAAGCTGATGAAGCACTTTCGTGGGGACTGGTTAACCATGTAGTAGCGCAAGAACAACTTTTGGAAAAAGCAGCGGAAATTGCGCATAAAATTCTTGCAAACTCATCAACAGCTATTGCCGCTGCCATACGCTCAATTAATGCAGGATTTGAAGATGGGGTCAATGGATATGAAACCGAAATCGAAGAGTTTGGTAAATGTTTCGGAACAAGTGATTTCAAAGAAGGGACAACTGCATTTCTAGAAAAAAGAAAACCAAATTTCAGAGTTTAGCGGATGTCCAACCCCATCAAAAAATTAGCCGGACAAACTGCTGTTTATGGATTGTCAAGTATTGTAGGAAGAGCTCTCAACTATTTACTCGTACCACTTTACACACAAGTATTTGCAGACCCTTCTGACTACGGAGTCGTTTCTGAATTATATGCCTGGGTTGCCTTTTTGGTGGTATTTCTGACGTTTGGTATGGAAACGGCTTTTTTTCGATTTTTACAAGACAAAAAAGACACCGACAACGTTTTTTTAAATGGTTTTTTAACTGTTATAGGGTTAAACGTTTTATTTTTTGCCTTTCTACTACTATTTAATCAAAATATTGCCGATCTCATGTTGTATTCAGGACATAACGAATATATCATTTTGCTTGGTGCAATTGTATGTGTAGATGCAATTACAGCATTACCTTTGGCAAAGTTGCGTGCCGAAAACCGTGCGATCAAATTTGTCTTTATTCAAATTGTTGCTATTCTGACGAATATCGGTCTTAATCTCTTTTTTATGCTGGTTTTGTTTGATCCTTCTAGACCTGAGGAAGGAGTTTTCTTTATTCTCTTAGCTAATCTTTTTGCATCACTGACCAAGCCTGTTCTGCTTTACAATGATTTTCTGAAACTTCGGTTTCAATTTGATTTTCAATTGGCAAAGGAAATGGGAATTTATTCAATTCCCTTAGTAATAGCCAGTTTTGCCGGGATCATCAATGAAACAATGGATCGTATAATGTTAAAACACATGTTATATGATGGTAGTACAAGCACATCGCTAAAGTACGCAGAAGCACAGGTTGGCATCTACAGTGCATGTTATAAACTTGCCATGTTGGTTACCATTTTACTACAAGCTTACCGATATGCGGCAGAACCTTTTTTCTTTGCTCAAATGAAAAATCAAGAAAAAAATCAAGTTTACTCAAAAGTAATGAATTTCTTCGTTGCAATGGTTTGTCTTGTGTTTTTAGTTGTTTCATTAAATATTGAGTTTTTCAAATTATTTATCCGTAACGATTCCTACTACGTTGGGTTAAAGGTTGTTCCAATCTTACTATTAGCTAATGTGTTTTTAGGGATCTATTACAATCAAAGTATTTGGTACAAATTGAGCGGACAAACAAAATTTGGTGCCTACATTGCAATTGCCGGTGCGGTAATAACATTACTTATCAACTTTTTATTTATACCACATTTCGGATATATGGCCAGCGCATGGGCGACTTTGATTGTCTATGCCTTCCAAATGGTTTTATCGTATCTGTTAGGGCAAACATATTACCCGATTAACTATAATCTTAGAAAATTCTTCCTCTACTTAGGACTTGCTATCTGTTTCTTTTTCACAGCTAAATTCTTTCACTTCGAATCAATTATTCTTCAACACACCATTGATAACTCACTGATTGTGATTTATCTGTTAATTATTTACTTCATTGAAAAATCATCTTTTTCAAAAACTATTGAACTACAAAACAAAATGAATTGATTTCATCATCCTGAAGTTTTATTCATACGGTAACTTTTTCTTACTTTTGAACTATTCATACCAGCCAATGAAGGTAAAAATACTCAACCAATCTAAACATAATCTTCCTACTTATGAAACGATCGCTTCTGCGGGGATGGATATTCGGGCCAATATAGATAGCCCACTAACAATTAAACCTTTTGAAAGAGCTTTGATCAAGACAGGTTTATATCTCGAGATTCCGATTGGATTCGAATGTCAAGTTAGACCAAGAAGTGGATTGGCATTCAAAAAAGGATTAACTGTACTAAACAGCCCAGGCACCATCGATGCGGATTACAGAGGAGAGGTAGGAGTCATTTTAATCAATTTATCAAACGAATCTGTTATGATTGAAGATGGTGAACGCATCGCTCAGTTAATTTTCGCGAAAGTTGAACACACTGCTTGGGAAGAAGTGGAAAGTCTGAGTGAATCAGAACGCGGAAGTGGTGGTTTTGGAAGCACCGGCATTAAATAAAAATTTTAATCCCTTTAACATTTATCACGCATCAAAACAACAATCAAACACAAGCAATGAAAATAATAGTTCCAATGGCCGGCAGAGGTAGCAGACTGCGCCCACATACTTTAGTGACCCCAAAACCTCTTGTTCCGGTGGGCGGAAAACCAATAGTTCACCGACTTGTTGAAGATATCGCAGCTGTTTGCGCAGAAACAATTACCGAAGTTGCTTTTGTGGTCGGTGATTTTGGAGTTGAAATCGAACAAGAGTTGATTGCCGTTGCTGAAAAATTGGGTGCTAAAGGGACGATCCATTATCAAGACAAACCTTTGGGGACAGCCCACGCCGTATTGTGCGCCAAAGAAAAGTTGGAAGGACCCGTAGTAGTAGCATTTGCTGACACCTTATTTAAAGCTAATTTTAAGATAGATCCTGCAGATGAGGGAATTTTATGGGTCAAACAAATTGATGATCCAAGTGCTTTTGGAGTCATTAAAATGAATCCAAATGGTTTTATTGTTGATTTCGTTGAAAAACCCCAAGAATTTGTTTCAGATCTCGCTATGATTGGTATCTATTACTTTAAAGAAGGACAAAAATTACGAAAAGAATTGGAGTATCTGATAGAAAATGACATCATCAAGGGGGGCGAATACCAACTTCCTGACGCTTTAAGGCGAATGACAGAATCAGGCTGTCAATTTAAACCGGGAGAGGTCATTGAATGGCTTGATTGCGGCAACAAAGAAGTAACTGTGCATACCAACCAACGTGTATTGGAATTTGATTATGATAAAGGTAATAAAATGGTTGCAGATTCAGCAAAAATGGCAAATTCAGTAGTTGTTCCTCCATGCTTCATCGGTGAAAATGTAATCATAGAAAACTCCATAGTTGGTCCCCATATCTCGCTGGGAAAAGGAACGATAGTGCAAGGATCAGTAATTTCAAACTCCATTATTCAAGAACAAAGCAATATCCAGAATGCCATCATATCCAATTCGATGATTGGATCTCATGTTTCACTTTCAGGCAAAATGAGTGACTTAAGCGTTGGGGATTATACAACTGTAACACTATGAACGGATATAAAGTCATCCCGGTTGTAATCATTTTTTACCTCTCTTCTTGCGCATCTGTAAAAAAGAATAATAACGAAAAGGGAAGGCCATTTTCAGCCCATGAATTCCCATATATAGAGAAATTTCACGAAGGGATTCGCTTAAAAACTCAGGGGCAAATAGACGAATCCATCGCCCAATTTGAACAATGTTTATTACTGAAAACAACCGATGATGCGGTTTATTATGCACTCTCTGAACTTTATTTAATGAAAGGAGATCGTGAAAAATCTACTGAAAACATTAAGAAAGCGGTTAAATGCGATCCTAAAAATATATGGTATATTCAGGAGTTAGCTTATATGTATTATGAAAAAGGACAATTCGAATCGGCCGCTATTGAATTTGAAAAGTTGGTCAAACATGAGCCAAGAAATGTAGATTGGTTATATGGTTATGCAGAATGTCTAGTCAAAATAGGAAAGATTGCAGATGCAATAAAAATGTTGGACAAAACACAGGATCAGGTAGGGATGCAACCAGAGTTAGCTATTCAGAAATACAATTTGTATAGGACATTAAAACAAGATGATAAGGCTTTACAAGAAATCTATGAAGCACGATTACAGTTTCCGGATGAACCCCAATTATTGGCAGTTCTAATTGATCACTTTATCATGCTGAATCAAGTAGATAAAGCAACGAATGTATTAGAAGATTTAGTACGGGTAATGCCACAAAATGGAAGAGCTCACTTGGCATTAGCAGACATTTACCACCGACAAGGAAATAAAACGAAATCATATCGTGAGCTCAAAATTGCCTTTAGCTGTAACGATGTGGACATAGATTCCAAATTGAAAATACTCATTGACATTCACAGTTCTCCTCAACCAATCGATGATGAAGTCTACGAATTGATAAATGAATTGATTGTAAAACACCCGACGGAAGCCAAATCCTATTCCATTCAAGGAGATTTCTTGTTGCGTGCCAATAAACAAGCAGAAGCACTTAAATCATTCAAAAAAGCACTTGAATTTGACAAAAATCTATTCGCCATTTGGAATCAAGTTATGACAATGGAATACCAAGCAATGGATTTTAATTCGCTGTTTGAAGACAGTAAAATCTGTCTGGAATATTTTCCGTCTGTAGCTAAAGTCTATTTATTCAATGGGCTCAGCGCGGTACAATTAAAAAAATATTCCGATGCTGTTTCAACTCTCGAATTAGGGAAAGATTTAGTTGTCAATGACAAAGAATTGGAATCAGACATCTATGGTCAATTAGGAGAGGCTTATTTTGGGTTATCCAATTACGAATCAGGCAAATTCAATTACGAAAAAGCGCTCAAGTTGAACCCCAATGCGACCTATTTAGTAAATAATTATGTCCTCCGACTGGCTTCCAGTAAACAAAACTTGGAGAAAGCATTGGAATGGATAAATTTGCTGGTTAGTTCGAACGAGCATACAGCAGATTTCATGGACACGAAAGGATTTGTTTTATTTCAATTGGGCAGATACACAGAGGCTCAAGCTTGTTTTGAAAAAGCTTACCAGCAAAAACCTTTTGATAAAATAACAGTTGAACATTTAGGAGATGTCAACGCGAAACTTAACAATATTGAAAAAGCACTCGAATTCTGGAACAAAGCAAAATCATTAGGTAGTTCTTCTCCCACTTTAGATCAAAAAATTGAAAAAAAAGCCTTTTATGACCCTATCAAATAAGCTGCTTTGTTTGATTGGGCTGGCGTTCACATTTGGTTCATGCTCTAAAAAACTGGCAATCATCGAACGAGGTAGATTACCTCGAAAAAAAACTGTCGAATTAACAACTGTGTTAGACAGTATTTCAAGTAGAAGGCCTAATTTCTTTTACTCGAAAATTGGAACTGATTTTACAGACACAAATCGATCAGTTTCCTTTAAAACATCCGTTAGAATGGTGAAAGACAGTGCTATAAACATCCTGATAACCTATGCCAAAATTCCGATTGCAAATTCGATTATAACTATCGATTCTGTTAAGATTGTCAACAAACGCGAAAAGTGTTACATCAGTCAAAGTTTAGACTTTTTTAAAGACAATTTTGGATTTGATTTTTCATTTACTAATCTAGAAGAGCTTATTTTAGGTTTGCCTTTAGCTTATGATACCACGCAAAAATATTTTCAAATTCACGAGCCGTACAACTATGTTATTTCTTCTCACAAAAAAAGGGTCTTAAAAAAGATTGATAAATTAGACAAAAAGGATAAATTAGCAGAAAAGCTGTCAGAAAAAGACGATTTACTCATAAAATATTATATTTCAGACAGTTTAAAAGAAATTAACGTTATACAAATCGAAAGTCCATTTGATAGTACGAGCATAAATGTCGAATATCTTGAAAGAAATTTTATCAACGGATTTTCAATCCCAAAAGAAGTGGTTATTCAGATTAAATCTCCACGTAATTTTATTCGTATTCATCTTGATTACGACAAAGTTGAGCTTAATAAGCCCGAATCACTCATTTTTATGATTCCCGAAGGTTATGAAAAATGTGATTAATTTTCTTATATTCTTTTTTTTTACTTTTTATTTGTTAGCTCAAGGAAACAGTGAGAAATTGAAATCCGAACAACAGCGGCTGGAAAGAAAGATATCAAGCACCAAGCAACTGTTAAATAAAACAAAAACAAATACAGAAGCCTCCCTCAATGAACTCAGGCTTATAGATAATCAAATCAAATTTCGGGAAGAGTTGGTTTCGAACTTTGATAACCAGATTCGTAGTGCAGAAATCAAAATGATTGCAAAGAAAAATGAAATTAAAGAGTTGTATGCGAAGTTAATTAAACTGAAAAGTCAATATAAACAACTCCTGATACACGCATACAAGCATCGTAATAAATTTGGCAAAATGATGTATATTTTCTCTTCAACTTCTTACAATGAGGCGGTAAAACGAAATCATTACCTGAACAAAATATCGGATGCACAGCATAAACAATACCTCATTATACGTCAACATCAAAGTCTAATCAAACAAGAACTGACTTCCATTCAGGAAGAAAAGGAATATAAAACAGTTGTACTTCAGGAAAAAAAACAAGAAAAGGCAGCGATTGAGAAAGACAAAAAGAAACAGGAATTGGTTTACAAAAAATTCAAACAAGAAGAATTGAAATTGCTTGCACAATTAAAAGAGGATGAACGTAAAAAAGAACTATTAAAAAAGAAAATTCAACAAGCCATACAACTTGAGATTGCAGCAGCTGAAGCCAAACGCAAAAAAGAAGAACAGCGTAGAAAAAAGGAGGAAGATCTGAACAATACAACCAATTTATCCGGAAGTTCAACAAAGTCAGAAAAGAAAACAGTTTCCAAACTTTCAACATTCACAGAGACCAAAGAATCTATGGCGATGAGTAAAAATTTTGAGGAAAATAAAGGAAGATTACCTTGGCCGGTTGATAAAGGTTCGCTAACAGAAGGATTTGGTAGAAACCCCCACCCTACCCTAGACAATGTTTATACCAACAATAACGGGATTGATATCAGTTCTCCAAAAAATTCAAATGTTAGATGTGTCTTTGATGGTGAGGTCAGCAGTGTTCTGAATATTCCTGGAGCAGGCAAAGTGGTGATAGTTAAACATGGGAACTATAGGACGGTCTATAGCAACTTATTGGAAACCTATGTCAAGGTTGGATCTAAGGTATCAACAAAACAATCCATCGGAAACTTGATGACTAATGATTCTGGATCTGTATCTGTCATTCACTTTGAAATACACCATGTAAACGGATTATCAACTCAATGTCTGAATCCAAGTTTGTGGGTAACTCACTAAATTTTGTGTTTCGCGAGGTGCTAGTATTTTAAGTAAAAACTACTAGTTTCTATATAATGTGCTTTTTACTGCCTGAATTAGCCTGTTAACATTTGGAAGCGCCTCATCAATTAATGTTGGGGAAAATGCAAATGGAGTATCAGTCTGGGTTACTCGCATTACGGGTGCATCCAAATAATCAAAAGCATAGCGTTGCAAATGATATGATATTTCAGATGAAATAGAGGCCAATGGCCAGGATTCTTCCAAGACAACACAACGATTTGTTTTTTGGACAGATTCGACAACACATGCATAATCAATTGGACGAATTGTTCTAAGATCAATTATTTCAACGGATATTCCTTCCTTCTCCAGAACAGCTGCAGCTTCATGAGCGACTTTGATGATTTTTCCAAAAGAAATAATTGTCACATCTGTACCTTTTCGTTTGATATCAGCCACACCTATTGGAATAATGTATTCTCCATCAGGAACTTCTCCTTTATCACCATACATTTTTTCTGATTCTAAAAACACAATGGGGTCATTGTCACGAATGGCTGCTTTCAAAAGCCCCTTTGCATCATAAGGTGTTGAGGGTGTTATAACTTTTAATCCGGGAACATGGGCATAGAAAGCTTCGAATGATTGAGAGTGGGTAGCAGCTAGTTGACCTGCAGTTCCATTTCCTCCTCTAAAAACAATGGGACAAGAATATTGTCCACCGGACATTTGCAACATTTTTGCAGCACTGTTGATGATTTGATCAGCAGCCAAAATAGCAAAATTCCAGGTCATAAACTCGACAATAGGTCGAAGTCCGTTCATCGAAGCTCCAACTGCAATGCCGGCAAAACCAAGTTCTGCTATCGGCGTATCAATAACACGTTTAGGGCCGAATTCGTCCAACATACCTTGTGAAACCTTATAAGCACCGTTATACTCTGCAACTTCTTCTCCCATAAGAAACACGGATTCATCTCGTCGCATTTCCTCTGACATAGCTTCTCTAAGTGCTTCTCTAAATTGAATCGTTTTCATGCCTTGACTAACTCTAAATTTGTGGTGACAAAAATACTAATTTTAAGTTCGATCATGAATGTATGGAGCAAGAATACATCTTGAATGATTTTATTTTATTATGATTAAAATTTCCTTGCTCGAATCCAAATGAATTCGAGCTTTGTAAAACGCAGGAGCACTGAATGTTTCACGAGCATTATTTGAAAAACCATATTTTTCAGTTGGAATACCCATTAGATTTTTATCTAACCTTCCATTATTATTCGAGTCGTGAAAAACTGCAATTGCATAATCACCTTTGGGTAATCTATCAAATGTAATATGTACGGATTTATTATTAATCTCACTGATTCTTGAAATGTATTGCTTGTTAAATGAAGGAAATGAATCTTCCGGTCTATACAATGCTACGTAACAAGATCCTGTATTATTAGAGAATCCTATTATTTTTACAGATAAATCTGCATTTTTTTGCGTATGTATGTTTTCTGGAAAAGTCAACAAAAAGAAATAGGTAATAATCAATGCTATCATGATGCTAATAACAACTACTCAATTAAAAAGTTGCGTGGATACAAAAACCAGATTTTTTTAACTCAATGTATCTGAACAAGCTAACATAGCCTTCAGGAAAGTATAGATCAAGGGGTGCGGAATTTCTCGTGTTGATGACACCTGAGGGCAAAAAGAACATGCGACAAAAAAATCATGTGCTTTTAAGCTGATAACTTCAGGATCTTCAAATTGATCATAAGCTTCAATGTCAATAAAATCATTTAACAATACTTTAACTAACTGTGGATATAAGCTGTAACGTGAGGAAGTTAATTCAATTGTGCTGTGGTTTTCATACAGTTGCAAGAATTCTTTAGAGTGAGGTACAATCTGTATGCGTTCAAAATGATTGCCTTCAACCAAATTATCAGAAATTAATTTCTCAGAATTAGGATTTAAATCATTTGATTGAATTAAAACTTCAACAAAACTTCTAAAACTTTCGCCAGTAAGAAGGACTGGAATATTTAATTTAGCAATCGCACGTATGATAATATTTAAGAAAAATATATTTTGAAATGGTCCGGGTGCAACCCAAATGCCGTCATATTGCTGAAAGTGTTGGGGTTTGAATTGAACAACATCACTCACTTTGAGCCAATAGTAATTGATATCAATGTCTAAAAAGTTTCCGGAATGATCAATCGCCAGATTGGTTGCCTGATGGGAATTATACATGAAGTTATAATTCCCGATGATTGCTATTTTTAGCGTTTGACTCATGATTCATAAAAAAAGCCGTCTAGACAACGGCTATATTTTATCGCTTGAACCATCCGGAAAATTGTGCTCCGGATATCTGTAATGAATCCCAAACTGAAGTCAGCGGATTTTGAAAATAAACATAACAATTGAAATCGCACTTAAAACTCGAATAATCGCCATCATCATCCGATTCTTGAGTAACATCAGAAAAAACAACATTTTGAAAGTTAACTGAGTTCTGATGTGATGTCCACTCCAAGCCTTGCGCATCTCGATATCTGACCTCAAATCCTGCAATAGCCCCATCTGAATAAATTGGATTCAAGTTTGTTTTGTAAAAATCATTAAACAAACTCAGTGTAGGGATATCAGCAACTGAAGCATCCCATGCAACGCTGCCCAATCCAAGCTCTATGGATGGAACCTTGGTGGAAGAACATAGTTTTGCATAATAAGCAGCTCCTGACAATTCAGGTGAAGGAACAATAAATTCTTCTCTACTTGGAACGCACGTATAACCATTCACATTTTGAGTCCATTTCACGTCAGTACCATTTATATTGCCTTGAAAATGACAATACAAATCAACCTTCTTGGATGGAGGCGGAATCACCTCATGTTTAATACAAGAAGCTAACACTAAGGAAGCAGCAAAGACGGATAGAATAATAGTCTTTAGATTTTTCATTGTTGTCAAAACTTAAATTAAAGTAACGAAAATCCGTTGGTTTTGTGCGAATATACGCAATTTAAAACAGTTTGTTTCAATGTAAAGCAATATCTTTCGCTTATCACAAATTATTCAAAGTAAAATTCAACATCATGTTGTATAAATGATTACGTGTATTTCCACCATAGATCCCATGATTTTTGTTTGGATAAACAAAAAAATCAAATTGCTTATCAGCTTTTACAAGTGCATTAATCATTTCCATCGAATTCTGAAAATGAACATTATCATCTCCTGAACCATGAATTAACAAATAGTTGCCTGATAATGATTTACAAAAATTAATGGGTGAGTTTTGCTCATATCCGTCCTTATTCTCTTGTGGAGTACGCATAAATCGTTCTGTATAGATATTATCATAATATTTCCAATTCGTTACAGGTGCTACAGCAATTCCCATTTTGAAAACATCAGAAGCTTTGGTCATTGCAAGGGATGTCATAAAGCCCCCAAAACTCCATCCCTGAATTCCAATTCTTGAAGCATCAACGTAAGAATAAGTTTGTAACTCTTTCGCAACATTCACAAAATCTTCCAATTCCAATTTCCCTAATTGAAGATATGTTGCTTTTTTGAATGTTGCGCCTTGATACATGGTACCTCTCGGGTCAACAGAAACAACAACATATCCTTCTTGTGCCAACAACTGATGATACATGTAATCGCTGCCCCCCCATACATTTAAAACTTCATTATGCCCGGGCCCACCATAAATTTTTAAATAAACAGGATATTTTTTAGTTGGGTCAAATCCCGGTGGTTTGATCATCCACCCATTCAACAAGGTGTTTCCGGAGTGAAATTTGATGAATTCTTTTTTGGAGAGATTATATTTAGACAATGTCATTTTTAAAGCATCATTATTTTCAAGAATAGTGATTACTTCACCTGTATTTCTACAAAGTGAATAAACAGGTGGTGTATTCGCGTCGGAAAATGTATGGACAAAATACTTCATTCCGGAAGTAAATTCTGCATCATTTGTTCCTATTTCACTGCTTATCGCTATTTTATTACTCCCATCGAGTTTTATGGCATAAATACCTTTGTCGTAAGCATTTTTTTCAGCAGCAGCGTAGTAAATAATGCCTGCTGATTCATCGATGCCATAAAATTGAATAACATCCCATTGGCCTTGAGTAATTGGTGAGTTCTGACCATCAAACGTCAATTTGTAAATATGATTAAATCCACCCTGCTCACTTGTCCGCAAAATTGTCTTTCCATCTTTCAATACCAATAAATTATCGTCTATCTCTACATACGTGTCTGATTTTTCTTCAAAAAACACTTTACTCGTAGATTTTAAGTCCGCCATATCAACCAAATGATATTTCAGTTGATTTTGGTGGCGATTCAACGTTTGCAGAATAAGTTGATTATTGATTCCTGACCATTGAATTCTTGGAATGTATTCGTAATCCCCTAAGTTCAAATTGATTTTTTTACAGTTGCTTACTTTAATAATGTGTGCTGTGACTTTACTGTTATCTTCCCCTGCTCTTGGATATTTGAATGTATAATTTTCAGGATATTGGTCATTAAATAGAGTCATAGAAAATTCTTTGACATTTTTTTCATCGAATCTAAGGAATCCTATGTATTTACTGTCCGGAGACCAATCGTATGCTTTTGTAATTGAGAACTCTTCCTCGTACACCCAGTCTGTTGTACCATTGATTACCTTATTGCGTTTCCCATCTTCCGTTAATGCCGTTACTTTTCCGGACTGAATGTTTTTAACATACAAATCATTTTTATAGATAAAAGAAACCATCATTCCATCGGGTGAATACTCTGCTAATGTTTGTGGTTGATGAACGGTATCGAGTGGTTGTAATTTTTTTGTTTTTAAATCATATAAATAATAAACAGCTGTATAACTTCTTCTATAGACGGGAGTAGTTGATGTTGTCAACAAAACCTTTGTTTCATCATCATTGAAAAAATAATCATCAATAATAACTGTAGTTCCTTCGTATATCAAATTCTCAGGAGCAATTAACACTTCATATTTATCAGGTGAATCTGAAATTAATTTTTTGGTCACAAATTGTTTCCCATTATTCTCCTCTAGCTCTGTGTAATGTTCTCCATCATTCAATGAACGAAAACCAGCAATACCTTTGGCTGAAAACTCTCGTTTTTTCCAAATTTTTTCTACTGTCAATACTTGGCCAATCGTCAAAAAACATGGCATTAATATTGTAAAAACAAGCAATTTTACTCTCATGATGTTTTTTAACATTTAATTAGCCGAAATTAAAAAATGTTTGCGATTGTCTTGCCGGTTAATTAAAATACTTTGTATGAAAAAAAACATCTGTAACAACATTATTTAATCTGAATTCCTCTAGATGAGTAGAGTGACGATGCCTCTGCTTTATCAAGGCTAAATATAAACGTACTTCCAACACCAATCGTACTTTGAACACTAATATTATGTCCATGTGATTCAAGAATACTATGTACTATTGCCAAACCCAATCCAGATCCACCCTCATTGCGACTCCGACTTTTTTCTACTCTGTAAAAGCGTTCAAATAATCGCGGAATATCCTTACTGTCAATGCCAGGTCCATTGTCTGAAACTTCAATACTTACAATGTTGTCCATTTCATCAAAGCCGACCATAACCTTCCCCCCTTCATTTCCGTAAAATATAGAGTTGACTATCACATTGGACAAAACTTGAGCAATTTTATCACGATCACCTTTTACATATACACTGTTATAATCTCTAGCAAATGTCAACTTAAAATGTTTTTCATTGGCTTTTAATTCAAGAGATTCGAATACTTCTTTGCATAGTTCACAGATGTCGAATGGGCGCATTTCAAGTTTCAATGCATTGACCTCCAATTTGGTTAACTGATCTAAATCTTCTAAAATACTTGTCATACGATTTGTTGCATTTGCTGCAGATTGAAGAAATTTTCGATTGACCTTTTGGTCTTCCAAGCCGCCGTCTAAAAGCGTTTCAATGTATCCTTGAATAGAAAAAACAGGTGTTTTGAGTTCATGAGCCAAATTCCCCAAAAATTCCCGTCGAAATGCTTCTTGTTCCTTAAGTTTAGAAATTTCCTTATCGTGTTCTTCAGACCACTGCTCCGTTTCTTTTTCTGCATTGGCAATCACATCATCAGTAATTCGAAATTTGGGTTCATCTTCTGCGTTGATTTTACCTTTTCGGATTGTACGATACAACAGTTTCAGTCGCTCGTTAATGAATCGATCGATGAAATAATAAAAGACACCAAATGAGATAATACTTGTTAAAAAAGGCAAACCAAAAGATACCCATCTAGGAAAATTAACAACCTGAACATCAATTATTAAAACTACTAAAAGTGTCAGTAAGAAAATAATCAAACTGCCACCTAGCAATAAATGAATGGGTTTTAAATTTTTCACTTTTCTGTAAACGTATATCCGACTCCTTTGATTGTACGAATATAGTTATCTCCAAGCTTTTCCCGTAATTTACGAATATGAACATCGATGGTTCGTTCACCAACAATTGTATCATTGCCCCAAACGATTGTCAGAATTTGCTCGCGAGTGTAAACATTACCCGGTCGACTCGACAATAATTCAAGTAATTCAAACTCTTTTTTGGGCAAAATTAATTTTTTGTTATCAATAGTGACAATGAATCTATTTCTGTCAATTTCGATATTAGATGAATATTGATTTTCTGGATTAGCTGAACCTGTTCGTTCTAATCTTCTTAAAAGGGACTCAACTTTACTGATTAATAAGCGAGGTCTCACAGGTTTGGTAATGTAATCATCTGCCCCTGCTTCAAATCCTGCTATTTGCGAATAATCTTCTGATCGGGAGGTTAGAAATGCGATAATAGGCTGAGTGATGTTCAAATCTTTACGGATAATCTGACACGCTTCAATGCCATCCATCTTTGGCATCATGACATCTAGCAGAATCAATGACGGATTCAATTGCTGTACCATTTTTACTCCTTCTTCTCCGTTAGTCGCGGTAAAAACCTTGTACCCTTCTTTTTTTAAGTTATAGGATAAAAATTCAATAATGTCCGGTTCATCATCTATCAGAAGAATGGTATGTCCTTTGTTTATTTTTGACATTATTGAGGGTTAAATTAGGGGGTGCTGATATATCAGCACCCTGGAATATTCTATTAGTTTTTAATTGCCAGTTTTAATGTTTTTGTGTGTTGATTTTCAGTTGTAAGAACAACAGTATAAATACCCGCATTCAATTTGTTTACAGATAACTGAATAGTGTTTTTGCCGATAACAAGTTCGTTATTTGATTTTAATAAAACTTTTCCGGTATTATCAACAATAGATAGCACAACAGCTGTGTTTTCTGTTGAAATGACTTCCATTGTTGTTTTTTCTGTTGCAGGGTTTGGATACATGGTAATTTTATTTAACGTATTCAATTCCTGTAATCCTGCGACTGTTACGGTCACTTCGAATGTTTTTTCTGATGAACAGATCCCATTTGCAGCGTAAGCTGTAAGTGTAGCAGTGTATGTACCGGCACTTGTATACGTGTGAACCGGATTCGTTTCTGTTGAAGTATTTCCATCACCAAAACTCCAGGTGTATGAGGCAGAACCGGATGACGTGTTTGTAAATGCAGCAACAGTATCTGTAAGCTGAACGGTAGCGTTTGCACTTAAGCCATAATTTGGAAGGTCGTAGTTTTCGTTTTGTGGGTCAAAATTTGCCCAGCAAGATGTCCAATCCGTTGTTCCATCAAAGGCGCCTCTATACGTTGTTGTATCAAAGAAAGCACTATTCAGATTGGCATACGAAAAATCTGCCCCGGTTAGCGCGGGAGAGTTAGCAGTAAGCAAGAAATTTGGATGTGTATAGCTTGTAGGATCTGTTGCCCCCAGATCACCCGGATTATTCATCACTGTATTGTTTCCGGCGTTGAACCAATTCAACATACCAAAAGTCAGACTTGTTGAATCCAGTGGTGTAGTGCAACCTGCAATGATGTTGTTTTTGAACTGCAGTGTTCCTGAAGTACAATTGTTTCCGGTTGTTTCCCCGTCAATTTTAAGTCCTACAGGGAACCCACTGAAAATGGAATTGTAAGTACATGTTGAAGTACTTCTTCTTAAATGAGCTGCACGCTTGAAGTTTGTATTGTAGCCCGTACTTGAAGTTGATGTCATTGGACCAAAAACACTAACGTTTGAAAAAACAGGTTTTGTTAACGGACCATTTGTGGTTCCAGTAGCATCGTTGTCAGATTCAAAACCATTTGATCCTGAGATGTCTGCAACAAGTGAATCACTCATTCCTACAGCAAACTGAATGCGCCCTCCGAATCCATAATCGGTATCAAACATATCATCTTGTGTTTTATATGCAATCAGGTGTTTGCAGTTTACAGTGCCACCAAACCACTCAAACGCATCATCTCCTCCATGGCTGACCTGCACGTAGTCAATTGTTGTTCCCATTCCGACGCCACCAAATGTTAAGCCATTTGTTTCGTTGTTTGGTAAATAGGCAATCCCAGCATATTCGATGCGTACATATTTAATAATTCCTGAATTATCATTTACATCAGTTCCACCATACAATCCTTTAACCGGATCTATTCCGCCTTCTCCTAGTCGCTCTCCTGCCGGATCGTTAATAGGAGCTTTTCCGCACAATATAATTCCTCCCCAATCGCTTGGACTTCGATCTCCAACAGGTTGATACGAGGTGAAGACAATGGGTTGTGTTGGTGTTCCTTCTGCAATTATTTTTGCTCCCCTTGTTATTACGAGTGTTGAAGCATTTCCTTTGATAATTGTTCCGGGTTCGATTGTTAATATGGCGTTGTTTGTAACATAGATAAATCCACCTGTCAAAAGGTAAATGTTGTCATTTGTCCACGTTGTGTTACTTGTAATATCACTTGAAATTGTTACCTGCGCGCGCACATTGAAAATTCCAACAAAAGTCAACGCTGTTAGTAGTACTAATTTTTTCATATAAAACTTGTTTAAACCTTCAGTTTTACAGGGAACTGAAATACCCATTATTCACACAACAAAACTAAGGTCATTCCATTGGTAATCAGGTTAGCGCTTAATTATGTTTAGTTTAAGAAATGATTAATAAAAAAGCCCCAATGTTAACTACCGGGGCTTTGATACAGTATTTAAAGTGATTTAGAAAGAATAAGCAAATGAAAAGCTGAATGTACGTCCGTATCGTATGCCATTGATAACTTTATCATGCGTTGCTTCATACTTTTTTGAATGATTAAAATCCTGATAGAAAATTGCTTTTTGATTGAAAATGTCACTTGCATTGAGTTTGATTTCTCCGTGTTTGAAAATCCGTTTACTTAGTTGAATGTCAAGTACATTACGTGGGTTTTCATAGATGTCCTGATATCCGTTTGTCCCAACAAATGCGATTCTTCTTCCGATGCGGTTGAATAAGATACTCGCTCCAACACCTTTTTCTTCGTTTTGATAAATTAACCCTCCGTTAATCAAGTATGGAGATTGGCCCTGCATTGGTCTGTGTTTTTCTTCCTGTGTTACTGCTGTTGCAACGTTGGAAAGATCCACAACGGATTTAACAAGTGTCAGGTTTGTATAAAGCGTAAAGTTGTCTAGACGATTTGAGTGAAAGAGTGAATCGATTATACTAAGTTTTGTTCTGAATTCAATCTCAACGCCGTAGTCAACAGCTCCTGTAACATTTTTAAATGTGTAAGTGCGTGAACCGGAACCGCCAAAGAAAACGGTGTTTTCAATCGGATTTTTAAAGTCTTTGTAAAAAGTAGATACCGAAAATAGCTGTCCATTTCCGGGAAAATATTCAAAACGAAGATCTAAATTCGTGATGTTTGCTGGATGTAGCGTATCATTACCAACGACTGCAGATGAGGTGTTGAAATCGTAGAATGAAAAAGGAGCCAGCTCTCTGAAATCAGGACGTGCAACGGTTCTTGAAACTGCACCACGCAGATTCATTTTTTTGGTAAAACTATATGTTGCGTTCAGTGATGGTAAAAAACTCAAGGTTGAACGGTCTATGTTAATTGAGTCTCCTCCATAACTCATGGAGTGAAGTTTTTGATTGAAATATTCTGTACGCATCCCATAAACCATTCTCAACTTTTGTCCGATTTTCTGATCGGTCATTACGTATCCTGCTTGTAAGTTCGTTGTAGCGGAGTAAGAATCTGAAGGGTTTGTTGATTCCCCCAATTTAAACCCTTTTGGACCAATGTTATTATTACTAAAAATAGAATCTTGTGGCAAGTACAATAAGTTGTAGTTGAATTGCGCCGGGTTGTTGACAGCATAGCCAAATACACGTGCATCAAATGCGCGTGCTTTGTAAGAACTTGCGTACCCTATTTTAAACGAACTTTTCTCTTGTAAAAATGTGTAAGGAATCGTCACATCCGTGTAGGCTGAATACAAATCCTCTTTGAGTTTGGAAAAAAACTTTCCTGCAAAATCAGGCGATGGAGATCCAAATGGCACATAAGCAGTATAAACAGAATCGGAAATGGTTCCCTGTGGGGTTCTGTTTTTATAGTAGAGCATGCGTTTTAAATTGGGAATGTCTGTGATGGTTTTTCCATAATTCAAGCCCCATCTTAATTTTAAGTTGTTCGAATTTAAGATGTGTTCGCCATTCAACTGAGAGGTCAATAATTTGCTACTTGTATACTGTATGGCCGTTGCTTTGATCATCTGGTCGGCATCAATGTTTTCTCCGGATCGGAGAATAGTTTGGTTAATGGAGTTATCACTCATCAAGTTTTTAAATGACAACTTGTTATTTTCGTTGATTTTATAGAATAGATTGAGCATGCCTCCCCAATTTACGATTTGACGGTATGTATCGTCTGTGTAATCAAAAACGCGAGATGTGTCTTCGTTGTAGTCTTTGCGAGTTACTGCGAGGTAACGTTGGTTGTAATTGTAAGTCATTCCTCCAACAACTCCAAGTGTACCGGTTTTTGTTGGTTTATTTCTGGCAAAACCAAGTTGATAATTCTGACCTAATGGAGCAGAAATGCGATTCGTTATTCCCCAATCGTTTGAAAAAACTGTGCTGTTTTCAAAGCGAGTCTTTGAGTTTGCTAATAATTCTTTGAATGTTGCTGTGTTTGGAATATCAGCGGGATAAAGCCTGTCTTTTGTTCCCAATCCCATCCAGTCTTTTGAACTGCCTTGAGAAGTTGCATATTCTTTAAACGTTGACTGTGAGTTGTAATTTCCTCCTGCCGTGAATGTAAGGTAGTTTTGATCAGGTATTTCTTTTGTATTCACTTGTATGACTCCACCGGCGAAATCTCCCGGAAGATCAGGGGAAGCAGTTTTGTATATTAACATGTTATCTAACATGACTGAAGGGAATATATCAAATGAAAATGCTTTTCGGTCTGCTTCGGTTGAGGGCAATGGCAAGCCGTTGATCATGGCTGTGTTGTAACGGTCATTCAGTCCCCGAATAATAACAAATTTATTGTCCTGTATACTTGCGCCACTGACCCTTTTCAGTACAGCACTTGCATCACGGTCCGGTGACCGTTTGATGGTTTCCTGAGATATTCCGTCAACTTGTCCTGCAGACATGCGTTGCATTTTGATGAGGTTTTCGTTGGTTTCTTTGTTCAGCGTCACTGTAATTGTAATCGGACCGATTTCTTTTACTACTGCATCAAGTGAAACAGAGAGCGTGGTGACAACACCTTCTGAAACGGAAATAGAAGAAATGATCTTCGTATTGAAGCCTGTTGCACTTATCGATAAAGAATAAATACCTTTTTGTAAATGGGATAGGAGGAAATTACCATCCAGATCTGTCACAACACCTTTGGATTGTCCTTCTATCATCACTTTGGCAAATGGAATTGGTTCTGCTCGTTCTGATTCGGTTACTTTTCCGCTGATTGAACCTGTTTGCCCAAAAGTAATTACCGCAAAAATCAATTGAAAAATGACTGCTAAACACCTCGATTTCATTCCTTTATTTTTTGTGCAAAGGAACGATGAACTTAATTGCCAAAAAACAGAAAGGGGTTAAGTATTTATTAATTCGAGTTAACGATGGGTTAACCTTAATGAAACAATCGGACAAATAGAAAAACGAATAATATTCTCCAAATTTTTGAATATTAACTTCAAATTAACATGTATTTTTTGCCCGGCAAACATTTTACCATCCCCTTCATCTCTAAATGAAAAAGATGTACATTTAATTCAGAAATAGTAATGTTTGAATGGTTAGCAATTACATCAATAAATTCACCTCCCTTGCCATTCAAGAGGTTACAAATTTCTTGTTCGATTTCAGTCAGTTCGACAAAACAACTTCGCTGAGTACCCGAAGTATGATTTTCTATCGTTTTCCATTCCATTTCATTGAGAAAATCCTCTCCGGAAATAACTAACTGCGCTTTTTGGGTTTTTATCAACTCATTACAACCCTGAGAGTACTTTTGCCCAATATTTCCCGGAAAAGCAAATACATCTCTATGATATTCATTTGCAAGTCTAGCCGTAATAAGTGATCCACCTTTTTGACTGCTCTCAATAACAATTATTGCATCTGACATTCCAGCCACAATCCGATTTCTCATTGGAAAATTTTCCCTATCTGGTTTAGTACCTATAGGGAATTCGGTAAATAATCCGCCGTTACCCACCATGCTTTCTGCTATTTTACGGTGGGTAGTCGGGTAGATTCTATCTAAACCATGACCTAAGACTCCTAATGTTTGAATATTATGCTTGATACAAAGTTGATGGGCTAAAACATCAATTCCATAAGCCATGCCACTGATGACTTGGATATCATACCCAGATATGGAAGTGATAAATTGTTCACATAATGCCTCTCCATAACTTGTTGATGAACGGGTGCCAACGACAGCTATTACTCTCTGAGGATTTGGATTCAATCGTCCTTTACTATAAAGTAAAAGTGGAGAATCGTCACATTGTTTTAGTCGCCTAGGGTAGTTTTGTTCCAAATAAAAATGGGTCTGAATGTTGTATTTAAGAACAAAGTTTAGTTGCTCATCTGCAATTGCTAATGCTTTATCTCTTTCCATACCTATCAGCAAATTCTTACTCAAGCCTGTTTGATGGTTGATATCGGATACCTTTTGGGTAAAAACAGATTCTACATTTCCGAGTTTCGACACCATCATACGGGCCTTTCTAGGGCCAATACCATGTAAAAAAGTCAATGCTATTTGATAAAGCAGGTCAGGTTTTTTCAATGTAAAAGGAGTAAATGCTAACTGAATTTAAGCATTTATCTGCAATAACAAGCTTTAAATTTAATTTTTAAAGAAAATGCTAGTATTTGGTAGGTTTTACGAGAGATCTTTTTCAATAACTTGATAAATTTCCAATGTCGTTTTATTGTAAACAAAAATCAATACATGCATATTATCAGGATTGTATGTTGTTACATTGCCTTTTGGACCTAATTGATTGGGAAGAATGCAGCTGTAATTTAAGTAGTATTTTCCATTTTGAAGCAATGTCGGGGTGAGTGTCCTTCCCCAGATTTGCCCATCTATTGTCCCCCGAAAAAGGTCTCTGTGAACATAATTTGTTACCGGAACATTGCTGACATTTTGTTGGGCAACAAGGGAGTCTTCAATCATGTAAACCACCATTGCCAAATCGTCGGTGATGGTCTTATCCAGTTTTTCGACTTCGGTATGCAGAAAAAAACCATGTTTGGGCGTTTCAAAGTAGTTTACTTTTGCTTTCAGGGCGATTTTCGGGGCTGAGCTAAGTAGTTGATTCACTTTTGTCTGCCACGTCCCTGTTGACTGAAAATATTCTCCTGCAACATTTGTTCTGTTGATTGTTCCTGCCGGATTTCCGAAAAATCCTGAATTAACCAATTGTGTTCCGAAAAAAGAGCCTAATTCAAGTCCTTCGGGATTTGTAAAATCAACGGTATATCCTTGAGGGATATTCAACGCCTGAAATAAGGACATTCCCGTTGTTGTATTGGATGCATGGATGCTGGCAACAAAAATTCTCGCGGGATTGGATAGGTGTAAATTATGTGCAATCAGCCCTGCAGCAGGGCAATACGCGCAATTATGCCCGGTAAAATCTTCGATTAAGACGTTTCTTTCCGGATCCTCGTTAGGCAACAGACTAAAATCCGGCCATTTGTTCGCAACATAATCACCCCAACTTCCGGAGTAAATGCTTGTATCTAAGTCTACTTTTACTTTGGGAGGAAATGGATTCTTTACTTTATCACACGAAGAGAGTGATAATAATCCAAGAGTAGTCAGGAATAAAACATACTTTTTCATGTGCAGCGTTTTAGAAACTTTGGGTAAATGAAATAGTCAGACCATTAGATGCAGGCACAGGTCTGCAAACACCTCCTACGCAAAACAATCCAGCGCGTTGGCGACCGTATGAAACGGTTAAACGAGTGGCATCTCGGATGTATCCAATAGAAAGATACGGGTGGTGTGCACGGTGCGATTTTTCAGGATTTCCAAAATTATATTGATCCATGGCACTAATAAACCAATTCGAGTTGATTGTATACTCAACGAGCAAGGTTGTCCAGTCCCCTTTATCAACCGCTTTTCCAGTTCCGGTACCATACAGGGTGCTTAACATGCTTGATTCCCTTCCGGAATCATCCCTACGCTGTGTAAACAAGGTTTGAAACTCTGTACGAATGGATTGGTGGTTTGCAAATTTATATCCCATTTCCAATACAAAAATGCGAGACTTCACAAACCCCTTTACTTTTGTAACGGTAGCAACATCGTTATTTAGCACCATGTTATAATAACTCAAAATGGTGTAGAAGTTTTTAGAGAATTTCTTTGTGATGTTTACGTTAATATCCCTCCAATAAAGGCTATCGCTCAAATCAAACAACCCACATTTATAAGTGACTCCTGTTGAGTCCATAGGGTTGATTGAAGAAGTGTGTCTCATCGGTCTGTAGGCTGTTGAAAAATTTGCATTGATTGATGTTCCGTATTTCCCTCCGAGTTTCGTTCCTTTTTTAATGGTGTAGAGAATTTCAGCTTGGTAAGCAATTTCTCCTACCGGTTGGGTAGCGTACGGATACAGTGATGATACAAGGTTGTAGGAATGTGTTTTGTTTAATGAAGGCAAGTAGTTAATCAGCAAATTTTGTAATTGTTTGGTTCGGTCAGAACGGTAACTCATGTTGTCGACAGATTTTGCTGAGAGAAGTATTCCAAGTCCCTTTTGAGAAAACCCTAAATTGGCAACTGCTGCCTGACCTCGGTTGTAGTTGTATCCATTATCTTCTGAAGGATCTTGCCCTTTGTAAACATATTCAGCATCAAAGGTAAATTTCCCGTAACGCAATTTAGTCCGACCACCGTAACAGCCTACATTTTCAGGTAAGATGAGTTCTGCGTTATCATCCTTTTGATACTTACTTACAAACGACGTTCCCACGATAACGTCCAATTTTTTATTTTCAAAAAACGGAAACGCCTCATTCAAATGGATTTCTCCGTCAACGCCACGTACAATTCCCGAACCATGCACAATTTGCCCTCCTAAAAAAGCATAGCGTTGGTAACCATAAACACCTTTAATTGTAATCCCTTTTTTATGTCGAAGAATCAGTCTTGCGCCATCCAACATGTTGTCATAGCCTAATCCCCGATCTTCATAAGCCCTGAAAGCCAGTCCTGATCCAAATTGCTCATAAATTGAACCGACTGTAACATCAACGAAACTGTTGCTATATCCAATGTATCGCATACCAATCCCTGTTCCATCAAACGTAGCAGGGTACCCCTGTATTCTTGGAAGGTAGGACTCTACGCGCATACCTGCTTTGAAATTCCCCTGTGTATAAAACACATTCATGTATGAATTCAATAAACCTTTAGATACAGGTTGTGTTGCACCGATTAAGGAGTCATCATTCAAATACTGAAATGTACCTTCAATATTTCCGGTAAAATTTCCCTGATTGACTTGCGCATTTCCCGAAACCGTTAAAACGATAAAAAGGAGGATTATACTGATTTTTTTCATTGAATGGCTGTCAGAAAATTACTTTTTAGTGTTGCTGATTTTTTTGATTTCTTTCAGCAATTCCTCTTCATCTCCCGGGGCATAATTGTTGTGTGAGAAAACAATATTCCCGGCAGTATCTACTAGAAAAGTATGAGGAACATTATTGACACCCATTGCACGTTTAAAATCTCCGTTTGGATCCATTAACACTAAATACTCCCATCCTTTACCATTCACATATACCGGAACAGAATTCATGGTTTTTTGGTCATCTATTGATACTGCAACCAAATTCACGCCGGTTTCTTCCTGCCAGTCAGTATACAACTCGTGGATTGTATTCAGTTCGCGTTTACACGGAGCGCACCACGTTGCCCAAAAACTAATGACCACAGGGCCATTGAATCCTAAGTTTGCTGTGTTGATGGATTTTCCATTCATATCTTTCAACTGAACACTTGGTAACTTTTTTAATGTGTTTGTCGTTTCGTGAGGTGGTTCTTGAGCGAAAGAATCATTTAGAATAATTATCCCAAGGATGAAGAATACTATTTTTTTCATGATGTTAAATTAATGTAGATTGAAAGATTATTTAAACGTGAAGTGCACGTGCACTTGTAGCATCTAATGCAGCTTCTTTAATCGCTTCAGAATACGTTGGATGCGGATGGCAAATACGCGCAATATCTTCTGCTGATGCGCGATACTCCATTGCAGTAACAGCTTCCATTATCAAATCTGCTGCACGAGGGGCAATCATGTGAACGCCTAGTACTTCATCCGTGTTTTTGTCTGCTAATATTTTAATTAAGCCGGCTGTGTCCATACTCGCTCTGGCCCTACCAAGGGCTTTAATGGGGAAAGATCCGCTTTTATAGTCGACACCTGCCGATTTTAATTCTTCTTCTGTTTTACCGACAGATGCTACTTCCGGCCATGTGTAAACAACTCCGGGAATCAGATTGTAATTAATATGTGGTTTCTGTCCTGCGATTACTTCAGCTACAAACACACCTTCTTCTTCAGCTTTGTGTGCCAACATCGCTCCACGAACAACATCACCTATGGCATAAATAGTTGGGGTACTTGTTTGTAAATGATCATTGACTTCAATTTGCCCCTTGCTGTTAACAGACAAGCCCGCCGCTTCTATGTTTAAACCGTCGGTATATGGTTTTCTTCCCACTGCAACCAAGCAATAATCGGCTTCTAATTTCACTTCCTCTCCTTTTTTATTCAACGCATTGAGAACGACCAATTTTCCTTTGTTTTCGACGCGTTGAACACGGTGTTCCATGTGAAACTTGAACCCTTCTTTTTTCAATATTTTAGTCAATTCTTTACTTAATGCTCCATCCATTGTCGGAATGATGCTGTTAGCAAATTCAACCACTTCGACTTCAGTTCCCAAGCGCGCATATACTGAACCGAGTTCCAAACCAATTACACCGCCTCCAATAACCAGCATTTTCTTCGGAATTTCTGACAAACTCAACGCTTCTGTTGAAGTGATAATGCGTTTTTTATCCGGCTCCATTCCCGGAAAATAATTTGGTTTTGAACCGGTAGCAATGATGATGTTTTTTCCGTTAATAAGGGTTTCTGCACCCTTGTTGTCAGTTACCTTAATAGTATTCTTGTCTACAAAAGAACCCTTTCCGGTTAATATGTCAACGTTATTTTTATTCATCAAAAACTTTACTCCGGCAGATGTTTGAGCAACAACATCTCCTTTTCGCTTGACCATTTGGTTGATATCAGCCTTGATGTCTTTCACCATTACACCATGTTCAGCAAAATTATGTGTAGCATTGTAAAAGTGCTCCGATGAATCTAATAAAGCCTTTGAAGGAATACACCCTACATTTAAACAGGTTCCACCCAGCGTGTCATATTTTTCAATAATGGCAGTTTTCATTCCCAGCTGGGCACATCTGATAGCTGCCACATATCCACCGGGTCCTGATCCAATAATTGCTACATCGTAAGAATTCATTTGACTTTTTTTAATTATACAAATGTAGAATTTATCTATAAATGAAAGAAGTGCTTTTTTTAATGAAACAGTGTTCCAATACCATAAAAATGGTATCTTTGCAAAAGATTTGGCTTTTATTTATAATTAATCTAAATAAAAAATTGTTTAGTTTATGATAACAGTGACAGATACGGCAAAAAAGCAGGCCATTCGTCTCATGGAGGATGAAGGAAAGCAGGGGTATTTTATTCGTGTAGGAGTAGAAGGTGGAGGTTGTTCCGGACTCATGTATCAATTATCGTTTGATAATGAAGAGAAAGAAGGTGACAAGGCGTTTGAAGACAATGGAATAAAAGTAGTTGTCGACAAAAAAAGTTACTTGTATCTCATCGGAACAATTCTTGATTTTTCAGGGGGATTGAATGGTAAAGGGTTTGTTTTTAACAATCCGAATGCCGGTAGAACCTGTGGTTGTGGAGAATCATTTTCACTTTAATAGATAATTCAGAAGATCTTTTAAAACAATGGGATATACTGAAAATGAATTAGCGAAGGATCTTGAAAATCAAGAATACAAATTTGGTTTTGTAACGGATATTGCTTCTGATAAAGCTCCAAAGGGCCTAAATGAGGACATTATTCGATTTATTTCTGCGAAAAAATCAGAACCTGAATGGTTGTTAGCGTATAGACTGAATGCTTTTGCTGTTTGGAAAACAATGACAGAGCCATCGTGGGCACATGTCCATTATACGAAACCGGATTTTCAGGACATCACTTATTACGCGGCGCCTAAACAAACAAAAAAATATGAATCGTGGGACGATGTTGATCCAGAAATGAAAGAAACCATGAATAAATTGGGTATTTCTCTAGAAGAACAACAACGTTTAACAGGTGTTGCAGTAGATTTTGTGATGGACTCTGTTTCTGTTGCAACATCGTTTAAGTCAAAACTAAAAGAATTAGGAATTATTTTCTGCTCTTTTTCAGAAGCGGTTCAAGAACATCCCGAATTAGTAAAAAAATACATGGGAACTGTAGTTCCTACGACCGATAATTTTTATGCAGCATTGAATTCTGCAGTTTTTACAGATGGTTCTTTTTGCTACATACCAAAGGGTGTCCGATGTCCGATGGAACTTTCGACTTATTTTCGAATCAATGAAGGGGGTACGGGACAGTTTGAACGTACCTTAGTTGTTGCCGATGAAGGTTCTTATGTTTCTTATTTAGAAGGATGTACGGCGCCTCAACGTGATGAAAATCAGTTGCACGCTGCTGTTGTTGAATTAATTGCTTTGGAAAATGCTGAAATTAAGTATTCGACGGTACAAAATTGGTATCCGGGAGACAAAGATGGCAATGGTGGTGTTTTCAATTTTGTAACAAAGCGTGGTATTTGCGAACGTAATGCCAAAATATCTTGGACACAGGTAGAAACCGGTTCGGCTGTTACGTGGAAATACCCATCTTGTATCTTGAAGGGTGATAATTCCATTGGGGAATTTTATTCTGTTGCCGTTACCAATCATTTTCAACAGGCCGATACAGGAACCAAAATGGTTCATTTGGGTAAGAACACCAAGAGTACGATTATTTCGAAAGGAATCAGTGCCGGAAAGTCTCAGAATTCTTACCGAGGATTGGTACAGATTCATAAAAATGCACAAAATGCACGAAATTTTTCCCAATGTGATTCGCTATTGATGACGGATGAGTGTGGTGCGCACACTTTTCCCTACATTGAATGTAAGAATAGTTCAGCAAAAATTGAACATGAAGCAACAACCTCTAAAATAGGCGAAGATCAAATTTTTTATTGTTTACAACGCGGAATCAGTGAAGAAAAGGCAATCAGCCTGATTGTAAACGGATATTGTAAAGAAGTTTTGAATCAATTGCCAATGGAGTTTGCTGTTGAAGCGCAAAAATTATTAGCGATTAGTTTGGAAGGATCAGTAGGTTAAGATAGTATAATGAAATAAAAACATGCTTAAGATAACTAATTTACACGCCTCGATTGAGGGCAAAGAAATTTTAAAAGGCTTAAATCTGGAAGTAAAAGCAGGCGAAGTCCATGCTATTATGGGTCCGAATGGCGCAGGTAAAAGTACACTTGCTTCTGTTTTGGCTGGTAGAGAAGAGTATGAAATCACTGCCGGGTCCGTTGATTTTGATGGGAAAGATTTACTGGATTTGGCAACCGAAGATCGTGCGCGTGAAGGATTGTTTTTGGCCTTTCAATATCCGGTAGAAATCTCGGGTGTTTCCAATGTTAATTTTTTGCGAACGGCCTTAAATGAAATGCGTGAATACAAAGGTCAGGCTCCGATATCTGCAAAAGATTTTATGACTTTGGTACGCGAGAAATCTGCTATTGTGGAGCTGGATGCTAAATTGGCCTCTCGTTCCGTAAATGAAGGATTTTCCGGTGGAGAGAAAAAGCGTAATGAAATCTTTCAAATGGCAATGTTAGAACCAAAATTGGCCATTTTAGATGAGACAGATTCAGGCTTAGATATTGACGCACTTCGTATAGTAGCTAATGGTGTTAACACGTTGAAAACTCCTGAAAATGCTACAATCGTTATTACGCATTATCAAAGGCTGTTGGATTATATCGTTCCGGATTTTGTTCATGTACTATATAATGGAAGAATAGTGAAAAGTGGCGATGCCAATCTTGCAAAAGAACTGGAAGTAAAAGGTTACGACTGGATAAAAGCAGAGGTAGAATCTGCAACCG
>CAZGJF010000020.1:0-2581 GCA_964526595.1 uncultured Akkermansia sp. | reverse complement strand
TGGAATTAGAAGAAAAAGGATATGATTGGATTAAGGAGGCTGTTGATGCACAAAATTAAGTAGTGAAGCAATGAGTGAAGTAATCCAAGAATCAAAACTGGCACATTTTATCAAAGGGCTGAATCCTTCATCTTTAAATCTTTCTGCTGATTTGAGACAAAAGGCAATGCATGTCCTGAATACCTGTGATTTTCCAACAACACGCGATGAAGCATGGAAATACACGCGTGTTGGAAGAATTGCAGCACTGGAGCCCACACAAAAACCAATTACTTTTTCAGAATTACCGAATTCTTGTGTCGTTGATAAGCAAGGATTGAATGTGGTTTTTATAAATGGTATTTTTAGTCCTTTACTCTCTGCAACTAATTTTCCTGTGGGTTTAACCATTAAACCAATTAGTTCTTGTACAGAAGAAGAGTTATCACTCGTTGGCACTCAACTTAAACTGGAAGGCGAGGTATTCCATGCGCTTAACACGGCATTTGCTTCGGATGGAATGTTTCTGAAGATTGCCGATAACGTAGTGATAGAATCAACCATTCAATTCATTCACATCGTTACCGGTGAATCTGCTATTTCAAATACGCGAAATTTTATTAAATGTGGTCAATTTGCAGAAGCGAAAATGACCATGAGTTTTTTCTCTTCCGATGCACACAATTCAGTTACGAATGTTATTTCTGAATTTAGTGTTGGACTAAATGCAAAATTGACTGTAGACAAAATTCAATATGAATCCCATGGAAATTTTCATG
This sequence comes from uncultured Akkermansia sp., assembly GCA_964526595.1. Lineage (GTDB taxonomy): Bacteria > Bacteroidota > Bacteroidia > Flavobacteriales_D > Crocinitomicaceae > M0103. Next base: position 1,823 of record CAZGJF010000020.1, on the reverse strand, counting down.
TTTCAACCGAACATGTTTCACAGGAAAGAGATTCTCAGTTTAAAATCAATACCTTAACACTTAATGGAACTTTTGTTCGAAATAATTTAACTATTGAAGTCAACGGTGAGAATTGTCTTACCAACTTGAATGGAGCATATATTTTGAAAGAAAATCAGCATGTAGACAACCATACGTTGGTAGATCAAAAGGCACCGCATTGTGAATCCAATGAGTTGTACAAAGGAGTTTTATACGACAAAGCTACCGCTGTCTTTAATGGCAAAGTGTTTGTGCGCAAGGATGCTCAGAAAATCAATGCCTTTCAATCCAATGGGAATGTGTTATTGAGTGATGACGCTACGGTTTATTCCAAACCTGAGTTGGAGATTTATGCCGATGATGTGAAGTGTTCGCATGGGTCAACTACCGGCCAATTAGACGAGGAAGCTATTTTTTACTTGCGCGCGCGCGGACTATCTGAAAAATCAGCACGTAATTTAATGGTGTCTGCATTTATTGGGAATGTTTTAGACACGATAGAAAATGAATCTGTTATTGAATTTACCGATACTGTTTTGAAAGAGGGCTTTGGGTGGTAACTAATCAAGCCCTTAATTTTCTCCACTTGTGATGTGGCTATACTTTCGTTTTATTTTCAGGAAGTATGATTCGAAATACCGATAAGATATACCAGCGATTAGTATTGATAATGAAATGGCTAATGGAAAAATTAATATGTTTTTTGGATAATTAATTTTACTTGCAATATAGATAGATAATCCTATTCCAATAGGATGAAGCATGTATAAACCATAGGAAATATTACCCAAATAATTTAATATTTTATTCTCAAGGGCAAATTTCAACTTGTCGTTCGTAGCAAAGTTTAGAATAATGATTCCAAACATAATTGCATAAATTTCATAATGTAGAAACTTAAAAACCACTCCTTTTATTATTAAAGCCACCACTGTTAAAAATGTTGTATAAAAAGTTAAATTGGCTAACAAATAGTTGATTATGCTGTTTTTTTGAAAATGTAAAATAGCGAAAACACCACCAATAGCCATACAATCAATATTGAAATCTTTCCAAAATAATTTGAGAACATTAAAGTCAGGAAAATAATCAAAAAGTTTATCTATTATCAAATAAAGAATTATTATTATGAACATGAATAAAAGTCGCTTTCTTTTGATATACTTTAACAAGACTGGCCAAATTAAATAATATTGTTCTTCGGTTCCAATGGACCATGTATGAGATGCATAGGGTACTATTCCATATAATGATAAAACCAAATTGGGTAAAAAAAATAAAAATAAAAGGAGTTTGTAAAAAAAGTTGCTATAAATAATGTCCTTGCTAAAACCTGGTATAGCTAATGCATTAAAGTATGGAATTGCAGCGAATGCTAAAAAAATAACTAGAAAATAAAGAGGCCAAATTCTAAGAACTCTCCTCATATAAAAATACTTAATGTTGATGTTTTTTTGTTTAGATTCTTCGAATAACAACAGATATGTTATTAAAAATCCACTCAATACGAAAAATAAAACAACTCCCATTTTACCTATGAGTAGAATTGTATTACTTTTCCCCCACAGACTAGGCAATCCAAAAGCAAATTTTCGACTTTCAACATGATGAATTATGACCATCAATGCTGCAATGAATCTCAAACCATTTAGATTGGGGAAATATATTTTTTGATCGTTCATTTGATTTAAAATTAACCCGTTGTGCATTTATGTCAAATTTACTTTTAAGCTATTATTAGACCGACTGAAAACAAACTTATTGAGATGTTGAATGATTGTCATAGCTGCAATTTTAGATAG
>CAZGJF010000019.1:36881-43487 GCA_964526595.1 uncultured Akkermansia sp. | reverse complement strand
CGAATAGGTTGTGGTAATTGAACCATTACTTTTAGTTGTAATTTGTGATTTCATGGATACAGATCGTTTGGTGTCAATCCAAAGTTTTGCCAATACGATATCATTTCGCTCACCATTGGGTATTATTGTGATTAAATAAGTCATTCAAAACGAATAGCTTTCACAGGGGAAATTCTAGTAATAATGATACTAGGTAATGCCATTGAAATTAAACAAATGACTAAAGTCGTAACGTTCAATGAAAGCCAATTAAAAAAAGTTAGTTCCATAGGAACTTTGCTGAGATAATAAACATTGGGGTCTAATTTTACGATGCCAAAGAGGTATTGTATACCACATAGACAAACACCTATAATATTGCCATAAATCATTCCCCGAAGTATTAAAAAAGTAGCTTTAAACAAGAATATTTTTCGAATACTCCAATCACTGGCACCTATTGATTTCAAAATTCCAATGAAATTTGTCCTGACTAATATCATAACAAGTAGGGTAGAGCCCATGTTGATAATTCCTATTAGTATCATTAATGATAGAATAATTACAACATTTATATCTAAAAAGCCAAGCCAAACAAAAATATCAGGTTGGGTGTCAACAATACCTTTTACACTTAAAAATTCACCATATTGAGTAGGTGTAAATTCTATTTTTCTTTTTAATTTTTTTAGCTTTTCAGCTATATTATTCCAGTTTTTTAGATTGATTTCATAGCCTGAAATGAATTGATTAACAGTTCCTTTTCCCGATATTTGTTCAAATACAACTTTTTGTGTGTGGGATTTTAAATTAAATTTAGATCCATCTTCATTCAAATATTCCTTCACTACTTGTTGTTCATTATTTGTCAGAAATGATCCCGGATTGGATTCATTTCCAACAACATGTACCAATAAATAAGCCGTATCTATCGCAGGGCTATTTGCTGAATGGTTAAATTTTCCATTGTTTTCTTTGACTATCAATCGGATACAAGTATCTTTTTTGGGTAAGTAAGTAAACCCCGCATAGCTATTGAATCCTTTACCCCAATCATAATAATAATCTCCATTTCCCCCCTTTACTTCTGCTTGGATGATCAATTTCTTTTGATACATCGTATCTGCTACGTTAATTGAAGCTTTGATACCCCAGTCATTTAACTCTTGTACGATTCGTAAATCACCTAAAATAATTTTTTTGTCAAAATCTTCTAGTCCTGTATTGTAAACACCAACCAATCTGAATTGGCGTTTAACAGGCTTATTTTTAACAAAAAAAGCATTTACGTCACTATTGAGTTTTAATTTTAAATCGGAGGCTATTTGCTCTGAAACAATAATTTCATTGCAACTTTTATCGTTATGAAATTGTGGCATTCTTCCCTTAATCAGATATTGTTTAAAAAAAGCCAAATTGTAATTATTATCAACCCCTTTCAATAAAGCTCCTTGTATTTCTCTTTCCAAATAGGAGCTGTCTTTTCCGTTATGAAGCGTAATATTTCTAATTATTTTATCCGATTGCAGAAGAACAGGCTTGTAAGCAACACTACCAATACTATACACATCCTTATCATTCGAAATATGAGTTAACAATGACAGGTCTTTATGAATAGGGGCACTTTCATAAATAGTCTGTTCTCCTGCATTTGTGATTAAAATATGAGATCCGAATCCCGATACTTTTTCTCGAATTTCATGCTGAAAACCGGTTACTACTCCTACCGTTAACAAGTTAACAACAAGAGCAAGTGAAATACTTATTATAGCTATGCGTGTAATGGGTTTAGAAACTTTATTACCTTTCGCTTCGCTTTTTAGCGTCCTCTTGGATATGAAATATTCAACTGACAATATGCTTAAATCTTTTGTTTTGCGAAAATACGCAAAGCTTTTATGCTTGAAAAGTATTTTACTGGTTTTAGTATCCTCGTGCGTTGTACCATTCAAACGAACAAACAGTATTTCAGAGACTCAGATAATCGAAGACTGTACCGCAACTGATACACTTTGTATTCGAGTTGAAAATGAAATAAATCATCATGCTTTTTACCAACACCATCCGATATTAGGAATAGATAGACTTCATTTGTTCTTGGATTCATTACAAACCAAGAGTATTGCTGTAGTGAGTAATCAAACGTCAATGGTCGGGAATGTACACTTGGTAGACACTTTATTGGCTTTAAAATTGAATGTAAAAAAAGTTTTTGCCCCAGAGCATGGATTCAGAGGAGAAGGAGATGCCGGAGAAAAAATTTACAGCACAGTTGATCAAAAAACCGGCTTGCCAATTATTTCACTTTACGGTAACAATAAAAAACCCTACAAAGATCAGCTTTCAGATGTTGACATCGTAATTTATGATATTCAGGATGTTGGTGTCCGATTTTACACATACATTTCAACTTTGCATTATGTAATGGAGGCGTGTGCAGAAAATGGAAAACAATTAGTTGTTTTAGATAGGCCTAATCCAAATGGGCACTATATTGATGGCCCAATACGAGAACCCGAATTCAAATCATTTGTAGGAATGCACCCTGTTCCGATAGTGTATGGAATGACGATAGGTGAATATGCAATGATGATTAATGGAGAACATTGGTTGTCAGATAGTTTGTTATGCAAGTTATGGGTTATTCCATGTAAAAATTATACTCATAAAACGAAATATGTTCTGCCACTTCCCCCTTCACCCAATTTGCGGTCAGAAGCAGCTATTACACTTTATCCGAGTTTATGTTTTTTTGAAGCAACAACTGTCAGTGTGGGAAGAGGTACACCTACTCCCTTTGAACTATTTGGCCATCCTAAATTTCCTCAGACAAAATACCAGTTTACACCTGTTTCAACCCCCGGGGCCAAAAACCCACTACATGAAAATAATGTGTGCAACGGGTTTTATCTGAAATCAAGTATTGCTAAACGAAAATATGAAATCAATCTTAATTATCTGATTCAAGCGAAAGAATTACTTGGTGATACACTCATTTTTATTGATCAACCTGCTTTTTTTAATAGGTTGGCAGGTACAGCGAAATTGCGTGAACAACTTTATCTTGGTTGGACAGCCAAAGAGATTCGCGATACATGGAAACCTGGGTTGGAGCAATTCAAGACGATTCGACAAAAATATTTACTTTATGAATAGTGCGAATTTGCAAACGGATTGACTGCTTTATCGTTTGTTGAAATCCAGATTGCTTTGTTCAACTACTTCTTTCATTTCTGTCATGTAATTTGAAAGTTTGCTTAGAATTTCTGGATTTGATGCACCGATTATTTTTGCAGCCAAAATCCCCGCATTTTTCGACGCATTCAATGCCACAGTTGCTACAGGAATTCCATTGGGCATTTGAAGTATAGACAAAATACTGTCCCAACCGTCAATTGAATTAGAAGATTTTATTGGAACTCCGATGACGGGCAATGGTGTTAATGATGCAGTCATACCCGGCAAATGTGCTGCTCCACCGGCGCCCGCAATGATAACTTTTAAACCTCGAATATGAGCATTTTTCGAGTATTCAAACATCAAATCAGGAGTTCTGTGTGCAGAAACGATTTGCATCTCGTTTTGGATGCCAAATTTGTTAAGTATGTCAACAGCATCTTGCATAACCGGGAGATCTGACACGCTCCCCATAATAATCCCAACATCCACTCCCATAAATTTGCTCGATTTAATACGTTGTTTTGCAAATTTAACCAATGTTTAGGAAAAAGAATTTAGTATTTTTTGATTAGAACTCTTTTAATTGTCTTTTAGTTTAATAAATTCGTGGCGTAACTAATTTCTTAAACCATTTAATTATGAAAAAACTAATACTACTTTCTTTTTTAGCTTATTATTCAAGCGGAACATTTGCACAATCTTGTACTCCAGGCGCAAATTATGCAGATTCAATTTATGGTGTTTGGCCTGATACTGTTGAAAATTTTCCTGCAGGAACAATCAATCAATTTTACAGCACTGATCTTAATTTTAAAGTGCCGGCTACTGTAACAGCCGAATTAGCTGGAAATGATCCCATTGCACAAGGATTTATAGGCAGTGAAATTCAGGGTTTTTCAGTTGACAGTGTAAGTGGTCTGCCAATGGGATTTGATTATGCTTGTAATATATCTAGTTGCACCTATGATGGAGGAGCAAATGGTTGCGCTAACCTCTATGGAACAAGTATAAATTCAGGTTCTTACCCTTTGGTAATTCATATTACTGCAACGGTTTTAGTATCAGTTCCATTTATTGGAACAGTACCCACTCCAGTACCCACTTCATTCAGTGGTTATAAATTAGTTTTTGGTACAGCAGGTCACATTGAAGAAACAATTTCTCCTGTTACCATCTTTCCGAATCCGGCGTCTGATTATTTAACATTAAATGGGTTGATTAAATCCGATGGAAATTCAATTGTAACATTATTAAACGTTGATGGAAGCATACTGAAACAAATGAATGTCAAAGAGTCAGAATCCCTTTGTTTAGACATATCGATGCTTTTAAGTGGAATTTATTTCATTTCTGTGAATCAGGGAAACAAAACAGACATTTTTAAGTTTATTAAGCGTTAAAAAGCATTCCACTTTTTGAATTGTATTTTGCTGGGCATGTAAATTTATGTGTCAAGCCTTTTTGTTAATTTTTTGTTAATTTTTTTAAAGTCATTAACATTAAGTTGATTGAGGACGTCTATAGATGTATTTAAAACAAATTAAACATGAAAAACAAATTCAGTGATTTTACTAAGTATCTTGGTTTAGCTATCCTTTTTCAACTTTCTTTTTTGTCTTTCGGACAAATTGTGCATACAGAGAATTTTGATGCAACGAATACGAATGCTTTACCTACTGGATGGAGTGCCGTAGGAACGGCAGCTAATTTTTCAGTTTCAACATTTATGGGCAATGGAATTAACGCAACACCTTATTCTGGATTAAATATTCTTCGGATGAAAAGTGGGACAGCATCTCCTGCCACAGAAGCTGTTTCTACACCTTCATTCTCTTTACAAGGTTTAGCTTCTAACGTTGCTACTGTTAGTTTTTGGATTTTTAGAGATTCATTGTTGCCTACTAATTATGACAGTTTGAATGTGATGATTAACACGCAGCAAAGTTTAACGGGAGCTCAAAGTTTGGGACTTATAGCGCGTTCCAGAACAATCAACATTCCGGATACTAAAAGTTCAAATGGTTGGTACCAATATTCATTTAATATTCCTGCCTCTTATACTTCTGCTACTAATTACATTATTTTTAAATCTACAATATATGGTACAGGAAATAATTCCCGAAGAATTTGTATAGATGATGTTGCCTGGACAGAATATCCGCCAGCTTGTACTGGAACACCAACAGCCGGAACAATTTCTTCGCCCAATACACTAATTTGCGGTGGTGGGGGTATCGTCCAATTAACGTTAAATGGTGCAACTACAGGAACAGGAATAAGTTACGATTGGTCACACTCAAATTCTGCTACTGGTCCTTGGACAGCTTTTGGCACAAATTCATTAACAGTCACTTCTGATTCGATTTATGCAACAACATATTTCAAATGTACCGTGACATGTGCCGGTTCGGGAAGTAGCGCAACAAACATTTTGACAGCTGTTGTAAGTCCTAATGCACCTCTTGTTTCAATAACAAGTACGGCAGATACCATTTGTTTCGGAGACTCTGTTACGTTGACAGGTACGGGAGCTAGTTCTTACGTTTGGCAAAATAATAACGGGCAACAGTTAAGTACAAATGCTACTTATACTGTGACTCCTACTCAAGCAACTACTTATACTTACAACTTAATTGGAACAGATGCCATCGGATGTCAAGCAACCGCGAGTAAAACGATTCGAGTAGGAAGAATTCCTACCATTAACAGTTTAACTAATCCAATAACGATCTGCTCGGGCAGTTCATCAACCTTAACCGTTGCCGCAACCTCCGGTGGAGGAGGTGGAGGATTTGGAGTAACATTGTCCTATTTATGGACACCCGGTAACCAAACAACCTCTTCAATAACTGTTTCTCCAACAGACAGTACCATGTATCATGTCACGGTTTTTGGTCAGTATGGATGTTCTAGAATGGATTCAACCTATGTTAAGATTAATCCACTATTAACCGGTCCATCAGTTACTATTGATCAACCCACAATTGATTTCTGTCAGGGGGCTGTTACTACACCTATAGTTGTAGTTGCTTCAAGTTCTGTTGCCGGATCAACTTTTTCATGGAAAAATGCAAATGGTAATACCGTTTCAACAAATGATACATTGACTATTAATAACTTATTTCAATCAACAACCTATTCAGTAACTGTTTCTGATCCTTCAAATGGGTGTTCATCTTCTGCAAGTTCAGTCATTTCCATACATCCTTTTGCTAATGCAGCCTTTACAAATGTAGTTGGAACTAACTATGATGTCACATTTACCAATACTTCCACAAATGCAACAATGTATTCTTGGGAATTTGGAGATGGTTCTACGAGTAGCTCACAAAATCCGGTTCATACGTATGCTTCAACCGGATCATTTACAGTAACCCTAATTGCAATGAATGCAACCGGTTGTGACGATACGTTGACTCAAACGATTTTAGTTACAAGTCCATCCGA
>CAZGJF010000019.1:13156-36781 GCA_964526595.1 uncultured Akkermansia sp. | reverse complement strand
TACTCAAGCAACTACTTATACTTACAACTTAATTGGAACAGATGCCATCGGATGTTCATCGCTTCCGGTAACTAAAACAATAGTAGTTGGAACGAATCCAACTATTGCAAACGTATCTAATTCAAATTCGACTTTATGTTTAGGTGGATCATCTACGCTAAGTGTAACTGCTTTTGCAGGGGGAGGGGCTCAGCTGACTTATAATTGGTCTACAGGTGAATCAACACAGTCTATTGATGTTTCTCCTTCAACTACAACGCTGTACACTGTGACAGTTAGTGGTATGTATGGTTGTTCGTCTTCAGACACAACATCTGTAACTGTTGATACTTCGATTGTTGGACCAACAATAACAATCAACCAATCAACTGTTGAGTTATGTCAGGGTGCAACTTCACAAGTTACTGTAGTTGCCACAAGTTCAGTCGATGGTTCAACTTTTGCTTGGATGAACGGAAATACTCCAATTTCTACGAATGACACGTTGATTGTAAGTGCGCCGAATCAAAGTACAACCTATACGATTAATGTAACAGATCCTTCTAACGGATGTGTTTCAACTGCAAGTGCAGCGATAAACATAAATCCTGTACCTACAGCTAACTTGACCACTTCCAACCAAACTATTTGTTCAAATGGTTCAACGGTAATTGATTTAACCATTGGAAATACCGGAGGTCAATCAAGCAGTGCTTACTCAATTAACTGGACTCCCGGAACATTATCTGGTTCTACCATTACAGTAAATCCGGCATCTACAACGACTTATTATGTTTCTGTAACCAGTCCTTTTGGATGTTCTCAGTCTGACTCTATAGCAATCAGTGTTGATCCGGCCTTGTTAGGTGCAATTATTTCTATTTCACCATCAAGTACAACGCAATGTCAGTCTAATTTAAGTCCTGTCATGTTAGTTGTAAATTCAAATGACCCATTGGTAACATATACATGGATGCCGCAGTCGGTTGTATCAATAAATGACACAATTTTAGTTAATCCACTGAACACAACTACTTATACTGTGTCAGCTACAAATCAGGTGGGATGTGTATCATCTGCTTCATCTACTGTGACAGTTGAACCAGACCCAATAGCTTCATTTACTTTTACCAATAACTCAACAAATACAGCGGTATTTAATACAAGTACAACCGGTTCAACATATGTATGGTTATTTGGAGATGGTGCTACAAGCAATGTTCAAAATCCCACGCACATCTATGCATCATCAGGAACATTTGATGTTACATTGGTTGTGACAAGCAATTCCGGTTGTTCAGATACAATCATTCAATCGGTCACAGTAAGTAATGCTTCGGCACTTAAACTTGATAACAATGAGACACCAATTGAAGTTTTTCCAAATCCAACTAATGGCATATTCACGCTCCAATTTAAACCTAGAGAAGAGAAATATTACTTAACTGTAGTGAATTTAGTCGGAGAACTTCTTTTTGAGAATAGAATCAATTGTCCAATAGAAGGATCTCATAAAGAGTCGATTGATATAAGCGATCTCCCTAAAGGGCTTTATATTGTTAATTTGAAGTCGGAATCTGTAAGTCATTCAATAAGGATTCTAAAGAATTAAAAAACAATTTATCTAAGAAGGTTGAAAAATTCTCCCGATCAAACTGACCGGGAGAATTTTGGATATACAAGATTTAATTAATGTAGTTAATCAATCGAATTATTATCCTGTCTTAACTCATTTCTACTCTTTGCCAATTAAACATTAACCATTTCATATATATAACTAATCTAAAAATAGTCTAATGATTTTCTGTTCTTTTTCCAAATGAATTTCACCATTTGCTGTGTTGTGCGTGAGTGAAATGAGAAAAAACTATTCCATCATTACTAAGCTAATGCAAAATTCACATTTAGAACAAGCGGCAACATACCTTGGAGTACCCTGCAACAAAGTCTGAACACCAATTTAGGTAATCGAAAAGTAGTATTAAAAAGGTTTTTGTATTGAGCCAATTTGCTTCAAAACAATTGTTTTTAATCTTCAGTTTTTCGATACAACATATTCACTATTCTTAGCTATTCGCCAATATTAAACGTGCAAGCTTCTCATCCGCACTTAATTGGTTTTTTAATGCGTTAATCGTGTCAAATTTGCATTCTTCGCGAATTTTACGTACAAAATGAATGGTAATTTCTTGCTCGTATATATTTTCTGAAAAATCAAAAATGTGAACTTCTATGCTACTTTTACCTTGCAAATTGAACGTTGGTCTAATACCAATATTCATCATTCCTATAAATAAATTGCCATTGTTTGTTATTTTCACAGCATAGACTCCATTAGAAGGTATTTGCTTAAAAATATCATTAATGATAATATTGGCAGTAGGATACCCTAAAGTTCTACCTACCGAATTACCTGAAATAACTTTTCCTGTAATACTAAAATAGTCTCCTAAAAAAGCCGTTGCCATTTCAATGTTACCAATTGTTAGTGCTTGTCTAATTTTAGTTGAACTAACGCTTGAATCATTAATTATTTGAGCAGGTATTTCAATAATTTCTAGGGAATAAACGTCTGCTACATCTTTTAAGAAGGAAATAGAGCCTTCCCTGTTTCTTCCAAATTGATGATCGTATCCAATAACAAGCTTTTTGGTGTTTAGTTGGTTGACAATAATATCCCTAATAAATTCAACTGCAGAAATACGTGAAAAATCAAATGTGAAAGGGTAGATGATTACATTCTGAAGTCCAAATCTTTCAAGTTTTGCGAGTTTTTCTTCTTGTGTTTGAATTAACTGTAATCCATGAGATTCCGGATATAAAACTATCCGTGGATGAGGTTCAAACGTTAAGAGAACTGATTCGCCATTAATTTTTTTTGCCTCTTCGTTTAATCGATTGATAATGTGTTGATGTCCTAAATGAACTCCATCAAAAGTACCTATTGTTAATACAGGGTTAGATAGCTGGTTAAATGAATCTAAGTCTTTAATAACTCTCACGGTAGTGATAATTTGTAGCAAAAATAGTGATTCTATCGGTCATGAATATTCAACAAGAACAGTCTTCCAAAGCATTTAATTTTCATTGGTTCAAAAAAGATCTAACAGATTATTCGGTGTAATACAATGTCAACTTCAAGTGATGGTGTTTTCGAAAAAGTTAGATGTAATAAAGCTGATTCACTTATTCATAATTTTTCACCCAAAATCCTAACTAAAAAAGAAATTGAATTGTTGCTTTTTAGCTTGAACTTGTGCAAATCAAAAAGTGGTTGCCCCTTTTGAGACAACCACTTTTGAATAGTTCAATAATCTTCGTTTAATAAGTCGGTTACTTTTTGATGAATTTTTTGGTTACAATACCATTTTCAGTCGATAGTGTGATGTAATACACTCCACTATTGAAGGAAGAAGCATCAAAAGAGATCTTGTTAAATCCAGATTTTTGGATTGAATTTTGAGAACTTTGAACCAGTTTTCCTGTTAAATCTCTTACGTTTAATGTAACATCAGAAGCATTAGCAACATTAAACTGGATATTTGTTTCACCGGAAGTTGGGTTCGGATAAACCGAAGCAACAGAAATGTCAGATTTGTTCTCGTTCACACCTAAAGTCTCATCGAAATTCCATCGCATTAAAATTTGTTTACCGTTAACAAACCATCTGTCTCCTGGTGTAGATCCAAAGTTTCCGTAAATGCAAGAAGAGAAATCATCATCGGTTGAATTGACTACATAAGTAAAGAAATTACTTCCTCCTGTATGGTTTACTGAAACAATGTAATTTTTCCCTCCTTCTAAGGTCACAGAACCTGCATCACCGGAAGATGGCTGATGGAAATTAAGTAATTTAGTTTTAATTGAATTATTTGCAGTAGGCAAATCTTGAGCAGTAATGGTATAAAACTTATTGATACCCAAGTCAACAAAAGAGCTTTGGAAAGATGTAGCTGCAGGGTCAATTTCATAGAAGTTGACCAATAATTCACCTTCAGTAACTGAATAAGAAGTGTTTTTAGCATATTGAATTTCCAACCCATGTATATCAATAGTAGTTACAGTACTTGGGATGGACATAACGTTACCAAAAGTCATAGGGACACTCTCAGTAGCAACAGTACTAAAATCTTGACCAATACTTTCGATACCGATTGATTGCTCAAATATTTCTTGCCCTAGGTAGAAATCAGTAATGTTTAATCCTCTGCTTAGTGTATCATTTTCAGTATTTTCGTCAATTTCATCATAGCTTATTTCGAATGCTACTTTGTATGAACCAATCGCAAATTGTGCATCTGCCAAATTGATGTTAGATGCAAATGTAATGGTGTCCGTATCAGAAATAAAATTATTGGTTTGAACACCTCCTGAGTCAGAAGCAACCACATTGCCGTTAGCGTCCAATACTTTTACAATTCCTTTCACATTCGTTGGAATTAATTTCCCATAGTTTTTTATTTTGGCTTGTACTGTCAAATTACCGGTTAAATTTTTAGGGATTTCAGTATGTTCATATCCTGTCACGATGTCGTTAAGCCACAATTTCTCAGTAGATAAGTCATAATTTAATTTATCGTATATTTTGATATCATCAATCATCCACCAATAATGTGTATTTATCTGCCCATTAGCATCTGCGTTAATCCCAGTCCAAGTAAAGCGAATTTTAGTTTGGTTTGAAGCTGCAGTTGTTACTGCACTTAAATCAAGAGTCACATTCATTGGCTTGTGAATTTCTTCAGTAGCAACGTTTCTGTCTACATCGAAATTAAAATTAATTGGGCTAGACCAAGTAGTACCGCCATCTTCAGAAACAGAAATGAAATACGGAAACTCATCGGCGTTACAACAGTACATTGACTCAGTTTTAAAGGTAATCATTGCACCACCTGTTAAACCGGACAAATCAATGTTTGGAGAAGTGAAAGATCCATCTACCGGAGTGGTAGAAAAGTTTGTTTCATTTGCATTTGGTGTGTATGAATCCCATTCCAAGAAAGAACCGGTTAAGCCTACCGTCCAGCCATTTGCTGACCAAGGATGCGTTGTTGCAAATGTCCAATAAGAACCGTTCGCTCCACTTGTTGACCACACTCCATTAGCAGTAGTCAAGGGTCCGGTAGAAGTAAAATCTTCGCTCCACAATGCTGTAAGTGACTTTTCAACTGATCCCGTTTTCTTTTTCACTTGGTTTGTTGAAGGTCTTTTTGTTTCAAAGACATTCCCTTTTCTTTCAGCTGTATTGAAGTTATACAACTGTGAATTTTTTTGAGCAATGCTTATCAGAGCCGTTGCAATGCCAAAAATGGATAAGTAAACTTTTTTCATGTCAGAATTTATTTTGTTTAAACAGGACAAATATAATCTATTTACAATATGAATGCATTTGTTTGCGATAAGAATTAACAATTTCAAGTATTTAGGCCTTGTCTATATCTTTTAAGAAAGGCAATGTTGCTCTGACATCATCCAAATTTTGTTTGCTGATAATGATAGATTTAAATTCTTCAATGCCTTCAGATAATGTGTTTTCATACCCTAATGCATCAATAACTGCGGAATCTCCGGAATAGGATAGTTGGGAACCGTCAATTCCAACCCGATTTACCCCAACAACATACGATTGATTTTCAATAGCTCGTGCCTTCAAGAGTGTTTTCCAATGGATGTTTCTTCTTTCCGGCCAATTTGCGATGTAAAGAATAACATCGTATGCAGCTTCATCATTTGCTGTTATGCGATTCCGAACTATTTCGGGGAAACGAAGGTCGTAACATATTTGAAGCTGAAATTTCCAATGCTTATAGCTGACTATTGATTCCTGATTTCCTGCGTTGAAAAATTTGTCTTCACCGGCCAATCCAAAACATTTTCGTTTGTCATAGACACTGATTTTGCCCGATGGTTCCACAAAGACTCCCCGATTGAAAAAACAATTTCTCTCTTTGATAATAAGTGAAGTGTAAATGGCTGTTTTTTTGGAGTACGCTGTATGTTTAAGCCATGATATGCCCATTGAATTATTCATCGTTTCTGCCAGTTTTTCCGTTTTCATGGAAAAGCCGGTATGGAACATTTCCGGCAATACGATTAAATCAGTATTTGATACGTTTTTTAACAATTGATCATAGTTGGACAAGTTCGCTTCTTTGTCTTCCCAACGTTGATTGGCTTGAACCAGCGTAATGGTTAAATCTTGCATAATCTTTCTGCTGCTTGTTTCAATGTTTCATCGTCTTTTGCAAAACAAAAACGAATGTGTTTTTTATCAGATTTATCTGCGTTGAAGACAGATAAGGGAATTGCTGCCACTCCATGTTCTTTTACAAGGAACTCACAGAAATCCATGTCTTCTAATGTTGAAATTCCTTCATAGGATGCCAGTTGAAAGTAGGTGCCATCGCAAGGAAGTAACTTGAATTTACTATGCTGCATCAATGAGCTGAAAAAATTGCGCTTTTCTTTATAAAAAGCGCCCAATGAAGACACATCAACCCGTTTAAGGTAATTTGCTAAAGCAGCCTGACCAACGCTATTGACGGAGAACACGATGAACTGATGCACTTTTTTCAATGCTTCCATCAAATGTTCCGGTGCGACCATGTATCCTGTTTTCCAACCGGTTATGTGAAATGTTTTCCCGAACGATGAAATGATAACACTTCGATTCATTAGTTTTGGGCGGGTATTTATAGAAATATGTTGATGTTCAAAAGTGATAAACTCATAGACTTCATCGGACAGTAATATCACTTGAGGGAATTTTTCAAGAATTGCTTCCAATTGAGTTATATCCTGTTCTGAATATACGCGTCCGGATGGATTATGCGGATTGTTGATTATCATTAATTTCGTTCGCGAGTTTATGCTTGATTCAACAAGATTCCAATCCGGCAAATAATCTTCCCCCAAGGGTATTCTGACAGGTATTCCACCGGAAAGAATTACAGATGGCTCATAACAATCATAGCATGGATCCATCATTAGAACCTCGTCACCTGATTGAACGTGTGCCATTAAGGCCGTGAAAATAGCTTGTGTTGCTCCCGCTGTTATGAGCATTTCCTTTTCGGGATGGATAGGGCGTTGATATACCTTTTGAATCAAGGTAGAGGTGTTTTCCAATAACAAAGTGAGTCCTGTCATTGGGGCATATTGATGGGTATTTTGTTGAGCCACCTCTTTTAGGCAGTCAATTAAGGCCTCATCTACCGAAAAATTGGGAAATCCTTGCGATAAGTTAATGGCTTGAAAATCATAGGCCATTTTAGACATGACCGAAAAAATAGTAGTTCCGACGTTGGGCAATTTTGACATGAAATTCATTCTTTTAATGCCTTAAAAGTATTAAAAAACTAAACCAAAACCATCACAGCATAATACCTATGATTCATCAACAAATGCTTCTTCCGTAGTATATTCAGATTCAATCAACCGGTTTTGTTTATTACATTTGCAAACAATCATTTATCCGAATCATGTCAGATCGTTTGGGAAACTTACAGATTTTTAACAGCCTCAGTGGACAAAAAGAAAAATTTGTTCCCATACACGAAGGCAAGGTTGGTATGTATGTTTGTGGGCCAACATTGTATAGTGAGCCCCACATGGGCAACATGCGTACTTTTATCAATTTTGATATGATTTATCGGTATCTTTTGCATTTAGGATACCGGGTAAAATATGTGCGAAATATTACAGATGCAGGCCATATCACAAATAGTTTGGGAGAAACAGAGGATGCAATCGGTAAAATGGCCCGTTTGGAGCAAGTTCAATCGTTAGAGATTGTTTACAAATACAATTTGAAGTTTCAGGAATTGCAGCGCATTTATAACTTATTGCCGCCGAGCATAGAACCAACTGCTACAGCCCACATACAAGAGCAAATTGAAAGCATTGAAAAAATTCTGGATAATGGCTTTGCTTATGTGGTAAACGGATCGGTTTATTTCGATGTTCAAAAATACAGTGAGGCGTTTCAATATGGTATTTTGAGTGGTCGTAAGGTTGACGAGCTTGCCGAAGAAACACGTGAGTTGCAGGCGCAAGGCGAAAAACGATTTTTTGCGGATTTTGCCCTTTGGAAAAAAGCAAATCTGGAGGACATGCAGATTTGGCGATCACCTTGGGGGGACGGAAATCCCGGTTGGCACATCGAATGTACAGCCATGAGCACTAAATATTTAGGGTCAACATTTGATATTCACGGAGGTGGTATGGATTTAAAATTTCCACATCATGAGGATGAGATAGCACAAAATTGTGGTTCATTGGGTTGTAATCCGGCAAACTATTGGATGCATGCCAATATGTTGAATGTAAATGGTCAAAAAATGAGCAAGTCGCTGGGTAATTCGTTTCTTCCAAAGGAAATTGTTGAGGGAACGACAACACTCTTTGAAAAGCCTTATTCACCCAATGTTTTGCGCTTTTTTATGATGCAGGCTCATTACCGAAGTACAATGGATTTCAATTCCGAAGCACTCAATGCCGCTGAAAAAGGATTTTCACGACTGATGGATGCCTTAAGCTTGATTCCGCAATTGAATACAAGCGACACTTCAGGCTTCAATGTGCAGGAATTAGTTGACAGTTTCTACCGTGCGATGGATGACGATTTTAACGCCCCAATACTCATCGCCAACTTATTTGAAGCAGCTAAACGCATCTATCAGATTCATGAAGGTAAGGAGTGCATAACGTTTGACGATTTGAAGTTGTTAGAATCATCTATGCAAACATTTATTGTGGATGTTTTGGGACTTACCTTAGAAAGTGATGCCGATATGGGCGGTAAGCTTGGTCAAGTGATGGAATTAGTTTTGGATTTAAGGCAGGAAGCGCGAACCAAAAAAGACTGGACAACATCTGATAAAATAAGGGATGGACTTGCGGAAGCAGGCATAACGGTGAAAGATTCCAAGGAAGGAAGCTCTTGGTCTTAAAAGAATCAAGTACGTAATCTCATTTGAGAATTATTCTGCTTTTTTATTCTGACTCCGTAATTCGAATTCCAATTGTTCGATTTTTTGTTCAAGCAAAAACAGTTTTTCGTGCATTTGAGTCAATTGATTTTTGAACAGTTCTATGTTGCCGGCATCGGCATAGTTATTTTCAATGTCTTCGAAACGGTAGGTTGAGTGATCTGTCAATGTAATTATGTTCTGAGGAGTTACATCTAAGATTGCGGAAATTTGAAACAAACGTGTAACAGAAATATCTGTTACTCCCCGTTCGATGTTCGAATAAGCGGCAACCGTAATTTCCAGTTCATCAGCCATATTTTGTTGGCTTAATCCCTTCATAAGACGAGCCTTGCGAATTTTCTCTGCAATTTTCTGTTTCACCTGCTAAAATTACAGTAGTCGAGAAAGTTCCATTTATAGTTAAAATAGGTTTATTTTAATATTAAGTAAAAATAATTAAGTAATAATTGTTGTGAACTGAAAATAATTTTAACTTTGAGTTGAAAAATTAATAATTAATTAAAAAAATGAATCTAAAACTAATGCTGCTTTCAACATTTGTGAGTATTTTATTAAACTCATATGGGCAGAATTCAAGAGAATATCAAATTATCCAAAAATCAAAACAAGGTATTCCAACGTTCATTCAATTTGATGAAAACACAGGGATTAATCACTTGAATTTTCAAGAAAAACTGAAAGATGAATTTAACTTTTCGGAAGAAAATCAATTGGCTCTAAATTCTGAATCAGCAGACAAATTAGGATTTACACATTACAAGTACAATCAATCCTATAAAGGAATCTCCGTGTTCGGGGCTACCTACATCATCCATGAGAAAGATAATCATGTCAAAACAGCGAACGGGAAATTTTTCCCAATCATGAATATAAATATAACACCTATCATTACTAAAGAAGATGCAATTCAAAAAGCAAAGGAACAGTTAAACATTTCAGTATGCAGGTGGGAAAGTAAAACAGAAGAGGATAAATTAAAAAGCAAGCATAAAAATCCAAACGCAATCTATTATCCGAAACCGATCTTAGAAATAGTAGCAAAAGAGGGGAATATTACAAACCCTAATTTTAGATTAGCATGGAAGTTTAACATTTCAGGCATGTCAATGGACAAAGCTTGGACTGTTTTTATTGATGCAGAAACAGGAGAATTAATTTATAAGAACTCGTTGGTTGCAAACGATGTTATTGGAACAACAACAACATACTACAATGGTACACAAAACATAAACTGTTCTTTTGATTCCGTATCCGGTTATTACTTGCTCGCAGAAAATAATAGAGGTGCATCCGCGAATCAAGCGATTTATACCTTAACAGCTAACAATGATACATTACCTCCTTCCGGCAACGTATGGAACAGTATGCAATATATTGGCAGCACAACAGCTTCTTTTACAGATGATGCTGTAGCAGGAAGCGCTCATTGGGGCATAGAACAGGCGTATGATTTTTATACACAATTTGGTAGAAACAGTTTCGATAATAATGGCACTTATATCTTAAACCTTGTTCATTATGGTACCGGTCATAATAATGCATTTTGGTCTAATTACGACACTGTTATGTGTTATGGCGATGGTGATGGTTCATTTATGGACTATGTTGTAGGACTTGATGTTACTGGGCATGAATTCACTCATGCCATTACAAGTTACTCAGCAAATCTTCAATACGAAGCAGAGTCGGGGGCATTGAATGAATCGTTTAGTGATATTTTTGGAACAGGTATAGAGTGGTATGTTTTAGGACCAAATTCAAACTGGTCGATAGGTGAAGACGTAATGATAACGGCAAATGCCCTTCGTTCAATGAATAACCCGTTATTGTATCAACAACCAAATACTTACTTAGGAATAAATTGGGGAAACACATCGGATGTAAGTGAAGCAAACGATAATGGCGGTGTTCATACAAATAGTGGCGTTCAAAATTATTGGTTCTATTTATTAGCGGCAGGAGGTTCTGGCACCAATGATAATGGAGACGATTATTTCGTTAATGGTTTGGGAATGAGTGATGCATTGAATATTGCTTATAGAAATCTGACTGAATACCTCACCCCAACGTCTGATTACAATGATGCGATGGTGGGGAGCATACAATCCGCGATTGATTTGTGGGGTGACGCTTCGCCTCAAGTTCAAGCGGTTAAAGACGCTTGGTGTGCAGTTGGTGTCTTGGATTGTTCTAATGTTGGAATCAAAGAAAATTCAAGTGTGATACAATGCGAAGTTTCCCCCAACCCTTCCGATGGCGTTTTTACCTTCAAAGTATCGCCTCAATTTAAGGCAGCTCAATTAAGGGTTCAAGACATGGTTGGCAGAACAATGTACATTCAGGCAACAGACTCCACCCAAACAATAATCGATTTATCCGCTTTTCCTACAGGGATTTACACACTTAGTGTAAAGTCACACAATCAAACGATTTCTAAGAAAATTGTGGTACAATAGATTAAAAATAAGCGTTCTGTCTATCCAACAACGACGAGGTACTAGGCCAAGATTACGATCAAATAGACATAAACTATTAGAAAACATAAACTATGAGAAAAATAAATTCATTACTTATCATCATACTTTTTGTCACTGTAAAATCATTCGGGCAAACAAATAATGCATTTGACTTAGCCAGAGTCAGCAAAATAAACAACAAATTGGTTTTTCTTTTCAGTGAGCCTTTAAATGAATATGAAACTGCTTTTACCTTTGAAAATTCTATTCAAAATTACGATTGTTTAAATCCACAAGAGTTAGTTATTGAAAGCATTAAAAATGCAAATAAAGAAGCTGCAGATCAGGGTAAGCCTTATGATGCAATTATTTTAGTGGATGGATCTCTGAGAGATCTTGCGATCACTTGGAACGATAAATCCAAAGATAATGCAATCGCTCGTGTAAGAAAAAATGAGGGCAAGCTTGTCTTTGTCCAATGTGAACCATTGACAAACTATGATGTAGTCGGTAAGTACGATATTTCTGGATTAGGTCAACAGATATTATTGGGTTCGTGTCCGTCTCAACAAGAAAAAATTGATAAGTTAATTAAGAAATCAATCCGTGACGAAATTGAATTTGATGCCGTAATGTATGGTTCTTCTAAATATGATTTTTCCATCAAATTCAAATAATTAAAAATAAAACCGCGGAATCCGAAAAGCGTTACGAGTAGGAAGTAATTTAAATCTATAAAATTTATGAAAAGAGTGACTTACATGACCGCAATGTTGTTAATTGCAGGAGCTACAACCTTAAGTAGTTGTAGAAAGGAAGGCTGTACCGATAAAACAGCAAAAAACTACAATCAAGATGCTAAAAAAGATGACGGAACGTGTACGTATGAAGGAAGCGTTGTTTTCTGGATAGATCAATCTACATCCGCAAACCTACTAATTGCCGGTGAAACATCACTTACATTCTATTTTGACGGGGTTGTTGTTGGTTCTCAAGCGGCAACAACGTTTTGGACCGGAGCACCTGAATGTGGTCAAAACGGATCCATTACCGTAACCAAAAGTTTGGGTGGTGTTAAATCGAAATCTTTTCCCTTTAAAGTTTTGGATCAAGATGGCATTACTATATGGGAAAGTAATATTACTTTGAATGCAAATACGTGTCTAAAAGAACATTTACAATAAAGTATATATCCTATATTAGGAAAAAGCAGCTCTCGGGCTGCTTTTTTGTTTTAATCAATGATCCGATTGTTTATGGATGAGGTATTCAAAGAGTCAATTACACTTCACTGTTGGGGTGCTTTGGTTAACTTTATGAGTAAAAACGATTGAACGAAAAGGAAAACACAAAAAAGCGTTACAGCATGGAAGCCAATCATTCTGATTGATTCAACTTTTTGAATAATCAAGATCACGATACTGAACAGAAAAGTAAGCATTTGAACTGTTGTCAGAATCAGAAAACGAAACACGAAATGTTCTGCTTTTTGATTTAATCCGGGGGCTATAATGAACATTCCCGTAAAAAAAATGAAGGATAAAAATCCCAGAATTAACCCGGCACTTTTGAGGTCAATGGGTAATAACTTAAGTGAAATGGTTCCGATATACAATAAACAAACAAGACCAAAGATTAAGGCAAACCAAACAATGTATCTCCGCATTTTACTCATCTTCTTTACCCAATTTAATTACCTCTCGGATGACTATGATCATAGCAATCAGCACTCCGATGAGTGACAAAGAGATGGTCCAAAATTTGGATTGGTTCGTACGATCTAAGTATGTACCCAACCAAGTAAAGAAAGCAATAATGATTCCCATTTGAATCCCGATACCGGATAAACGGGCAAACTTCGATACGCCTTTCTTTTTTTCTTTCAAGTCTCGAAATTATAGGTTGTTCTCCGTTTCTTCTTCTCCGACAGGAATATAAGTTTCTTTTGGGCTATACTTTGTGCCACCGGCCATTTTACATGATCCTAAGAAAAATGCTCCTTCTTCAATGTGTAATTTGGTAGTATGAATGTCTCCATAGATCTTTGATTGTTCTCTCAAAATCAGGAGTGATTCAACAGAAAGCGTACCTTCTACTTTTCCCTCAATGTCAGCCTCCAGACAATCTAAATTGCCTTTTACAAAACCACCTTCTCCAATTACGACTTTGGATGTTGTAGTAATATTTCCGATTACTTCACCATCGATACGCAAATTTGATTCCGAGTGAATATCCCCTTTTATTATGGTTCCTTCCACCAGTCTGTTTAATCGATCAGGACTTTCAAAAGGTGCTTTTTCTTTTCGTTTTATCATGGTTAATAGTATTCTTCGTGAAAAAGTTCGTATTCTTCGATTTTTTTTGTCTCAAAGAGCAATTTCAAATTATCTTGTGAAATTGCTAATATCTTGGCTTTTTGTAAATCAAGCAAATATTTTCTGGTTTTTTTAAAGGTGTTGATGTATTTCATTGCTTTTGTATCATCTTCAAACTCCTGGATTAGTATGATACTTTGGTCTTCGGTATATAGTTTAGAACTTACTTTCAATTTTTCTTTTCCAAAGAACTCCCTGTTGAAATCTGCAATTTTTGTTTTGGCAACACTTGAATTTTCATCTTTTTCTAGAAATACAATAACCCATTGTACTTTATCAGCATCAAAGGAATAAATGTAATTCTGTTTGGAAATGGTATCTGAATTGGCAGAATAACCATTTTGGATAATTTCAATCATTTCTGTTGCTCTCTCGGATTCCTCTGTCTTTGGATACTCTTTGATTAGCTGATTCAATACAGGCAGCAAACTTTGCTTATCATCGTTCAATTTTCCGAGACACATTGCTTTCAGCAACATATATTTTGCTCGAAATTGATTGTCTTTTTCATCATTAATAACGCCGTCTGCCTTTAACATTACGGGATAGAAAAGACCTTTATTATATCTTTCGAGGACAGTCACATATTCTTGTTCAGCCAAGGCTTCTTTTTCTTTTCGCTTGATAAAATAATCGGGATCCTTCAGGTAATTGGCATAATCTGAATTAGGATAAGTAGCCAGAATGTATGTTTTATTATAATCTGCTTCTTTCGGATTAGACGTTTGATTGATTTTATACAATTGATAAGCGGCTGACAAATCCGTATCATTTTGGGTCTTTTTGGAAAGAACCTTGTTAAACTGCTTTTTCGCCAATTCGGGTTCATTCAGCAAGTCGTTATAGATCAAACCCGCATTATACAGTGCTTCGATCAGACACTTTTGTGATGCCGCCATCGCAGAATCTGTAAGTGGTATGTTTTTCATTAATGCTTTGACGGTAAGCGTATCTTTTTCTTGACCCTCGGATTGTTCAGGTGCATTTTGTGCTAAAGAATCAGACTTATCTGATTCAGTTTGATTTTCAAATATTGTCATTTTTTCGGAGCGCCTCCAGTTATCCTCATTTTCACGTGAACCCCATAATTTCCTAAATTCGTCAAACCCATCTGACCTTGTTTTCGTATTGTTGAAATACCACTTTGATCCATTTCCCGATGCGTTGGCAGCCGCACTTTGATTTTCTTGCAGCTCCCTTAATCTTTCAGCTTCTTTCTTTTTCTGTGCCTCAATAGTTGCTTTCTTTTGTTTAATCACTTCTTTGATAAAATCAATTCGATCCCTTTCATTCAACTGGGCAATTCGTTGGACACTGTCTTCGAAATAGGCCGTTTCAACTGCACGCACTAAATCTGCTAACTTGGCCGCCTTATTTCGTATTGCATCGGCATTGGGATAGGTATCATCAATGGCAGTAGCACATGAATCATAGTATTTTTGAGCACTTACATAATTTCGACTGTCAAAAGCCAAATCGCCAAGTTTTTCATAAGCCATGCCTTTTTGACGTTTGTTTGATAGGGAATAAAATGCTGATTTAGTGAGGTCTTCTTTCGCCTTTATTTGATTGTTTCGTTGGAGTTCAATGTCAGCCAACGCATAATAAATTTGATCTTTATATTTTGAATTCTTCGCATCACGAAGCATTTTGAGGAGTTCTTTTTCTGTTTTTTCGTCACCCCCCATAAAAGCTCTCTTTAATCGAGCATTGAAGTGCATTTCGTATGGGGCATTGTATTTTAATGTTTTTGTAAATTCGTCCTTGGCAGCAATCCGATTCCCTTCTATTTCATTTAATTGACCCAAAATAAAATGAAGTCGGGATTTGTCGGTTTGTTTTTTTGCAAACAACAAAGCCTTTTCAAGGGATTGAATGGCATCTCCTGTATTCTTTTTTTTCAATGCGAGAATGGCTTTGGTTTTCTCGAAATCCATGCGGATGTTCTTGGGCACCATTGCAGGGACAGGCTCTCCTTTCGTTTTTTTGTTTGATTTGACAGAAACTGACCCATTTTTAGCGGTGTTTTCTTCTTGATTTTCAATTGCTTTTTCAATATTTGATAAGTTGAAACCTGCTTCAGGTAATTTACCTATCGCAATATTTGTTTTGGCCATCCATAAATCTGCAACATAAATGGAAGGGTCATTGGAAAAGAACTTTCGGATGAATTCAAAATTTCTCATCGCCCCTTCATAATCCCGTCTGTAAAAGAGAGACTTTCCAATGGTTATCCAATTTTCATCAATCCAATAATTGTGTTCTTCTTTCTTCAGATAAAATTTCTCAGCACTGGGCATGCTGTGTCGCTCAATAACTTTCGTGCATTTAGAGATGGCGGTATCAATGGAGGTATATAAACCAACTACTTGTTCATCGTTTGGGAGAGGTTCTATCGGTAAAATTTCATAATAGTCTTCTACCAGTGAATTGCGATAACCGGATAAAGCACCATTCAGCAATTCGTTCGCATTAAAATAACCATTGTAACGTGCTGTAGTGCTGTGATATGTACGGTTAATCAAGGTGTTTTTTTCTGTTGAACAAGCGGAAAAAACACAAGCAATTATAATATATGCAATATAATTATTGTATTTTCTGTTGATAAACATGTTCAGAAACGTTTGTATAACCGCTAATAACTTCAAATTGTATTAATTATTTTATTTCTGAACATTTAAACCTGAAAAGTTACGCAATATTTGTAAAAACTTGTTGGATATCGTCATCGTCTTCGATCTTATCCAGCATTTTTTCGACGTCATTCATCTGTTCCTCCGAAAGCTCTATCGGAGATGTTGGAATGCGCTGTAAGTTAGACTTTTGAACATCAATATTCATGTCTTCAAGAGCCTTGGCAATTGATCCGAAAGCGGCATAATCACCGTAAACAAAGATTTTGTCATCCACAACTTCAATCTCTTCGCAACCGGCATCTATGAGTTCCAACTCAAGCTCTTCAGGATCTAAATTATCTGTTTTATTGACTTCAAAAACAGATTTTCGATTAAACATGAACTCCAGAGAACCGTTGGGAACTACACTTCCTCCGGCTTTGTTAAAATACGACTTAACATTTGCCACCGTTCGTGTGGGGTTATCCGTTGCACACTCAACGATGACTAAAACACCATGAGGTCCTTTTCCTTCATAAATAATCTCTGTAAATGCACTGATATCTTTTTGTGCAGCTCGTTTGATAGCCGCCTCAATATTATCTTTAGGCATGTTTTCAGCCTTGGCATTTTGAATAGCCGTGCGTAACTTGGCATTTGTGGCGGGATCTTCTCCACCTTCTTTGGCCGCCATCGTAATAGCCTTACCAAGTTTAGGAAATAACTTCGACATTTTGTCCCATCGCTTTTCCTTAGCTGCTCTTCGATATTCAAATGCTCTTCCCATGATTTAGTAACTATATATGATTGAAGAAAGCAAAAATAGCTTTTTTCCCATTTATGGCAAGGAACTAAGCTGTCGCATTGGTCAATTTTGAGTTATTTGACCGTCTTTACTAGCAAGTCATTACCTTTGTCAATCAATTCAAGGACATCATTTAATGAAAACAATTTTAATCCTGGGAGCAGGAATGTCTGCTTCATCGTTGATTCGATATTTGTTACAACAGTCTGTAGAAAATGACTGGCAAGTGCGAATCGTTGATCAAGACATCGAATTAGTAAAACGAAAAATAAATGGTCATCCCAGAGGACTAGCCCTTGCTTTCAATGCGCTAAATTCTTCCGAACGAAAAATTGAAATAGAACAAGCGGATATCGTTATTTCAATGTTGCCTGCGCGTTACCATGTGGATGTGGCAAAAGACTGTATCGCCTCAAAAAAGCATTTGATAACGCCATCTTACATTTCTACAGAGATGCAAGCTTTAAACGAAGAGACGCAAAAAGCAGGTATTTTGATTATGAATGAAGTTGGTCTGGATCCCGGGATAGATCACATGAGTGCTATGAAGATTATCCACGAGTTAAAAGCAAAAAACGCGCGTATTACTTCCTTCAAATCGTATTGCGGAGGACTCATTGCCCCTCAAAGTGACACAAATCCTTGGAATTATAAATTCACGTGGAACCCTCGAAATGTTGTTCTCGCTGGACAGGGTGGTGTTGCTCGATTCATCAATCATGGTGAGTACAAATACATCCCTTACAGCCAGCTTTTTAAACGTTTAGATCAGATTCAACTAGAAGGTGGCGGATCTTTTGAAGGTTATGCGAACCGTGACTCACTTTCATACAGGAATGTCTATGGCTTGGATGATATTCCAACCATTTTGCGGGGTACACTTAGGAAAAGCGGATTTTGTGATGCTTGGAATGTATTTGTGTCCTTGGGTATGACGGACGATTCCTATGGAATAGATAACGCCGAATCATTAACACCCCGCATGTTTCTCAATGCTTTTTTACCCTATGATTCAGTACTGACCGTTGAAGAAAAATTCAAACAATTTTTGGGAGAAAATAGCGCTGAACTTTATCCAAAATTTGAATGGTTAGGCCTTTTCAAAAACGATTCTGTTTGTGGTTTCAAAGGGGCAACCCCGGCGCAAATATTGGAGTCCATTTTGGTTGATAAATGGGTGCTGGATCCACAAGATAAGGATATGATTGTCATGCATCACGAGTTCGAATATGCACTAAATGAGGCTCATTATAAATTGAGTTCTTCGATGATTAATATCGGTGAAGATCAGACCTATACCGCAATGTCCAATACCGTCGGATTACCAGTCGGCATTGTGACCAAAATGATTCTGAAGGAACAGATTCAACAACGTGGTGTTGCATTGCCCATTCATCAGGACGTTTATACTCCCATTTTGGATGAGCTGGGTACTTTGGGAATTACCTTCAAAGATAGCACCGGCATACTTTGAAATTCATTCATTTGTTTCATTCCATCTTCTATCTTTGCAACAGAATAATAATCCAGCATGACTAAAACTTCTTATACAGTAACTGCAGCTCTTCCATACGCAAACGGACCGTTGCATCTTGGTCATGTAGCAGGAGTTTATTTACCCGCCGATATTTTTGTCCGATTCTTACGAATGAACAAACACGATGTTGTATTCATTTGTGGCACAGACGAACACGGAGCAGCAATTACCTTACGTGCCAAAAAAGAAGGCATTAGTCCAAGTGAAATTGTTGATAAATACCATACTCTGATTCGAGATTCATTCAAACAATTTGATATTTCTTTTGATATATTTCACAGAACATCTGATCCACTTCATCATCAAACCGCACAAGAATTTTTTCTTAAGTTACACGAAAAAGGGAAATTTACCGAGGAAACGACTGAGCAATATTATGATGAAACGTTCCAACAATTTCTGGCTGACCGCTATATAACAGGAACATGTCCTAAATGTGACAATCCAAATGCATATGGTGATCAATGTGAAAAATGCGGTTCAGACTTGAGTCCGACAGAGCTTATCAATCCTAAATCTACCTTGAGTGGATACACACCGGTATTGAAAAGCACTTCACACTGGTTTTTACCTATGCAGCTTCATGAAAATTGGTTGCGTAAGTGGATCAAAGATGGGGTTCTGGATGGGATGCAGCAACATGACCCAAAAACATGGCGAAATCAGGTTATTGGTCAGTGTATGTCTTGGATTGATGGAGGTCTGCATTCGAGAGCAATGACCAGAGATCTTGATTGGGGCGTAAAAGTTCCCTTACCCAATGCTGATGGAAAGGTTCTTTATGTCTGGCTGGATGCCCCGATAGGATATATTTCAGCCACGAAACAGTGGGCAATTGATCATTTCAAAAATTGGGAGGATTATTGGACCGGCAATCGGAAACTCATCCATTTTATTGGAAAAGATAACATTGTTTTTCATGCAGTAATTTTTCCGATAATATTGAAGGATTATGGCAATCTGATTCTTCCTGATAATGTTCCTGCTTATGAATTTTTGAATTTGGAAGGTGACAAATTTTCAACGTCACGCAATTGGGCAGTGTGGCTGCACGAGTACCTCCAAAATTATCCCGGAAAAGAAGATGAGTTAAAATATGTACTTACTTCGATAGCCCCCGAAACTAAAGATTCCGAGTTTACCTGGAAGGAGTATCAAACTCGTGTGAATAGTGAATTAGCTGACATTTTAGGAAACTTTGTCAATCGCGCCCTCGTACTCACTCAGAAGTACTATCAAGGGCTTGTGCCTGAATGCAGTGAGCTTTCGTCAGAAGATCAGCACGTACTAAATGAAATGAATCTTATTCCCAAAAGAATAAGCAATTTGATCTATGCTTATAAATTACGGGAAGCGCAAGCAGAAGTGATGAATTTGGCGCGGTTGGGAAATAAATATTTGGCAGAACAAGAACCATGGAAACTCATTAAATCAGATGAAAAACGTGTTCAAACAATCATGCACATTGCTCTGCAGATTTGCGCAAACTTGAGTATTGTGTTGCAGCCATTCTTGCCAAGTACTGCTCAAAAATTGTCCGGATTTTTGAATTATCATTCCGATAATTGGGATGATGCAGGTAAAGATTCATTATTGAAAACAGGATCTGTCACAAATTCACCGGAGATCTTGTTTCAGAAAATCGAAGATTCACTTGTTGAAACAGAAAAATCGAAATTACATCAAAGAAACGAAATGGAGCAAACTCAAACATCCCAAAAAGAAGCTTTATCATTTGAAGAATTTGGTAAAATGGATTTGCGGCTTGGAAAAATCATAGCTGCCGAAAAAATCCAAAACGCGGATAAATTACTCAAACTGACGGTAGATACCGGTATAGATCAACGTTGCATTGTTTCAGGCATTGCATCTCATTTTTCTCCGGAGGAAGTACTCGGAAAAACGGTTCAGGTATTATTAAATCTCCATCCACGCAAAATCCGAGGTATTGAGTCACAGGGGATGATTTTAATGGCAGAAGATCAAAACGGAAAATTAAGTTTCATGATACCTGAATCAGGAGGAAATCCCGGAGACGTAATAAGATAATTGATGCAAGACCCCAAACCGTATACTGACCTCCTGCCATATCTTCAAAATGAATCATTCGTCATTGAAACTCAACAGCAAATCATTAAAGATTTCGCAAAATTCAATTTGTATTTACCGGATAGATTCAATCAACTGCCACATTCACAAGACGAGATCGTTTACCAGATAAATGTATTATTAAACGATTTTTTACCGCAGGGAGAGAGGAGACTGTTACAATTGATTTATACCATTGATATTCCCGAAAAAGAGTTTCTGCAATTAACAAGGCGAGAAAATTTTATGATTGAATTATCGCATAAAATTCTATATAGAGAGGCCATGAAAGTTTTTTTACGCAAACATTTTTCAAAATCATAAGCGTTGATTCTACCTAAATTTGTGCGCCATGGATGATGAAAAAAACATGTCATTTTTAGACCATTTGGAGGAATTGAGATGGCGATTGGTAAGGATATCTGTAGCCATCGTTACTTTTGCTTGTGTTCTGTTTTATTTTCAGGAATGGATTATGAATGCCATTTTTCTGAACATGAAGAATCCCTCTTTCATTACTTTCAGGTTAATGTGCCATTGGTTTGGAGTTTGTATTGAAGAAATACCGGTCAGTTTTCAAAGTACAACCATGTCCGGACAGTTCAGTTACGCTTTGATGATGAGTATTATGGGTGGCATTGTTTTGGCATTCCCATACATCTTTTATCAAATTTGGGCTTTTGTAAAACCCGGTCTGAAAAAAAATGAAAAATCCGTTATGAGTGGCTTGGTTTTTTGGGTTAGTTTATTGTTTTTCATTGGGATATTGTTCGGTTATTTCATTGTAGCCCCACTGTGTGTCCAATTCTTTGGTGCCTATAAAATCAGTAACGAGATTAATAATATTTTCACCATCAATTCCTATTTAAGTACCATCCTATCTACTGTATTTTATTCGGGCTTATTGTTTTTGCTTCCGGTAGTCTCCTATATTTTTACCAAATTAGGAATTATAACTCCCTCCTTTCTAAAGAAATACAGAAAACATGCCATCGTGGGAGTATTAATTTTGGCAGCAGCCATCACTCCTCCGGACGTCATTTCTCAGATCATTGTTTCCATTCCCATCATAGCGCTGTATGAGATCGGGATTGTAGTATCAAGACGCGTTGAAAAATCTAATCAGAGGGAGAGTGATTTTTAATTTACAGATGATAAGACCAATGCGAAAAATTGTTACATTCATTTGTTTACTGATTTATCATCTCGCATTCGGTCAGCAAACTAAAGTTTATGGAACTATCTGGGATGCAACCAGCGGTGAAAAGCTTCCATTTGTAAAAATTCAGTTTCTGAACTCCAAAATGGGAACGTTCTCTGATTCATTAGGTCATTATTCGATGGAAACATACTACGCAACCGACTCAATTCAGTTTTCATTAAGTGGTTATGAGACAATCACCGAAAAAGTATGGTTGGACAAGGTTCAGGAAATCAATGTCCGTATGACCACACAGGCAACTGAATTTTCCGAGATAACCATTCGACCGCCTGATGAACTTCCCTCAACCAGATTACACAAAAAAGTCATCGCGAACAAACGAATCAACAACAAAGAAAAGTTGATGGCATACGAATATGAGGTTTACAATAAAATGCAACTGGATCTCAATAATATCGGTGAAAAGTTTACTAACCGAGACATTATCAAACGACTTGATTTGGTGATGAATTATTTGGATACAAGTGATAATGGTAAAAATTATTTGCCCGTGATATTGAGTGAATCGCTATCCGATTTTTACTTTAAAAATAACCCTAAAAAGAAAAAAGAAGTTGTTAAAGCTACCCGAATTGTGGGAGTTGATAATCTCCATTTGAACCAATTTATGGGAGAGATGTATCTTGATATCAATATTTATGACAACAACATCAATTTGTTTAATCGTTCTTTCATCAGTCCCGTTTCCGACTTTGCTCGAAATTTTTACAAGTTTTATCTGGAAGATTCAACATACATTGATAATCAATGGTGTTATAAATTAAGCTTCATGCCTAAAAGGTCAGGTGATTTGACTTTTAAGGGTGAAATGTGGATACACGATACAACTTATGCGGTCAAAAAATTTAGTGCATCAATGACTGAATCTGCCAATATCAATTATGTTCAAGATCTTTATTTTGAGCATCATTTTGATCAAGTTGCCAAAGAGGTGTGGATGCTCACCGAAGAAAAGCTGATCGTAGATCTTAAAATCACCAAAAACACGGGAATTTATGGCTTTTATGGCAGAAAAACATCGCACCGAAGCCGGTTCAGAATCAACGAAGTGAGACCAGCAGATTTTTACAAATCAGACAATACGGTTGAATTTCAAGACAGTGCAACACGAAGAACAGATCAATACTGGAAGAATTCTCGCTATGACACTTTGAGCAAACAGGAACAAGGCATTGTAAATATGATTGATTCATTGAACGAAATGCCCTTTTTTATGATGCTAAAGAATCTGACCTATTTTGCAACAACAGGTTATTACCCAATTGGAAAAATTGAGATTGGAAATGCATTTAGTTTAGTCAGTTTCAATCCGGTAGAAGATTTTCGCACTGCGCTTGCCCTTAGGACATCAAATCGGTTCTCAAAACGGATAGAACTGGGAGGAAGAATGGCTTATGGATTCGGAGATGAGCGCTTCAAGTACGGAACATCCATAAGATTTAATATAACCCCACAAAAAAGGGGGATGCTTACCACTTATTACAATTACGACATTGAGCAAATTGGTCAATCACCGACAGCCTCATCCATTGGCTCAACCTTTGGAACCGTTTTT
>CAZGJF010000019.1:0-13146 GCA_964526595.1 uncultured Akkermansia sp. | reverse complement strand
ACAAATTAACTTTTGTGAAAAAGGCAGGAATTAATCTTGAGAAAGATGTTAAAAAAGATTTGGTTTTGTTTGGTGGATTTGAGTGGAAAGAATTCACGGCATTGGGTCGTGCTAATTACGTTCATTACAATCAAGGAATTGGGAAACATGACACCATTAATCGTATCCGAACTAGCGAAATCACGACCCGAATTCGATGGACCAAAGATGAAGAATTTTTGGCAGGTTCTTTTGACAGAACTTCATTAAGGTCAAAATATCCCATTTTTTCATTGCAGGGAATTTTTGGCATCAAGGGATTATTTGGGAGTGAATATAGTTATCAAAAAATAGAATTTTCGATGGAACATAACACCCAAATCGGATATTTGGGTCGAATACGTTATGGGGTTAATGCAGGATATGTTTTTGGACAAACAGCATATCCCTTTTTGAAAGTACATGAAGGCAATCAATCATATTGGCTATTGACGTCCACGTTCAACAAACTTAATTATTACGAGTTCATTTCAGATAAATATGTTGGGGGATTGATTGAAAATCACTGGCAAGGATTGTTTTTTGATAGAATCCCATTAATCAAAAAGTTAAAATGGCGATTGGTGACAACCGGAAGAATAACTTATGGTGCAATTTCCGAGAGAAATAAAACGACCATTCTCATTCCTTCTTTTACCAAACAATTTGGTAAAATTCCTTACGCAGAATTTTCAATTGGAATAGAAAATATCTTTAAAATTGCACGAGTGGATCTTGTGTGGAGATTGACCCATTTAGATCCGGGAATGAGTCCGGTTGGTATTAGGGCCAGATGGGCCATAAATTTGTAATTTTACATTGATATTGTGAAGCTATATACCGATCATATTAAGAAAACCTATAAAAACAGAGATGTTGTAAAGGGAGTTTCTATTGAGGTTAATCAAGGGGAAATTGTTGGATTGTTAGGACCAAACGGAGCAGGAAAAACAACATCATTCTATATGATTGTAGGACTTGTGAAACCGGATTCAGGATCTGTGTTTTTAGATGATGTAGAGATCACAAAATATCCGATGTACAAACGTTCGCAATTGGGTATAGGCTATCTTCCCCAAGAAATTTCGGTATTTAGAAAGTTAAGTGTTGAAGATAATATCTTAGCTATTCTTGAAATGACTGAATTATCTAAAAAAGACCGACAAGAAAAACTGGAACAGCTATTAGAAGAATTTAGCTTGACCCACGTTCGAAAAAATTTGGGAAATCGACTTTCAGGTGGAGAAAAAAGGCGAACAGAAATTGCTCGAGCTTTGGCCACAAATCCGAAGTTTGTTCTATTGGATGAGCCATTTGCAGGAGTAGATCCAATTGCTGTTGAAGACATTCAAAGCATTGTATCTGATTTGAGAAAACGAAACATAGGAATATTAATTACAGACCATAACGTTCAGGAAACACTGTCTATAACCGACAGGGCTTACCTACTATTTGAGGGATCTATTTTAAAATCTGGAACGGCAGAAGATCTCGCAGCAGATGAACAGGTAAGACGTGTCTACTTGGGGCAGAATTTTGAATTAAGAAGGAAATGATTTTTTTAATTCACTTGAAAGTTATACATTTACGAATCGGTTGAGTCATCATATCACTTATGAGAAAAATCATAGTTCGTTTATTATTTGTAGTTGTTGTGGGAAGTATGGTGTCATCCTGCAAAAAAGATTGTGTGATTGAAGAAAAAGACAACTATTCGGGTGATATTTTGACAAACGCCGTTGTTTACACGAATCATGGAATTATTACCAGTAAGTTTCCTGATTCAACTTTTGTTGTTGATTCACTCACAGACCCTACTGTTCGCGGTTATTTTTCAGTAAGATTTGATCAAGGGGAGGAGTTACCCATTGATTTTTCGAAATATAACGTCATGGGGTATCCTACGAACACAGATTGCAGTTCTGTTTTTGACAGAAACGTCACTATTAATAATGCATCACAATCCGTTAATTACACAATTAAAATAACTCGATGCGATGATTGTGAAGGCGATTATACTGCAGAAAATTGGGTATTAGTTCCAGTATTTCCAAACAATTATACCGTTACACACGATGTCGTTGTTGTTGACAAATCGAAATAATAGATAGTACTAAGTTAATTTTTAGTTTCCAATATCTCTTTTGATTATCGTTTTCTGCCATAAGCATCACATCCTACTTTTTTAGTCGATCCGCAAGAACTTACGATTACATTTAGCGACATACCCAACAATAAAATAACTAATATTCTTTTCATGTTAAAATTGTGATTTACAAAGGACGAATTTACAACAATTTGACATCTACATTCGAATTTATTTTCCACAATCGACTATGAATTAATTTTGTTTTAATAAACTCATACATTTTGATGCGTTTTCTAAAAGTGCTTATCACAACCCTTGGAATCTATTTTCAAGGACTTTGTCAAAATAGTTACACCCTGAGTTTGACAGCTAATAGTGATATTTCATATTTACAACATAGTACCGAAAAATTTAAGGATAGCATTTCATTGCTAAAGCACCTGCAAAAAACTCAATTTAAAGCGATTCGTGCAGGATATTTACTGGCATCATTTGATTCATTAGATTGGAAAAATAAAACACTCAATACTTTCTTTCATTTGGGCGAACATTTTAATCGAGTGATTCTATTCATTGATCCAAAGGACCTGTCTTTGATAGATAAATTTCAAATAATCAAAGAAAAGCAACAATGTCAAATTCCAATAACGCCATCCGAAATTACTAAATTGTTATACAAAGTACATAATAAGGTTCTTTCCAATGGCTATCCCTTTGCTTCAGTGTCATTAAAAAAAATCACATACGAACCGGAACAACAATGTCTGACAGCCCAACTTCGAATTGATAAGGGACGATTTTATACCATCAATGCCATTCATATTAAGGGCGATTCTTCTGTTTCAATGGGCTTAGTGTCAGGAATAATTGGCATCAAAAAGGGAGACATCTACAATGAAAGTGCCATTCAAGCTATTCCTCAAAAATTGAACGCTCAAAACTACATTCGTATTATTAAGTCTTATGAGTTGTTATTCACAGAAAAAGGAGCGGAGATTTTTTTATATCTTGAAACAATTCCTTTGAGTGCTGTTAACGGTGCTATGGGGTTACAACCAAATACAGTAGGTAGGTATTCTGCAGTGGGAGAACTAAACCTCAGATTGTTAAATGCATTCAAACATGGTGAATCTGTTCAGTTAGCGTGGAAAAGTATACAACCCCAAACCCAATCATTAAACGGACGATTTAATTACCCTTTTTTGTTTCGTTCATCTTTCGGTATTGAAGGTCATTTGGATTTATTTATACGAGATTCCACTTTTTTAGATTTTAAGTCGGGATTGGGAATTTCTTATTTTTTAAAAAAAGGTAATAGCTTGAAAATTTATTACCAAAAGTGTCTTTCAGATAAATTATCAGGCGCTGCTTCAAGCACAATATTTACAAACTTATCTCAAATCAATCTGAACTACTATGGATTGATTTTGACAAGACGAAATGTAGATTATACCCCAAATCCAACTAAGGGGATCATTTATCAAATGGAGGGATCAGTTGGAAACAGAAAATCAACAGCAAACGATTCTGCACTTACATTGATGTCCACTGCTTACAAATGGGGGATTAAATTTGAATCTTATATTCCTTTGTCTAAGAGATCAGTTATCCGGTTCGCAAATTTTTCAGAATCTTATTTTGCTCCGGAAATCTACCAAAATGAAGTATTTCGCTTTGGGGGGCTAAATTCGTTTCGGGGATTTAATGAAGAATCACTTTATGCCACAACAAAAAGTGTGTTTAGCTTAGAATATCGATTTTTATTAGACAGAAACTCGGCATTATATCTCTTTTACGATCAAGCTTTTTATGAAAATAGGACTGTAAAGAATTCAAGAGATCACCCATTAGGATTTGGAACTGGATTTCTCTTTGGTACTAAGCTCGGCTTTTTTTCAATGTGTTATGCTCTTGGAAAACAATTTGATGAGCCCATTTTGATACGAAATGCAAAGATCCACTTTGGTTATGTGGCATATTTTTAAGAGATAATATTAATCTGATGTTTAAGTAACAAACATCTTCAAGGAAGCCACGAAACAATAAACATTTCTTATATTCGTCTCTTGTTAACAGAATGAATCATCCGCCAATTGTAAGTATATGCTGTATAACATACAATCACGAATTGTATATCCGAGAGGCCGTTGATAGTTTTTTGATGCAGGAAACAAATTTTAAATTTGAAATTGTTATTGGAGATGATTGCAGTACAGACAGAACGTCTGATATTCTAAGAGAATATAGCGAATTATATCCGGATAAAATAAGGCTTCTTGATAACTCAAAAAATTTGGGATCCGAAATCAATTTCGTTAGAACAATTAAAGCATGTAAGGGGAAATATATTGCAACCTGTGATGGAGACGATTATTGGACAGATAAAAGAAAAATACAAAAACTAGTCAATTATCTAGAGCATAATCCCAACTATGTGTTTATAAGTCATTCATATAAAATTCTAAAAAACAATACTATTTTGTCTCAAATGGACAATGTTCATTTTTCGAAAGAAAAACAAATATCCATTAATTCATATTGTTCGCCTTACATTATACATACCAGTAGTATTTTATTTCATAAAAGTGGAATTGATTTTAATACAATCAAAAAAATAAAATGTTTCAAGGATATATCATTATTTGGATTGTTACTGACAAGAGGTAATGGTTATTATATTCCAGATGAAATGGCCATATATCGTCTTCATTCTACTTCTATATGGACTTCTGTAAGTTATGAGCAAAAAATAAAAAGTAATTACGAATCTTTGTACTATTTAGAGAGATTATTTAGAAATAAATATATCGGTTTCAGTGAATTTACATGGAACACATTAAGAGGCTATTTAAATTTAATTAAAAACAACCGAACTAAAAAAGTTGAACGATTAGTATTGAAAATTAGAATTTTACAATTGTTTAGTAGTAGACTTACTTTGAAAAATAAGTTATTATTGATTTTCAAAAGCTCCATTTAACTTACATTATTTCCCAGTTTAAAATATCCCAAAGTATTTTAACTTTTCAAAATCATTAAATGATATGGAAAACTCCTCTAATTTAGCCCCCATTGCTTTATTTGTCTATAACAGACCTTGGCATACGCAACAAACGTTGGAGGCACTTTTTCATAATGATTTAGCAAATGAGAGCCATTTAGTTATTTATTCCGATGGTCCGAAAAATGATGCTTCTGCTGAAGAAATTGAACAAATAAATGAAGTTCGTTCAATTATTCGTATGAAATCATGGTGTAAAACAGTTGAAATAATAGAATCATCAACTAATAAAGGGCTTGCAAATTCTATCATTGAGGGCGTAACAAAAATTATCCATCAATATGGAAAAATCATTGTTTTGGAAGACGATATTGTAACATCTATTGGGTTTCTAAAGTTCATGAATGATGCATTAACAATATATGAATTTGATGACCAAGTAATGCATATAAGTGGATATATATATCCAATAAAAAAACGTAAAAAATTACCAAATACCTTTTTTTTGAGAACAACTTCATGTTGGGGTTGGGGTACTTGGTCGAGGGCATGGGAAAAATTTGAAAAAAATCCTCAAAAACAAATCGGTGAATTAGAAAAAAATAAACTTTGGTATGAATTTAATTTATTTGGTTCGTATGAATCCTTTCAAAGACAGTTAGAGAGCAATGCTACTGCTGAAATAAATACTTGGGCAATTTTTTGGTATACAACAGTGTTTTTTCAAAAAGGACTTTCATTACATCCCAAAAATAGTTTTGTGCAAAATATTGGACATGATGGGAGCGGTATTCATTGTATTTCATTAAAAGAAAAAAACCCATTCAGATGGGAGAAGCTAGCAACTAAATCAAACATTAAAAAGATACAATTAAAAATTAATAAGAAACACACACTTTATTTGATGGACTTTTTTAAAACCTTATATGATACAAAGCAATTAACGTTACGAGATCATATGTATCTAACCAGAAAAAAAATTAAACACTACATTTTTAACATTATAAAAAGTTAGTTTGACTTCAAAAAATTATAACTGCCTCCATTTACAAGGCAGCAATTTGACAAAATAAGGTGCTTAGTATACCTTTTCATTTGATTATATAATTGATTTGAAGTTATTTGTCCGATACTGTCACGTCTTCGTTCATTGTTATAAAATTCAATGTACTTTTTTACTGCTTCGTATAGCTCGATCTTACCATTTTCTGAGCTAATTTGCATACATTCGAATTCGAGCGATCAAAGAAGCGTTCAATGCAAAAATTAAAGTTTTTGATGGAAATCCAAATGACAACAAAATGATGGGCCAATTAAATAAAGAGGAAATTTTAACTCTTCAATTTTTCATTTACCTACTAAATCAACAATAATATTAGGTGTGGTTTATTAAGTAACGACTAATTACTCCTTAATGATGCCTCTATCTTTACTATCTTTGCTTCATGGAACAAAGAGAAGATAAGCTCAAAGAGGTCATCGCGCATGCTAAAGAATACGGTTTTGTATTTCCTTCTTCGGAGATTTATGATGGACTTGCTGCGACGTATGATTATGGTCAGTTGGGTTCAGAATTGAAAAACAACATCAAAGCTTACTGGTGGAAATCCATGGTTCAGATGCACGAAAACATCGTCGGGATTGATTCCGCTATATTCATGCATCCTACGACATGGAAGGCTTCAGGTCACGTCGATGCTTTCAACGACCCGTTAATAGACAACAAAGATTCCAAAAAACGATACCGTGCTGATGTCTTGATAGAAGAGCACATCGAGAAAATTCGTCAGAAAATTGATAACGAAGTTGAAAAAGGATTGAAACGATTTGGAGACTCATTCGACGAGATTCAGTTTAGACAGACAAATCCCAATGTATTACGAAATATCCAGAAAATACAAGAGATTGAGGATAGAATGCGTGAAACGCTCGAAAACAATGATCTCGAAGGTGTATATAATTTAATTGTAGATTTAGAAATTTCCTGCCCAATTTCAGGATCTAAGAACTGGACAGAAGTAAGGCAGTTTAATTTGATGTTTTCGACTGAATTGGGCTCTGTTGCAGGAGATGCTTCTACAATCTATTTACGACCTGAGACCGCTCAAGGGATTTTTGTTAATTTTTTGAACGTACAAAAATCAGGAAGAATGAAGATTCCATTTGGAATTGCTCAAATAGGAAAAGCCTTTCGAAATGAAATTGTTGCACGCCAGTTTATCTTCAGAATGCGAGAGTTCGAGCAGATGGAAATGCAGTTTTTTGTTCGTCCGGGTGAAGAAATGCAATGGTACACTTTCTGGAAAGAAACGCGCGCGAAATGGCATAAAGCCTTAGGTTTAGGAGATAATTTATATCGTTTTCACGATCACATCAAACTGGCACATTATGCAAACGCAGCATGTGATATTGAGTTTGATTTCCCAATGGGTTTCAAAGAGTTGGAAGGAATTCATTCGCGCACAGATTTTGATTTGAAGCAACATGAGCAGTTTTCAGGTAAAAAAATGCAGTATTTTGATCCTGAATTGAATCAAAATTATGTTCCATTTGTGGTTGAGACTTCTGTTGGTTTAGATCGCATGTTTCTGGCGGTTTTGAGCGCATCCTATAAAAATGAACAATTGGAAGACGGCAGCGAACGTGTTTTGTTGAGTATTCCGCCTGCATTGGCGCCGTATAAAGTTGCTGTCATGCCATTGACAAAGAAAGATGGTTTACCTGAAAAAGCGCGTGAAATTATTGATGGATTAAAATCAGATTTCTTATGTCAATACGATGAGAAAGACTCCATCGGGAAGCGTTACCGTCGTCAAGATGCCATTGGAACGCCTTATTCAGTAACTGTTGATCATCAAACGTTAGAGGACAATACAGTAACAATACGTGATCGAGATACCATGAAACAAGAGCGCGTTGCTATTTCCGAGTTACATTTTCTTATTGATGAAAAAGTGAATATGAGAAGTTTGCTGCTGTCTTAACACGCAGTATGCGGCACTTATTTTCTACTTAAAAAAACCTTATTTTTGGAGTTCATGTATGTGTTAGAATAGCAACTTGAAAGGGTTTTAACCGTTATAAATAGAAAAGGATTGGTAAATTGTTTGAATTGAGCAATAATTTTTCATATCGTTGGAATTTAAAGAAGGTTTTTTTGCTAGCCTTCTTCTTTTTTGCGCTATTTAAAAATTTGGATTTATTGGGACAATGTGGTCCATTTCAAGTGTATGAGAGTTTTGGAACTTTTGTCACACCAACTCAAGGGGGGGGCTGGTTAAATAATAGTGCTATTTTTAATAATGATGAAGTAAAAGCAAGATCTGGCAAGGGACACATAATATTTGATGCGATAGGTGATTACATAGTAACTCCAAAAATTTTAAACCCTTCTGTTTTTTCTTTTTATTTTAAAAGAAGTTCAAATACGACATCATGGAGTTGTGTAATCGAAATATCATCTGATGGATTAACTTGGAGTCAAGTTGGTCAAATTAATTCAATAAGTAATACGTACCAGAATTATTCAATTGATTTAGGAAGTCAAGGCATAACAAATGTTTATGTTAAAGTTAAAGATACAAGAGCTAGTGGTATACATCAGAGATACATTGATGATATGAGCTGGACGTCAACTATTGCAGCAAACAATACCACTTTGATACAAGGTACAACATGCAGTCCTTCTATAGTATGTGGGGTTACATACAATGTCTACGATCAAGGTGGGGTAAATGATGAATATTCAGCAAATATGAGTTCTGCACCGATGGTTATTACACCAGCTTCTTCGGGTGGCATCGTGACAGTAAACATTTCAAATTTAGGTACTGAGTCTACGTTTGATTTTTTAAAATTATTTAATGGCAATTCAATCTCTTCAACTCCATTTTCAGGTTCAGGATTTTCAGGGAATTCTGCTCCTGGGTCATTTGTAGCAACAACAGCCTCTGGTTCAATTACAATAGATTTTACTTCTGATGTATTAAATAATGGTTCTGGTTTTGCTGGAACAGTGACATGTTCCGTACCCGCTCCCTGCTCCGGTACTCCAGCACCAGGTAATACCATTACTTCTGCTTCCTCTGTTACATCAGGAAGTACAGTCAACCTCTCCTTACAAAATACTATTTCAGGTTCAGGAGTAAGTTATCAATGGCAATCTTCAACGGACAATTCAAATTGGAGTAATATTGGTGGAGCTACAAATGCGACTTATACTGCAACAGTGACAGTTCCTACTTGGTATCGTTGTCGAGTGTCTTGTTCCGGGAATTTTCAATATTCAAATTCAGTTCAGGTATTAATAAATTATTGTGATCCAACTTATTCAAGTGGTGGTACAAGCGATTTTATTACATCTATTGTATTAGGAACCTTAAGTCAAACAACAACAAGTAATACTTCGCCCTATTACATCAACTATACTGCAACTCAAAATAGCATCCCTGGATTAATTCAGGGAGGAACAAATCCTTTGACGCTTACATTTAGCAGTGATGCGAACCAGTATTTTGGTGTATGGATTGATTTTAATCAAAATGGTACTTTTGAAACGTCTGAGTTTTTCTCAACATCAACCAATGTAGGTGCTTCTGGTACTGTAACTGTTTCAATCATAGTGCCTGCAAATGCTGTTGTGGGTATTACTAGAATGAGAATTCGTGGAGGGGAAGATTACCAAGTATTAAATACACAACCGTGTAACGCATCGAGTTCTGGTTATGGTCAAGCACAGGATTATTTAGTGAATATTATAAGTTCTGTGCCATGTACGGGTCAACCCAATACAGGTACAATATCAATAAACACTTCATCGGGGTGTTTTGGAACCAATGTAACCTTGAATGCATCCGGACTTTCTTCTGGAGTTGGCATTAGCTATCAATGGCAATCATCTTCATCA
Organism: uncultured Akkermansia sp.; assembly: GCA_964526595.1. Classification (GTDB taxonomy): domain Bacteria; phylum Bacteroidota; class Bacteroidia; order Flavobacteriales_D; family Crocinitomicaceae; genus M0103. The sequence continues at coordinate 3,132 of CAZGJF010000019.1, read as the reverse complement.
AGTTCAGGTCCATGGACTGATATTTCCGGAGCTACGTCCTCCTCTTATTCAACAACACCTTCTGCAACAACCTATTATCAAATTAAAACAGTTTGCAGTAACAGTACACTGACTAATGTTTCAAATAGCGTTTCATTTACCAGTTCAAATTGTTATGTGATGTCAACAAACTTACAGTTTGTAACAGCGTGTTCTGGAACGATTTACGATAGTGGAGGGAGTGCAGGTAATTATGGGAATAATGAAACCAAAGTTTTGGTCATTCGACCTACTTCAAGTGATCAAATTGTGACAGTGACCGGAACATATGACACGCAATCGGGAAGTGATTACCTTACATTTGATATCGGAGAAGATGACGATATTACGACATTGTTTGGAGGTGATTATTCCGGATCAGGAAATGTAACATTTTCAACGAATGGTCCAGGTATTCCCCTATCGGTTCAATTTGATTCAGATGGATCAACAAATAAATCAGGATACTCATTGACTATTTCATGTGCATGTGCCAAACCGACTGCGATTACTTATACTGCACCTGCTGTAACGAGTTGTAACGGTACTTCAAGCATAACAATTACAAACGTAACTTCACCTGATTACAGACCATGGGTCATGACGACCTTTGAGAATAATTTGCTCAGTTCATTGACATGGCTTCCAATAGGTTCACCCAATGCATGGATTGGAACTAATGCTACGATAGGTGGTCAACAGACAACATTGACAACTGCAAATATCTCCAAAAATGGATCAATCGTCTTTGGTCCCTATGGTCAAAATCAAAATCAACTTGATTTATTTTTCAATATGTTTATTGGAAATGGATCTATTGACGGAGATGGTCTAAGTTTTTCCTATGGACCTGATATCGCAAATACACCCTCTCCAAATACAACGACGATACCAAGTTCAACATTTAGCACTAGCCCCTATTATTTTGAAATGGGTGTGGGTAGTGGGCTTAAAATTAGCTTTGATGGCTTTGAAAACGGTTTTGATCCAAGTTTTCCGTATTGCGGAGGGAGTAATATACAAGGAATTTACTTAATTTATAACAATGCTGTAATTGATTGTTACACTCCTACAACGAGCTCACCTTTTTGGTTAGATGACAGCGTTTTAGTTCAAGTTTACATTACTTCAACCGGTCAATTGTCAATGAATGTAGATGGCAGTATAAATACATATACTATATTCACTAATGTTCAACTCCCATCGGCTTATATAACCGCTGATAAGAGTACATGGAAAGCAGCTTTTGCAGCAAGAACCGGGACCAGTAGTTTGTATTCTGGTCGAAACAAACACATGGTTGATGATATAAATATATTTCATTATACAGAATATGAATACAGCATTGATGGTACAAATTGGCAGGCAAGTAATACTTTTTCAAATTTACAAGCGGGTAGTTACACAGTTTATGTGCGAATCAAAGGGCTTACATGTAGTTATAGCCAGTCTGTAACAATTACTACACCAACCACAGTAACCCCAACATTTACCAACGCAACGTCAATTTGCACGGGTGGGACTTCACCTTTACCAAATATTTCAACGAATAATATTGGAGGTTCATGGTCACCTGCCTTTAACAATACAACAACAACGACATATACATTTACGCCGACTTACGGTCAATGTGCAGTACCTATAACTTCCACCATCACCATAGAACCATGTGGTCCTTTTACATCTTGTAATTTGGTTGTGAACAGAGTGGGGGATGGTACAACAGCTCTATCAGGTTCAGCTGCTGCGATTGCAGTGCAAGAAATTAGTCCCGCAGGAGCCTTGGTTCAAACAATTTCTGCCTCAAATTTTACTGGAAGTAACTTATTGACGCAAAATGGTTCCTCTATATCTGTTGGTTTTCTAAATAGTTACAATGATTATTTGGCTGTACCCGGACATAATACGATAGTGGGGACTGCATCTGTAAATTCCTTGAATACAAAAGCAATGAATATTTTAGGAACAAATGCATTGGTAACAGGAAGGTATCTTTTTCCAACTGGAGGAGCTTTGGCAACACCAATATCTCCTTTTTCTGCAAATGCACTTCGAAGCGCCATAGCGACTTCTTCTTCTACATTTTATTGCTCCGGAACCTCCACTGCATCAGCGTCTGAACCTAATACAGGTGGGGTATGGTTCTACAATGGGTCGGGGTTTATTCCCTTAAGTAGTACATTTAATACTGTTAGAAATATTGAAATATTTAATGGACAACTTTATTACTCAACTGGATCGTATGATTTAGCAACAAGTACCTTTAATCAAGGAATATATTCAGTTGGGGTTGGTTTACCTACTACTTCTAGTCAAACAGCAAATCCTTTTATCATAACCGGAACATCTGCAAGTACTAGCCCGTATGATTTTTCAATTAGTCCGGATGGGTGTACGGCTTATATAGCAGATGACGCTATATTAACTAGTAATGGAGGTGTTCAAAAATGGTCTAAATCAACCGGCACTTGGCAATTACAGTATATAATTCCTGTTCGTTCCTTAGGATTGGTGGTCGATTATTCAGGTACAAACCCTGTAATTTACGTCACAACATACGAAACTTCAAATAACAAAATTGTTAAAATCATAGACAATGGTTCATTAGCATCTGTATTAACCACTGATTTAATGCTTTCTGGGACAAATTTTGCTTTTCGTGGCATTGATTTCACCCCAAATTCCTATAAACCAATTACGATCACTCAGCAACCTATAGGTGCGCCCTATTGCCAAAATACAAATTCAGTAGCTGCACTTTCTGTAACAGCTACAAGTACAGCATCAATTTCATATCAGTGGTATAGTAACACGACGAATGATTATTGTGGAGCTACTGCCATTTCAGGAGCTACAAATGCCACATACACTCCACCAGTAAATACAATCGGTACGACTTATTATTTTGTTAAAATGAAAAGTAGTTGTGCCACCATTGTGAATAGTGTAATTGCAAGTGTTACAGTAAATCCCTTGCCATCAACACCTATAATAACTGCCGGCGGACCTACTACATTCTGTCAAGGGTCTAGTGTTTTATTGAGCACAGCGAACATTCCGGGATTAACTTACCAATGGCAGAAAAATGGTTCAAATATTCTAGGAGCGACAAGC
>CAZGJF010000018.1:0-44059 GCA_964526595.1 uncultured Akkermansia sp. | reverse complement strand
TGTAAAAGATCAAGATCCTTCTTCCGTTCAAACGATGTCAGGTAGTTTTACTCATTCGGCATATAGGCTTGGACTTATGAGTGGAAATGTAACGGTTTCCATTGAACCACTCGTAAACATTGTCTCTGTCGGAAATCCGATTACTTATAACCTTGCTTTGAGACAAACACAGCAGGGGAGTATATCTTATTTGCTAAGTTCGACAATCCAATATGGAGATGAGATTAAGTATGTTTTAATGACAGATAATGGTTTGTGGATTAAACGAGATACCATTGTAAAAAATTATGGAGCGATCACCTTACAGGTTAGTGAAGATGGAAACACGACTAACTGGTTTGGAAATTGGGGTGCAACTGCAGAGTCATACGTTTCCGCTTCCAATTCATACACCGATAGCCCGAATGGTTTATATGCAGATAATGCAACCACTCAATGGATGTATATTCCTTCCATAGATTTGACAAATGCTACCGCTGCGATGATCAGTTATTATGCCAAATGGGATATTGAAACAAATTTTGATTATGTTCAATTTCAGGTTTCTGTTGACAATGGGACAACTTGGGTAGGTCAGTGTACCAAATATACTGTGCCCGGAACAAGTGCAAACGGGAGTGTCCAGCCAAATAATCAACCGGTTTATGAAGGTGTGAAATCCGATTGGGTGCTTGACGAAGTTAATTTGAGTGATTACTTGGGTCAAGTTATCAAAGTCCGTTTTTATTTCAGATCCGATGGCGGTATGATGTATGATGGATTTTATTTCGACGATTTTAAGATTCATTACACTAATTCCGGAGATGTAAATCTACCTTCAGCATATTTTACCATTTCAGATGATTCAGCATGTATCAATCAGGATTTGACATTCACCGATTATTCATCATTTTTTCCTACTGTTTGGAATTGGAATTTTGGAGATGGGAATGTTTCATCACAACAATCACCATCTCACGTATATTCAGAGGTTGGAGATTATCAGGTAACATTGATTGCTTCAAATGCTGCAGGATCAGATACGGTTTCGATGAATGTTTCTGTGACCGATTGTGCATCAATTGATCAATTGAATTATCAGGGGGTTCGTTTACAACCAAATCCCAATCAAGGTGTTTTTCAGTTATCTGGATTAGATCCCGGATCCCAGGTGGAATTTTACGATTTAAATGGAAAGTTAATACACACTCAAATTGCTGAGGAATCAACTATGTCGTTGAAATTTACTCAACTTAGAAGTGGTTTATATTATATGCGAACAACGATAAACAATCAGATGGGGCAGCTGAAATTTGCTGTTTATTAGTATTCAACCATGTATGGATTCTGATTTCCCGTATTTATCCATCAAGGATGCTTCAAATTCGAGAAAGTCATTCCATCGTGAGTCCACATCAACACCCACTCCGTACTTTCTTGCAAACTGAAGGAATGTCGTGTAGTGTCGTGCCTCACTTTCCATAAGACTTCGATAAAATTCACGCAGATCAGCATCTTTGATTTCTTCGGACAAGATTTTAAATCGTTCACAACTGCGTGCCTCAATCATAGCGGCAAACAACATTTGATTGACAAAATGTTCTGCCCGAGAACCTCCACATTTATTTTTTTTCAAGTACTCGGCAAGGTCATTGACATAGGGGTCTTTGCGTTCAAAACCAAGTTTCAGTCCGCGCTCAAGCAGCTTTCTGTGAACCATTCCAAAATGTTCCATTTCTTCTTGACTGATGGCAGTCATCGCCTGAACCAAATCGGTCAAATGAGGATATTGAACAATGATTGAGATCGCATTACTTGCTGCTTTTTGTTCACAGAAAGCGTGATCAATCAGGATTTCTTCAATATTTTTGGAGGCAATATTGACCCATCTTGGATCTGTCGGAAGCTTCAATCCCAGCATTATAAAACGTTTCAGCAAAGTTAATGAAAGCATGTTGATAATGATTGAACGTCATTCTGTATTTTTGGGTCAAAATTTGATTTATCATGAAAAATGGGTTTTTAATTCTCTGTTGTATTTTGTTCAGTTTCAAACTGCTTTTTTCTCAGAAAAAACAACCCAAATTGATTGTTGGTATTGTGGCTGATCAGATGTGTTATGATTATTTGTATCGATTTCAGCAGAAATTCGGAGCGAATGGTTTTAATAAAATCATGAAATTGGGCACCAATTGCCAATTTACTCAATACAATTATGTTCCCACCTTTACAGGTCCCGGACACGCTTCAATTTACACAGGAACTACTCCTGCTAACCATGGAATTGTAGCTAACGATTGGTTTGATCGATCTGCTCAAAAACTGATTAATTGCGTGGATGATGAGACTGTAACACCTGTTGGAACAAACTCTTCGGATGGATTTTGCTCACCACATCATCTCAAAACAACAACCATTACCGATCAGTTAAAACTAACCTATCCAAACGCCAAAGTACTTTCTATGTCAATCAAAGATCGTGGAGCAATCTTGCCCGGCGGACATCTGAGTGATGGAACCTATTGGTACGATTATGCAACCGGAAAATTTGTCACCAGCTCCTTTTACAAGCAAACGTTGCCTAAATGGGTTGTGGATTTTAATGCAGAAAATCAGGTAGATCAATATATGACAAAAACATGGAATACCTTGTTAGCTATTCCATCCTACACAGAAAGTGGTCCGGACGATTCTCCTTACGAGCAACTTTTATCGGGAAAAGAGAAACCAACATTTCCTTATGATTTAGCTGTATTAAGTCGAAATACACCGAAATATCAGTTGTTTACAATCACACCTTATGCAAATACTTATTTAACGGATTATGCAATACGCGCCATTGATGCTGAACAAATCGGACAGGACGATCAGACGGATCTGTTATGCATCAGCTACTCAACACCGGATATTGTAGGACACAGTTTTGGTCCATATTCCGTAGAAATAGAAGATGTGTACATTCGCTTAGATCTTGAGTTGTCCAAGTTATTAACCCATCTTGAAGAAAAAGTTGGAAAAGACGAATTTATCCTTTTTTTAACGGCTGATCACGCTGTGGTACCAGTTCCTCAGTTTTTGGTAGATAAAAAATTGCCGGGTGGGTATTTGTTTTTGAATGAGAAGTTGTCAGCATTAAGAAAAGACGTCAAGGAACAATACAAAGTGGACTTAATAGCTGCCCTTGAAAATTCAAATGTGTACCTCAACAATCGACAGATCGATTCACTTCATTTGGCTGCTTCAGAAGTGCAATCATTTGTTGCCGAAAGAATTAGTAAATGGGTTGAGGTTAAATCAGTTTATACGAAGACACAGCTTTTAAGCGGATGTTCGGATGATGAATGGTTGGATATGGTTCGGCGTGGTTTTCATCCGGCAGAAAGTGGAGATATCGTTTACTTGCTTGAACCCGGTTATTTAACGAAGTCAGATGATGTTGAATCTGCTCACCGGGGAACTAGTCATGGGTCGGCATTTAATTATGATACACACGTACCATTGATTTGGTATGGAAATGGAATACCACCTCAAACAATCAGTAGAAAAATTAACATTACCGACATTGCGGCAACTCTTAGTCATTTATTGAGGCTTCAGCGAAATGGAGCAATGACAGGTAGCCCCATTGAAGAGATTTTGCATCAGAAGTAATAGTGTTCTTTTGATAGCTCTATTTGAATAGGTCGATGCTCAACCTTGAACAAGGTTGATTTTTATGTTGTGATGATCAGAATGAGGAACAAGCGATAGCTCTAATTTAAAAAATAAAAAAATCATTTTTTAAAGGATTTGAAAATTAGTTGGATAATCAAGTATATTTGAGGAAACGACAAGTTCAGGTTGAAGAATAATATTATTGCTTAATCTGACAGTATATTAAATACTAATTAAAATAACTAAATTGAAAATTAAACAACCATTAAATAAAGGTCAAAGCTTCTTGTTGATGGAAAGATTAACATTTTTTGCAATTCCATTGGCACTTTTATTTAGTTTTTATCAGTTTTTATTAAATAAAAGCATTTGGCTTGATGAGTCATATTTAGCGCTCAATCTTGTAGATAAAAATTATCTTGAGTTATTAAAACCATTGGATAATGGGCAAGTGGCTCCTATTGGATTTTTACTGGTTGAGAAATTTATTCTTAGTATATTTCACACATACCCTGATTTAGAATTGAGAGTTTTTCCTTTTTTATCATTTTTAGGTTCAATTTTTATTTTTTATCAGATTTCTACGCTATTAAGTTTTAATCGTATTATTCAGAACGTTTTAACAATATGCTTATCCTTGAATTTTTGGTTGCTCAGATATTCCTGTGAAATCAAACAATATTCATCTGATGTTCTTATTACTTTAATTATCATATTTTTTACCTTAAAACTTGACTTTAAGAATAAGAGTTCAATAATGTTGTACACACTAATTTGTTGTTTATCAATATTCTTCTCAAATGTTTCAATTTTTACTTTAATTTCTTCATTTATATATCTATTCATTCAGGAGACATTTAGATCTAAAAATTATAAGGTTTTTATCATATTTATTACCACATTTATTTTTTTTCTATTTTACTTTTTTCTGTTTATCTACAATCACCCAACAAAAAGTACAATGAAGCTTTATTGGGATTTTGCTTTCTTGCCAATAAATCCATTTAAATCAGAATTTTATATTTTTTTATATGATAATGTTATCAAACATTTTTTTTCAGATTTGTTACATTTTGGTAATTATTGGTATGTGCCATTCATTATATTTTCCTTGAGTTTACTAAAATTATTTAAAAATAACAAGGAATTATTACTGCTTATGTCTATTCCGTTTCTTTTACACCTATTTCTTTCCGGATTTAAAATTTACCCTTTCACAGGGAGATTAATTATTTATTTAATCCCCATTTCAATTATTATTATTGGATTTTTAATGAGTTATTTGAAAAAAGAACATGAGCCGGTAATAATTTTTGCTATACCGATTGTATTTTATTTAAATATCTATCAATCAGGTTTTCCTATTGTTGTTCAAGACGTTAAAGGCGCAGTAAAATCAATCAATAATAGTATTGAAAAACAGGATATCATCGTTACAGATGAATCTTCATATCAAGTTTTACAATACTATCAAAAAATCAAGATGTTGAATTTTAAAAGAAATATTATTTTAAACAAGAATTTTTTTCTGAATAGAAATAATACTAGTTTTTTCTACGTTGGTTCTAAAAATCCAGAATCCGATTCTTCATACCTATTAAAATTCAAAGAAAATTATAAGATAAAGTCTGAAAATGAGTTTAAATCTTGCAATTTGTATTATTTTACTTACAATGATTGAAATCATAATTAGTTTCTATTAAAAACTTTAAGTCATCAAATGAGTATCCAAAAATTATCGATTATTATTCCTGCTTTCAACGAAGCTAAAACTTTACGTCTAATTTTAGACAAAATTAAAGCTGTTGAGTTGCAGAAAGGTATTAGCAAAGAAATCGTTATTATTAATGACTGTTCTACAGATAATACACTGGAAATAATTAATATATATATTGAAGAAAATCCTGAATTAAATATACTTTTTCATTCACAAGCCATCAATTCAGGAAAGGGGGCAGCCATCAACAAGGCAATTACCATGTGTACAGGAGACTTTGTAGTTTTTCAAGACGCTGATCTTGAGTATGATCCGGAAGAATATAATTTATTGTTGAAGCCTGTATTAAAAGCGGATGCGGATGTGGTTTACGGATCAAGGTTTGTTGGTAGTCAACCACATCGAATATTGTTTTTTTGGCACTCTCTAGGTAATAAGATTTTGACTTTTGTTTCAAATGCGATGACCAATCTTAACTTGACAGATATGGAAACTTGCTATAAATTAGTGCGGACTTCTATTTTAAAAAACATCACTATAAAAGAGAATCGTTTTGGAATAGAGCCTGAAATAACTGCTAAGCTTGCGCGTATTCCAAAAATTAAAATTTATGAAGTCGGAATATCTTACTATGGACGAACCTATGAGGAGGGTAAGAAAATTGGATGGAAAGACGGTTTTAGAGCAATATACTGTATCTTTAAATATAGGTTTTTCACTTAGTTGATTTTATTTTAACGATTTAGTAATTAATCACAAAGTCAGTTCTTCGATTGATAGCTCGGTTGTTTTCAGAATTGTTGTCAACTTTAGGAGTTGATTCACCGTATCCTTTTGACGTCAGTCGCTTACTGTTTATTCCGAGTGAAACCAAATATTCTTTTACTCCTCGAGCTCTATTTTCAGATAAGATCATGTTTTGTTTTTCATCGCCTACATCGTCTGTATGTCCTTGAATCAAAATAGAAAGGGTTGGATTTTCATTTAAGAATCGGGCAAACGTCTTCAATATGAACTTTGAATCATCAGATAAATCAGCTGAGTTGATTGGGTATAAGATATCGTTAATGGTGTATGCTTCACCCGTTTTTAATTCTTTAACTGAGAGATCAACGTCTTTCAGTTTATGATCGGTGTTTTCTAATTCTTCTTTTTGAATGAGTTTTGAATCAAATGCAAATCCTTGTTTTTTAACGGTCAACATGACATCTTGTTGATTGTTTTTTACAATAACGGCATAATTACCATCGTTGCCATTTACTTTAACTTGAGTTACTTCGTCTGAATTTGAATAAGCTATTTCGATTGATGCATCAGTCATTGCCACATCTGATTCTGAAGTTAATTGACCTTTCAGGATTGTCACTTTTTGAGGTCGTGCAGTTTCGTATAATTCAAATGAATAAATGTCCCAATTTCCTGATACTCTTGATGAGTAATAAGCTGATTTTCCATCCATTGAAACAAATAAACCAATTTCATCTTCTTTTGAATTAATCGGGTATCCAATATTTTCAGGGGTACTCCATTTACCATTTTCTTTACGTATATAGAATATATCCAAGCCACCTACACCTTTTCTTTTTTCGGAAGTAGAAGAAACAAAGTATAATGTTTCACTATCCTGATGTAAAAAAGGGCTTTTGTCTTTCCCTTCTGTATTAATCTCATCAAATGGCCTTGATTTTCCCCAATTTCCATCCGGAAGACGTTCTACGATGTAAATGTCGTTATCTCTGGAAGTTGGACGAGCAACTGTGTAAAATAATGTATTTCCATCAGCGGAAAGAGATGGTTGAGCTTCCCATCCATCCTTGGTGTTGATATCAGGACCAAGATTTTTCAAGGGAGTCCAAATAAAATCGGAGGCTCCGGAACGCATGTATGTGGTGGAATATAAGTCACAATTCAAGTAGTTTTGACCATATACTAACTCCGTTTTACAAGCACAAATGATCATTTCTTTATTATCAACCGATAAGGTTGCAGAGCCATAATTTGTAAAAGTCCCATCGTTAAATGGGTAATTGAGTGGCATGCCAATGTCAAATTGATTATTCACGCCTTCGCTTTTGGAAACAGTAAATTCTTCTACGGTTTTAGTAATAAGATCGCCTAGATTTGTTCTGTCAACCTTTCTAGTGTAAAACAAAAATTCGTTATCAGGGGAAATCATCGGAAAGTATTCATCATTTCGGGTACTGACATTTAACACTTTTGAAGGGGCAAAAGGCACTTGTTCAATTCCCGGCTCATGAGAACTTTCAAGTTCTTTTAATTTAGATGAAACCTCTTCCAATTTTACCTGCATACCTGGAAAATCAACTGCTTCACCCAACAGATTAAATTCTTTATACCATCGTATTGATTCTTCCGTTTCTTCCTGTACCTCGTTGATGTAACCCAAATAATATTTCGCAATGGCATTAGAGTCAGGACATAAATCAAGTGCTGTTTTAAATAACTCTTCAGCCTTGGTAAAACTTCTCTGAGAAAGCGATTGACTTGGGTTATCCATTGCTTTTATGCCGAAATTATATACATAAAGTCCATATTCAAAATAGACTGTTGCATTGTCCGGAGACGCATCTACTGCTTTTGCAAAGTAATCTGCAGCAACTTTGATATCAGAACTTGAGTTAGCATTCTTCAATAATGAGGATACTTTTTTGGAAGGTGGTAAGCAGGACTCATTTTCCTGACTAAAGGTTGTCAGATAAATCATTACAAAACAAAAGGGTGTCAGTGCTTTTTTCATTCAATTAAATATCCTGAGCAGTACATGTCAAAAGGTATCTAAACACAATCAACGCAAAAAGGTTACAGAAAAACCCTTTATTTCAATCAAAAATAAACTCACAAATCAACTCACTTCTTCAAAATCAACATCTTCCGCATTTCGGGAAACAGCAGATGATTTCGTTGAACGAGACTTACCACGTCCAAGAAAGGTCGTTTTACCAAAATTATTTAGTTTATACTGGCGTTCTTTTGCCAGTTTTCTCTCACGTTCATTTAATTTTCTTTCTGTTTCCAGATTTCGTTTGGCAATCATCAATTGCCCTAAAAAACGAATCAATGTAAACGCTCCGACAACAACCAGGATTGTTCGAAAAAAACCTGTTAAACTAGCAGTAACAACCATGTTTATCGAGATAAGTGCATGTTACGTTCTGCGTACACTTTGGTGAAAAACGGATCTTTTAAATTCTTAATGAATCGTATTGCTTCTCCGGTGGATCTCATCTCTGGGCCAAGTTCCTTTTTCACATCCGGAAACTTCTCATACGAAAATACTGGAATTTTGATTGCATAACCATCTTTAATTGGATTGAATGTGAAATCGGTCAGTTTGTTGAATCCCAACATAATTTTCGTTGCGTAATTTACGTATGGTTCGTTGTATGCTTTGGAAATAAATGGCACTGTTCTGGATGCTCTCGGGTTAGCTTCAATGACATATACCACATCATCCTTGATCGCAAACTGAATGTTAATCAGACCTACGGTGTTTAACTCTAACGCAATTTTCCGAGTGATATCTTCAATCTGTTGCATCACAAAATCACCTAAATTATATGGCGGTAAAACGGCATAAGAGTCTCCTGAGTGAATACCGGCAGGTTCTATATGTTGCATAATACCAATAATGTAAACGTGTTCTCCATCACAAATCGCATCTGCTTCCGCTTCGATGGCGCCCCCTAAAAAATGATCTAATAAAATTTGGTTATTCCCCATTTCGTTAATGATGTCAACTACATGGTGTTCCAATTCTTCCTGATTGATTACAATTTTCATTTTTTGTCCCCCCAAGACGTAAGAAGGCCTAACTAACAAAGGAAATCCAAGTTCATCAGCGAGTTCGAGTGCTTGTTCGGCGCTTTCTACAACCCCATACTTAGGAAATGGTACATTATTTGCCTCTAACATTTTAGAAAAACGACCTCGATCCTCAGCTAAATCTAATGATTCAAAGTTTGTTCCTAAAATTTTGATACCATACCGATTTAGTTTTTTAGCAAGTTTGAGGGCAGTCTGACCACCCAATTGTACGATTACACCTTCGGGCTTTTCATGTTGAATAATTTCAAAGATATGTTCCCAAAAGACTGGTTCGAAATAAAGTTTGTCTGCAGTATCAAAATCAGTAGATACCGTTTCCGGATTACAATTGATCATGATGGTTTCGTAACCACACTCTTTTGCTGCCAATACGCCGTGAACACAGCTGTAATCGAACTCAATCCCCTGACCAATCCGATTTGGTCCTGATCCAAGAACAACTACTTTTTTGCGATTGGATACAATGCTTTCATTTTCATATTCAAAGGTTGAATAATAATAGGGGGTTTGAGCTTCAAATTCAGCAGCACAGGTATCTACTAATTTATATACTCGTACGATTCCCAATTCTTGTCGTTTATTGTAAACTTCCGATTCTAAACAACGTAACAAGTGACCTAGCTGTCGATCTGCATAGCCTTTTTGTTTTGCTTCAAATAACAGTTCTTTAGGGATAGAATCTAATGTAAATTTTTCAATGTTTCGTTCTAATTTAATCAGATCTTCTATTTGCTTTAAGAACCAAATATCAATCTTGGTCTTTTCAACTATTTTTTTGAATGGAATACCCAATTTTATTGCATCGTAAATGTGAAATAAGCGATTCCAGCTTGCAAATTCCAAACTGTGAAGAATCTCGTCCTGATTGGTCAATTCCTTTCCGTCTGCTCCTAATCCATTTCGGTTAATCTCTAAAGACTGGCACGCTTTCTGTAATGCCTCTTGAAACGAACGACCTATTCCCATTACTTCACCGACCGACTTCATTTGTAGGCCTAATTGACGATTTGTACCCGGAAATTTATTAAAGTTCCATCGTGGAATTTTAACAATTACATAATCTAACGTTGGTTCAAAAAATGCCGATGTTGTTTTTGTTATTTGATTTTGTAGTTCTGTCAAATGATATCCTATCGCTAATTTGGATGCGATTTTAGCTATAGGATAACCTGTTGCTTTTGAAGCGAGTGCTGAAGATCGGGATACACGCGGATTAATCTCTATAGCTATGATATCCTCTTTATCGTCAGGGGAAACGGCAAACTGAACATTACATCCTCCTGCAAAATTTCCTATGGAACGCATCATTCTGATTGCCATATCACGCATTTTCTGATACGTAGTATCTGAGAGTGTCATTGCCGGAGCGACAGTGATGGAGTCTCCAGTATGAATTCCCATGGGATCAAAATTTTCAATCGAGCAAACTATGATGACATTGTCATTGTCATCGCGAAGTAATTCAAGTTCATATTCTTTCCAACCCAGTAATGCTTTATCAATCATCACCTCGTGTATGGGTGAAAGTTGTAGCCCCCTTTCCAACAAATTATCAAACTCTTTGGGATCATGTAAAATCGATGCCCCAGAACCTCCCAAGGTATAGGATGGTCGTATACATAATGGAAACCCAAATTCTTGGGCAATTTCTTTTCCTTCCAAAAACGATTTTGCTGTTTTTTGGGGAGCCATGGGAACACCTATCTTAAGCATCAAATCCCGAAATGCTTCTCTGTTTTCGGTAATCTCAATCGCATCAATGTCAACACCTATAATTCGAACACCATTTTCACTCCAAATCCCTAATTTATCACACTCGATGCATAAATTCAAGGCTGTTTGTCCTCCCATTGTTGGTAAAACAGCATCTATATGATGTTTTTGCAGGATATGAATAATACTCTCAGGCTCCAAAGGAAGTAGGTACACGTTATCAGCAACAATGGTATCAGTCATAATTGTTGCTGGGTTTGAATTGATCAAGGTTACTTCAATTCCCTCTTCTCTAAGCGATCTTGCTGCTTGAGAACCTGAGTAGTCAAATTCACACGCTTGACCGATCACGATTGGACCACTTCCTATAATTAAAACAGATTGAATGCTTAGATCTTTTGGCATTTGGGGGAATAGTTTTCAATTTAACATCACACTAAATTGAGTACAAATTTAATCAAAAGTTAGGCGCTGAAATTGGTTTTTGATCAACTTATTAACAACGAAGGGGAACCTATTTTCAACGCTTTGTAAATCAAATTTAACTAATGGAAAAACGAACTAATTCATAAGGCCTCTGCCTGTCTTGATTAATTTCTTTTCATTCTTAAGCTTGTCTATTGCTTTATCTAAAATACCATTGATGAATAAATTACTTTTTGGTGTACTGTAGAATTTGGAGATTTCGATATATTCGTTCAAGGTTACCTTCGTGGGAATATTTGAAAATGATTGTAATTCAGTGATTGCCATTTTCATTAGGATGATATCCATTCTCGCAATGCGATCCAATTCCCAATTTTGGGTTAATTCATCAATCAGTTTTTCATTTTCCTGATTCATGGAAATCGTTTTCCGTAAAAGCGTTTTAATGAAATCTTGTTCGTCATCATCTTTTTTATAAAGAGGCATGATTTCAATTTCGTCCTGTTCTGTTGCTGCTTTAATCGTTTTTAATACCATTGAACACGCTAGATCTATGTCATCCAGCCAATCAATACTCTTTTCTTCCAAACAATTGTAAAGTAATTCAGAATTCGCGATTTCCATTTTGAATAATTCAATAGCAAAAAGTTTATCTTCTTCAAAACCACTAATTCCATTACTGATGTGGGAAATGTATGTTTCACTTTCCCTGATTTGGAGAAATATTTTACGAAACATTTCTTGATTTTCAACACCTAACCAGTTTACCTTACGATCTTTGGATAACGTATTGAGTATTTTGTTTTGTTCCAAAAATTGAATAATTCGATTGGAAACAAACTTCAAATTAGGTGAGAGGTCCTCCTTATTTGGTCGTATTTTTTTCTTATTTTCCTCAATTCGATTTTCAGCATGGACTTTTATTTCCGAGAATGTCAGTAACAAATAAATATAAAGGTCATACATCCGTTCAACGGCCTTCAGAAGTGCCTTTTCTGATCGGGCATATTCTTCCCCATCAGATTGGAAATAGGCATACAAAGCCTGAAGAACTTTTATTCGAAGTTGTCTTCTGTTCAACATGATTACATGGGCAGCTTAACCTTGCCGATAGATTCTATTCGCTCCTCTGCAATTTTATTGGCAATTTGATAGGTTGGAGTGTTTTCTATATTGGATCGTTTTATAATGGCTGAAATTGTGTTGTAGATGTCATCGGCTTTTGACATGGCCCATTCTGAAGACAAGCCTTTTACTTCAGAATAACAATTAATCACTCCTCCCGCATTCAGCGCAAAATCAGGAGCGTAGATAATTCCCTTCTCCATTACAGCCTTTCCGTGGATATCTTCCTGTTTTAACTGATTGTTTGCAGCTCCGGCAATTATCGAGCATTTCAAACGGGACAATGTATCATCATTGATTGTTGCACCAAGAGCACAAGGAGCATAGATATCAATATCTAAATCATAAATATCATCCAAACCTACTGCTTTAGCACCGTACTCTGTAGCCACTTTTCTCAGAGTTGCTTCGTGAATGTCAGTAATATATAGGTCTGCGTTTTCTGCTTTCAGTTCCTTAACCAGGTATTCTCCGACATGACCAACTCCTTGAATGGCAATTTTTTTGCCGGAAAGAGAGTCTGAACCATATTGTTCTTTAGCACATGCCTTCATACCCATGTAAACCCCGTGAGCCGTAACCGGTGATGGATCCCCACTTTTTCCTGGTAAACCAACTACATGATTCGTTTCCATGTTTACATAGACCATATCAGCCGTTGAAATTCCGACATCTTCAGCTGTGATGTATTTACCCCCCAAACTATTTACAAACTTACCAAATCGACGCATTAAAGCTTCCGACTTCATTGTTCTTGAATCTCCGATTATGACAGCTTTACCTCCACCTAAATTTAATCCGGAAATCGAATTTTTATAGGTCATACCGCGCGATAAACGCAATACATCAGTCAGTGCATCCAGTTCATTGTTGTATGCCCACATTCGCGTTCCTCCAAGTGCCGGACCTAAAGTAGTATTATGTACGGCTATTATCGCCTTCAATCCCGTTTCATTATCATTGCAAAAAAGCAATTGTTCGTGATTGTAAGTACTCATCTGAGCGATTACCGGATTTTGCAATAAGTCAGAATCCGCTATACTTTTAACTTCAAACATATTTCATCAAAAGAATTAATCCAAATGAACTTGAATGCCTATTTTTGCAATGCGCTTCAACTCCGGGCACAAAAATAGGAAATTAATCGTATGAAGTCACTGGGCTATCTCAACAAATATTTCATCAAATACAAATGGCGTTTTTTACTGGGAATCGTCTTTATCATTGTATCCAATTACTTTGGTGTGCAGATGCCCCTATACGTCAAAACTACAGTAGATTCACTCATGTCGGGTTCCAGAATCACCAATTCTGAAGATGCTATTTTTCTTGCTTTAAAAATAGGTGCTATATACATGTTTTTATCTCTTTGTAGTGGGTTTTTCTTGTTTTTGATGCGTCAAACAATCATTGTTATGTCACGCTTCATAGAATTTGATCTTAAAAACGAAATATATGAAAAATATCAACGATTGGATTATGTTTTTTTTAAAAACAGTTCGACCGGAGATTTAATGAATCGTATTTCCGAAGATGTGAGTCAAGTTAGAATGTATTTGGGTCCAGGAATCATGTACACATTGAATCTGATAGCGCTTTTTTTTATGGTCATATTTCAAATGATAGATATAAATCCTTGGCTAACTCTTTTTGTTTTATTGCCTTTGCCTTTAATGTCTTTTTTGATATATAAAGTGTCTTCCAAAATGAATCTGTTAAGTACAGAGGTTCAGAAAGAACAGTCGTTTATGTCAACTATTGCTCAAGAAACTTTTTCAGGTATAAGGGTTGTAAAGGCCTATAGCAGAGAAAAGGAAGTACATGAGAGATTTAATCAATCTGCCCTTGCATATAAAAATAAAACCATGCGTTTGGTTTTAACGAATGCTTTTTTTATGCCTACAATTGTATTTCTTATCGGTTTGAGTACCATTTTAGCAATATACATTGGTGGGAAAATGACTTATGACCATACTATTTCATTAGGAAGCATCTTAGCGTTTGTATTTTTTGTCAATAAACTGACGTGGCCATTTGCCAGTTTGGGTTGGGTTACATCCATTATTCAACGGGCAGCTGCATCACAAACAAGGATTAATGAGTTTCTCAAAATCCCAACTTCCGATTCTGAGGCAATCCAAAAGCCATTTCATTTAAAAGGTAAAATTGAATTTAAAAATGTATCATTTACCCATACTAATTCGAGAATTCAAGCAATAAATAATTTAAGTTTTGAGATTAATCCGGGTGAAACATTCGCTATTATTGGCAGGACAGGTAGTGGCAAATCAACGATTATTCATCTGTTGTTACGACAACTTGTTCCTGATCAAGGTCAAATATTAGTTGATGGTATTGATTTAAATGAATTAGATGTTCAGTCATACAGGCAGCAAACAGGAATTGTACCTCAGGAAGTATTTTTGTTTTCAGATTCCATTGCGAATAACATTCGATTTGGTGCCCTTAATGAGTCCATTTCAGATGAGAAAATTGCTGCTAATGCCAAAAAAGCTCATATCTATGATAATATCATGGAGTTTCCTAATCAGTTTGAAACCATTTTGGGAGAGAGGGGAGTCAATTTGAGCGGAGGGCAAAAACAACGTGTCAGTATAGCACGAGCACTGATCCGTGAACCTAAATTATTGGTCTTAGATGATTGTTTATCTGCTGTCGATACTGAAACAGAAGAAATTATTCTGTCCAACCTGAAAAAAGATGCTGTCGAACGAACCACATTAATTGTCAGTCATCGAATTTCATCACTTCGTAACGCAGATCGTATTATTGTGATAGATCATGGGGCTAAGATTGAGGAAGGAACTCACGAAGAACTGATGAAGTCAAACGGATTGTATGCAGAGATGTATGCAAAACAGTTGGCCGAAGAAAACGGTGATTAATAGATTTTCAATTGCGATTACTCTGAAATTAATAATTAGCTTGAAAAGGCTAATTATTTTTCGATTGGCATACAAAATCAGTCTTAGGTACACTTGTTTTTGCAATAGCGTTGTATCCACCAGTTACTTCCAAAAAGTTATTATAACCTCTTGATTTCAAAATAGAAGCCGCAATCATGCTGCGATAACCTCCTGCGCAATGAATGATAAATGGTTCATTTTTTGGGAATTGAGCCATCTCTTGGTTGATATAATCTAATGGTATATTGATTGCCCCATCTACATGTTCAGCGGCAAATTCCCCGGGTTTTCTGACATCAATAACGATTGGATTTGATTTATATTTATTCTCAAAATCGTTTGCACTTATTCGATTTATGGAGTCCATTTCCCTTCCTGATTTGACCCAAGTTTTGAAACCTCCATTCAAATAACCTAAAACATGATCGTATCCAACTCGTGCAAGTCGTTTAATTACTTCATTTTCTTTACCATCATCACATACAATCAATAATTTTTGTCTAACATCGGGAATTAGTGCCCCCACCCATGGAGCAAATTGTCCGTCTAATCCGATATTGATACTATTTGGAATAAATCCTTCCGAAAAAAGTTGTGCGTTTCTTGTGTCAAGTATGACGGCATCGGTTTCATTTGCAGCGAGTTCGAAAGCTTCGGAAGTCAAAGGGTTTAATCCTCGTTTCAAGACTTCAGAGATGCTGTCATATCCCATTTTATTCATCATCACATTCATACCGAAATACCCAGGAGGTGGTAACAAACCATCGGTAACTTCACGAACAAATTCTGCTTCAGTCATGTCAACACGCAAAGCATAATTGAGTCTTTTTTGCTCTCCAATTGTACTTACAGTTTCTTTACTCATATTTTTTCCACAAGCGCTTCCTGCTCCGTGTGCAGGGTAAACAATCACATCATCTGCTAATGTCATTATTTTGTTTCGAAGTGAATGATATAAGGTTGCTGCTAACTGTTCCTGTGTCATAGATGCAGCTTTTTGGGCTAAGTCAGGCCTTCCCACATCACCAATAAATAAGGTGTCGCCTGTAAATATTGAATGCTCTTTGCCTTTTTCGTCCAATAACAAAAAGCAAGAACTTTCCATGGTATGTCCCGGTGTATGAAGTACTTTTAGCTGAATATCTCCCAGATTGATTATTTCGTTATCTTTTGCTATGTGTGTGTCAAATGAAGTATTTGCAGTTGGTCCATAAACAATGGTTGCGCCGGTAGCTTTCGCCAAATCAAGATGTCCACTTACAAAATCGGCATGAAAATGTGTTTCCAGAATGTATTTAATCGTCACATTATCTTTTTTTGCCCTATCAATGTATGGCTCTATTTCTCTCAATGGATCAATGATCGCAGCTTCACCGTTTGATGTAATGTAATAAGCTCCTTGTGCCAGACAACCAGTGTAAATTTGTTCAATTTTCATTTGTGTAATTCAATTATTGATAAGTAAATAGCGAGTATTAGGATGAGCCATCCGAAATAGGGTTTCATCCTTTTGCCTGGAATTTTTTTTCCCAATTTCAGTCCAAATAACATTCCCAAAATGGCTATTCCTGAGAATAAAATTAATAATTTCCAGTCAATTGTTTGTATTGTTTGAACTACCCCAATAAAACCAACCAATGAGTTGAGACAAACAATAAACAAAGAGGTAATGATAGCTCTATCTGTAGGGACTCTCCCAACCAAAACCAATGCCGGTACAATTAAAAATCCACCACCTGCACCAACAAAACCTGCAATAAAGCCTACAATAAGACCTAAGCTTATCAATACTAAATAATTAATAGGTGACAATTCAATACGTTTAATTTTTTCGCGCGATTGTGGTAAAATCATAGCAATAGATGCTGTTAACATGATCAACATAAAACATACAAACAGAAAGGATGGTTTTGACAGTTGAAATCCATCCCAAAAATTTATTTTTTCAGGTAATTGTTGAAGCAAGTAAATACGCGTAAAATAGACTGAGAAAATCGAAGGAAGACCAAAAATCAATGACAATCTATAGTCAATTTTTTTTTCAATGACATGTCTGAAGCTCCCTGTTGTTGCAGTAATACCGACAATAAATAATGAATATGCCGTTGCAATTTCCGGATCTATATGCATTAATTCGACTAATATAGGTACCGCCAAAATAGAACCGCCACTTCCTACTAAGCCTAAACTGATACCAATCAATAGAGCCGATATATATCCCAATAACATGGTCACAACTTCTAAAATGTTAAATTAACATGGCACGAATTTACAACTACGAAATGAATGAAAAGTAAACTAATGTTACACGAAACATGATAAAAATAACGATTAATCGCAAATTGTTTTGATGAAAGACAGAAGAACTAACATTTATAGTCATTGAAAATGAAGAGCTTATCTAGGATCCGGATAACACAAAAAGTACTTCTCAACAGGATTGGCCAATGCAGAAATGTTTAAATTATCAGATGCTTGACTTAAGTCTAATACCTCGCCATTTTTCATCAAAAGATTAATTTGTTGTTTATTCTGATTGTATGCATTGTTTGTCAATACATCACTGTAAATGAAAAATGATACTTCAGCATCATTCAAATTTAATCGTTTTTTAACCTCATCTCTTTCTGTTTGAATGCGTTCATCTGTAAAGGGTTCTTTAGATATCTCAATTTTAAATAAAAGACGATTAACCAATCCGTATGATAAGAAAGATAAAGTTCTGTCGGGATGAAATTGCCACACTTTTAAGGCACCCAAAATATCATAGTCGTCTAATCTGGCAAAGTGATCCAAAACCTCCGGATTTTTTTCGAAATCACTATTTTTTACATCATTTGAAAGAAAAAATAAGAGTGAAGGGCTTGCAAAAATAGTTTCACCAGCCTTAACCAATTGTTTGGCTCGTCGTAAAGCATTTATCAACATATATTCTGCTGCAACTACAGTTTTATGTAAATAAACTTGCCAGTACATCAATCTGCGTGCTACGATGAATTTTTCAATCGAATAAATGCCTTTTTCCTCTAAAACCAGACTTCCTTGATAAACACTCAACATTTCAATTAGTCGATCACTACCAATAACACCCTCGCTGACACCTGTGTAAAAACTATCTCTATTGAGATAGTCCAATCGATCCATATCGAGTTGACTAGATACTAACTGATGTAAAAAAGGTTTTGGGTAGTTATTATTAAAAATGAGTAAGGCGCGTTGTAAATCATCACCATAACTTGTGCTGAGACGATCAATAAAAAAACTTGAAATCGTTTCATGATTAACGCCGCAAACAATGTCATATTCTAAGGCATGACTGAAAGGACCATGCCCGATATCATGCAAAAGAATAGCTATTAATACAGCACGTTCTTCGTCAGGGGTAATTTCAAAGCCTTTACGTCTTATGGTTGTAATTGCTTGAGACATCAGATGCATAGCACCCAAAACATGATGAAAACGCGTGTGAAGTGCTCCGGGATAAACAAGATGGCTCAATCCCAATTGCATGATTCTACGGAGTCTCTGTATGTAGGGATGTTCAATTAAATCGAAAATAATTTCATCGGGAATTGAAATAAAACCATAGACTGGATCGTTTACAAGTTTCTTTTTGTTATTTCGATTAAAGTTTGGTCGCAATTGAATATATTTAGTTGATCTTTCAAAGATATAAAAAAGCAAGTATGCAAGTGAAAATACTATGGGCTGATGATGAGATAGAATTGTTGAAACCTCACATTCTTTTTTTGGAATCGAAAGGTTACTCGGTAGATTCTGTAAATAATGGGATGGATGCTGTTGAGAAAAGTAGCGAAATCAATTATGACATTATATTTTTGGATGAAAATATGCCCGGAATATCAGGTTTGGATGCATTAACACGAATCAAAGAGAATAAACCCATGGTTCCGGTGGTAATGATTACCAAAAGTGAGGAGGAGCATATCATGGAAGATGCTATAGGAAGTAAAATAGCGGATTATTTGATTAAGCCGGTTAATCCAAATCAGATATTACTAAGCATCAAAAAAAATCTCGACCAAAGCAAGTTGGTTTCTCAGAAAACAAATGCTAATTATCAGCAAGAATTTCGTCAGTTAGGGATGATGTTAAATGCGAGATTAGATGCTGATGAGTGGTCTGAATTATATTCCAAGCTTGTGTATTGGGAATTGGAGCTTCAGAAAATTGAAGATTCGGGCATGCGTGAAATTCTTAACATGCAAAAGAAGGAAGCTAATCACTTATTTTCGAGATTTATTGTGTCAAATTATTTGGACTGGCTGAATGGGGTAGAGGATTCGCCACAAATGATTCATACACTCATAAAAGATCGCATAGCACCAATAATTGGACATCAGAAACTTGCTGTTTTGGTCATAGATAATCTTCGTTTTGATCAATGGAAAATGTTACAACCCATTTTTTCGAGGTACTTTGTTGTTGAAAGCGAGGATGTTGTTTACTCAATTTTACCCACTGCTACGCATTACGCACGTAATGCATTTTTTGCAGGATTGATGCCGGGTGAAATTGAGAAAAAGTTTCCCAATTTGTGGAAAAACGAAGAAGATGAGGGAGGGAAAAATATGCATGAAAAGGATTTTTTGGAGGCTAACCTGAAACGTCTTGGCAAAAATGTCAAATGGTCATACCATAAAATTACAAGTTTGGATGCCGGTAAGAAGCTGTCGGATAATTTTAGTCAACTACGTGACAATGATATCAACTTCATCGTTTATAATTTTGTGGATATGCTTTCACATGCACGTACTGAGATGGAAGTTATCCGAGAATTGGCTGAGGATGAATCTGCTTATCGTTCGTTGACTGTTTCTTGGTTCGAACATTCACCCTTGCATGATATTGTGAAAAAAATAGCTGAAAATGGCGCTAAGCTTATAATTACTACAGACCATGGAACAATCAAAGTGACTAACCCCGTTAAAATTGTGGGTGAGCGAAATACCAACACCAATTTACGTTACAAAGTAGGTAGGGGTCTTTCTTATGATGAAGATGATGTTTTTCGTGTTCAAAAACCACAAGATGCCTTTTTACCTAAACTTAAAATGTCAACAGAATTTGTTTTTGCTAAAGAGAACGATTTTTTCGTCTATCCCAATAATTACAATCACTTTGTCGATTATTATGGGAGTACATTTCAGCATGGTGGGATCTCGATGGAGGAACTTTTGATTCCTTTTGTAAAACTAGAACCCAAAAAATAGGACTTGTAGCATTTAAACTTAGAGTTTATGATGAACTAAGTCTGCAAGTTTTTGAACTTGAAGTTTGCGAGAATATTTTTCTATTCCGTGCGATTCACAGCTGATTTCCCCATTTTGTTCGAATTCTAGGTAAAGATCATTCAGAACATCAATTAACTGCCAAGAGTTTTTGACAATAATACCACTATTTGTTTCTGATATAATGTCTTCTTGAGCATGGCTGTTGTTTCCATCAACATCATTGAAATTGTAAAAACGACTTTTCAATCTGTTGGCCTCAGGATCATTTGAAAAACAAAGCAATATTTTACGCTTTAATGCTAAATAGTTGAAAATTTTAGTTCCAACAATATAGTATTCATTGAAGAGTAAGAATACATTGTCTTTAGATAATTCCTTACCCAAATCTTCATTTGGAATTTTTGCGATGAATTCAACTACATCTGATAAATTAGAGTATTTAGTACGAATTATTTCTTGAATGACTTCTTGATTGTTAACCCCATAAAATTTGAGTCTAAAGTTCTTTTTTGCAAGCGTATAATAAAATTCATTACAAACACGGAGAAAAATATCCATAGGATGATACTTGTAAATTCTTCCGGCTAAGGAGATTGTGAAATTTTTATTGTCCTGCTTTTCAATTAGTGCACCCTCCAATAAATAAGGATCGTAACCATTCATCAAAATGGTACATTGCTTTGATTGAATGCTTGTTTTAAGTTGGTTTTCAATGAAATGTGAAATTGTTGTAATGTGACTGGCATTTTTTAGATAACGATTTTCAAAGAACTTGTTCCATTTTCGTTGAAGCCAGTTTTTGGAGCGTATATTGTCTTGAATCCACGTGTCTCGATAATCAGCAATCCAGGGAACTTGATGTTTTTTACTCAGTTTAGATGCGAATTTGAACAATATAAAAGGATCCGCTGTTGCAATAATTGCATCTACCTTATTGTTTTTTAGATAGTTTTTTGCCGCCTTGTAAATATTAATTTTAGGACCAATAGGAAGTATGTATTGACCGTATTCATAAATACCTGAAATTGTTTTTCGAAAAAATTTAAATTTCTTATCTCCAAACTTCAAGAGCAGACGATTAGATAAATTGGGTTTGTAAGGTGTCAGAATAAGCGTTCCAAATTCATTTTGTTCTGTTATTACTTTGTCTGAGATACCTGAAGCAACGAAATCAAGGTCATTCCCGTATCGATTGCTCCATTGACGGGTAACAACAATCGGTTCAATATCAAATTCTCTTAAATAACGAAACCAATTATAGGGTCTTAACCCACCCACCGAAATATAAGGAGGGAAATCGTGGGCTATAATCAGCAGTTTTTTCATGAACTTTTAAAGTGCAATTGTTTAATAGAAAACAATCGATTAAAATCAATTTAGCTTGAGAAACCCAAATTTATGATTGATTTATCATATTACCAATTAAAAGTTCATTATTCCTCATTATTCTCACTTTTGATCAAACTGTTAAATGGAACCCCCATATTATTTTTCCATTGTTTTAACTGAGCTACTTCTCCATCAAACTCTAGGTAAGTATCATATTTTAACCAATCCCCGAGGTTAAAATAACTTGCTTTTTCACTCAATGGTATTGCTAAGGGTAGATGTCGATGACCGAATACAAAATAGTTGATTTCCTTTTCTTGGAGATAATCTTGGCAGAATTGAAATAACCATTCATTTTCCTTTCCGTGAAAAAGTTCATCTTGATGACCATTTTTGATTCGGCTTGTTTTAGAAAAATAATTGGCCATCCAAAATCCTAAATTTGGATGTATTCTGGCAAAACTCCATTGACAAAAACGATTTTCAAAAACCTTTTTTAAAAATTTATAACCTCGATCACCTGGACCCAGCCCATCTCCGTGACCAATCAGAAATTTCTTTTCATTGAATTCTCTTTCAATAGGTTTTCGATGTAAGCTTATGCCTAATTCTTTGGGTAAGTAATCAAAAATCCACATGTCATGATTCCCGGTGAATACATGTACCGGGATACCTGAATCACATAGAGAAGCAATTTTCCCTTGTAACCTGACAAATCCTTTTGGTATCGCATGTTTATATTCAAACCAAAAGTCAAATAGATCTCCAACAAGAAAAATTTCAAGTGCAGTTGGCTCAATAAAACTCAACCAATCAACGATTTTTTTTTCTCGCTGAAGACTTTCCTGATATCTGGGAGCTCCCAAATGAAAGTCGGAGGCAAAGTAGATTTTTTTTTTGGTGTTTGGCATTATCAATGACCAAATATTCGCTCTAATTCCTGCTCTAAGGCCTCGCCACGTAAATTTGTTTTGATTATTTTGCCCTCTTTGTCAACGAGTACAGTAAATGGTATTCCGCTAACCTGATATAATTTTGCTGCTTTACTTTGCCATCCACCAAGATCAGAAACATGATTTGGCCAAATTAAACCATCTTGTTGAATGGCTCCAAGCCATTTGTTTTTATCACTGTCAAGAGACACACTCATAACAGTAAATCCATCATTTTTGTATTTGTTGTATGTTTTCACAACATTTGGATTTTCTTTTCTACATGGACCGCACCACGAAGCCCAAAAATCAACCAAAACAACCTTTCCACGAAGATCTGATAATTTTATTTTTGATTTTCCATCGGTCTTCATTTCTTCAAAATCAGGTGCTAATTTTCCCGGAAGAAACATATTTGCAGCATCTCGTTGTTCTTTTTTAGAAATATAATCTTGGAAAATCTGTTTAACTGTTGGTGACGAACCAAACGCATTATTTAATTGATTTACGATGTTTTCGTAAGATGCAAAGTCATTTTCAGGATTGAGGTCACGAATCACAGCAATCAAAGCAGGTGAATTTTGATTTTCAGCGATGAAATTTTGTAATTCACTCATAAAGTTAGTGTATACCCGTTCCATCGATTTGCCGATTTCTTCTTGTCTTGACGGATTTTGTTGAATTAATGCAATCGCTGAATCTTTTTTGTGATTCCAATCATTCGAAATCTTTAAAAATTTATTCATTTTACTACTTTCATCTGAACCAACGATGTTACAATAATTACCAATATTAGACCCATCGCCGTAAATTTTGACGTCGGCCCCGTTTTTCAAGATAATATTCACATGCGTGCTTCCGATTCTTAGGACATAATAATCTTCAGCCGGTAATTGGCCATTCAAAGTGAAATCTCCTTTTTCTGAAAGTTTACCCTTGATGAAATCTGTATAATTTACTCCCCCATAGTATTGGGAAACTGATATAGAATCTGCAGTTGTATTAAAAATATTCCCTGAAACTTTAATGCTAATCGGATATTGGGCTAATGTTTTGATACTTAATATTAAAACAATAAAAAGTGATATAATGTGTTTCATATTGTATTTATTTTTTCAAAATTAATTCATTTATTTTACTTTCCAATGCAGCGCCTCGAAGACCAACTTGTACCAAGTTTCCCTCTGTATCAATCAATACAGTGTGAGGGATACTGTTAAAACCATAAAGTTGAACTACAGAACTTTGCCATCCTTTCAATTCACTGACATGATATTTCCAGCCTAATTGATCTTGAGTAATTGCTGAAGTCCAGGCTTCTTTGTCTTCATCTAAAGAAACAGAGAATATTTCAAAATTTTTGTTTTTAAATTTTTGATAAATCCTTACCATGCTTGGACTTTCTTTTCTACAAGGTCCGCACCATGATGCCCAAAAGTCAATCAGTACAACTTTTCCTAGTAAGGAGGAAAGTTTAAGAACTTTTCCGGATGGATTCTTCAAAGCAATCTCAGGAACTTTCATCTTATTGGAAATCGTTTTGGTGTTATTAGATTCCGGTTTTGCTGCAACCAAGAATTCTTGGTAAGCACTTTCAATCTGAAACACTTGATCAGCCATGCTTTTGGTTATGGGGGAGTCCTTATAACGTCTTTGATAGTTACTTAAAACATTCTTCAAAATTCTTAAGTTATCAGGATTCCATGACTCAAATCCATTCATCGGTATAACAGCAGATAAAAGAATCATATTAAATGGGTTATCTGGATTTCTGCTCAAAAACTGAACTGAAAAATCATCAAGTGGCTTTTTAATGATACTCATTTGTTTCAATATTTCTTCATCAGAAATTCCAGCTTTATTCATACCTAATTGCTGTTGCTTTTCAATAAATCTTTTCATCAGTGTCAGATAATGATTCATCGGGACTGCCCAATCAACCCCACTGACATTTGGACTATAAGTGAATTCAGAAAATGATGTGTTTAACTGTATTTTTTCGTCTGGAGTCATTGTTAATGGGATTATATTGTCCGGTGATTCTCCAAGACGAAGTTGGTAAATTCCTAATCCGGGAATATTTCCATTCATTCTGAAATGTGCTTTTTGATCAACCGTTGTTTGAGCAATTTTGACGACCCCTTTGGGAGTTAATGCTTCTATGTAAAGAGGTATGTTTTCTGCATTTTTGATGATTCCTGAAATTTGAAAATTATCTTTCAGTTGAGAATTATCTTTTTCTGTAGTTGATGGATTTTTACATCCCGCTAATAAAAACAGTAATCCCCAAATCGTTATATAAATCCGATTAATCATGAATCAAGCATTTTGCGTAATAGTTCGTTAGAAACTTTAGGGTCAGCTTTTCCTTTGGAAATTTTCATAAGCTGTCCCATCAAAAATCCCAATAATTGTTTCTCACCATTTCGATACCTGTTCACTTCATTTTGATTTTGATCCAAAACCTCACGAATGAAAATCTTAACGCCCTCCTCACTTGAATCTTGTATCAAGTTTAATTCTTCAGCAATTTGAAGTGGTGATATCATAGGTTTACCAAGTAACTCAGGGAATAATTTCTGAGATGCGATAGAAAAAGATACTTTTCCTTCATCAATGAGTTCAATCAATGCCGCAATCTGTTTAGCAGGAATGGGAAATTCATCCATTTCCAGACCAAATTCATTGATATGAGCCTTCACATCTCCCATTAACCAATTAGCAGCGGCTTTATAATTTGAGGTATATTTAATGAGCTCTTCGTAATACAATGCAATTGCTTTGTTATCTGTGATGTTATAAGCATCATATTCCGATATTTTATAGGTATTAACGTATTTATTGAAAAGATCTCTCGGTAAAGCAGGCATTTCTGCTTTAATTTCATCAATCTGAACTTGATCTATCACCAATGGTAGTAAATCTGGTTCAGGAAAATATCGGTAATCATTGGCAGCTTCTTTAGAACGCATGGAAACAGTTACCCCTTTAAGTGCGTCAAATGAACGTGTTTCTTGAAAAATAGTCTCTCCCTTTTCGATTGATTCAATTTGCCTAGTTATCTCGTATTCAATAGCTCGTTGAACATTGCGAATTGAATTCATGTTTTTTACTTCCACTTTAGTTCCAAAAACTGAAGAACCTTTCATCCGAATCGAAATGTTTGCATCACACCGTAAAGAACCCTCTTCCATGTTACCGTCGCAAATGTCCAGATATCGAACTAGTTTTCTGATTTCAGTCAAATAATTGTAGGCTTCCTGTGATGTTCGTAAGTCCGGTTCGGAAACAATTTCCAACAAGGGGACACCTGCACGATTCAAATCAACCAATGTATCAAAAACATCAACATCATGCATGCTTTTTCCGGCATCTTCTTCCATGTGGATTCGAGTAATACCTATTACCTTATCGGAATTTTCGTCTGACTTGATAATGATCTTTCCACCGGTACAAATTGGTGTTTTATCTTGAGTAATCTGATACCCCTTGGGAAGATCCGGATAAAAGTAATTTTTACGAGCAAAATGTTGTTCTTTGGTAATCTTAGAACCGCAGGCCAAACCCAATTTTATGGCAAATTCTATTGTCTTTTTGTTCATTCGAGGTAATGTTCCCGGATGTCCGAGCGAAATAACGCTTACATTAGTATTTGGGTGCGATCCGAATTCGTTTACATCATCTGAATATGCCTTAGACTTGGTAAGCATCTGAGCGTGAACTTCCAAGCCAATGACAGCTTCGTATTTTTCTCGAGAGATATCGTTCATAATCAGATACGGGAAATTAATTCACGCATAATCAACGTCATTTTTGGTTCCTGAGTACTGGCAACATCAATGACATCTTGTACACTGACTTTTTTTATTTTTCCTGCAACTCCAAGGTCTGTAATGATTGAAATAGCAAAACATGGTATCTCCATGTGTCTGGCCACAATCACCTCAGGAACGGTGGACATTCCAACGGCATCAGCTCCAATGACGCGGACATAGTTATATTCTGCGGGGGTTTCTAAGGTTGGACCTGTTAGACCCGCATAAACGCCGGTAGAGACCTTAATGTTGTTTTCTCGGGCTATTTGTTGAGCTAGTGTAATCATTTCTGCATCGTATGCATCACTCATGTCCGGAAACCGTGGCCCCAATTCATCGATATTTTTTCCAATAAGTGGGTGAGAGGGGAATAAATTAATATGATCATTCTGAATCATGATTTCTCCCACTTCAAAGTCAGGATTTACACCTCCGGAGGCATTTGAAACAAATAAACGTTCAATTCCAAGTAATTTCATAACTCGTACAGGAAAAGTTACTTGTTGCATAGAATACCCTTCATAGTAATGGAAGCGCCCCTGCATAGCAACGACTTTTTTGCCCCCCAATTCTCCAAAAATTAATTTTCCTGAGTGACTTTCAACTGTTGATATAGGGAAATTTGGGATTTCTTTGTACGGAATTTCATCAATAACGTTGATTTCTTTTACTAATCCACCAAGTCCCGTTCCTAAAATGATACCGATACTCGGTTTGATCTGTGTTCGACTTTGTATGAAATCTACTGATTGCTTATACTGTGTTAACATAATTTGAAATGAGTGTGTTAAATGCTGTTTCATCTTCAATTAAAATGGAAACCGGCTGAACATACCAAGGGTATTTCGCCAATTCCCAAGTGATTGCATGTTTTTTTAGACGCATAAAATCCTTTTCAGTCGTCAATATAATACATTCACCCTCCGCAAATGTACAAAATTTTCGATGAATTCGGTTGATATCTGCTCGTTGAAAAGCATAATGATCTCTGAACGAAATAGGTGTTACATGGTAGCTCAACTTCAGATAATTTATCAAGGGAGTAGGGTTTGCAATTCCCGTTACGAGTAGGATTTGTTTTGGGGTTTCAATTTGGAGTTCAGATACAGGTACTATTTCTCCATATTTTAACGAGCTGAAAAATATATGATTGTGGGATAAGTTCATTTTTGAAACAAAGGATTTTTTTTCGTCAGTTGTGAGATCCTTTGGACATTTTGTAACTAATATACAATCAGCTCGATTTTTACCCTTTCGCCATTCTCGAAGATTTCCGGCTGGAAGTAGTAAATCATTGAAAAATGGTTTTGAATAGTCAGTTAGCAAAATATTGAATCCTGCCTTGACGTATCGGTGTTGATAGGCATCATCCAAAATGTAAATATCCGTTTCAGGATGAATAATTTCCATTATTTGAACACCTTCCACGCGCTTTTCGCTCACTGCAATGTGAACAGAATCTCCAAATTGATTGAGATACTGCATTGATTCATCTCCAATTTCAGAACAGTCATCAAGTTTATCAACTTTTCTGAATCCCTTTGTACTTCTGCCATATCCGCGGCTTAGAATGGTTATTGATTTATCTTTAGACAACAGATTTGTAAGATAGATGACAAGTGGTGTCTTTCCTGTCCCGCCTACACTAAGATTTCCAATGCAAATTGATTTTTTTGGAATTTGGTAAATTGGTATAATCTTGAGGTCGAACATGATGTTACGTAAAGCGACTATCGAACCATATATAGAAGAAACGGGTAAAAGAAACAAGCGGTAAAGATGCATGAACAAATTTAGTTAAAAATTGATTTTTAATTTTTGCACTATAAATAATTGATTTTTTTGAAACTTATTATGTTTGTTAAAACAATGAAAAACAATTGTATAATCTAATTTAAATTGTTCACTGAAAGTCATTCAACTGATAATTTTGAATAAAGATTTGGAATTTTTGAAAATAAAATTACTTTTGCGCAAAAATTACAAAAACACGATCAATATGTACTGGACCTTAGAATTAGCATCGTATTTGGAAGACGCACCATGGCCGGCTGCAAAAGATGAATTAATTGATTTCGCTATCAGGACGGGAGCACCGCTTGAGGTGGTTGAAAATTTACAAGATTTAGAGGACGAGGGAGATATTTACGAAAGCATCGAAGAAATTTGGCCCGATTATCCATCCCGTGAGGATTTTCTTTTCAATGAAGACGAATATTGATTGAATCCCACTTCGGTGGGATTTTTTTTGAAATTAGATGAACTACCTTGGGCATATTTATCTTTCAAATGATAATCATGATTTAATGTATGCCAACTTATATGGAGATTTCGTAAAGGGAACTCAAATTTCTCATCTGCCGCTTATCATTCAACAAGGAATCAGACTTCATAGAATGATTGACTCTTATACAGATCAGCATTCGGGAGTAAGAGAATTGGCTCGTTCGCTATACGATTTTTTACCCAAAGTATCCGGTATAGCTATTGATCTATACTTTGACCACTTGTTAGCAAAGCATTGGTCTAAATTTCATGTTCATGATTTCGTTGATTACTTAGACAGCTTTTACAATCATCAGCCAGATTTGTGGGAAGAATACCATTCAAAATTCAGAGACTTTATTCGTATAATGAGGCTTCGGAAATGGTTAAATCATTATGATGGATTTATTGGATTAACGAAGATGTGTCATGGTGTATCTGCAAAATTATCCTTCGAAAACAAATTGAGTAATGCTCCTAACGTGTTTGAGGAAAAAGAAACACATATTATAAGCTGTTTTGACGAATTTATGTCAGATGTTATTCGTGAATTTGGCTTGGAAAATAAATGAGTGTGCCTGTTGCTCATTGCCTATTTTATTAGTTCATATTGATATTTAGTTTATTTTAGTCTGATTTTCCCAAGTAAAATAATGAATATTAATAAGTTGTTTTCTCGTCTGCTCAAGCTGATTTTACTGATGTTTATTTTTTCAGGATGCTCTAAAAAAGAAGGCTCCATTTTACCTTTTAGCTTTAAACCAAAGAAAATTGACTTGTCAGAAATCATTCAGAGAAAAAAGTTGATTGTTTTGGCCGAAAACAGTTCAACTTCATTTTTTAGTTACAAAGGTCAGAAAATGGGCTTTGAATATGAAATGCTAAAGGTTTTTGCCGAGCAACTTGGAGTAAAACTTGAAGTGAAAATTGTCAAAGACTTAGATCAGCTTATCTGGATGTTAAAAAAAGGCGAAGGAGATA
Source organism: uncultured Akkermansia sp. (assembly GCA_964526595.1). Classification (GTDB taxonomy): domain Bacteria; phylum Bacteroidota; class Bacteroidia; order Flavobacteriales_D; family Crocinitomicaceae; genus M0103. Next base: position 14,095 of record CAZGJF010000018.1, on the reverse strand, counting down.
TTATTGCTTGTAATTATCCAATCATGTTGTCTCGCAAGAAACAGATCAATTATTCCATTCCATATTTTTATACTCCTATGGTACTCGTTCAGCGAAAAGCTACAAAAAAACATAAACAATCCCTTTCTCCCGAGATCATTAGAAATCCTTTACTATTGAGTCATAAAGACGTTAAAGTTAGGAAGAATTCTAATCATTTTAACCGTTTGATCAATCTTCAGGAGGAAATTGCTGACTATATATCCATTCACCCGGTTGATGGGAGTATAGGTTGTGAAGAATTGATTGAAAAGGTAGCTGAAGGTGAAATTGATTATACCGTTGCAGAAGAAAACATTGCAAAAGTCAATTGTCAGTTTTTTAATAATTTAGATATCAAAACAGTGGTTTCATTTAATCAGAAGATTGCTTTTGGTTTGCGTCAAAATAGTCATTTGCTCAAAAAACGAATGGATCATTGGCTGACAGCTTATGTTTACTCAAATCAATGCAGACAATTAAAAAAGAAATATTTTGATGTTCAAATTGCAACAATTAAATCAAGCGTTTACAGTAAAGATTTAAAAATAGGAAAGTTGAGTCCTTTTGATAATATCTTTAAGCGTGTAGCAGCAAAATATCACTGGGATTGGAGGTTGTTAGCTTCGTTAGCGTATAATGAATCCCGTTTTAATCCGAGTGCGTCAGGATTGGGCGGTGCTTATGGAATCATGCAGTTTATGCCCGGAATAGGTTCTCGTTATGGAGTTCACCCGAATTCAAGTGTTGCTCATCAAATTTTGGGCGGTATGAAAAAACTAAATGCGGACTTTGAATCGTGGAAAGAAATTCCAGATAAATTACAACGTCGTAAATTTACACTGGCAACGTATAATGCCGGAAGAAGTCATATTGAAGATGCACAGCGTCTGGCTAAAAAATATGGTTTAAATCCCACTCGTTGGGATGATAATGTAGAATTGATGGTTGTAAATTTATCGAAAAGTAGGTATTACCGTGATGAAGTGGTCAAAAATGGAGCATTGAGAGGAGTTCGCACATACAACTATGTGCGAACCATTTATAATCGATATCTTGATTGGTGTGTACACTATCATTGAATTTTAAAAAGTAGCTTATTAAACGATTAATCGTCATACAAGGTCCCACTGCCGGTGGTAAAACGAATCTTGCTGTTGAATTAGCTCGACTGTTCTCAACAGTAATTGTTTCTGCTGATTCCAGGCAATGCTATCAAGAAATGTCTATTGGAACAGCCAAACCAAGTGTAGAAGAACAGCAAGGAGTCAGGCATTATTTTATTGATTCACATTCTATTAAAAACGAATTAACAGTTGCTGAATTCGCAAAAGATGCAAATAGCATTTTAAATGATGAGTTTCAAAACCATGATAACATCCTATTGGTTGGTGGCTCCGGCTTATTTGTTGATGCAATATGTTTTGGTCTGGATGATATTCCAAGTTCTGAAAAAATCAGAGATGAAATTAACGAGGAATTACTTGAGAACGGGCTTGAATATTTGAAGATAGAGCTCAAGAATAAAGATCCTGAATATTATGCTCAAGTGGATTTGTCAAACCCACATAGAATCGTTCGAGCCATTGAAGTCTTAAGATTGTCAGGACAAACATATTCATCTTTAAGAACGTCGTCAAAACAACAGCACGATTTTGAAATAAAACGTTTTGTTATTGACCATCCTCGAGAAGCATTGTATGATAGAATTAATAATCGTGTAGCTATTATGATGGAATCCGGTTTGCTGGATGAAGTTAACAGTTTGATCGCATACAAAAATCTGCAAGCACTGCAAACAGTTGGATACAAAGAATTATTTGCTTTTATAGATAAGCAATGCACATTAGATGAAGCAATAGAAAAAATTAAGCAACATACACGAAATTATGCCAAAAGACAGCTTACTTGGTGCCGGCGATATGATGATGCGACATGGATTTCATATTCTGATCCGATCCGAATGGCACAGGAAATCTATAAAATGATGTAATTTTTAATTAATATTTTAATTTTAAATCAATTGAATTACATAGTGTTAACTTTGTTATCTTATAGTTAAAGATTAAAAATGTTGAATACAACTCTTTTTTTGAATCAGAAGTGTAACTAAAACCCAAGATCATCGTAGAATGTAATTGCAAAATGAATTCAAACGTTAAAGATCATGAAAAGAGATTCAGTCAGATTGGCATTATTTAAATTGAATCAGCATAGGCAGAAAGGAACATCCAGTCCATTAAACATTTTTGAAGTCGCTCAATTGATGGACGCCATTAAATTTCCTGATAAAAACAAAGAGTTGCCATTTATCAGTTCTATCGGTCAGATTTCGTTGAATTAAGTTCTTCGTTTTCTTCGATCTGAAATTTAATTAAGATGATCAGGTTTTTGTAATTAGATAGTAACATATTGTTAGTGTTTAAAGTAAGTCAATGGCTTATCCCATTTTTTTAGATCCTCAGAAGAAAGACGTTGAAATTGCTCTACACAGCTGGGTTTCTTTAATTTTATTCAAAATAATTTTGGTAGTTCTGTTTTTTTGTGATAATTTGTAACACAAAGAGTGATTTTTTTGTAATACGATCCTATGAAAATGAAGAAACTACTGAAGTTATTAATGTTACTTTTATTAGGAGTTGTAATTGGGTCTAGTACCATTTGGAGTCCTATGCAACAAGGTGGAATAGAATTTAAGCATCTCAGTTTAGATGAAGCTAAAATAGAAGCCCAAAAATTGAAAAAGCTCATTTTTATAGATGCCTATACCAGTTGGTGTGGGCCATGCAAGAAAATGGCTGCTACCTCATTTAAGAATGAAAATGTAGGAAATCTTTTCAATGATAAATTTATTAATTTGAAGATAGATTGTGAACGAGATGCTGATGGACCCGAAATTTCAAGAATGTATAAGATTAGCGCTTACCCTACATTATTGTTTATAGATTCTTCAGGGAAGCTTAGAAAAATGATCATCGGATTTCAAACTGAGCAAGATTTGTTAACAATTGGTAATTCAGTTAAATAAAGTAAAGAGAGGAATCAACAATACTCCCTAACTATTCAAAAAAATACCATCTTTCATAATCAGCTTTCGATCCGCCATTTCAGCTAGTTCTTCGTTGTGTGTTACAATAACAAAAGTTTGGTTAAAACTTTTTCTCAAGTCAAAAAATAACTGATGCAGTTCGTTTGCATTTTGAGAATCTAAATTGCCTGAAGGTTCATCTGCGAAAATGATTTTAGGGCGGTTAATTAAAGCTCTGCAAACGGCAGCACGTTGTTGTTCTCCTCCAGACATTTCTCCCGGTTTATGATTTATTCTATCTGCTAAACCCAATAATGTGAGTAAATCTGCTGCTTGATTGCGGGCTTCTTTCATTGATGATCCCTTGAACATAGCAGGCAACATGACATTCTCTTCGGCAGTAAATTCGGGTAAAAGTTGATGAAATTGAAAAATAAAGCCAATAGATTGATTACGAAATGCAGCTAACTTTTTAGTACTTATTGATGTCGTTTCAATTCCGTCAATTACAATGCTACCTTTATCCGGATTTTCTAAGGTCCCCAAAAGTTGAAGTAAGGTCGTTTTTCCGGCACCGGAAGATCCGACAATTGAAACAATTTCTCCTTTATGTACTTCTAAATTAATTCCTTTAAGTACTTTGATAGAGCCATAGGATTTCTCAATGCTTTTGGCTGTCAATATCATTTGTCAAGTTTGAGTTGATGCCCCATCTTATCTCTTTTAGTTTTGAGGTAAGATTCGTTATGAATGTTTCCTTCGATTTCAAGAGGAACGGTCTCTACGATTTCGAGTCCGTATCCAATTAAGCCGGATCGTTTTGTAGGGTTATTGGACATTAGTTTCATTTTAGTGATTCCCAAGTTTCTGATAATCTGTGCGCCAATTCCATAATCTCTTTCATCTCCCTTGAACCCAAGTTTAATATTAGCTTCCAACGTATCGTACCCTTCTTCTTGCAATTTATATGCTTTTAACTTATTCAACAGACCGATTCCTCGACCCTCCTGATTCATATAGATAATGGCACCTTTACCTGCCTGTTCAATTTTCTCCATGGCTTTATGCAGTTGGGGGCCACAGTCGCAGCGACATGAGCCAAAGATATCACCTGTCATACAAGATGAATGAACTCTGACCAGTACCGGCTCATCTTTATCCCAGTTTCCTTTAATTAAAGCCAAGTGCTCAAAGTCTCTGTTAATTTCTTTAAAGGCAATTAATTCAAAGTCACCAAATATTGTAGGCATCTTAACATCAACAATGCGTTCAATCAGTGATTCATTTTTTACACGGTACTTAATTAAATCAGCAATTGAGATGATTTTAAGCTTGAATTTTTGTTTGATTGATATTAATTCGGGTAAACGAGCCATCGTTCCGTCTTCATTCAATATTTCTACAATGACTCCAGCGGGATCAAAGCCTGCTAATCTCGAAAGGTCAACTGCAGCTTCAGTATGCCCAGCTCTTCGAAGAACACCTTCTTTTTTTGCTCGCAATGGAAAAATATGTCCGGGTTTACCAAGCTCTTCAGGCTTTAAATGGGGATTTATTAAAGCTAATATTGTCTTGGAACGGTCAGCAGCCGATATCCCCGTTGTACAACCATGTCCTATCAGGTCTACAGAAACAGTAAAAGGAGTTTCATAAGCTGCAGTATTTGTACTGACCATTAAATCGAGCTTTAATTCATCGCATCGTTCTTCTGTCAAAGGAGCACAAATCAATCCTCGACCATGTGTGGCCATGAAATTGATTACATCCGGTGTAGCATTCGCTGCTGCAGTAACAAAATCTCCTTCATTTTCACGATCTTCATCATCCACAACAATGATGACACGCCCTTGTCTTAGTTCCTCAATGGCTTCGTCAATAGTATCTAATTGAAATTCCATATTTTTTACTTGCACAAAAGTAATCTAAAATATCCCCCGTAAGGGTTATTTAGAACGAATAATCTGTTTAAGCATATATTAATTCAATTAATCCGGAAGAAGTTTTGTTCCAAGAATAGTTATCCCTTATGTAAGATTGACCATTTTTTGCAATGAAAGAATAAAATTCAGGGTCTTCTAACAATTTGTGAATTGTATTGATGTACTCCTCTTCAGTATCAGCCACCATAATTGATTCATTGTGTATAGCTTTTATGGCATTATTAGCCAATTTTGTTGTGATGCATGGAATTCCTAAAGCCATTGCTTCCAACAATTTGTTTTGCATTCCTGTTCCCATCGTCATCGGTGCAACCATAATTTTTCCACTACAATAGGCGGTTCGGATATCTACAGGAGATTTCAATAACGTTATTCGAGGAGATTTTTTGCAAATTTTTTCAACTACGTTACTTGGGTTGGCACCTGCTATCAAACATGAAATACCGGGACTTGCTGCAAGTATTTTATGAGCAATATAACTCACAGCTTCGATATTTGGTGCATAGTTAAGATTACCAACAAAAACAATATCGTACTTTTTAGAAATCTCAAGTGGCTCAAAGAAAGACTCGGCAATTCCGTTTGGAACGCAACTGATTTTGTTTTTATTTGGGTGTGGAATCAGCATTTTATCCTGTTCACTTATGATAGTTGTGTGTTCGAAGTAGTCAAAAATGACCCGTTCGTAGTTTCTCAAACGATGATGTTCTTGCTTGAAAAGCCATCTGAGATGCCAAGGTGCTTTGGGAATTCTTCGTTCAATACCAACCGATAAAGCATCCATGTAGTCTAACGTTTTGGAGCAAAAATGGTAGTTTTTGACATATTCTGATGTGCGAATTAATTGAGCATAAATATGGTCAGGTTTGATTGATTTTATCAATTGATTTACTTTTCGTTGACCCACCAATGAATAAAAATAGCCAACTTGAAAAGGTCGTTTGGTTAGCAAACTGAGGATACTATTTATGAATATTGTCCAAAAATTTATTCGAATGAAATGAATTGATTTACAATATGCGCTAAGTTGATTTTTATGTTTTTCATCGATGTTTTTTTTTGTTATTGCAATTAAATGAATTTCAAAACAACTTGACAATTCTTTGATTTGGTTAAATGCCCTGAGTTTATCACCCTTTTCTAGTGGATAAGGAAAACGAGAGACAATGATTATTAATTTTAATTTAGTTGCCTTCAATCTCTTTTCGAATTAAGTTTGAAATCAATTCAGTCGAATGATTATGTTGGATGTAAGTCTTAGCATTTTGTGATAATTTTTGACATAGAAATTCTGAAGTGAGCAAAGTTGTTATACCATCAATGAAGGCTTCAGTTGTTTCCGCAATAAAAACAGCATCTTTGTTTCGAATTCCTTCGGCTCCTTTGCTTGTTGTTATGCAAGGAACTCCCAAACTCATCGCTTCAAGTAATTTAATTCGCACACCGGAGCCACTTTTAATGGGTAATACCAAAATTCCATGAGAGGTCAAAAAGGTTGTTGAATCATTTACGAAGCCGTGGACAACAATCGCTTCATCTTTGTTCTCTTGAAGCAAATCACCAATAAATGATCCGGCTATATGCAATTCTATATTTGGAATTTTGTGTTTCAGAATAGGAAAAATCTCATCAATGAGCCAATTTAATGCTTCTCTATTGGGTTGCCAGTTCATGGCACCAATGAAACAAATTTTGCATGAAATGGAATTAATTGGTAAAGTACTTGGTTTTAGAGTTACTGGTAGTGTGAAAATGCTTGTTGTGATACCAGCCTGTCTAAAATTGTGTTCATCTTCATCTGTAATTGTTGCTACCAGATCGACTTTTTGCAAGGCTTCTAATTCAGCTTTTTTTAGATCTTTTGCCAGCTTTTTTAGATACCATTTTTTGATTATGGAAGATGTTTTTTTTGCTTGTTGCTCCCAAAGTGTGTATTCTACATTATGCGTTCGGATAAGTATTTTGGCTCTACTGCTTTTTCTGATCGTTTCTATGTAGGGACTTAAGAAGATACTTTCAAGAATCACTAAGTCATACTTTTGTTGCAAGAGTTCTTCATTTATTTTTTCATGCATGATTGGTGTGTCAAACCGTGAAACGTTGTATGATTTGTTGATAAAAAGATGTTTGATCGCAGCCAAATAATTCAAAGAAGTATTGATTGAGCAGCTTTGAGGATGAATTTTTTTGGCTAAATCATCCGGATATTGACTCAAATCAAACATATGTTTTTGAGTAGAAAGACAAATATGCTTGATTGAATAGTGATTGTCAAATAGACATTGCAAGAATTGGTACATTGCCTTACATCCTCCATCAACTATAGGAAAAACCGGTTTATGCGTGAGATAAAGGAGTCGCATTTTTAGTTTTTGCTATTTTAATTTTCTTGAACCATGATTCTTTTGAAAAAACAGGAGAATCATTTGCGGCAGCCCGCATAAACAGGTATGCAATCGGACTTAACACAAACGAAGCAAACCACATTCCGATAAACGGAGAGACAACCTGAGATGAGGCTAAACTTTCCCCAATACTAATTAAAACGAAGTAAATCATAAATAAAAGTGAAGCGATTACAACCGGGGCACCAAAACCACCTTTCTTGACAATGGCTCCCAATGGAGCTCCAATAAAAAATAGGACTACTATGGCATATGTTAAGGCGAATTTCCGGTGAAATTCAATCCAATAGCCATCTATATCACGATCAATGCTATTCAAATACTCCAATTGTGATTGTATGGTTTGATTTTTTCTTCGAAGTTTCGATTGTGCCAGCTGGATTGCAAGTAACTTTTCATTATTATTGAGTCGTTTGAAGTCAATGACTTTTGGTCTTTCCATTGATGAGATATCGGATTTGTAGCTTCCATTTAGAGAGTCAGACTTGAAATGTAAGGATTGAATAAACGAGTGTTCATTGGTAATACCTCTTGAAAAATCGTCACTAATTTTTTGTTTGTTTTGATTGATGGAGTCAATCGAATGATAAATTTGAAATACATTCAACATTTCGTGTTTATCGGCAAATAATTTGTCGTCTGACCGCTGAAAAGAAAATCCTTGGAGATCAATTTTGTAAACACCTTTATCAAAAGTTGAACGTCTTGAGGGATGTTGATTGAATGAATTGGGATGTAGCTTTCCATTTGGTAGGTAGGAGGGTGCTTGAGGTGCCAACTCCTCATTTACATAGCCATCGTTTAATTCAAAAAATACATGCTTTCCATTTTCTGATTTATAAATTTTCCCATCTTTAGCACGTATCGTCTTTATTTCGTTGGGCATGGTATGGTCATGTATCAGGATTTCTTTGAAATGACTTTCATCTCCCTCACTTATTTTGATTGCATAGCCATCTAGCTCTTTACTGTAAACACCGGGCGTGATAATTGTTGATATTTTAGTGTTTTGGATATCATAAATCAAAGAGTGCCATTTAAAATTTGCAACAGGAATCACATAATTTGCAAAATAGAATGTAAATAATGCAATAGAAACAACAACAACCGTTAGTGGCTTCATAATTTGATAAAGCGATAAACCACTTGATTTTAAAGCAGTTAATTCGTTAGTTTCAGCAAAATTACCAAACGTCATGATCGAAGAAAGCAAGATCGCAAGTGGTAGTGCTAGGGGAATTAAACTGGCAGAAACAAAGAATAACAACTCTAGAATAATCCAACTGTTAAGTCCTTTACCCATCAAATCATCAATATATTTCCATAGAAATTGCATGATAAGGATAAACATGGATATGACAAGTGTTATTAAAAAGGGGCCTACAAAGGACCTGATACTAAAAACGTACAGACGCTTCAAAACATAAGATAATAATGGACTAAACAAAGTTAATTAAACATATAGAATATCGAAGATTAAAGCTATATATTACCCACAAACTTTATAAAAAATGAGTAATCACGAAATTAAATACAAACTACGTTTATTATTACCTTTGCAATCAAACAGAATTGAAAGTTATGAAATATGATATAGCAGTCATTGGTGGAGGAATTGTAGGTGCTGCAACGCTCTACAAATTACAATTAAAATATCCCAACAAAAACATCGTTCTGATTGAGAAAATGAATCAACTTGCAGACCACCAAACCGGTCATAATTCGGGCGTTATTCATTCAGGATTATATTATAAACCCGGGTCGTTGAAAGCTAAAAATTGCATTCAGGGAAGACACGAACTAGTTGCATTTGCAAAAGAACATGGTATCAAACACGATATATGTGGTAAAGTTGTTGTAGCAACTGATGTTTCAGAATTACCACACATGGAGCGTATTTATCAAATTGGTCTTGAAAATAAGATTGAGGGAATCGAAAAAATTACTGCGCAACAAGTAAAAGAATATGAGCCATTTGTTGAATGTATCGGGGGAATTAGAGTCCCATGCACAGGTATTATTGACTTCAGAGGCGCTACAGAAAAAATGGTTGAATTAGCCTTGGTAAAGAATCCTAATAGTAAGCTACTATTGGGACATGAAGTTATGGACATTGAAAAAGGAGAAACCGAATCAAACATTATCACCAATAAGGGGATCATAAAAGCTGAATACTTGGTTTTCTGTGCAGGTCTTCAAGCTGATAGACTTGCTCGAAAAGATGGGGTCTATTTGAAGGAAAAAGTGGTTGGTTTTCGTGGAGATTATTATGAATTGACGGATCAAGCAAAACACAAAATTAAAAATTTGGTCTATCCTGTTCCCAACCCTGACTTTCCATTTTTGGGAGTTCATTTCACGCGAATGACTGACAACGAAGTTGAATGTGGTCCAAATGCGGTATTCACATTCAAACGCGAGGGATACGGAAAAACTGATTTCTCATTCCGAGACACGTGGGATGCTTTGACTTATAGAGGAACCTGGAATTTGTTCCTTCAAAACATATCATTTGGTATAAATGAATACCGGCGGGCATTCTCCAAAAAATTATTTTTGAAAACCTTACAACGCATGGTACCATCACTAACAATGGAAGACATTAAACCTGGCAGATCAGGTGTTAGAGCATTGCTTCTAGCACAAGATGGAGATACTCGAGACGACTTCAGAATTGAATATTACGGTAAGTCAATCCATGTATTAAATGCACCATCACCTGCTGCAACTGCATCTTTGGCAATTGGAGGATACATTGCTGATGAAGTAGAAAAACATTTTAATCTTAGCTGATACCAAATTTGTCACAAGTGATCAAAATCATTGGTGAATTAGAGGCGCTTAACCTACTTACCCCTGCTACTACCGGTTTTAACCGGAGTAGATTTTTTGCTCACGCTCGACTTTACTGCTTTCGTTGAACCTGAAGGAGCTGCCTTCTTATTCGTTACAGTTTTACTTTTATCAGTAGCTTTAGCATTCGTTTTTGTCGCTTTTTCATTTGAACTTGAAGCATCCAAAGATTTTTCTTCAACCACATCTTCAAAAGAAAGTAATCCTGACTCAAGCAGAAGATTATACCACTGAAATATCTTTTTGACATCTGAGTCATAAACTCTTTCTTGATCGAAAGTCGGATAGATTTCAAGTAAATAAGACTTTAAAACATTGATATCTTCCTTGTGAGATATACACGATTTACCTTTTTCCTTATCAAATATCAATTTCAAAATAGAAACGAGAGAAGCATCCTGCTCTACTGAGTAAACACTGATATCGCTCAATGACGAAATCTTGTCTGAAGCGTAGGCGGGCTGACGCTTTTTGTCAATCAGAGACTCAACGATGATACTGTTTTTACCTTGAGCTACTACTTTGTAAAGTCCTGGTTTTCCTGAAATTGAAATAATACTTTTTAAATCCATCGAAATTGGTTTATGGCAACAAAAATAGAAAAACTCTTTTGTAAACAGTTAAACTCCACAATTTTCTACCCAATTATTCTTCTTATTCCATCAAATAATCAAATTCTCAAACAAACGATAATGGGTTATCTATCTAAAAAAAATTGAAGTTGTACTAATTTAAACCCATTGTTTTGACGATTGGCAGAAGGAAGCATCAGCATTAAATCCACCAAATTTTCTTCAATATCAAGGCGATTAAACATTACTGTTTTTTCCTTGATTAGTATTCTGCCACCACTTGAAATAACCAAAACCTGACGGTATGGATGCTCACGATTTTTTAATGCTGAAATAGTTTGACGATAAATTTGAGTGGATGGCAAAACCCACAAAATCAATCCTGTTTGTTTGTTGAGATAGGTTTTTTGGATATAGTCAATTGCGTGGCAAGCCACCAAAGTTTTTCCGCCTCCTGTGGGAACTTTCAAATAAATGTCGGGCAATAGCTAGTCTAATCCGTTGGTTTTGGAATGGTAAACCAAACGTCCTGTTGCCTTTTCCCAAGCCTCTTTCGGAAAATTGATATGCTTTGCCAAATGCGGTTCGAGTTCGGCAATTTCCTCAAACTCTTTTTTAGCATCAGCCAAAGCACTCAAATATTCTTTGAGGTACTTTAAAACCTTTTCCTGATAGTGCTTTAGTCTCATTTAATCTTTTGTTATATCTGTTTCTTCAAGGTCTAAAACCATTGAATGTATTTCATATTCAAACCATTCTTGAAAAATCTTGAATGTTCTTTTTTGTGGCCAATCTTTTTCGTTTGTGTGCCAATCGTTTAGTTCGTTCTGAAAAATTTGGTCAAAATTTCGTTTCAGCCATTTTTCTATTGTTTCGTTGCTGTCCATTTCCCGAATGAGATAGATATTTCCTTCTTCCTTCACGTAAACAGGACTTTCGGGATAAATGAAATTTATCCAATCAAACAACGGCTTTTTCGGTTTTACCACAATGGCGTTGCGATTGATACTTTCGTAGAAATATGGAATTGTCCCAATCACTTTTTTGTTGGATTTATATTAATCATACTTGACAACAAACTGTTAAAATGTTGCTCTAATGTTTGGCTTTTTATCTGAAGAATATCGTTTTCAGTGCTAAAATCAACAATGATATTTTTGTGGTCAGCGAAATGCTGCAATTTATACTCAACCATTTTTTCAACTACATCACTATAATTATGCGCCTTCAATTCTTTTTGAAACATCTGGTCATTTAAACGTTCTTTATTGTTTGCTAAGTTCCAAGCTTCTATACCAACTTCCAAAGTGTCTTCAAAAGTCAATGTTTCAGGCAAAAGTTCGTCAAATTGCTCAACAAGTTGCACCAACATTTCTGAGTATTTTGCTCCTGTATTTTCTATGTTTTTCTCTTTCATTGTCTGAACTTTGATTTATTTAATTCTTGTGATTGAATGAATTTTTTATTTGTCAGTCGTTTGAAATTCAAACTTGTTTCTCCAAAATTAATTAGCAAACCTACCTCAAGATTATATGCTTCTAAATAGTTGATTGCCTGTGCTAAATGAACATCTTCCAATTTAGTAATTGCCTTTATTTCAACCGAAATAACACCTTCTACTAAAAAATCTACACGCCTTGTTCCAATATGTTCCTCTCTATAAAATATTGGCATTTCAAATTCTCTTTGATATTCAATTCCTGCTAAGCTCATTTCAATTGCTAATGCTCGCTGATAAATAATTTCCTGAAAACCATTACCCAATGTTTTATGGACAGTCATTGCACACCCAATTATTTTGGACGTTAATTTAGAATATTTATACTGTTCATTTATCATAACAATAATATTTATCACAAAAATCAGCGATTCAGACGGTATATTTCGTAAGGCAATTGGCAAAAATCAACTCGGAATTCAAGCAATGTATGGTCATCAACATATTTTGCAGGAGAAAAAACCAAACGCTGTTTGTTTTTATTAGGTGCTCGTGAATCGCTTCGCTTATTTGGCTCTTTTGCAAAACTTGGGTTGTGGGTCGGATGGAGCGGTTTTGGTAATGTGCCAATGTTCTGCTGGCTAAAATAATTTTACAGTGTTCGGTTGACAAAATTTTAAAAACATTCAGGTCGGTTTGCGAGTCGGATTATCTTACCGTGTCAGTTTGTTAAAGAACGTTTTTATGTCAGTCCGCATAATTTGTCAGGTTGCAAAATCTCCGTTTTTCAGTTGTCACTTTCAGGGTTGCACTGTCTTTTTACGCTTAGGCATAACGGTTGACAATATAGCAAGTGGCGTTTTTCGGAGCGCGTCACTATCCCTCGAAACAAAAGCCCGATGCGGGCAACAATGCCCTAATTTATTCCTTCTCCCTTACATTTGCTAAATTGTGTGTTGTGTGCAGTTAGTTGTTGAATTCTTTATCTAAAATGAATGTATAATTAAGATATGAATTACCATAAATAATCTTATATCCATATTTCATAAGTTTTGTAACAGAATCTTTAATTCTATCAATGTATTTATTATCCAGTGGATTGTGCGCTTCATCGAACTCAACACATAAGACCTTAATTTTCACCTTATCTTCTAGTATACTTTCAATGACCTTATACTCTGCACCTTCTATGTCAATTTTTAGTAAGTCAATGTATTTGTGATTTTGTTGTTTCATAATGTTAGATAACCTATCAACTTTTGCTATAAAATAATCTTCAGTCTTTTGAAGATTTACTAATGAATGAGAAACATGTTCAGGGTTTTTGGGTGCATAAAACTTAAGTTTCTCTTCTTTATTCCAAAGTCCTAATTCAATAAATTCTAAGTTCTCTATATTTTCATTTTTTATTTGATAAAAGTCAGTCTTACTATTATTTATTGAGACTTTTTTGTTTTGTTTTATCCCATTCATTAATGAGTCAAAATGTGTTTTTGCTCTAGGAGTAGGGTCGAATATATACACTTTGCTTCCATATTTTTCAGCAATTCCAACATCAAATGAAATATCTTCTCCTGCGCCAGCTAAATATACAATGGAATCATTATTTAAAAAATTATCAGGAATTGTCCATCCGCCATATTTTGTTCCTATAGATATTAGGTTGTTATATTTTTCAATTTTTGGGCTCCAATTGCCATACTTTTTCAATTTTGAATATATCTTTCTAATTAATGCTTTCATAATTTTTATTTTTTAAGTTTATGGTTTCTGCGATAATTGCACCCAACGTCAGTTCGTCTAAAAACCCATTTTCAGATTTCAAACAAACTGTTTTTTGG